>JBJXHE010000084.1:0-50699 GCA_046160785.1 Planctomycetota bacterium
GCTCACTACAATTCGAGCTCAAACCGAGTGCGGATGGAAGCGAGGCGGAGCGGATCGGTTTTGTAGATTTAAAGATTCACCAAGGTGGCCTTGACACAGATGGCCTTCTCATGGAAGGCACCCCTAACTAGAGTGCCTGACCCCCCCAAATTTGAGAATGTTGTTAATAAAGAAGTTGTGGCTGCAGAGTGACATTTATGTCCCATTGGGTGCCAGGCACCCCTAATTGAAGTGCCTGACCCCATCGTCATATTTTAATATATCTAATTGACGACGCTCCTTCTCGCGCCGCCGTGGTCCCCCACACCAGAACGCAGGCTAATTAACTGCAACCCGCTAACAAATCGCGTCCTGGTCGCGCGCGCGCAGCGCGCATCGGTGCGCGGAAGAAGGCGTTTGTAACAATTCGGCGGCAGTGGTCCAGGCGGGTCGGGTTTTTATTGGTATTCCGGCGCCACGGTTATGCGCGCGAGCACGCGCGACCAGGACGCGATCAAGGCCTAGCTAATGCTAATGATTCGCATACCCCACCCCCACCTATCACTTCATCGGATAAATAATAAAGTCATCAAGCGCCTTCCTCACCGGCTTCTCTTTCATCTTTAGTAACTCGTCCCTCAATTCCACCACATGCCTCCGTTCCAACTGTAACACTCTCTCATTCTCCCTCTTTAACGCCGTAAACTTAAAATCCTTCTTCGGCTCCGCCGTCATTTCAATATGCGTTCCCAAGACCCATTTGATACTTCGCGTTTTAGTAAATTCAACAAGACGCTCCGCGCTTTCTAATAATAACTTAAAATCGCCGACGTAAATGCGCCCCGGGTAGAGCGTGTCGCCCGTCAATAGAATAGCAGTGTTCGGATCATAGATAGCAATACTCGAGGGCTCGTGCCCCGGAATGGGTATAATTTCGAGCGCGCGCCCGCCGAGATCAAATGTAACAATTTGCTTCGGCCAGTCTTTAATTTTAAAGAATTTCGCGACGTCCGCAGGTCTCGTCTCAACGACTGTCGCTCGAAGCGGATCTTTAGCATCCGGTTTCGAAGCATCAACAAAATTCTTGTCGCCCGCCGTGTGGTCGCCATGTGAGTGCGAATGTGCGACGATGAGCGGGTAGTCTTTCATTCCAATCTTTTGCGCGTGTTTGTCGAGAATCGCCTTTACAACAGATACAAGATCAATGCCTCCGGCGCCGGTGTCAAGCAGTAGCGCTCTTTCAGTGCCGAGCAAAAGATAAATAAACGGCGCCTCGCGATCTGTTATAAGGCTCTGCCGGAAAATATATGTAGTATCATTATATGCGTGGATTTGTATCTTTGGTTCCTTCTCGTCGCGACCGTCAATCCATGACTTCGGGAATGTCCCGTCGAGAATCGGCGCAGGCGTCGTTGCAGCGCGAACTTCGCGACGATCTGCCAAGCTCGATAGCAATAAAGCACAAACGATGACCGGGAGTCTTTGCGAAACGTTAAGCATGGCGTTAGGTTTATCGTAGTTATTAGAAACAGACGGCATCATACGAAGGCGCAACCCACCATGTCTCAATTAAAATGTAATTATGCCGCGGCCGCGCTCGCCGCGGTCCTTCTACAACTGACCGAATCTAAAATGCAAGATTCGCGCACGTCGCGGCCCGCGACGGATTCCAGAGCGATTGGCGCCGGAGATCATGAAATGTCATTTGTTTATAGTGATAGTTCGTCACCTGGGGGCCGGCGGCGGAGCTGGATATTACATATACCGAAAAGTTATGATGCGTCGGCTGCGTTGCCTCTAGTTCTAGTATTTCACGGCGGAATGGGAACGGCGCGGCAAGCGGCCAATCAGTATCATTGGCCCGCGAAAGCAGACGCCGAGAATTTTATTGTAGTTTTCCCGGACGGCGTCGGTTTATTTCAAACATGGAATGCCGGCCATTGCTGCGGCGCCGCGCTGCGCGAAAACGCCGACGACGTCGGATTCATTCGCGCGTTAATTGAGGAAATATCAAAAACGGTTAATATAAATAATCAAAAAATCTATGCCACGGGGATGTCGAACGGTGGGATGTTCGCGCACCGCCTCGCCGCGGAGTGCAGCGATCAGATCGCGGCAGCCGCGGCCGTGGCGGGCACCATCGGCGGAAAAGCAAATTCTCGCGCAAAAGAATATAAAGTTCCGAATCCTAAGAATCCCGTTCCGATGATGATCATTCATGGAATGTTAGATAAAAATGTATTGTATCATGGCGGCGAGACGCAGCTCGGCGCCGCGGCGGGGCGCATCGATCTATCCGTGGCGGAATCTGTAGCATTTTGGGCGGCCGCAAATCGCTGCGAGACTCAGCCCGCGTCGATGCCGTCTCCATCGCCTCATATAACAATCGAGAAATATAGCAATTCAAGAATTAACGCCGACGTCGTTTTAGTTACATTAAAAAACCAGGGCCACGCGTGGCCCGGCGGAAAACGCGGCTCGAGAGCGCTCGACGCACCGTCTACGGAAATCTCCGCAACGGATATGATCTGGGAATTCTTTCGATCGCACTCGCGCAGCGAACGAGCGCCGGCCGAGAGCCAGGCGGCATCGCAGCCTTTGTTACACAAACGTGATCGTTAATATTTTATTCTAACTGTATCGACCTCAATTTATACGAAAACGGGCGGCGTACGCCGGAAATATGACGCGACGTCCAGCGCGACGCATGAAGATCAAAATCCGCGACGTCTTCTAATTGTATATTCGGCGGGATTGGAATCGAATAGGACGCGACTGCGCCGCTCGACCCGGGTTCTGTTACTTCGACACTTCCTACAACTGAACCCGCCGTTGTTATTGTTATATTAAATGGAAGCAGAACGGTCGTGCCGGTATATCGATCAATTTCCAAAATGAGCGTACGCGCGCCCTTGGCCCGAAGAGTGCATGAGGCGGCGTACAAAGCTTGGCCGACGTGCGCAATCCCGCCGTAGATCTGGCTCCATCCCGTTCCGTCGAGAATACTAATTTTCGGACCGATGCGCAAATTCGCAAGTTCGTCGAATTTTCGCTTCCGGTCCAAGATTTCTCGGCGAAGAGGAAGTACTAATGTTCGGTTTTTATAATTTGCATTCTCGGCAGGAAGCGGGCGGGCGCCGGCTCCTGGAATAATTTTATCATCAATAATATATTTCGCGAGACGCCAGCCCAGCGCGGCCGCGCACGCTGCGTTTGGATGCGGATCGTCGCCCAGGCCATCGTTATCACCTTTTTCGAATGTATAACAAAAAGCAACGTTGGGATCCTTGAGCATAATAAACTGTAATGCTCGCTCCATCCACCAGCTCCGCTCCATAAATAGTACTATTAATTTCCCGTTTTTTTTTAGTCTTGCGTCGAGATCAGCGATCCGTTCGGCGAACCGATTCCAGCGAGTTATCGCCTCGGGCGAAACGCCCGTAAGAAGCGCGTACTCAGTATCGCTAAAATTACCTGCCGGAAACGCGCGCCGGCGTTCGTGGGCCAAACTATAATGATAGGAAATTGAGAAATGTCCGCGCGACGCGCCCGCCAGCGGATCCGAAACTCCGACGCGATGGCCCGTCTCCATGACCGCATAGGAATCATCCAGATCATTATCTGTTGGAACATAACTAACAATTTTTGGATTGTAATCATTCCACCGCGTTAACAAATAGTAATAAGCATTTTCGAACGACCATCCGGGGCACGCCACGGTATTAACAATAGGCCGCGGCGCTCCCTCGCCGATTGTTAATGCAAGATTCTCTTCAAGACGCTGCGCAATGGTTTCTTCGTCGCCGATGCCAAGTCCGAATGCTACCGAATCGCCCAAAACTACAATTCGCGGCGGGCCGTCGCCGGTTCGGGGCCGATTCGCACGCGTTGCCCGAAAGCATCCGTTGACCCGAATGCACTCATAAACTTATATTTAAAATTCGCCTTTAGTTTAGTTCCAATAAATGGATCAATTTCCATCGCAAACGGCCCCTCCGTGAGCGCCGCCGCTTTCATTCTTTCCTCATCCAACATTTCCACGCGTACTGGCGATGATGCGCGCAGACCTGCAACCATCAGCATGCTGCGAGCGAAGAATAATGATAAAATCCCCTCAGCCGCGAGTAATGAAAACACGAGCACCGCGAAACTTAATGTTAGTCGCTTTATAATCATCAGTGTAGTAGTGTACTAAAAATGGACCCGCTGCGCACGCGCCCTTCGCTACTCGCACGACTTCGCGAGCCGGGCGACCATGACGCGTGGCGCGAGTTCGATGAGAGGTATCGAGACTTAGTCGCGCGTTATTGCCGCACGCGCGGACTCCAGCCGAGCGACGCGGACGACGTGCGGCAAATGGTAATGTTGCGTCTCGTCGAGTCGATGAAGGCTTTTGAATATAATCCACTAAAAGGTAAATTTCATCGTTATCTTGGCACTATTGTAGCAAATGCGATTTCGCGATTTAAACAAAAAAAGTCGGCGGAGCCCGCGGCGCTTGATAGCAATACGCCGCAGCGCGCGGATGAATTTGATGAATCCGCGTGGGAACGAGAGTGGGAGAATGCTCATATTCGCCGCGCGCTCGCAACGCTACAACACTCGTTCGCGCCGAAGAGTTTGCAGGTATTCTATCGTTTGCTCGCGGGTGCGTCGTCTGAAACTGTTGCAAATGAATTTAATATATCTGTTGAAGCCGTTCATAAGATTCGCCAGCGAGTGCGCGCCGAATTCGAAATAACCATTTCACAACAGATACGCGACGAAGACCTGAATCCGTGAGCGAAAAGATATTTACAAACAACGCGGACGACAATGAGTGGCTCGCGCGGTTGCGCGAGGCGCAGGGGCCGCCGCCGCCGGGGCGGATCGGCGAATATGAGTTTATTGAAGAGGCGGCGCTCGGTGCGCAGGGCGTTGTGATCCGGGCGCGGCAGCCCGGAACGAATCGTTTGATTGCACTAAAAAAATTGCGCGCCGGATCGTTAGCATCTCCGGAAGAGATACAACGATTCGAACGCGAGGTTGAAATCCTATCGTCGCTCAGTCATAGGAATATTGTTACCATCTACGGATTTGATATATCGACGGGCGTTCCGATGATCGCGATGGAGTGGGTCGACGGCGTGGCCGTCACGGAATGGTCAAAAGATCGGATCACTACAAAACACGGAATTGTTGAAATCCTTCGTTTATTTTTACAGATATGCGATGCCGTACACCACGCGCACCTGCGCGGCGTGATCCACCGCGATTTGAAGCCTTCTAATATTCTGGCCGACGCGTCGGGAACCGCGCGCGTGCTCGACTTCGGACTCGCGAAACGTACCAATAAAGAAACGGCATTATTAACACACGCGGAAGGATTCTTAGGAACACCCGCGTACGCCGCGCCCGAACAACTGCGCCGCCAGCCCGGATTCGGGGGCGAACTCGACGCGCGTTGCGATATCTATTCTCTCGGAGTCGTTTTATTTGAAATGTTAACGAAACGGCTTCCGTTCGACGCCGCCGTGCCGATTGCGGATCTGATACATTCAATCGAATTCACGGCACCGCCGCGGCCGTCGTCGATTTCGCGGATCGTCGACGCGGACCTCGACCGAATTGTGATAAAGTGCCTCGAAAAGAGCCGCGAAGATCGTTATCAATCGGTCGACGCGCTCGCGCAGGACGTTTCGCGTTTCTTAGCGAACGAACCCGTTCTCGCGCATCCGCCGAGTTTCTTTTATTATTTTAAAAAAACCGTCGTCCGGTATCCGAAGACGGCGGCGCTTACAACGATTACATTCGTGCTGGCCGTCACTTTTGTAACAATTTCAATGATACAATCGGCGCGGCTCGCGCGCGAAAGTGTAACGATCGACTCGCTGTTATCGTTAGTACTCAATTTTGTCGACTCCGCCACGCCCGGTTCGCTCGGGCCCGACGTGCGCGTGCTCGACCTGCTTGAATCGCGGTCATCGGAGATTCATACAAAACTTGCAAATCGCCCCGATATGCTCGCGGCGATTCATAACTATTCGGGACATATCTATTTAAACCTCGGCAAACTCGCCGACGCCGAGCGGCACGCGCGCCTCGCGCTCGAGTATCGAATAAAAGCGTTCGGCGAATCGCACATGCGAATTGCACAGATACGCTGCCTGCTCGGCGAAATATTAATGCAACGCGGGCGCGGCGGTGAAGCGCGCGAGTTGTTTACAATTGCGCTCGAAACGCAGCGGCGCGATCCAGAAAATTCCCCCGTCGCTCACACACTTATAGCTTTTGGAGAATTAGAAATTGAGCAAGGCGAATATAAAAATGCACAAATGCGCGCGATCGAGGCGGCCGAAATTCGACGAAAACGATTCGGCGAGCGTTCGCACGCGGTCGCGGAATGTTATCTTCTTGAAGCGTGGGCGGAGCGCGGATTGTTAAATTATGCAATCGCGGAGGAGAAGGCCCAGCTCGCGCTCTCGATCTGCCGCGAAGTATTGCACGACCGCCACCCGCTCTACGCCGAATGCCACACGGCGCTCGGCGCCATCGACCTCGCGTCTGGAAAATTAGTACGCGCCGTCGAGAATTTACAATTATCCGCCAATATATTAAAAAACGTCCTCACCGGCCCCCTCATCCAAACCGCACGATCGTTAGCGTTGCTCGCGGAGGCGCATGCGAATAGCGGTCATAGCGGCGCCGCGGCCGCGAACGCTAAAGATGCGGCAGAAATGATTCGAGCCATTCGAGGTGAGGCGGATGTGAGGCTGATGAAATTGGATCAATTAGTTAAGAAGTGAAAATAAACATAGCCGAAGCTCCCGTGTGGCGCCGCTGCGGCGCCACACGGGAGCTTTAGTTTAGGTCTCTTTAACGATCGGAATAACCAACAAAACCGGGAAGTCCTGTCGTTACCGTTCCCAAATCTACAAATTCTACTTGTTTGAAATTATAGATATTCTCACCAAGACTACAATCGACGTCATATTCAATCTTTAGGGTTTTCGCGTCACGTATATCCCAATTGAGCTGAATCAATCCAATAATGTTATTTGCCCAGGACCCTCGTCGCCCCTCGCCGACCACTTGAATATCGGGATACATACAAATTCCAACACTCGACGGTACGAACTTACCGTTTTTCCGTTCGATGCAGATCACTAGATAACATAACTCCCACCACGCTTCCTTGCCCTTGTGCCAAGCCTTCGGCCGTAGACAGATATATGTATTTTCCAACCGCGGTGTATCTGTAAAAACTGCTGGCAGTCTTAACGACAAACCCGCCTCTTCGTCGAGATTTACAGACTTAACATTAACGAAGTCCATTTCGACACGCGAATCTAGAACAAGTTTGCTGCACCTACTCGCCAAGAATTCTCGCAGGCCACGTCGCGCGGGAGAAAGTTCCCCAGCACACTGCAATTGAAGTAATGCAACTATAGCCATACAGACTACGGCAGAGCATCGGATGGATCTTAAAATTTGCGAGTTGTCGCTCACAGCAGTCTCATTGTAGTCAAACTCCCTGAAACTGCCTACTCGTATTCTATGGTCTTTAGAAATTAGTAAGAGAAACAAAAGCCGCCGCAGTGGCGCCGCGGAGGCGTCTCCCGCGCAGGATCAATACAACAAAAACCGCGAAGCGGTTTTTGTTGTATTGCCGAGCATGGGGATTTACGCCATAGCGGCGCCACTGCGGGGGCTTCTTGTAACATTCCGCCTTTAGCGAAATGTTAAGAAACGATCCCCCATAACAAAAACATCCGCCGCCCCACTACTCAATCTTCTTCTCCAACTTCCTGAGCTCCGCTTGCATACTTTCTAATTCTTTTTTCATATTATCTAATTCCTCCTTCTCCTTCAGGCGCGTCTCTTTCATACGATTGCGTTCGCGTTCTTCGAGTCCCTTCCCGCGTTCCGCGGGATCCACATTCGCCCAAAGACTACGAATAGCTCCAACGCGAGATTCCCATGCGTCGCGGCGTTTATTAGCTAAGTCCGTCAGCGTTCCCGACGACTCCGAAAACCATTGTTGTATTTGATGTTCATATTCCGCCGCCGTCGTTCCGCGGAATTGTTCAAATGCTTTGAGCGCGTCGCGCAGTTTGTCGCGCGCTGTTAATAATGCAGACGTTCGCACCGCGAGCGCTTCTTCGAGAAGCCCCGCCACGCGATCGTCGGCGCGGCGGCCGCGCTCTTTAAGTTTGTCGAGCCGCTCGCGCGTTTCCGCCATGCGCGTTTCTAATAATTTAACAAAATCCGGATCCGATTTTTGTAGCGATTCGAAAGATTTATTCATTCGCGCCGAGAGTTCATTCATAATTTTCTCTGCCAGCTCGCGCGCCTCGAGATTTTTACGAATTGTAGATTCGTTCACGGGCGACACGCGTGAAGCCGCGGCGTTCGCGCGCCGCGCGGCCGCATCCCAATCTTCGCGAAGTGTTTTTGTTAGCTCCGCGAGATTTGTTAATTGTTTTCGGAAATCGCTGTCGCGCGAAACGAACCATTCATAAAATTCACGCGCGCGCTCTTTTGTTAATGATGCCTGCGTGTTTTGTTCAATTTCCGCGAGCAGTGCGTCGCGCTCGGCGGGAGTTTTTGCAGTCAATTCGCCTTCGCGGAAACGCTCCAAGAACTTTTTAATAATAACGCTCTGCTGCGCCGCCCACTGCCAGCGAGCGTTCGCGGCAGCCATCGACGCGTCCACGTCGAGAATCGCTCGGATGGATGCTAATTTTTCGGCGAGCGGTTTTGATAACATATCAGCTCGGAGGCGAAGCTCCTGTTCCGATTCCGTCGCCTCGCGAAGCGCCTCGTCGAAGGATCGCTGCAATTCGCCCTCGGCGTGCGTCGAGTGCGCCGCAGCCTGCATCGCTAAATTTACTAATATCTCGCTGATCTCGCGGCCCGCGCCGTCGAGATCATTCATATGCTGCTGCGCGGCCGCGTCATGTCCTTTCAGCCAAGTTACAAATTCCTTGGCCGTCGCTTCGCCCGAAGTTTTTGTAGCATCCTGCTGGATTTGATAAAACATGCGTTCGGGGCCGACGCGCGAATTCTGCCCCGTCCGCACCTCCCGCCACGTCCTGAGCCATTCTTTAATAATAGACGGTTCGAGATCCTTGAACCGCGCGTCATTCTTAGCTTTCTCGAAAATAGATACAATGTCGAGCGCGCCATCGAGTTTTGCAGCCGCGCGCGTGATCTGCGCTGACAGCGCGTCGACGCGATCCAGCACGCTCGGCGCATCCGGCTGCGGCACAGGCCGCGATGCAACGTTAGTATCCTGAACGGCGGCCGCCGTTAAGAATCCAAGAACTAGAGCAATTCGTTTCATAGAATTAGATATATTATTTTGGAGGCCGGCTCGCGGCTTTCGGCCCGGGAGCTAACAATAAACTTTCGCTTTCCATACGCGCTTGCAACGACGCAAGCCGCCGTTCGAGTTCGTCGGCTTTATAAAATAAAGACTGGGTCTCGGCGTCAAACGTCGTGAGGTCGTCGCTCTTGAGGCGCGCCGCGCGCGAACGCTGCCGCAGCGCCGAAATTTCTAATCTTAGTGAATCGATCTGCGTTTGCTGCGAATACGCGGCCGCTCGATTGTCGCTTTCTAATTTTAGTATCTGACGCAGGTCGTCTTCGGCCGATGCGCTCGAGAACATAACAAATGTTCCGAAGAGGATAACGGCCGCGGCGGCCGTCGCGCCAACGCGAACGCTCCTCGGGAATTGTAATAACCCGCTGCGCGCTGGCGCCGCATTCTTAGCAAGTTCGGCGTGCACGGCGTCGCGAATCTTAATATTTACTTTCGGCGTTTCGTCGCCGCGCCGCATGCGGTCGCCGAACGAACGCCACAGTTCGGCGCGCTCGGTGCACTCCGCGCAAACTAACAAATGCTCTCGAACGCGCCGTTCATCTTCAGCATTGCATTCGCCGTCGACGAGCGCGGAGAGTTCCATTCCTAACAAATCACACGGTGTCACCTTTCACCTCCATTGCGAGCCACGCCTCTTCGATCCGGCGCCGCGCGCGAAAAATCCAGGTTTTTACAGAATCAACGGGCGCGTCGAGCGCGTCCGCAATTTCTTTATAGGATAATCCGTCGAACTCGCGCAGCGTGATCGCCGCGCGCTCGCTCGCCGGAATTTTATCTAATATTGCATTTATCAAATCGCGCCGCTCGTTTTGTAGCAAGATCGCGGGCGCCTGCCCTGCCGGCGGCGCGGTGAGTTCAACATTTGCGAGCGGCTCCGCGCGCGACGAACGATAACGATCGATTGCTAAGTTTCGAATCATACGAAAAAAGAACGGCGCGAAACGGCCGCGCCCCGGGTCGTAGCCCGCGCCTCGAAGAACGGTTACTAATTTTACAAATACGTCTTGCGCGAGATCCTCGGCCGCATGGCTCTCCCGCGTGAAATGCCGCGCAAAACGCACTGCCGGCGCGGAGTACCGCTCGACAAGCGTTTCAAAGGCGAGACTTTCGCCGCGCTGGTAGTGGCGAACGAGGTCTTCGTCGCTGGCAGTCGTGCTGGATCCCATTCAGGGCTTTTGTATATCGCAAGCGCCGCGTTCCGCGTTCATCATCGCAGGCGCGGCGCTTTTCTAACCCAACACTACGCGAACCCCTGAATATTTGTTTCAGGAAGTTTTATTGCACTCGAACGCTACTCGTTGTTGCCGCGCGAGCCGCCGGTCGCCCTGTTGAATTGTATAATTAAATATAACAAATGCAGGATTGCCGTGAGCGCCGCGGCCACGTACGTCCAAGCCGCCGCGCGGAGCACTTGCCGCGCGCCCGCGCCTTCTTCGCCTGTTAACAATCCGAGTTTTGATAACGATTCGTTCGCGCGCCGCGATGCGTCGATCTCGACGGGAACTGTTACAAGCTGGAAAACAACTGCTAACGAAAAGAGTACAATTCCGCCAAGCATCAAATAAACGGCGAAGGGTCCGGGCTCCCGCGTGAAGTATGAAATTCCCATCCCAATCATAAACATAATCCACGAGAAGTTGGAACCGAACGAGGCGAGCGGAACCATCGTGCTGCGGAATGTTAATGGTACATATCCGATCGCATGCTGAATGGCGTGTCCCGCTTCGTGCGCGGCGATGCCGAATGCTGCTACAGATCGGCCGCTAAAATTCGCCGAAGAAAGTCTTAACGTTTTCGAACGCGGATCATAATGATCCGACAGAAAACCGTCGACCTGTTCAATCTTAACATCGCTCACTCCGCCGCCCCGCAAAACCGCGGCGGCCGCCTGCGCGCCCGTCATCCCGTTGCGCGCCGCAATCTGTGACCAATGCGCAACTGTAGACTTCACGCGAAACTGCGCCCAGATCGCGAGAATCATCGCGGGCGCGGAAATAAGTAAATAAAGCGGATCGAAAGGTAAGAAAAATGCGAGCATGGATTGGTTAGAAGTTTGAATGATTCAATTTGGTTTTGATAGGGCCGCGAATCGTGTTCGTTCCGGCCCATCTCATCCGACGAAACTGATACGACAGATTTAGGGCAATACAACCTGCGCCCCGCCCGCCGGCTGGGCTGGCGTTATCGCGACCGTCGCTTTCTCTAGCTTTGTAGCAAGCCCCGTCACGCGAACCGTGTACTGGCCTGCCGCCGTGGCGGGAAAATTGGCACACTGCAGTCCATCGGTTCCGAAGACTTGTGTGAACGGCGCAATATTAATAACGGCCTCATCGGGGTCAAATAGTGAAATCGCCAGCGGGCCTGTGATCGGCGTCGTCGGGTCAACTGTAAAATTGAGCAGCGCGCCCGCGAGCAGCCGAATCTTAAAATCTACAGGCAGGCCGTTGACCTTCGGCACCGCGTTCTTTTTTGTAAACGATTTCGCGTCCTTCGGAAGTTTTAGCTTCGTAGTGCACGTGAATGATCCTGTCGTAGCCCCCACGCCGCGGAACCGAATCCTATAATCCCCGTCGGCCGTGAACGTAAACATCTTCTTTTGTAGATTCGCCGAGTTTTTTAACAAATGCGTTTTGATAACAATATCGTTTTCGTCAATCAATTCGACGATGGGCTTCAAATCTCCGAGAGTGACGGTCACGCCGATTTGTAGCGTCATACCCTTCAGCGCGGTGAATGAGCCGATATCGCTTTCGCCTTGGAAATCGATGACGCCCGACAGCGTATCGCCCGATTCGAACGGCGTGACGGTTCCGTTCTCGATTACAAATAAAACCGGAATTTCAACAATTTCGTCGAGATCATTTGTGTTCTGAATTTGTAGCGTTGTGGTAACCGATCCGAGCGGCAGGCCCGTCGAATCAAAGGTTAAATCGATCGTCGCGGGCGTCGCGCCGAATACGACGCTTCCAACATTTGCGGATTCCGCGAGCCACGGCACGTCGATCAGCGATTCTGTAATTGTAAAATTTAACGTTGAGTCGGGGCTGCCGCAATTCAAGATATTGATCGCGGAAAAGTCGAATCCCGGTTCGCCGAAATTGTGGAGTACTACAATTTCTGTTTCCGGATCCGCGCAAATCCTAGGAACGGGTCCGAGATCGATCCGGACGACGAACGCGTCCTGCACGTTAATAGATGTATCAAAACCACTCGAAACGGGAATGAACGGCGAGAGCGTCGTGCCGCAAAGGTAAACATCGTTTGTGGCAAGCAGCGCGATCGCGTTTACGACGTCGTCGTTCGTGCCGCCGATAAATGTAGCCATCGTGATCGCGGTCCCGCCCGGATTAAACTTCGCCGCGAACCCGTCGGTCTTGCCGTTATAGGTCATATCAAATCCGCCGTTAATTCTAGGAAAGTCGCTGGAGAACGTGCGGCCGCAGACGTACGCCGACCCGGCGGCGTCGATTGCTAACGATAGCGCGGCGTCCTGCGAGTTGCCGCCGAGAAATGTAGAATACGCGAATTGTGTACCTGTGGAATTTAGCTTCATCACCCAGCCGTCGCCGGGCTTGCCCTGCGAATTGTTATAATTAACATCGAACGAACCGGCGAACGACGGCAGGTCGGGCGACTCCGTGTAACCGCACGCAAAGATACTATTCGCAGGGCCGACCGCGACGTCGAGCGCCGAATCGATCCCGGCGCCGCCGTGAAAACCCGAAAATATTAATGAAGCGTTTGCGGCAAGTGTTGTATCAATACATGCAATAAATGCGTCGCCGTTCGCTTTAATTGTAGGCTTGAGCGCATTCGATCCCGAGAGCGCTTTTGTAGGAAACCCGGCGCGCGCAAGTCCGCAAATGTAAGCTTTGCCCGTGACCGCGTCGACTGCGAGGCCCGACGCGCCGTCATTCGACGATCCGCCGAGATACGTGCCGTACGCCACGCCGCTCAGCGTGGAATTGTAACGTATCAAAAACGCATCGCCGAGATCGAGGCCGGCGTTGCCGCCGTAGACAGTTTGAAATCCGTTATTTGTTGGAAAGTCGAGAGAGCTCGAACGAGTCCAGCCCGTAACATAAACATTCAGTTGTGTATCAATTCCGACGCGAAGCGCGAGGTCGTCTCCCGAGCCGCCGACAAAGGTGCTCGCGATAACCAAATCGCCGTCGCTCGAAAGTTTCGTTACAAATCCGTCGCCGACCTGCGCGCCAAAACCCCACGTTTTGTCGTGCGCGGTAACCGACACAGGAAAATTGATAGAAAGCGTCGAACCTGAAACATAAACATTACCGGTGCCGTCGATCGCGATGCCCGTGCCCTGGTCGGCGTTGTTGCCGCCGAGATAAGTAGAAAAGAGAAGGCCCGAGCCGTCGGCTTTTATTTTTGTTATAAACGCGTCAAAGTTACCATTCGCGATGATATCAAATGCGCCCGCGGTGATCGGAAAATTGGTGGAGCTCGCGAAGCCTGTGACAAATGAGTTTCCCGACGCGTCGACCGCGATGTCCTGCGCGGAATCGATGCCGCTGCCGCCGAGAAATGTAGCAAACGTGAAACCCGGATCGATCACGAGCTTGCGCGACGCGTCGGTTCGCGATATATCAAATCCAATTCTATTCTTTCCGAGAATGCGATACTTCGCCGGAACTTCGACGCGCTGTGAATTGTTAAGAATTTCAAACGTCACAGGACGCGCCTGCCGGAATTCGCCCATCGCAGTCTTAGCGATGAGCGAGCCATCGCCCGCGATTTCGAGAGAGTCCGAGCCCTCGCATTCTAATATAACAGTTTCGGCGGACACGCCGCCGTCCACGAGAAGGTCGTATTTGATATTACCGCCCTGCAGGCCGGCTTGTTCATAATAAACGGCGTCGACGCCCGGAAGAATGCCGCGAAAGCGCACGGCCCCGTACGTTGCAATATTGCGAAGCCACTTCGAACTGTCATTTCCGATCAGATAATTTACTTTTCCGTCGAGCGGCAATTCTCCCGACGCGTGCGCCGCAGCGCTCGCTCCCACAAATCGAAACCGCAGCGCCGCGCCTTGAACTCTGGCATTCGGCGGAGGCCCCGGGTTCATGCGTTCGAGCGCGCCGCCAGCTTTTGTATCATCCGGTGTATCATTGGCAATTCGCAGGAATCGCAGGATGAATCCGTCATTTGTTAGAAACGCGTCCAGGCCGCCGCGCCGCGAATAGTAAAGAATGTCGGAACCGAACTGCCCGGCGTTTTCCTCAAATGCGACCGGAACGCGCGGCCACGCTTCCGCACGCGGAATCCCTGAGCCCGACTGCGCAGATATAGATATAACTAAAAAAAGCTCCGCGAAAATCGCGGCGGCGGGAATGGTTAGTTTCATGATTCGAGAGAAAGTCAATTTACCGGCGTATCGAAAGTTTTCGGAACGTATGCTTCGGGGCGCAACAAATACGGTACCGCGCGACGTATCGCGAACGGCTTACAAAAGTTTTTCTTCGCGAGCCCAGCGCACCTGCCGCAAGATCCCGTCCGGAAAGTCTATTTGTGGTTTATACGAAAAGTCTCGGCGCGCGGCGTCGGGCGAGCACGTCCACCCTGGAGCGGCGATTTCTATCAATTTGTCGCGGTTAATAATCGACGGCTTCGAAAACGCGCGCGCGGCAAATTCACAAATCGAAGCCATTGGCCGCGCCAATTGTAATGATACGGATATTCTCCGCGCGCGCCGGCCAACGGCCGATTCCACGGCGTCGAGAAGGCCCGCCAATGTTGCATCGCGCGGCCCGGGCAAAAAGTAGCATCGTTCGTCCGAATTGTTACTTTCGAGCGCGAGCACAATTCCGCGCGCCAGGTCTTCGGCGTGAACGAGCGAGTAGCGTTTTTGTAATGATGCCGCGCCGCCAACGATCGGTATAAATCCCTTCGCAATTTGACGGATCGCGACGAGAAGATCACGGTCGCCTTCGCCGTAGACAATCGGAGGGCGGATAATTATTAATTTAACATTCGAGTCTTTGAAAACCTCGCGCGCGGCGAGCTCGCCGCCGAGTTTACTTTTTCCGTAATTCGAGACGGGCGCGGGCGCGTCGGATTCGCGTCGTGGAATAGTAGCATCGAAATTCGGACCCGACGCGGCGAGCGACGAAACGAGCACAAATTTTGCTAATCCCGGATTCACCTTTTTTGATATTTCACAAATCCGTTTTGTGCATTCAATATTGATATGATTAAATTCCGATGAGCGCACGGCCTTCGTGAGCCCGGCGGCGTGGATGATCGCATCGACGCCGCTCGACGCTTCCGCGAGGCGCGCGCCGTCGTCGAGATCGCCGACACAAACGTTGTCGATAAAGGCGCCGAGCGCCGCTGCGCGTTTCGCGTCGCGCACAAACGCACGCACTCGGTGGCCGCGCGCATGAAGTTCGCGCACGACGAAGCTTCCGACGAAGCCCGTCGCGCCTGTGATTAATACAAACATCTCATTCGCAATTGTTACCCAAAGCGGTTGTGGAGCGCGGAGGCCGCGACCCCAATCGGTTGACTTCAAATGTTGCCATTTCTAACGTATCGCATTCGCCGTTACACTGTGCCTAACCTTTTCTTAACACACGCGGGGCCTTCCCTTCGAGCGGCAGCCGTGCGTTTCCAGCCAAACGAGTAACACGTGGACCTTTTTGATAAATGCTATCGGTATGAAGACTATCGTCGCTCCGTCGACTCGGGTCTTTATCCTTATTTTCGCGCCATAGCCGATAGCGATGCTACAGAAGTAACGATCCAGGGGAAAAAGTTAGTGATGATCGGATCTAACAATTACCTCGGACTGACTCATCATCCGAAAGTTGTAGAAGCCGCTGTGAAGGCCGCGAAACGCTACGGTTCCGGATGCACGGGCTCGCGATTCTTGAATGGCACACTTGAGCTGCATGAAGAATTGGAAGCGCGCCTGGCTAAATTTATGAATCGCGAGGCATGTTTAGCATTCTCGACGGGCTTTCAGGCGTGCCTCGGAGTGATTTCGGCGATTGCTAGCAAAGATGATTTGATATTTTGCGACCGCGACAATCACGCGTCGATCGTCGACGGCACGCGCCTTTCGTTTGCGAAAACTGTAAAATATAACCATAACGACATGGCCGATCTGGCCGACCGCCTCGCGGCCGCTCCGAAAGATAAAGGTAAATTAATTGTAGCCGATGGCGTTTTCTCGATGCTCGGCGATATTGTTAAATTGCCCGAAATGGTAAAGTTGGCGCGCCGGTTCGGAGCGCGAGTGCTGCTCGATGACGCCCACTCGTTCGGCGTGCTCGGCGCGAACGGCCGCGGAACCGCCGAACACTTCGGCCTTGAGAATGAAACCGATCTCGTGATGGGAACGTTTTCGAAATCTCTCGCGTCGATTGGCGGATTTGTAGCGGGCGAAAAAGATGTATTAATTTATTTGAAGCATAAGGCGCGTTCATTAATATTCAGCGCGTCGCTTCCGCCCGCGTCGACCGCCGGCGTGATTGCATGTATTGATATTATTGAAAAGGAACCGCAGCGCCGCACGCAGCTCTGGAAAAATGCTAATAAAATGCGCACGGGCCTCCAGCAGCTCGGATTTGATACAGGTCTTTCCGAGACTCCCATCGTTCCGGTCGTTCTCGGCGATCGCGATTTTACATTTATGTTCTGGCGCAAATTGTTTGATCGCGGCGTTTTTGCAAATCCCGTCTGCACTCCCGCCATTCCTGCCGGATACGATTTGTTAAGAACGAGCTACATGGCGACGCACACTGACGCGCAGCTTGATTTTGTATTAGAACAATTCGCGGCCGTTCTTAAGGAAATGGGACCGCCGCCACGACAGCGCACGGTAGAAGTGTCGATGACCGCCGCTACGAACGGAAACCTTCACTAACTTGCAGCCTGCTAAAAAAGGGCCAAGTTGCAACTTGGCCCTTTGCATTTCGCGCGTTAGTCTTAATATTACTTTTGGCCGAGTTTTTGTTTTAATTCCGCATCGTTAGGAAACAGCGACGCACCCTTTTTCCATATTTCCTGCGCCTGGTCGGGCTTGCCTTGCTGTTGATATAGATTCCCGAGGATCTGATAGGTCTTCGCGTACTCGGGATTGCTGCCGCCGCGATCTTCCTGCTGTTTTCTTAGCGTTTCCAATTGTGTAACCGCTTCCGCCGGCTTGCCGGTAAACGCGGGCCAGAAAGATAACGAAATCGCCTTCGAGAAGCGCGCCTCCCAATGCTGTGGATCTACCGTCAGAGCCTTATCAAACATCTGATCCGCTAACATTGCATATTTTCCCATCTCCGAGTTGTCTTTTACTGTTTGTAATTTTGCAATATAAGCTTGTGCGAGTTCGTATTGTGCATCCGCACTTCCCTGAGAGTCTTCGGCTCGCTTTCTTAGCGCCTCAATGGCCTGGTCCATCATTCCTGCCTCTTGGAGTTGTTTCCAGATTCTTTCCCGGCTTTCCCATGATCCGTCCGGATCTGTTAATTTAGCAAAAAGATCGGTGAACTCTTTCTTAGTATCTTTTTTTGTATCCTTCTTTGCCGACGAATCTAAAGCAACCGGGGCATCCGCCGGACGGTTCGCTAAGATTCGCGTGACGGCGTCTTCAATGTCTTTGTCCGATACTCGCGGCGGCGGCGCGTTCGCGACGGCGGGCTGCATCTGTAGCGATTCGAGTTTCTTTTCGAGGCTCGCAAATCGCGCGTCCATTGATGCTAATAATTTTTCGGCGTTCGCGACGCGATTGGCATCATACGGCTCCGCCGCAGGGGACGGCGGCAGTAATTTTACAATTGCGACGGAAGCTCCGACTGCAACAACAGCTGAGATAGCAACAAGTGCTGCGGGGTTCATTTTTGTGATAGATGTCTTGGTTAGGATAGTGGTGAAACGAAAATGAAATTGGACGGGGATTGTTAGTTTACTTAATAGGCGGTTCGGCGCCGTCGGTTTTTTCTGCAGGCTTCGCGGGCTGCGACGCCGCGCCCTTGCCGTTCACCTGCGATTTTTTTGATGCCGTGCCGCTATTTAATAGATTACCGGGAGCCGCGACGATTCCGTCGGTAACACCTGACAAATCATTCCTCGGTCCGCTGCCGTCGAACATTCCGCCGCGCCACGCAGCGAAACCGATTGTAAACAATACGCCGGCCGCGATCGCGATTTTTGTTAATAATGATAAATGAAACATTCCACGCGGACGGCCAACCAATCGCAGTATTCTTTGCAAACAGGCTTCCCGGAATTCTTGGCGGCACGGCGCCGGTTCATACGCGCGTTTTAACAAACGCGAAAGATTAACTTCCAGAATTGAATCTTTCTTGCTCACGGAAGTTCGCCCCGCTTTTTTGCTAATAATTCGAAAACGCGCGCGAACGCGACGCGCGCGCGCTGCAGCAGCGATTCTGTAGCTTTGAAGCCGTGTCCTTTTTTGTTAGCAATTTCGTTCACTTGCATGTCATCAATATATTTAGCAATCAGTATCTCGCGATAATTCGGCGGAAGCGACGACAGCGTGGCGCCGACGAGCTCGCGCGTTTCTTTACATTCCATGACCTTGTCGGGCAGCGGCTCCTTCTCAATTTTCATTAATATGGCATCAATTTCCGGAGACGCGTCTTCTAACAATTCATCGATCGATTTTGAGCGCCGCGCCCGGCGCATTGAACGGATTTTATTTTTAGCAATACCAAAAAGCCACGCGTGGATCGTCGAGCGCCCTTCGAAGTCTTTTAACTTTTCAAACCCCGTTGTTAACGTATCTTGAACAATCGTTTCCGCGAGATTGCGGTCGCAGCCGACGCGATAATAAGTAAATTCATATAAAGGATCGAAGACGTCTCGAAATAACTTTTCGGCCGCTTCGCGATCGCCGCGAACAACGCGGTCGCGCAATTGGAGGTCGTCGATGGTTTGCACAGTTAGATAATCACACTATGTTAAACAAAACGGAGTGCTTGGCGGCCTCGGCACGCGCTCCATTTTATAAAAAAAAGCGCGTGCCGTTCTTGGCACGCGCCTCCGTTTATATAAAAGACAGAAGCGCGTCCGCCTTCGGCACGCGCTTCTGTATGACAACTGCCTGCAATCCTTCGTTAAGAATCTAGCAGGGTTGCTGGGCAGCTCGTTTTCTTAGCGTCCGCCCGCTCCGCCGCCGGGCTTCGGCTTCGGCTTCGGAGGCTGCGGCTTGACGGGCCCCTTGTGCGGATCGCGCTTTCCAGGACGCGATGCAGGCCGGCTTTCGCCTCCACCCGGCAGCGGGCGGATTACGCCACCGCCTGGCGGGGCCGGTCGATTCGGTGGATTCACCGGGGGCGCGGGCCGTGTGTCGGTGTGGCCGGCGCTCGCATCATTAGTAACCGCACCCGGCGCGCCGAGCGCCAGCGGAAGTGCGAACGAAAAAGTTAAAAGTATTTTTGTGATCATAGTGATTTGCCGTTTAGGCGTTCTGTAATACGTACGCACGGAACCGCCGCAGCGATTACAAGTATCGAGATTTTTTAGGTGATTTGGCAAGCGGAGAATTTTTTCGTTGGCGCGCCCGTTCGTTATTTCGGCGAAGCCATGAGCTGTCGAAGCACGAATTGTAAAATTCCACCGTGCTGGTAGTAATCAATCTCGCGCGGCGTATCGAGACGGACGCGCACGGAAAACTTGATGTGATCGCCGCCGGGCCGAACCGCGGTAATTGTTAATTCTCGCGAATTTACAAATCGTTCCGCGACCCCGCGCGCTAATCCTACAATTTCAATCACTTCAGATCCGGTTAATCCTAACGTTCCCGCCGTCTGTCCATTTGTAAATTCAAGCGGAAGCACACCCATCCCGACGAGATTGCTGCGGTGGATTCTTTCATAACTTTCCGCGACGACCGCGCGCACGCCGAGCAACGCGGGCCCTTTCGCAGCCCAGTCGCGCGAGCTGCCCGATCCGTATTCTTTGCCGGCAAAGATAACAAGTGGAGTATTAGCATCTCGGTATTTCATCGCGGCATCATATATATACATTTGCCCGCCATCCGGCTGGTGAAGCGTCACGCCGCCTTCCACGCCTGGAACCATCAGATTCTTAATTCGTACATTTGCGAACGTGCCGCGCATCATCACTTCATGATTGCCGCGACGCGCGCCGTACGAGTTAAAATCCGCCGGCGCGACGCCGTTCGATTGTAAGTATTTTCCCGCGGGGCTTTCGGCTTTAATATTACCCGCCGGCGAAATGTGATCTGTAGTAATGCTGTCGCCGAAAATCGCGAGCACGCGCGCGCCTTTGATATCATTTGTAGCAGCCGGTTTCGCGGGCATGTCTACAAAATACGGCGGATGTTTAACGTACGTAGATTTAGGATCCCACGAATACGTATCGCCTTTCGGTATCATAAGCGATCGCCACGAATCGTCGCCTCGGTAGACGTCGCCGTAGCTTTTATTAAACATCGACGCTTTCACGCAACGCGCGACCGTGTCGGCGATCTCCTTCTGCGACGGCCAAATATCTTTTAAATAAACGGGCGCGCCGCCGGTTCCCGTGCCGATCGGCTCTTGATACAAATCCGTATCAATTCGCCCCGTGAGCGCGAATGCTACAACCAGCGGAGGCGATGCTAAATAATTCGCTCGAACTTGCGCATGAACGCGGCCCTCAAAGTTACGATTTCCGCTCAGCACCGCGGATACTACTAAATTTCCCGTGTCGATCGACTTCGCAACGGCTTCTGGCAGCGGCCCGCTGTTTCCGATGCACGTCGTGCAGCCGTAACCTACAATATGGAAATTTAACTTTTCGAGGGATTCTAATAATCCGGCGGATTGTAAATATTCGGCGACAACCTTCGACCCAGGCGCGAGACTCGTCTTCACCCACGGCTTCGAGCGCAAACCCTTTTCGACGGCTTTCTTCGCTAATAATCCAGCGGCAACCATCACCGACGGATTGCTCGTATTCGTGCAGCTCGTGATCGCGGCGATCACTACTGATCCGTGGTCGAGCATCACATCAGCGCCATTCACTTTTGTAGCAACCGCCGTCGCGCCGGTTGCCGGCGCGGCCGCCGTTTTCTTTTTGCCCGACGCTAAGATTCCGGGCAGCTCGTTCAAAAAGTTAGTTTTAACATTTCCGAGCGCGACGCGGTCCTGCGGGCGCTTCGGCCCGGCGAGCGCGGGTTCGATGGATGCTAAATCTAACTCCACTACATCTGTATATTCCGCCTCGGGCGAATGCGCCGTGTGCAATAATCCCTGCGCTTTATAATATTCTTCGACGAGCCGCACTTGATCTTTCGGCCTTCCTGTAAATTCGAGGAATCTTAACGTTTCCGCATCGACCGGAAACAACCCGCACGTCGCTCCGTATTCGGGCGCCATATTCGCAATCGTCGCGCGATCGGCTAATGTTAAATTAGCAAGACCAGGCCCGAAGAATTCTACAAATTTTCCGACGACGCCGCGTTTTCTTAATACTTCAGTAACGCGCAAAACGAGATCTGTAGCAGTCGATCCCTCGCGCAGCGCGCCCGTGACGCGCACGCCGATCACTTCTGGAATTAACATTGTCGACGGCTGCCCGAGCATCGCCGCCTCCGCTTCAATTCCGCCGACGCCCCAGCCGAGCACGCCGAGACCATTAATCATCGTGGTATGAGAATCGGTGCCGACGACAGTATCAAAATACGCACTGGCTATAACATTTTGAGGGCCGCTTCTATTCTTAGCGATCACGACGCGCGCCAAATACTCCAAATTCACCTGATGCACAATTCCCGTGTCGGGCGGAACAACTTTAAAATTATCAAATACTTCCTGGCCCCAGCGCAGGAAAGCATAACGTTCCTTATTGCGGTCAAATTCAATTTTAGCATTGAGGTCCGCGGCGTCGGGCGTTCCGAAATAATCCACCTGCACCGAGTGGTCGATGACTAATTCTACGGGTTCGAGCGGATTGATTTTTGTAGGATTCCCGCCCATTCGTTTCACCGCGTCGCGCATCGCCGCCAAATCTACAATTGCGGGAACGCCCGTGAAATCCTGCATCAGCACGCGCGCGGGCGTAAACGCAATTTCCTTTTCCGGAACGGCTTTCATACTAACGGTCGCGAGTGCTTCAATGTCGCGCGCCGTCACGACGTCGCCGTCTTCGAATCTTAGCAAGTTTTCTAATAATACTTTAATTCCATAGGGAAGTTTTGCAAACGTTGCTGCGAACTCCGGCTTGTTCCTAATGAACAGATCGAAACTGTTAAATGAATATTCGCGTCCGTCGACGCGCAACGTTGTTTTAGTCTTAAATGAATCGGCCATTGGACAAAAGTGTAATTATATTAAATAACGGAGATTTATAGAATGTTTATATGTCATCTCGCTGCCATTCGGCGCGCGAGACTTGCAAACGTAGCATACTACTGATCTTGAACCAATCCTTCGTGTTCCGCGAGAGCGAGCGCGACCGAGCGAATCTCGGCGGGAGAGAGTTTCCAAACTTGCGGAAGAATCGGCCGGGCACGCTCGATCTGCGGCAGTTCGCCGCGATGGATTCGCCGGTCGACTTCGCGCACAAAATCATGAGCGAGTTCCACGAATCCGTTCGAGTGCGGCGGGTTTGCGAGCGGCCGATCGCAATGATCGAGAATTGATGCTAATGAAATTTCGGGATCTTTAGTAGTACACAATGCTGTTAATTCCGCGCGCATTTCGAGCCGCGCTTCAATACTACGAATTGAAAAACCGCCGCTGACCAGCCATGAAATGATGCGCGGCACCTGCGCCGCGATAGGTAAGAATTGGTCCGCGTCCGCGAGATGGCCGTATTCATGCAATCTTACTAATTCGAGAACGCGCGGAGCCGCGGGCGACGGATCGCGCTCCAGAGCTTTTCTTATCAATCGCCGCGATGTATCTAATGTCTCGTCGATACATAAACGCTGCGCTCGCGCCGTCGTTATTGGTAAATATTCTTTTTTCCATAATTCTCCTCTGCCCATCGCAATTTCCGCCGCCCACGCTTCGCGTTCTCGCTCAATTCTTCGCGCGGAATCCGCGACGGCGTCGAGCACGATTACTACACTTCCGGGGAGAGTCGCGCCCGCAAACGCACCGGATACATTTTCTATTTGTGTAAATAAACTGGTTCCTTCGCCGATCACTTCGCGTCCGGAATACGGCCGGCCAAGAATATTATTATTAATATTCTTTGCCGCCACGCGCCGCATCATGAACGCTTCAACGGGTCCGCCGACGCGCTTCCCGAGCCGCAGTTCCAGGCCGAATTGATCAAAATAATCGGCAAGCCCCGGCGCGCCCGGCTTTGTATCTAATAACGAACCGGCCGGAAAGTAGTCTTCAATTCGCGAGCCGTCGAGCGCGTCGAATCCCAGGATTTCCTTCGAAAGTTTTTTGTAAGGTTCGAGTCCGGCCTTGAGGCCGAGCGAATCGACGACGCCTTTTTCGAGCTCCACGCGCACGCGCGACAGAAATCGCCGAAATGTTACAATTCGTTTTTGTAGATTTATTAATTCCTGCGGCGGCGCTCCGAGAAAGCCCGCTTGCGTCACGAGTTCCGCGGCTTCGTCGACCCAGCCGTACTCGGCGGCAGCGGACGCAAACTTAGCAATCGCGCCGCGATCGTTAAGATTTTCCGAAGCTCGCTTCGCGGCTTCTTTAACATTCTCAAACTGCGGATTGCGCCCGCCGTTTTCTACAATTTCAAATTCCGTCGCGAGTGCTTCCTCCAAGTCCCACGCGCCGGCGTAATCTTTTGTTATAATTCTCGCGAGCCGCAGAAGCCTAAGAATCCGCGGCGCGCGTTCGCCGAGTAAGTACGCGCGCTCCCAGTGCGATCGCGCTTTTGTAATATCTCCCGATTGCAATGATAATTCCGCCAATAATAAACAAAGCGCAATCTCATGATCGGGCCTCAAGTCTTCCTGCGCGAGCGCCACCTCGGCGGCCTCTTCAAAATCCGCGCGCGCCGAACGCGGGCCTCCGCGCCGAGCCGCCGCCGCGAGCGCGCGAACAGCACTTTCGCTCCCGAGTATGACGGGAAGATGTTTATAAATATCGCCGCTTGAAAACACATTAACAATCGAGTCGTTGCGCCGCAGAGTCGAGAGAAACTGAATTAATATTTCTAAGAACTCGGGCTCGCTTTTTCCATACATTGAGACGCAACGTAACAATACCGTTTGTAAGCGTTCAAATTGCCCGGCCGACTGGAGCGACTGGATGACAGCGAGCCACGGCTCGGGTTCCGTAGGTAACAATTCCGTCGCTTGCGCGGCATGCAATAATCCGGCGCCGTCGCCCTGAAACGCTTCTTCATGCATCGCGAGCGCCATGCGCGCCCAGCCGTAAAACGGATTCACGTCGAGCGCCTTATCTAATATTTGTTTTCTCGCGGTCCCCTGGCGTACACGCGCCAATAAGTAGTATCCTCTCGGCGACTCCGGATTCTTAGCTATTTCGGCCTCGGCCTCGGCGATCGCCTCCGCGCGCCGAAATGTAGCAATTTGCAAATCCTGAAGCTTTCGCCACGCGCGCACAAATTCGCGGTCGGCGTCGATCGCGTCTCGCAGCTGTTTCTCGGCCTCTTCGTACTGTTCCTTTTCGAGCGCTCTTTTATATAAATCCCACGATACCGAAGCCGCGGGAACCGGCCGGTGGCGGATTGCAAATTTAGTAAAATCTCCCCTCGACATGCACCCGGCAAGGGCGGCACACAACACCAATATAACAATACGCCGCGCCGCAGTCATGGCGCAGATTGTAAATTTAAGAATCCGCCGACTACAATATCATCGGCGATGCGGATTCCGTACACTTCTTCAAGCACGTCCGCTTCGGACATGCTCGCGGCTTCGGGAGCGCCGATCACGCCCTGCGGCGCCGAGGGCGCTCCTGTTAATTTTGGCGCAATCATAGCAATCGCCTGGTCGATGAGTTTCGCCGCGCGGAGCGTTCCTAACAATTTCGGACCGGATTCTACAAAAAGCCGCCGGATGCCTAGTTTATACAATAATTCCATCGCTAAATTGACATCGACGCGCGGCGGCGAAAACTGGTGATCGCCTTCGACTTCGATCACGTGCGCGCCCGCGAGCTCAAGCGAACGGCGGCGTTCGGCTGCGGACGGCGGAAGTGTTGCAATCGGCAATGTTAATATCCACGTGGGCGCATCGCGGTTCACAATAACTGTTGCATTCGGCGGCGTACGAAGCCGCGAATCAAAGATTATTCTCGCCGGCGGATTTCGTAATAATAGATGATTGCGGCATGTTAATAATGGGTCGTCGCGCAAAACGGTGCTGACGCCCACACACACGCCCTCGCACCGGCCGCGCATGCGGTGAACCCAGTCCCTCGACTTTTCGCCGGTCACCCATTTGGAGTCGCCGTTTGCTAATGATGTGCGGCCGTCGAGCGTCATCGCCCATTTTACAATAATCCACGGACGCGTGCGGAGCAGCGCGCGCGTGAACGGGCGGTTTTGTTCGCGAAAACGAATGTCGTGTTTTAAGTAATGAACGCCGATCCCGTGATCTGTTAATTTAGCAAAACCGCGGCCGGCGTTTGCGAGATTGGGATCCGTGGCGCCGACATAAACTGTACGAATCCCACTCTTAATAATCGCCTCGACACAGGGCGGCGTTTTCCCGGCGCTCGCGCACGGTTCGAGCGTTACTACCATTACGTCGGGCGTGCGGCCCGCGTGCGCGGCCTCGTCCAATGCTACAATTTCCGCGTGGCGCCCGCCGTACTCGGCGTGGTAACCCCTTCCTACAATTCGCGAATTCTCACAAACTACCGCTCCCACGCGCGGATTCGGCTCGACAAATCCGCGCCCGCTTTCGGCGAGTTCGAATGCATATTCCAGCATCCGGGCGGGATCGCGTAATGTTGTCATTTTGCCGGTGTATGAACAATTACTAACTTTTCAAACCGCCCGTCTTCCGAGCGAGCCAATACGTTTATACAATTGTCATCGGAGTTAACAAATGTAAATGTAGCGTTTCCGGAGAGCTCCCACTCGATCCACGCGCGAGCGGGCGCCATGCGCCGCGGAACGAACAGGTTTCTAACAGTTGCCGCCCCGGCATATTCTAACCTTTCCGTTTGCGCCGCAGTTGCAGCAACCGTCTCACACTCGGGCTGGCTCGCGATCCACGCTCCGTGCGCCGCGATTTTTAGTAAACATTCGGAAACGGCCGCGCGAATCGCCGCGTCGCGGTCCGCCGAGCGGCCGCGGCCGCCGACGTTCATTCCGCGAATCGTTATGATCAATTCCGCGCGGATCGCGCCCGCGGATTCTGTAATAATAAGATTGACCGCGGAATTGTTAAATTCCCGCGGAAGCGCCGCGAGCGCGGCAGCAACATCCTCCGCGGACGGCACCGCGACCGCGCCGGTTGCTGAAACGGTGGGTTGCACAGAGACAATATATAAAAACGCGCGCGCCGCGAAAACATGCGAACGGTTTTGCAATCATTGAACTACGCACTCGATCGAGGCCGCAGGCGCGCTTGAACCCACCAAAATCGCGCGCGCGCATTCGCGGCCGTCGTTCGTTCGCGCTTTTAGTTGCAACTCCCCCTCGGGCAGCGCCACTCGAACTTCGCAGGCGCCGCCGTTCTCCGTTTTACAAAACAAATTCGCGACGCTGTCTCCGCCGGCCGTTTGAATCGATATAACAATTCGTTCAAAGGTTGCCGCGCCCGCCTTCGCCGAAAATTTAAGAGTTTGAACAATTCCTTTTTGTAGTGTTATTTCAAACGCGGTCTGTTCGCCCGCGATGATCGAAAACGGCATTTGTACAATTGCGGTTTCGGGCGATTCAATAATCATGTAATATTCACCCGGCGGCAGCTCCGGCGATTGGATAGAACCACCGTTTGTCGTATTCTCGAACTGCGCGGGCTGCGGCTCGCCGTAACCCTGTCCGTTCGGCGCAAAGACGACGGCCGTGATTCCGTGGAGCGGCACACCGCCGGCGCGCGTTATTTTAGCATGTAGCGATCCAGTCGGATCTACTGTTATTTTCCCAAGGTCAAGCGTCTCCCCTTTTTTTGTTATTTTATCAGAAAGCCCTTTCACTTTGCGCGCGCCAACCTCAATATTAATATAATAATTGCCTTCCGGCAGCGGACCCAACTTAAACTTTCCCGTCTTCGGATCCGGCGAGACGGGGATCGCGCCGCCCACGCCCGCGCGCCACGCGCTGACGACCGCGCGATCGAAGGGTTCGCCGTTTTTATTGTTTAATTCACCGATGATCCAGCTCGCGGGCGACTTCGCGCCCGGAACGCGAATAACAACTTCTTCCGAGCCCGGTTGAATTCTATCCATTTTCGCGAGCGGCTCGGGCGAGCCGGCCGACTGCACGCGTAGGCTATAAATCGTATCCTTGCAATTTTTTAATATAAACGATCCGTCGGCGGCGGTCATCGCGTGATTTGTAAATTGCAATCCGGGCGAGAACGCCGCTTGCGCTTGGGCGTCCACTACAAATCCCGGCAGCGGATCGCCGTTTTCGTCGACGACGCGGCCGCGGATTTTGAGACCGGTCGAGAGCGTGACGTCCCACCGCGCGGTCTCTCCCGGTGAAAAGTAAAATTTACTCTTCGCTTCTCCTTCTTTCTGAGCTTTTGCGAGGCACTCGATCTCGCCTTTTGATATATCCGAAATTTTGTAGTATCCGTTCTTGTCCGTCCACCCTTCGCTCATTTCGAAATGATCGAAACCGGTAATGTAAATTTGCGCCCACCGCACCGGCGTTCCCTCCTCCGATTTAACAATTCCTTCGAGCGCCGCGCCAGGGAAGAGAACGATCTCCACCGGTGTTTTGTTATTTTCAACGACCTTAATTTTACTCCTATAAAATCCGAGCCCGGCGGCTCGCGCCCAAATCTCGTGTTCGCCCGCAGCCACGCCCGTTATTGTAAATTCACCATTCGCATTCGTCCGCGCGCGCGCGCCGAACGTGGAACGGTCTTCGCGACCCGCGATCCCCGTTAAATAATCGCTGCCGATCCGAACGGTAGTATTCGGCACCGGATGATTGTTGATATGAACTACGCGCCCCGACACCCATCCTCCTTCGGCGCCTAATACTAACTCAATCTTTCGTTTCGCTCCGTCATTGCCGCGGATCGTTGCCGTGCGCGACGGCGCAAACCGATCCGACCGCGCCCAAATGTAAGAATCGTCGGAGACGCCTTTTATTGTAAATTCCCCTTTTTGATTGGTTACGCCGAATTGGATTCCGCCAATCTGCGACGCCGTTGAATTCGCTTTGGCACACCAGATTTGTGCATTGGGCGCGGGCTTCCTATCGTTATCATAAACAATCCCCGAGACGTGAACGCCTTCGTTAAGGATGACGGAGTACACCGTTTCCATGCCGCTCTCAATCATAATATTTTCGCTCTCGACGCGGTCGATACTGAGCGTGCGGCGGCCCGGCGGCAGGCTGTCTACAGTTGCAGATCCGTCCGCGCCGGTATTGTAAACTTGCGCAAAGGATACATTTCCCGCCTCCGCCCAATCCGTAACCGTAAATGCAATATTCGCGGCGGGAGAATCATCGTTGCGCCATCGCGCGGCGACGCGCAGGCGGCCGGGGCCTGCGTCCGTTTTTGTAGTATTCCGATCTGTAGATTCGGCAGTGGTACGCGGCGCGGACGCGGTATCGTGAACCGAGCCCCGGATCGGAACCGTAACAATCGATCGCTCAACCGGCACCACGGGTTCCGTAGGGCCGCCCGCAGGAAAGATCTCGAATTGCCAAAGCATGAATACTAAAAATAACGCGGCAACCGCGCCAATTGTAATTTTCGTTTTTGTAGCCATTCCGATCACCACCAAAGGTAACAAAGCGGAGCACCAGGCCCTTCGGTCTCCGTTGTACAGAGTGTCGAGACTAACTCTGAGTTTGAGGTGTGCGCGCTTCAAGCGCGTGCGCACGGTCTCGACGGGTAATTGTAGTCTTCGCGCGATCTCGCGCGGCTGCAGGTTTTCGTAGTATCGCAGCAGCACGACCGATCGGTAGTGTTCGTCTAATTGTAGTACCGCTTCGACGACGCGCCTGCGAACGATCTCGCGTTCAAGAATATCTTCGGGCGATGGCACGTCCGCACTTATAACAGATCGCTGTTCGCGTTCGCCGCGCCGCCGCTCTCCGCGAAAGGCTCTTTTACTAAGATTCGAAACAACAGTAATAAGCCACGATTTTAATGATTCGGCGCGCGGCTCACCCGCGAGCGCTGCTACAAATGTATCCTGCGCGAGATCCTCGGCGTCGTGCGCGTCGCCGACGAGTCCGCGCGCAATCGCGCGCACGAACGCATCGTGCGTTTGTAACAATTCGAGTTTCGAGGATTCTGCCACTATGTGTATCATAAAATACACCAAGGTGTTCCCGCACGGGGCGAGAATGGTTCAAAAACCTTTCTGACTCTGGCGAACGCTACTTGAGCGGGATTTCAATGCTCACCGGATCGCCGCTTTCGCCGGTTACAATAAATTTCGCGGATGCCGTGAATCCGTCCGGCGTCTTCCCCGATATTTGATATTCTCCGGGCGCTAGGTCCATTTCATATTTCCAACGCTGGCCTTCTTGCCATTGAACAACTAAATCCTCGATCGGCATTCCACCTGGTCCGGTGCCCGATAGTAAAATATACCATTGACTCGATTTGTCGGGTGGAAATATAAAATATAACGTTCGTGCGTGTCCTTTTCGTAATTGTAATGAAACGTCGGTCTGGCGCCCCGCTTCGATCTGCACTCGCGTTTGCAGATATCCACAACCGGGCGATTGGATTCCTACTAGATATTCTCCCGCCGGAATATTTTTAGTAGTAAGAACATTCGCTTCGGGAACCACTTTGCGCCAACCCCAAACACCGATATTCTTAGTTTTCCAAATCTTAGCGTCCATGCCTCGCGCCGGCGAGCCGTCTTCGAGAAGAACGGTTGCGCGCATGGATCCAAGCACGCCAATTCGAATTGTACCCATATCTGTTGTTTGCTTATCTTTAATAAGCACTGGATCAAAAGTCATTACGCGCATTCCATCAATACAAATATATAATTGATAGGTTCCTTCCGGCAACCACCAGTATTCAAACTGACCGGTCTTTACGTCGACCGCGAACGGTGAATTCATGATTGCCGCGCGTTCACTCCAAATTTCATAGGACGCATTTTCCGCCACAGAACCGTCGGTGTTCTCAACTTTACCAATCACTTTTCCTTTTGTTAAAACAATCGCGGGAACTTCAATAAAAATTTCGTTGGGCCCGGGCTTCGCACGAACGTCCATGTGATCACTATAAATCCAACCCGTGTCCCAAGAGCGCGCACTCAATTTGTATTCAACAGGATCGCAGTTTTTTATGACAAATCGTCCTTCCGCATCGGTCTCCGCGTTTAGATACATCGCCTTCGCCTTCGACGCGCGTCCATCCGCGTAGACTCTCCACCCTGCCAGCGGCGCGCCCGAAGGATCAACGACCAGCCCGCGAATATTATTATTTCCTTCTGTTAAGATGACGTTCCATTCGATCGACGATCCCGCATTAAGATACAATTTTCGTGAGTCGACGGCGCGATCTTTATCATTTACAGCTAATTCAATATTGCCGGGTGCAAGTCCAAGCAGGCGATAGGTTCCATTTTCATCCGTTTCCGTTACACGCGAAATGAATCCTCCCAGATCATATTGACTGTCCCTATCAATAACTTGTCCCACGTTTACTTTCGATAGTGGTCGCCCCGTCGGAGTTTTGACCGTGCCAAACACTTCGGCACCGCGCGAAAGTATCAATTCCATTACGTTTGGATTATTGCTATTGATAGTAACCGTTTTTCTTAATATTGCATAACCCGGCATGCGCACGGCGATTTCAGTTTCTTTGCGTTCCAATCCACGCGCTTCGAATTCGCCATTTTTATTTGTAATACAACAAACGGGAGGCGGCGTGAACTTCGTCACCGGTCGATTGCTTTCATAAATCTGTTTGTCGCCAATTCCAACCGCGGCCGATTCGAGCGGTTCGCCTTTTTCGTTAACAACACGTCCACGCAATGCACCAGCCGGTCCGCCCAATTCCAATGTTAATGTTACTTCGGCGCCGGCGGAGTCTCCAATTCGATACCACGGCGAAGGCGCGCGAAGATTCGACGACGCCCAAATCGTTGAATATTCACGAAGTCCCCTAACTATAAATTTACCATTTTCGTCGCTCTCGGCAATCGGCATGTCAAGAAAACTCGACGCAAAGATTTGCGCTTTAGGAACGACGGCACCAACCGCGTCGATTACTTTACCGTTTACAGTTATTCCTTCAGAAATCGGAATATTAACAACCTCCTTCCTATTTTCTTGAATATATCTTGTATCGCGCGGCCCAATGACAGGATCGATGGACACCGCTCCAGCCGGAAGTTGCGAAATCGCTAGTGTGCCGTCTGCTCCTGTTTTGTATAATGTACTATTGTACTTGCCGTCGTCGGAATCACCGCTCCAAACTCTTAATAAAATCCCCGCGGCGTGCCGGCTCTTATCAATTTTCCCTGGCTTGCCGTCATACCAATAGGTATAGACCTCAAGCGACCCGAATTTCTCTCCCTCCGACTTTTTTGATATAACAGTTTCGGGCTGCGCCGCGCTTCGCGCTGGCTCCGAATTCGACGCAGTCTGCGCCGCGCGCTCGATTTCAGTATTGCTAACATTCGCAGTTGCCGTTTCCGTTGTGCTCCCTCCCGATGGCGTTCCGCTCAATTTATTAAAAACACCGGTCTGCCAGAACGCGATCGATAACAAAAGCGCGGCGGCGACGGCCGCAATGGTCATTTTCGTTTTTGTAGCCATTGAAATAATAATAAAAGACGCCAGCGGCGCGCTCCACGCGCGGCGGTCGCCGTTGTGGAATTGATCTAACGATTCGCGAAGTTTCGAGTGCGCGCGCTTCAAGCGCGTGCGCACGGTCTCGACGGGTAATTGTAATCTTCGCGCGATCTCGCGCGGCTGCAGGTTTTCGTAGTATCGTAATAGAATTGCGGATTTGTAAGGTTCCTCCAATTGAAACACCGCGTCGACGACGCGACGCCGCACGATTTCCTTTTCGTATATTTCTTCGGGCGAAGCAGGATGTTCGCGTTTCGCAGCGATGCGCTCGCGTTCCTCGCGATGGCGCCGGCTTCGAAATGTAGTATTCCGAAAATTGTAAACTAACGTTACAAACCACGCGCGCAGCGAATCGGGCCCGCGCAGCAAATTCGGCACTGGCGGCCGTTCGATCGCTTTAACAAATACATCCTGCGCGACGTCGTCGGCGTCGTTGCTATCTGTTAAAAGACCGTGCGCGAGCGCACGCACGAATGCGTCGTGCGTTTGTAACAATTGGACGTCGGCGCGCGGAGGTCGCATTCGATCACTGTAAATGCAGCGCGCAGGACAAGTGGTTCAGAGTTTTCAGATTCGATCGTAGATTTAATGTTTGCCGAATTTCGGCACATTGCGATAATTCAATTCTAGGGTTGCGGCGTCCACGCAATCCCCCATTTTTCGGAGTAAATCATGTTCACGCGTTTTGTAGCTTTTCCGATCGCGCTGATCCTCGGCGCCAGCCTGATCCCAGCAGCTTCCACCGGTGGGAAAGCGAAGGGTTCGATCAAAGTCCCAGTTAATACAACTGGCGAGAAAATGTCCGGCGTGCTCAATGATAAGAACGGATCGATTGCCTTCAAACTCGAGGCAACACTAACGCCAACGCCGCAATTAACGAGCTTTACTAGCGATATTGTAGGAAAGGTGAAGGGCGTTTTGTATAAAACGAATTCGCCGGCGCTCGCGCCTTCACATACGGTTGTCGGAACGTTTAAAGCCGTGCTGCTTCCCACAATGTCGCCGTTCCCCGTGTACGCAGGGAAACTGGAAGCAAAGTTAATATCTAATTCGCCCGCGTTGTCGCCCGTAGTTTCTGCCGGACGCTTATCTGTAAATTTTATTGATACTACAATTTCGACGGGAACGTTCGAGGGTTTCTGGAAATTGCCGCAGTAATGTCACCCCGGGCGCCGACCAGAGGTCGGACGCCCACCCCTTAGGGGTTTATACCAAAACACCGCGCGCGCTGAACGAGCCTGTCTCCGTAATTGTTACATTAACGATTTCGCCAGCGAGCGCGGGCGCGCCATCGAATATCACTTCTAAATATTCGGGCGTGTGGCCTGCGACCGTTCCCTCGCGGTTGCCGGTCTTTTCTACTAAAACGGGGCGCGTGGAATGGATATAACGCGCCCAGCGTTTTCGCTGCACGTCTTCGGCGACTTTTAACAATTCCGTGTTGCGCGCGGCCACGATTTCTTCCGGCAGTTCAGCGCGGTCAAACGAGGCCGTTTCGGGGCGCGGCGAATAGCGAAATATAAAATTCTGCGCAAATTCCATTTCGCGCAGAAAGTCACAACTTTTCTCAAATTCGGCGTCGGTCTCGCCCGGAAAACCAACAATCCAGTCGGACGACAATTCAATATTCGGCACGCGCGCGCGAAGTTTATCAATTCGCTTTCGATACAAATCGGTCGTGTAGCCGCGGCGCATTTCTTTTAGTATTCGATCGCTGCCGCTCTGCGCAGGCACGGGGAGAAACGGCATCACCGACGGAATTTCGGCAAAGGTGGCGATGAGCGAATCGTCGAGGTACGCGACGTGATTTGTTACAAGACGGATCCGGTCGAGCCCCGGCAATTCGCCGAGGCGGCGCATCAAATGCGCGATGCGCGGAATCGTTGGTTTTGTTGTATCTAATTCTTCGCTAAGAATCGGAAGTGTTAGCGTCGCATCATGCGGCCCGGATTCGAAATGCAATGAATTCGAATGAATATATTCGGGAACGTGCGACCCGCCCTCGGCGAGAACGCGTTTATAACCCATCGCTTCCGCTTCCGACGGCGACGCGAGATCATAACCATAGGAATTAACAGTTTGACCGAGCAGAGAAATCTCGCGGACGCCGTCGGCGACGAGCCACCTCGCCTCTTCTAATATATCTTCTACGGTCCGCGACTTGACTCTTCCGCGCGTCGTCGGAACGATACAAAACGTACAATTCAAATCGCATCCGCGCATCACTGCAATAAACGCCGACGCCGAACGTTCCACGCGAGCGACGCGATCGACAGCAACTTCAACATTCTCGTCGATGGCAAGAATCGGGCGCTCGCCCGCGCGCACGCGGGCGACGAGTTCCGGCAAACGTTGAAATTCGCGCGTGCCGGCAACAATATCAATATGCGGGGCTCGTTTTAGTAAATTCAATCCTTCGCGCTGCGCCTGGCAGCCAAGGATTGCAACAATTAATTCTGGGCGCTTCTTTTTCAAACGCTTCAATTCGCCAAGCCGCCCGTACACGCGATCCTCCGCGCCGCCGCGGACGGAACAGGTGTTTAACGCAACCACGTCGGCGTCGTCGGGCACGTCCACGGAACTGTAGCCTTGCGCGCGGAGCTTCCCCGACAATAGCTCGGAATCGTATTTGTTCATTTGGCAGCCAAATGTTACTAAATGAACTTTCGGGGATTTTGAGACTTCAGGCACGGATCGGCTCAGAGCGTTAATTATAAATTTATGTTAGTTATGCTGATTGTTAGTTATGAATGGGCGCGGAAGAGTATAACTCAGCGCGGCGCGGCCGTCGCGGCCGCACGCTCCAAATATTCGACCAGCCGTGTTTTTTCGCTGCCAAATCCGGGCACGAGATCGTATTCGGCGCGCGCCTCGTTCAATGCCTCCCACTGAAACGAGGCCCGTGGTCTCGCGAGGTTTGCCTCGAAAGCTCCGCTCGCAATGGCGGATTCGGCGTTCACGGCGAGCCGCGCGAACGTGGCGCACTCGATTATAAATATTATAGAAACTGCGAACGCGGCAACGGCGGTGAACGCGTCCGTTTTATTAGATAATTGTCGATTTAATATATTTGCATTTGATACAAACCCCGCGAGCACAATTCGCGTTGCTACAACTCCGGCCACGACGGAAACGAGGCCGGCGGAAATTTCCAATGCAGGATGGTTGTTTAAATTGAATTCAAGGTGGAGCAGCGCGCGTTGCACTAGAAAATATACAAAAGCGGCGCCGCCAAACGCCGCCGCGCGTGAGTACGGGGCAGCAGGCCGCCTCGCTCCAACGTTAAATATCACAATCAACAGCAGCGCGGCGAGCGGAACCACGAACGCCGGCGTTTGTAATAAATCTGCCTGCGCTTCTAATAATTGCGACCACGTTGTAAAATTCGAGTCGCCGTGGATCATGAGTAAATAGGACCACGCGGCGATTATAAGCATGGTCCGCCCGATCCATTTTCTCCGCGTCGTTTGCATCGCGTACACGCAAATGGGAATGCATTGAATGCTCATCATTGCAAAACCGCGCGAGCCGAATGTTTTCAAACCGAACCACCAGCAATACCACGCGGACTGATGTATCAAATGCGCGGCGAGTACGCACGCGAGAGCAACGAGCGCGAGTCTCCGGCTGCGCGCCGTTTCTACAAATATAAATACTGTGATCCATAGAAATCCGAGAAGATAGATCGGGTGATATATAATAAATCCGTGCCACGGATGGACAAGGCTAACGATCCGGTCCCAGTTGCCAAATTCCACGCTCTTCCACTTTTCGTCTCCAAACAAATACGGCGACGTCCACGGCGAGCCGGTCATCCAGCGGCGCGTGAAGGCCACTTGAACCGCGGCGCACGCGATCGGTACAGATAATAAAAGTGAAGAAATAACAGTTCGCCATCGCGACTCGCGGCGCGCGCACCAAACTCGCCATATACAAATACCGAGACCGAAGACGGCGTATAAAACAAGCTGCGTGCGAATGGTTACAAGAACGGCCGCGGCGGCGCCTGCCCCGAGAGCGGAAACCCAGCTGAACGTGCGCGCGGCGATCGCAAAATATAATAATAGAGAAAACGCTGACAGCGACAACAATTCGGAGGAGAACGCGAGCGAATAGTAGCCTGCGTGCGTCGCGAGAATTGTTATAACCATTCCAAACGCGGCGAGCCGGCGGTCGCCGCGCGCGGCAAATTCCAATATTTTAACAAACGATACAAATAATAATAACATTGCCGCGGCGCTCGCAATGCGCGCCGACGTCTTGTCGGAGACCCAGTCTCCTAATATGAATCTTGGAATGCTAAATAAAAAACCTGTTCCGTGCGCCCACTGCGACGTCGGAACGCCGAGCGGCGAGCGCGTCTCGCTTTCAATTTTTGATAGATCGCCCGATGCCGCCGCGCGCGACCATTCCGAATACTCATAAAAATCGGGACCGCGTTCCGATGCGAGGACGGCTAAGATAAAGAATAGTAATAATACGATTCGCGACTGCACAGCGGTCACGCACGCGCCGATTCCGCGACGAGGTCGCTTAACAAATTATATAAACGATCGCCTTCAGACGCGCTCGCCGCGGCGGGTTCGCCACAGTATGCGTCGGTCATTCCGCATTCGAGAAATGTCTTCGCGCCCGCTTTCATTCGCTCGGGCAGCGGAACAGTATGATTCGGAAGCCCCTCGCGAATCGTATTCATTACTAATTCCGGCCGCGCCGCCATGACTAATGAAGATTCAAACGATCCCGCGTGGCACGAACCCGTCGCGAACTCGCCGCCGATCCGCTCCGCCGCGCGCCGTTTTGTAAAATCAACAAAAACCGTGTCGACGCCCGTTTTCTCGCGGCATGCCGCGGCGGCCGCGCGCAGACATTGGATATGTTCGGGTTCGAAATGTAATGTTATCAAAAGAATTTTTTTAGGCACCGCCTCCGCGATCGCCAGACAGATTTCGAGCGCAAGCGCCGCCGCGGTCGAAGGAGAAAGCGAGATGCGGCCCGCGAAGCCTTTCGAAAAGTCCGTGACCGCGTACGGAATCGCCGGTGCTACAAAAACGCGGCTTCCAGTATTCTTAATTTTAACGGCGGCTCGGCGCGCCGTTTCTACAGATAGAATCGTATCTGTAGCGAGCGGCAGATGCGGCCCGTGGGGCTCAACCGAGCCGAATGGCAATAAAACAACCGACCCCGCGAGCGTCTCCGCGGCTTTTACAAATGTTAGATCGCTAAATTCGGAGGACATGGAAGTTCTTTTGATAGAATTTTGCAATAGCGGATTTGCCGGCGGAAAGTGTATCTTACGCGCTCCTCATGGCGCCTTCGATTTCGAATCTTAAGAAACTCGCGTTCGGAGTTGTTACCAACATTGTGCTGCTCGCGGCAGCGGAGCTCGCGGCGCGCGCGTTCAACATGGGCGTTGCACCGAAGGTGTCGACCGTCGAATTTGTTGGAAATGATTTTACAAGCGCCTTTCCAAGCGTTCCCGACGAAGACTTATTTTGGAAAATTCCGCCGGGCGCGCCGATTCCGATGACGGACGAACGTATGAATTCGGCGGGTTTTCGCGGGCCCGAATTTATACAACAAAAACAGAATACTACAAAACGGATTGTTTGTCTTGGCGACTCGAATACCTTTGGAATTGGAGTATCTTTTGATGAAACGTTTTCGAACCGTCTCGGGCGGTGGATCACGTCAGGAGGCGAAAAATGGGAAATTATCAATTGCGGCGTCCCCGGCTATAGTTCATTTCAAATGTTACAATGCTGGCGCACGCGCGCGGCGTCCTACGGCGCCGACGTTGTGATTCTCTACGCGGGCGCGTGGAATGATTATACTCCCGCGATCGGAGTCGGCGACATTCGTGCGTTTCAATTGATACATCAGCAAAAGCGCGGGGCGCTGTCGATTCGTAATCTACATATCTTTCGAGGTGCGAGCGAAATTTTCGCGGAACGCGGCGTAGACTCCAATGCAAAGAAAAGAAAGGATTATTCCGATTTGTGGTCGAACGAAGCGAAGCGCCCCGACGGACCGCGGCTCAGCCACGGCCAGTTTCGCGGAACGTTAACATCTATTTGTAATGACGTGCGCGCAACGGGCGCGAAAATTATTATTGTAATTCCGCCCGCGCCGGTCTCGACGCGCGAGAAGTTTAAAGATGGCGAGAACTATGCAAAAATCGCAGCCGAAGTCGCGAGCGCGTCAGCCGACGGCGCCGTTGACGCACGCGCCGCGCTCTGGCGGCCCGAGACGGCGCCGCGCGAGCTGTTCGTCGACGTCATCCACCCCGCGCCGCACGGACACGCTGTCATCGCGGAATTGTTAGCTAATAAACTGAAAGAGTTAAAATTAACGAATGCGGAGCGTCCTGAATTGCTCCTCGCTCCGCCGGTCAATCTTAAAAAATTACAAATAAACGCAGTGCACGAATCGGGCGATCCGCTCACGCCCGTCTCGGCGGCCGACGCCATGAAACTCGATGCCATCAGCGTGGCTCTTTTCAATCCGAATCGCATCACGTTTTCAGATATTAACATTCCGCCGAACTCGAGTCTTTGTTTCGCCACTGCAATTTTCACTCGAGACTCGATCAGTCCCGATGCTACAAAACCGAATCCGCCGGAAATAAAGAAAATCGGGCCGGTTCGATTCGTGATCCGCGCCGCGGCGGCGGGCGAAGCGGCGAAGATTATTTATGATGCCACGAGCGAATCGGATAATAAAACCGTCTGGTCGCCGCCGGTCGCCGCGCGCGCGGACCTAGGCGAATTTAGTAATAAAACCGTAACGTTAACGTTCGAAGCAAGCGGCCCCGCGCTCGGAACTTCGTGGGGAATTCCTAAGATTTGCCCGTGTAGGTGAGGCGGGACGTTAACTATTCGCGACCGGAAGCGCTTTTAATACTTTTCGGTCGGCCTTGCCGCGGTCGCCGCGCGGAATCACATCCAAGAATTCGAACCAGCGTGGATATTTGTAAGGAGCCATATTCGCTTTTGCGTGCGCGCGGAGTTCGTTAATAATCGCATCGCCCGGTTTGTGGCCGTCGCGCAATACAATAAATGCGCGCGGTTTTATTAAATTATCTTTATCCGCCGTACCGACGACGCAGCATTCGGCGACGGCCGGATGCTTTAATAAACAATTTTCGATTTCGATCGGCGAAACCCAAATTCCTGAAACCTTGAGCATGTCGTCGCCGCGGCCTTCATAAACAAAAAATCCATCTTTATCTTTTCGGAACATATCACCCGAAACGCACCATTCGCCCTGAAACACCTGGCGGCTTTTCGCGATATCTTGAAAATAACCGAGCGACTGGCTTTCGCCGGAAACCCACAAATAACCGGGCTCCCCCGCCGGCGATTCCTGGCCGTCGGGGCCCACGATGCGCGTTTTGTAGCCTGGCACCGCTTCGCCAAGAGTGCCGGGGCGTACGCGGCCGGGGCGATTTGATATATATACATGAAACATTTCAGCGGAGCCGATGCCGTCGAGTATTTCAATTCCGAATCGTTCAAACCACCTTCGATACAATTCGGCGGGAAGCGCCTCGCCGGCCGATGTTAATAAACGAAGCGATTCAATGTCTTTTCTTGATTTGCTCTCGATCGCTAACATTCCCGCGATCGACGTCGGCACCGAACACAGAATCGTCGGCTTGAATTGTTGTATTCGCTGAAACATCGTTTCGGGCGTCGACCGCTCTTGAAAGAGCACCGCCGACGCGCCCACGGCGAACGGAAACATTAAATTCACGCCGGTGGCATAACCAAAAAAGAGTTTAGAAACGGCGAGCGTGCGGTCGTCGCGGCGAATTCCTAATGTTTGTTTTGCATAACATTCGCTACTAAACGAAAAATCCACGTGGCGGTGAACAGCCGCCTTCGGCTTGCCCGTCGAGCCCGATGTGAACAGCCATGCGGCGACGTCTTCGCGATGCGTGTCGGCCATGATCTCCGATGCGCTACTTGTAGCAATTGCTCCGCTCCACGACTCAACTTTAATATTAGCGTTAACATTGACATTCGCCGGCGCGCTGCCGCCTACAAATATCGCATGCTTCAAATAGCGCGCGCGCTGCAACGCGGGTTGTAACTTATCCGCGACGGACGCGTCGAGAAAGGCGACGCGCGCTTTTGTATACTCAAAATAATGATCGAAATCTTCCGTGGTGACGAGCGGGTTCACCATCGCGAACACGGCTCCAACCTTAAGAATACCGAACCACGCCGCCGCGAACTCGATCCTGTCGGGCAATATAATTAATACACGCTCTTCCTGACGCACACCGCGCTCGGCGAGCGCGTGAGCCACCTGATTCGACATGCGGTCGATCTGTGCATAACTACAATTACCGTCGTCGGAGTAGAGCGCTATTTTTTCGCCGAGGCCTTCTTCGAGGCGCGCGGACAGGAAGTACCGCGCCATATTAAATCGTTCGGGAAACTCTGGAGTTTTGAACGTCGTCATATAATTATATTTAATGAATAACTTGACGTTGATAGTTAAAACTATTTATATTTAAATCGTCAGCGCCGTCCGCGCTTCCCATAATTCGGGAAAAGCCTTTTTATGTAGTGTTTGGAAAAGATAACGAACGCCCTCGTAACCAGCGCCGGTCGCCGAGTGCCCGGTTCCTATTTTTCCGCCGATGACTCGTTCGACCATCCAAAAGTGGCGAGTTCTCCAAATTCCAAGACGCTCGTCGAGGTCCATGCAGCCTTCCAGAAAATCGAGAAGGACGGGATCGCGCTTCGGGTCTTTATACAATTCAACGTATTGGCCAACTGTTGCATCAAATGCCGGGTCTCCCGGCTCGCTAACAGATATATTTAATCCACGCGAGACCGCGGTGGCCGCGATACGGTCTCTCATCGAAGGTTCGCGGAAGCGGCGGCGCAACCGCTCCATGGCAGCGGGTTCGGCGTCGCATCGGTCCATTAGCGCCTGGCTCTTTTGCCCGAGCATAAATTCTATTTCTCGGAATTGTGCCGACTGGAACCCCGACGCGGGTTTTAAACGATCGCGGAATCTTAAGAAGTCGCCCGGGCGCATCGTTTCAATAACGGGTAATTGTTGTATCAAAACGTCTTGAATTCTAACAACTCTCTGAAGAAGCCTTATCGATTCGCGAAGCGCTTCATCGTTGACCCGCGCGCCCTTGGCGTCGAGAAATTCCATCACCGAATCGAGCTCGTGGAGCATGAGCCGAAACCACAATTCGTAAACTTGATGAACAATAATAAATTGCAGTTCATCGTGCTCGTCGGTGAGCGGGTGCTGCGTTTGTAACAAATCCGGAACGTGTAGATAATTTCCGTAGCGGATTTGATCGTCGGAATGTCCAAAACTCATAGCGGCGGATATTAACAGCGAGGCCGCGAAGTCATCCTATTGAAAGCTGTAAACAGCGCGGGCCGGTGTCCTCTTCAGGAAACCGGCCCGGCTAGTGAATGAACTAACGCCTACAGCGACTGCATAAACTTCAATAACAATTCGATGTCATCATTAATATTCGACGACGACAGGAATTGTTGCACGTTCGTTCCGCGTAAATCGTGCTGAGTATTCCGCAGCTTGTTGAGCGGCGGGAAAGTCTGGGAAAGCGGATCCAAAACTGCGCGGAGTGAACCAACCGCATGGTCGTGGAAATAGGGGCTGGTGAACAGCACGCCCATCTTTGTCGGAATGTTAAACTTCCCAGCCTGGCGAGTGAAAACGAGCGGGTTGCCCGGGTTGCCCGGATCATCGCAATCAATACTATTCGGATCGTCGCGAGTGAAGTCGCCCGTCTTATCAATATTCGCCGGGTTGTAGCCTTCGATATCAGAAATGGTGTCGTTGTTGCGATCGATAATTGTAACACCGAAGTCGTCTTCGAGATTGACGCCCGAGTTCACATCCTGCACGGATTCGCCGTTGATGCTTTCCTTGAGCGACAAGCACGGATCCTGGTGCGCCATATCAAAATTAGTATCGAGCAGCTTCATCTGATCATTAGTAAACCAAGCGGGTTCGCCGGTCGGCAAAATGATCGGGTGGCACGATGCACAGTTACTATTTCGGAACAGCGGGTTGGAACCGGTGTCATCAATTCCAAAGTAAAGATCGCGGCCAATCGCGGCGTCGACGCTCAATTGTGAATTTACAAGATTCGGATTCAGAGGAACGGCAATCTTATTGTGATAATCCGTGAGACCCTCCTGCTCCGCATCTGTAAAGATGCCAGTTCCGCCGTTTTCGCCGCCGAACATCGGACCGGTCTCGCCGAGATTCATACGATTGCCTTTCCATAACAATAAACCGGTTCGACGAATGCCGCCGTACATTGGAATCGTCGAGCGCGGGCCATTGTCACGCTGCCAAACGTTGCCGTCTTCGCCGCCTTCATAGTGGCACGATTCGCATGACACCGAGAAGTTGCCGGTTGTCTGATCGCGCGATCCGTCAGCGAAGAGTTCCGCGCCAATGCGCTCCGACAATGTAAACATGTCGTTGCCGGGAGGAATTAATGCAATGACGGACTGAGTCGCGCCGACGACGCCAGTTGTAAAGTTAACAATATCACGCGCGACGTCGCGCGAGATTTCATTGTTAATATACAATTTCGCGAGGTCATTTCGAACGTCGAAATCGGAAATTAACATTCCGGTCGGACGGTCGCCGACGAGGCGGTTCGCGCTGAACTGCGTGTGATTCTTATCTAATTGCGTCGGGCTCGGGGTCGAGTCGCGGCGCGGCGTAACACCCATCCAAACGGGCGCTGCTCCAGTTACATCAAATACAGCAACGTCCTCGGAACCACGCGAAAGCACGAGCGCGCGGCGGCCGTCGGGGCTGAACTCAACGCGGCTCGGCTGTGCAATACGAACCGGCAGTGTCGAGGAAGGAATCGTTCCGGAAACCGGACCGAGCATCGCGCGAACACCGTTTGTGTATACAACAGGGCCGCCGCTAACGACCGCTTGGTAATAAAGCGATGTTCCCGACAACGCGAGATTGTTCGGAATGTTAACATTAACATTCGCGACACCGTTCGCATTCGTGTTGCCGCCAGCGATCGCGCCAAGCACGTTTAGTAACATCGTGCCGCCGCCGCCCTGGGGAATATTAGCTTCCGTACGGCCGACAAAAACGGTGTACGGCGCATTCGGCGATCCGTGCTCGATCGCCAGTGTGAACGTTGTGCCTAACACAGGCGCATTTGTGCCGCGAAGTGTAGCAATTCGGCGCGTCGGCGGACCTGAGGACAAACCGTATTGAATCGCCGCGGTCGGAACCGCCGGCACGTTCCAATCGAAATGTAAACGATCGGAGCCGTCGGTCTGGACGACATCGCCCTCTTCAAACGTTTCTGTAGTGAGGTCAACAATCGAAACCGATCCGTAAACTCGGTTTGCAAAATGGCCCGGGCTGAACGGAACGTTAACATCGTGGTTGACATTCAACAATTCATGCGCGGTCCAGAGGCGCGTACCGTCTGGAGAAATTGTAACGTCGTCGTTGAAACGGGTATTTCCCTGCGACTTCGCCTGGGTGATCTGCGTCGGGTTCACAAACGCGTCAAAATTATATTTATTTAAATTGATACGTTTCGCGACGGAAAGCGCAGTCGGAACGCCCGAGCCGTTCAATGTTAATGAAACAACCGAAATGTAACCTGAGCGCAGGTGGGCGACGTACGCGCGATCGCTGGTCGAGCGAATCGCAAGACCGCGCGGTGCTTCGAAATCGGCGATGAAGTCATTATTAGCGTCGAGATCCGCTGCCGTCATGCCGTTCGGAATCATTCCGAGGTTCGCCGCGTATTGTAATGATGCAACGACGGTGTCCGTCGCCGGATCAATTACAGATAACGAGCTTGAACGCGCATTTGAAACTAACAAATATTTGCCGTTCGGAGCGAGCGCGATGCCGTACGGCTCGACGCCGATTCCCGTGGTGATTGTATTCACTACAGTTTTCGTTGCCGTGTCGATCACGCTGACGCTTCCGAGAATTTCGGTGCCCGTGTATTCGAGGAGAGTCTTGTCAACGCTGACGTTGCCGCGCTGATTTGTAACGTACGCGCGCGTTCCCGTGCTGTTAAATGCAATATTCCGGGGATTCACGCCGAGAGCAATTGTAGCAAGAATGGCGCCCGTGTTTCGATTTGTAACAACAACGGCGTTATTCTCTTTATTAATAACCCACAGCTCACTTGAAGCTGCCGGGTTGATTGCTAACGAACGGTTTTTTGACGGCGCTGGATTCGTGGGCGGTGCAGCCGTCAGGATCGACGCCGTTGCGGCCGAAGCCGCAACGAGCGTGCAGCCCAAAAGTAGCCAAGAGAGCTTCATAGGGTCGTTTTTAGAGGAGAGGAGCAGATTTAGCGGTTATTTGTAGTTTATAACAATTGCACAACGAAAGTAATGCGATTGATATAAACGACACGGTCCGCGCGGGAATTGTTCGCTAGAGTCGCGGAATCCGTCGAATGGGGTAAACACCTAACACTACCCCAGAAAATTCAAAAGCGACAGCGACAGGTTAAGATGGAAAAAATTGAAGCCCCGTGATCGCTAGCGCGAATCAACCGGGACTTCAAATGGAGCGTGCCCGCCGCTTTTAATTCGATAATGAACCGCGCGTGCCAGGGCCGCAGTTCCCCGACATTCGAAGTTCGTTAGCGTTAGAGTTTTGGGCAAGCCCGGCTCTATAAGTGCCCAAGAGTTAACTTCTACTCAAAATATTGGAAAATCATGAATGACTGGGGTTTGCCTGGCCCGCCCACGCGGGGGACAGGCCCAGATCGTTAGCGTTAGGGCTTTCGTAGAAACGCTACAAAATCCTCGCGCAGGCCGTCGAGGCCGTAATCGGCGACTGCAAGGCAGCGATAAATAATCTTCTCGAGTTCTGGCGCTGCGCTGGAATTCAGCTCGCGCGGCGGAACGTAGGAAAGAAAATAGGATAGCGAAAGGCGCGTGGTTTCGCCGGCCGCGGGCGTGCCCGCAAATTCCCAAGGCACCGTGTCAAAGGGCAACGTTCCCGTCAGGATTTCATACAGAATGATTCCGATGCCCATGACGTCGGCCTTGGAATTCCGCAGCAGCAGCGGATTGTAGTTTAACGTTGCGGGCAGCGGCGGCGGCACGGCAGCGTTTGTATTTGTAATGATACTATTTGGAACGGGGTCGAGCAGAACGACCGCGCCCGTCGGTTTTATTAGTATATTCTCGGGTTTCAGATCGCCGTGAAATTGTAGTTGTCCGTCGGCGTTAAGGCGTTCGAGCGCGCGAACAATCGTTAAAAACCAATTGATACGAATTCCTTCGAGCGCGCGGACCTTCTCACGAAGAGTTTTGCCTTTCACGTATTCGAGCACGAGCACGGGCCGGTCGCCGCATCGAACGACTTCCTTCAATGCCACAAAATTCGGCGAGCGCAGCCGGCGCAGCGTTTCGGCCTCGGCTAATAGTAATGTATCAATTTCTTGATCGTTAACAAGATCGACACGCGCGGTTCTGCTATCAAAAAAAACAGCGTCGGCAGGCGATTCGTCGGGGCTGATCGCACCGGGTTCGCGTTTGTTGCCAACTTCCGCGAACCGGTCGATAAATCGGCCGCCGCCGCGAACGTCGCCGAATTTCAATGCTACTTTTTCACCGGTTTCGCGGTTTTCCGCCGCGTAAACGAGCGCGAATCCGCCTCGCCCGACGAATTCAGTAACACGATACTTTCCAACAGTTAAACCCGCGTCTACTTGTAACATTCTGGTTGATCCCCTCCCAAGTTTTCCCTTTTTACTTTACTCCCGGCGCCCTTTCGAGAGCGCCGGGGAGCCAACTTGAATTTGTTATAAATTAACCGATCCCGCGAGTCATTCCGGAGTGCTTCGATCCTCACCTGTCATATTTCGCGACGCGCCGCGAAACGCCCGTTCGGGCGCTGCGCCATGCGAAACCGTCACAACAGTATGAATTCCGCCGCGAATATAAAAATCGCCAACGATAACAATCCACTTGGGCGAAACAGCGTTAACAATGTCGTCGAGGATTTGATGCGTCACAGCCTCGTGGAACGCGCCGTCGTTTCGGTACGACCACAAATATAATTTTAGTGATTTGAGCTCGACGCACAGGTCGCGCGGACAATATCGAATTCGAATTGTAGCAAAATCTGGCTGGCCGGTTTTCGGACACAAACAGGTAAATTCGGGGCAGTCGAACGCGATTTCGAATTCGCGACCGGCGCGAGGATTGGGAAATGTTTCGATCTGCCGTGATGGTTGTGTGGGCATTTTGGTAGCTTAATTTTTTAGTTTTAGTGTTTCAGCGGGCACGCCGATTCCGGCAATAACAATTCGACCGGTGCACGCGGGGCCGTCGGCGAGTTCAAAGCCCGTCTTTTTAGCAACAAACGTAATTGTAACGTTCGCGCGCACCGCGGCGCCAAGGATGCGGCCCGTGTTCGCGTCGAGGCCCGACGGCAAATCTAAAGATAAAACCGGCGCGCCCGATTGATTGATATATTCGATCGCCGCCGCCGCGAGGCCGCTAACGGGCCGGTCGAGCCCGGTTCCGAAGAGCGCGTCGACCCAAATATAATTTTGCGCCGCGCCAAAATTCCGAAACGCCGCGATATTTGTAATCTCAACGGCATTGTTAGCAAACGCCTCGTAGCGCTTCAGATTCGCAAGCGCGTCTCCGCGGATACGCTCGCGGCCGCCGATGATGAATACATCTAATTCGAGCGAATGTATCAAATGCCGCGCAACTACAAATCCGTCGCCGCCGTTGTTTCCAGTGCCGCACACCATGATCGCGCGAGTTTTCAAATGTTGTTTCGCGAGCGCGAATGCTTCGCCGGCCGCCGCCGCGCCCGCGTTTTCCATTAATATTTCGCCCGGCACGCCGAACGTTTCCTGCGCCGCCGAATCCAGCGCGCGCGCCTGCTCGCGCATCAAATGTGTGGAATGCAAGATTTGTCCGGGAAGCGGTGTCATGGAATTTGAGTTTTTACAAACTTTACACTTCCGCGCCGAGTCTCCGATGGCACAATCCGCCGCCCGTGGATCCGCAAATAGAACAAATCGTACGACGCGTCGTCGGCCGCATCGCCGCCGAACGCGCAGGCCCCGCGCCGGACGCCGCCGCGCCCGCGCAAATTGCTAACAAAACCGATTGTTCATGTTCGGGCGAAGTACACAAAAACAGCGATTCGGGAAAAGCGGTGGTCGACGCTGCGCAAATCGCAATCATCGCGGACGGCGGAATATTAGAAATCGGAAATAATACAATCGTTACTCCTCTCGCCGCCGACCTCGCGCGCGAACGGAATATTACCATTCAGAGAAACGCGGGCTGCGCGGGAACGTTAACAATCGCAATCGGCTCCGACCACGGCGGTTTCCATCTTAAACAATCGCTGAAATTGTGGCTTTCATCTCTCGGCCACCGCGTTCTCGACCAGGGCACTCATAACGATTCCGCGTGCGATTATCCCGACTTCGCGCTCGCGGTCGCGAAAACTGTAGCATCCGGTGCCGCGCGATTTGGAGTAATGATCGACGGCGCCGGGATCGGCTCGTCGATGGCTGGCAACCGCGTCGCGGGCGTGCTCGCGGCTCTTTGCAGCGACGCCGGCGCTGCTAAAAACGCGCGCGAACATAATTATGCAAATATGTTAACGATGGGCGCGAAGAATCTTTCGGAAGGAAAAGCGAAAGAGATCGTCCACGCATTCTTAACAACTCCCGAAGGCGCGGAACGCCACAAAAAGCGCGTTGATAAAATTCGCGCGCTCGACCAAATTCGCTAACAAACTGAATTATAAACATTCAAAATGGTAGTTAACAATTCCGAACTCGAGCGTTTGATTGAAACGATCACGCGCGAAATGTTAGCGGCCGGTTTGCGCCCCGGTTCGCTCGGAGACAACGCGATTTGCAGCTGCCACGGCTGCGGATGCGGCGTGTGTCCCGATCGTTTAACTTCAGGTTTCGCGGCGGGCGCGGATCGAATGGGCATCGAGCAGCGCATTCCCGCGGGCGCCGCGCATCTTGCGTCGCAAATCGATCATACATTACTAAAACCGGATGCTACATATTCGCAGGTCGATCAGTTATGTGATGAAGCGATCGAGTTTGAGTTTGCTACAGTTTGCGTGAATCCGACGCAGGTGAAGCGCTCTGCGCGCAAACTCTGCGGCGCTAAAACTAAAGTTTGCACCGTCGTCGGTTTTCCGCTCGGCGCAACGATGGGCGACGTGAAAGCCTACGAATCGCGGCGCGTCATCGGCGACGGCGCCGCGGAAGTCGACATGGTTATTAATATTGGAGCGTTAAAAAGTGGCGACGACGCATTGGTTACAAAAGACATTGCTACAGTTGCGGACGCGTGCCACGAATCGGGCGTTTTGTTAAAAGTAATATTGGAGTGTTGTTTACTGAACGACGACGAAAAGATTCGCGGATGTAAAGCGTCGCTCGCCGCGCGCGCAGATTTTGTTAAAACTTCCACGGGCTTTTCGACCGGCGGCGCGACGGCCGCGGACGTCATGCTGATGCGCCGAATTGTAGGCCCCGGAATTGGAGTCAAGGCGGCTGGCGGCATTCGCGATCTCGCCGCCGCGGACGCCATGCGAAAGGCCGGCGCCGACCGAATTGGCGCGTCGGCAAGTGTTAAGATTGTCCACGAAGCCTCGGGCGGCGCAGGGCAAAGAAGCTAATAAAAAGATTTTGGTAACCGCCTTTGGCGTGGGGCGTATTTCGAGGCAACACAATCATCCGGTATCCGCCACGATTGCTACAGATCGCTCCAGCGGGCGATTGCGCGATGCGAGACAAACCGGAAATAAAACCCCCCGAAAGAATCCAACTTCCATGCGTGCAAAACTCTCTCGCGTTGAAATTTACGGGCGCCAGCCCGAACTCCTGCGCTACTACCGCGACGCGCTCGGCCTCCCGATTCGCGACGCTCGTGACGACTGGGGATTGATGGAACTCGGCGGCGACGATGGTGCGGCTCTTGTGCCCGCCCAAGCCGGCGCCCCGTACGCTCCGCATTCGCGTCCCGGAACGTTAGCATTGGTTTTCGAAGTTGAAGACTTCGACGACACCCTTGCCGAACTCCGCGCTCGCGCCGTTTCCTTTACATGTGACACCGACACCGATTCGGGAATGCGCGAAATCCGAATGCGCGCCCCAGACGGCATGATCCATCGGTTAATTGATAAGACGCCGGTTTATATTGAACATTAACTAACGGATCGAAAGATCGTTTATATCAAAAACGGCCGGCAACGGCCGTTTTTTGTTAGCACCAAAGAACGGGGACAGTCCCCGTTCTTTTCAGGAGTCGACCGGACGGGTATATAAAAATCTGTAATGGTCCAGAATCCGCTCCAATTCCTTATCGATGCCACGAAGGGCCTTCCGCGATTTGCAACATTAGAAGAAGCACGCACCGCACTCTTCGCGGAGCGCGATCAAATACTCGCGCGCTTCCTCGCCGAACTCGGAGAGAAGCTACAACTGGACTACACCCCCGAAAGTCTAAAACGGTTAGAAAAATGGTGTTTACAAAACGGGCCGCCGCGCCCGGAGTGTTTTAATTATTATTATCCGCAGGCGGTCGCACTCTACATCGCGGAAATGCATCATCGACACTTGCAATGGACCTGGTCCGTCGAAGAGTCCACGTTCGGTCCGGGCCAGTATTCGATTTCTGTAGGACGACCGGGTTGCTCTGTCGAAGCCTCGCAGAAATGGCCACCCGATCCAAAGTATGACAATAAACGGATGCAGTACATGTGGCGCCAATATAAGCAAGACATGGAATTCCATCAGAAATTCCCTCCGCGCCCCGAACCGATACCTCGAATTACTAATAATATTCCGCTGCCGGAATATTACATTCCCCTTCGCGAACTTCCCTCTGCAGCAATTCAAGCGATGGGCAAACGTGAACTCAGAAAATTTCATAATGAATTCCTCGATGCAATTCCGGCGCGTGTAGAATTGCTCCGCAGAATTGTAACGTCAACTCCAGACTACGAATCGTGGACACCCGACGAGAGTACGGAATCGTTAGTAATTCTTTCGCAATGGTTCGGAGCGCGCGTGTCGGTCTACGAACGGACGGAAGAAGAGCTGGAGGCGGAACGGCGACAGTCTGGGGCTATAACCGCACCCAAGCGAACTGTATTAACAGACTTCGCGAATGCCCTCTCAAAAGACGTCGGAATATATTTAGCGTTGGTTTTTATGAAACAAGAACCAACATTAACATGGAAACAGTGCTTCGCCGGCAAAAGGAATGTTTATTATGGCAAGACTTGCATTGCCGGCTTTCCGCATAAAGTTATGATGTCGCCGATCGACGTCAGTCGGGTTATCACAAGCGGCATCGCCGAAGGGCGCGATCAGCCAGATCGATTTGTAAAGATTCTGGATGTCTGGCGGGAAATGATTGAACGGCCT
>JBJXHE010000085.1:0-9400 GCA_046160785.1 Planctomycetota bacterium
ATGCTGTTGTAGTATGTGTCATGGGTCGGTTTTCGTCCTTTGGGCCTCGAGCCCGCTCTACTTGGGAATCTTAATTTTAGATATCCCGCGGCGGAAACCGGCCTTCTCATCTCATCTGACCCCCTAACCTTAATATTCCCGGTGGTGTGTCGCGCGCGCAGCTCGCCGTGGTGCGCGGAAGAAGGCGTTTGTAACAATTTGGCGGCAGTGGTCCAGGCGGGTTTCATTTAACTAATATTATGGCGCCACGGTTTAGGCGAGCGAGCACGCGATACACACCGGGGCCTCGCGGCAGCTAACACCAATCAATTTCACACTCTAATAATCGGTTCCACGGGAAGCGCGCGCGGAATGCGGGGACGCCGAAAGGTAATAAGTCGGCGGCGAGCTCGTGCATGCGAGTGTTAAGTATGCTGTCGAGGTCGGCAGCGTTTCGGCCGAATTGATAACGATCGATTCTGTCGCGAATGCAACGATTCTGGATTTCGGGGCGTGCGAGAGTTTTAAATATATAATTGTCGAGGATTTGTAGCCAAACGAGGCGCGTGCATTCTTCGATATTTAACTTTCCGGTTTTGTTACCAAGCGCGATCATGGCGGCCTGCGCGAGTCCGGTTCCGACAGATGCCGACGCGGTGCCCGACGCGGAGTATCCCGATAGGCCCGAAATTGTTACTTTCGAAATTTGATTCATCAAATGCGGATCGCCGCCGTTGGTGTGGCCGCAGTCAATAAGAATTGCATAATTGCGCGCGGCGACGCTCATACGTAACAAATCGACGAATTGTGTAACATCGAGGCTGCGCTCCGGCTGCGGATTTTGAAACAGATCGCAGGATTTCGGCACGGGCGGATGGAGATACAATTCGATGTCGGGGGCGCCATGATCTACAATAAATCCGAGCTGGCGCATATATAAATGAAAGTTTTCACGGAACGGCGATGACTCATAAAGAGCTTTGCGGCCCATCCCGGGTGCGTCGGAAAGCACAACGCTAACTTTAAAAACCTGCGGGTCGTCGTCGAGAATTGCGGCCGCCGCAAGTACAACGCCCGCCTCTTCGCGCGCCGTGAGGAATTGTATATTACGATTACGGGAACGCTCGCGGAGTTGTTGTTCCTCGGAGACATGCGCGCCGTGTTCGCCCGAGTCATTTTGTAAAAATACAATTCGCGAAGCGACGCCGCGATCCATGAGCGCAATCAATTGTAATTGTATTTCATGATTCCGCACGCGCGCGGATTCGTAATCATCGAGAGTTTCGCGAGGGATTGTTTGTATCAATTCATCGCGCAGCGCCGCTTCGCGGTTCGAAAGTGTCCGTCCGCGAAAAGAGTTTAATTTACTAATTTGTCCTGCAATAACGGCATCGGTCTCGCTTGTAATAGAAGTCGTTCCGGCCGTGATCGATGAGAAAAGTGTCGTGCGCGCGGCGTGCGGGTGGATGATTTGTGCTAATCGATCGAGGCGTTCGCGCGCTTGGGCAAATGTTAATTTAGCGTTACGAGAGGCTTCAATTCCGCCGTGAACGACAAGGTCAACAGATATAACAATTGCATCGGCGAGCGGCGCGTGGCTTTCGATAAATTCAAAAACGCCGTTGGAATCGGCGGAATCGGCGCCGCGGCCCAGCAGGGCGGCGGGCGGTATCATTAGTTCATGGCCCGCGATCGACGCGAGCGCGCGCGGCATTTGCGTATGAAAGGGGCGCCCGTCGGCTGGTAGTAAGAGTACTTTCACGTTTAGCCGATTGTATACGATCGAACGCCGAGTTCTTTCGGGTAATATAACGATCCAAAATGGTTCAAGACACGCGCGCGACTGTATGTGATTCCTGCGGAAAACTTGTTTCTGTCGCGGACACGCGCTGTCCGTCGTGCGGTGCGATTCGCGTGGGAGGGCGCACGAGTTCATTTATAAAGAAATGGCTGCGCGGCCGAAGTATTACTAAAATTATATTTTGGTCGAATATCTTTCTTTATATTGCAGGATTAGCTTTGAGCGGCGCTTCGAGTTTTGAAATGAAGGGAGGATTCGACCCGCTGCGCACGTTGAGTGCACGAAGCGAGGTGCAGGGTTATCTCGGTGTTTTATTTCCGGCGGCGGTGACCGTCGATCATGAGATTTGGAGATTGTTAACATACGCATTTCTTCACGGCGGAATACTACATATTCTATTTAATATGATGTCGCTTCGCGCGATCGGTCCGTTTCTCGAAGAAATGTATGGTTCGACGCGGTTCGCGATTGTTTATTTAGGATCGGCGGTTGCGGGCGGTCTTGCGATTCTTAGCGTTGACAGCGCGGCGCTCGGTGCGAGCGGTGCGATTTTTGGTATGATGGGCGCGGGGCTCGCGTTCGGAATACGCCGGGGCGGAATCTTTGGTTCGCAGATGAGAAGTCAATTTTTACAATGGATTCTCGAAGGCGTAGTCTTAACATTCGTCGTGCCGGGAATTTCAGTATCCGGCCACCTCGGCGGCCTTGCGGGCGGATTTGTGATTGGTTATATCATCGCGCCAGACCAGCGCCGTTCGGCGGCGTCGAATGCGGAACCGCCGTTTATAACGATTCTTTCGGCAATGTTGCTAATCGCCGTTCCTGTTTCATTTGTAATTAATATTACAAAAGGCTTGATCCTGCCGAGCATCGGTTCCGCTAATTTTGCGGCACAAATTCGCGGCCGCGACATGGTCGGCAAGGGAACGTGGGTGCCGTTTCAATTAGCTTCGCTCGGTGCGCCCGGCTGGATTGTTGATATTCCCGCGGAATATGACAAATACCAACGGCCGCTCGACGGCCAAGCCGCGTACTACTATCCAAAATCGATTAGTATACAACTAGCCGTCCGTCCGAGTCCCGCGGACGGAATCGAAGCGGCGCTCGATGCCGAATCAAAGGATTATAAAGTTTTGGAACCGATTCAGACGCGCGGCGGCGTTTCGGAAGTATTACTATTCGACGATTCTACAAAAACGTCGATTCGTGTCATCGCGCGCAACCTCGACGCGGGAAGAATGTTTACAGCACTGTGCCGTGTGAAGGAAACAGGCGAGGCGTTTCCGTCGAAAGAACTGATGGAACGAGTGGCGAAAAGTATCAGAAAAGAATAGTAGTCGCAGCCGCGTTGGCGGATTATTTGATAACTCCGAGCCGCCACGCGATCGAGCGCGCGAGCCCGATCTCAGCAATATAAGTTACATCATCGAAGTCGCGAATTTCAGAATCTTGAATTCCGAGGCCGCGGTGCGACACGAGTAAATTATCATCTTCGTCGCCGTGAACATTACCAAACCAGCGGAACGCGAGAACGAGATCATTCTTATGCCAGCACGCGCCGATGGGGGATTTGCTCGTCGTCCATTCATCATAATAACGGCGCAGGCGCCAGCCGTCGTTTTGTGATTTGTCTCCGATCGTCATCGCGTCCCAAAAACAACCATTCCGGTTCGGTGGGTCCGTCCAGCCGACGCCGAGGAAATGTAGTCTTCCTTGCGGGCCGATATCCGGACCCGTTTCAAACAATAAAACGGGCCGCGAATTTCCGACCCACCCCGCCGCCGGCCCGCCGACGAACGCCGACGACGTTTCTACAAAGGATCCTTCAGCGTTTTGTTGTAATCGCGTGAGGCGCCACTTGCGCGTTTCTTTACCATTTTCTTTCTTAACAACAGTTGTTCCAATGCACAATTCGCCAGTCGCCGGGTCGGCCGCCGCGCCGGGGCACATCGCGCTCATCAAACCCGCGAGGTCGCGCGCGGATGTATACGTTCCGTCGCCGCGGCGCTCGGCGAATCGCACCGGCTGCTCCGGGCCGCGCCATAGCAATATTAACATTTTATCTTCCGTTTTATATTTATATAAAACCGCGCTGACGTCGCAACTTTTACTATCTTCCAAGATCGCAGGCTTCGCTTTTGTTAAAGACTCATGATCGGTGCCCGCGAGCTCGGCGACGCCCGATTCCGTCGGAACAAATAATAATAGTGTCTTTCCGGTCGAAACCGCCCACGGATCGCCCGCAGGGTTAATTTGAGATAGAAACGTTTCTTCGGTCCACTTGCCTTCGTCTAAATTTACTTTTAGAAATAACTTCTTTTCGCGGTTCACGCCGAAAAGTAATAATTTATCATTATGAACGGTGACGGCCGGCGCGAATACCGTCTTGCCCGCGAGATGCCGCATGCCGCCATCGACGCCGTACGTATCTGTTATATCTGCTCGCACGAACCCCGGGTCGAAAATGCCGTTGCGGTTCCAGTCGATCCACGTTCCGTCCGCGTCGGATTTTAATTTTAACGTGAACGGGCCCTTCTCCAGAAATGTTAATTGATCGTGCGGCACCGTGACGCGCTCGGAGAGCTTCTGTTCATTTAATACTAACGAAGCAAGCGCGCCGCGGCTGTAGTGAATTTGATTATAATCATTATTAAAACCATAACTATAAGCGTAGTTCATCAACGATGTATAGATTGGCGTCATCGCGGGCAGCGGGCCGCCCGAATGCGTGAGCCCGACCTGGTGTCCGAATTCATGCAAAAATGTTGCATACATACTTTGCGCGCTGCAGCAGCCCATGTCGCTGTTCTCGGCGGCCTGGCCGCCGCCGCCATTTGCAATATTCATATAATGAGCAAGGCCGCGCGCTTCTTTTGGTAAATTTTGATCACCGAGTTCCCACCACGATTTTTGGCCGCCCGCGATGGGTAATGTTCCGAGCCAGATGGGAATGAGTTTAATTCCCGTCGTGCCATCGGGATTTTTATTTGTTAATTCGCTCCACGTTTTAACACATCGATCCATTTCGCGCTTGCAGTGGGCGCCGTCGGTATTGTCATATCGCTGCAAATAAACAATACAATCTTTATGAATCGGCGACGCGCCGAGCGCCGGCAAATCAATGCCGCCTTCTCCTAACACTTCCCAGCCGTCGAAGAGGCCGTCGTGATCCGTGTCCGCGTCGAGCGGATCGGATTTTAAGTTAACTTCCCGATCGTTAGCAAGCCCGTCGCCGTCGTAGTCGGTGTCGGTGCTCGCGTACGAAAGCTGAATAGTTAGGTCGCGTCCGATCCGCCACGTGTCGTCGTATCGCAATACTAATATATCATCTTTACCGTCGCCGTTGTAATCGCCGAATGTATACTTTGCTTTCGGCGGGAGCTCCTTCAGAAACTTCGCGTCGACCGTCGCCGCGGGATTTTTTGAAAAATATATCTTATCTTCGCGGATCTCGTCGGCGGCGAGGTCGCCGTCGAAATCGCCGGGAAGCGGCCCGCGTTCGCGAGTCCAAATTGTAAAATCTACGGATGCGGACGCGGGCCTGGACGCCGGCTGCGAAGCGGGTTGCGAATCGACAGGTTCTGTATCTTTCTCAATTTGATAGGTTCCCTGTGCGCCGGCGGCTAAATGATACAAAACGCCATCGTCTTTCTTAAAAAACAAACGCGATTTTTGACCTGGCTCTTTCCTAACAATAATCGACGCGAGTGGATCGAGCTTGACGCCCTCCGGAATCGTGACGCCAATTGCGCCGCTTCCGAGTTTTCCGTTTCTAACATTTCGAGCAAATTCAATATGTCCGCGGTCCTGCGTGCCGACGACTACTAAATCTCCGAAGCCGTCGCCGTCGGCATCGAAGATGATCGGAATCTTAGTTTCGTCGGGCCAGCCGTTCGCGATGAGCCGCGGTTTTGCAAATGCGAACGTGGGCGGCGGAGCCGGCGCGGGCTGCGCGTCCTGTAATAATATTAAAAAAAAAGATGTTAACATTGCAGATTCTTTAACATTGAAAGGTCGTTAACACTTATAATCGGTCGTGGCGTCGCTTCCGCAGCGCGAGCATAATGTATTCTTAGTATTCACGCCGAGCGGGCCGCGTGTGTCCAGCAATTTTTGAACTTCGCCGGCCGACAGTTCCTTCACGCCGCCAAGCGTCCGCGCGTAATATAATATTTCTGCGGTGTGCTCGACCACTTCAAGTTTTCGAAACGCGTCGATGATCGTCGTTCCCAATGTTAATGCTCCGTGTCGCTCGAGCATGACGACGTCGGAGATTTTAACAGTTTCGCGCAGCGAATCGGGAAGCTCCTGTGTGCCGGGCGTGCCGTACGGCGCCGTGGGAATAGTGCCGATCGTGACTACAACTTCTGGAATAACTGTTATATCTAATGAAAGCCCGGCGAGCGTAAATGCGACGGCGTGTTTCGGATGCGCGTGGCAAATCGCGCGCATCTCGGGACGCTCGCGATAGGCCATAATATGCATTGAAACTTCGGTGGACGGGCGCGTGTCTCCCGATACTACTTTTCCGTCGAGGTCGATGAGCGCGATATCCTGCGGCTGCAAAAACGCTTTTGGATAGCCCGCGGGAGTAATTAATACTTCGCGTTCTCGAATTCTTACAGAAAAGTTGCCGTCGACATTTGTTATGAATCCCTTGTCGTACGCCATTTTTGCCACTTGGCAGACGGCGCCGCGCAGCGCGGATTCTTCTTCGGTCCAGGATGACATTGTTTATTTTCGTCTATTTTATTAAATATTAAGAATCCGTGGCGCGAAATACGACGTCGCCGCGCACTTCGATTTCGTCGATGAATCCGACTATGGTCGTTTTCACGGGTGCGTGCGGATCGTTAAACATGTCGCGCGCGCTCGACCCTTCGTCCATAACTAACACTCGGTCGCCGACGCCCGCGCGCGCGCGATCGACGGCAATCTGCGCGCGGCCTTTCGGTTTAAAGTGAATATCGAGCGGCTGAATTAATAATAACGTTCGGCCCGCGTAAAAAGGGTGCTGGATCGGAGCGACTACAGTTCCTATGACGTCGGCGATCTTCATTTGTTATTTTGGGAGCTTCGGAGTCTCGAAGCGCGGAAACGGAACTTTGCTTTGTGTAGCAACCTCTTCGACGTGGCCGATAATCGTAGCATCGACGGGAACGAACGAGACGGGGAGCGGCGCCGTGGCTTCGCGGCCGTCGACATAATATATCAAATCACCGATTCCGGATTGAACGGTGTCGCATGCTACAATTGGACTGCCGGACGCGCGCCCCTCGCCGTCGAGCGGTTGTATCCATTGCAATTTGACGCCTTCGAGCCCGGCGATTTTATGTGTAGCAACGACGCGGCCGATGACGCGGGCGAGGTCCATTACAGATCGCGCTCCTTAAAGAATACTTGTTCTCCGCCGACGTCCCACGAATCTAATATTGCCATGATGACGGCATCGCACGGTTTTCCTTCTGTTAACTTCGTTTGGCGCGCGGACGAGCCCGTACAATACAAAACCATTTCATGAATTCCGGCGCCCATCGCGTCGACGCACACCGCGATTTCTTCGAGCGGCCGATTCATATGATCGTGGCGCTGCACAATTAAAAACTTCATATCGCGCAGCTTCTCATCTTTCTGCGTGCTGACGACGGAGCCGATGACTTTGCCAATAATCATCGGCGCGCCTCGCTTGGGTTTATTGTAGTCGGCATGGTTAAAATAATAGTTAGTTAATCGATAGAAGAAATGACTAATTCTGCTTTTTCGGGTTCTTATCTTTAGTGTCGGAATTGGGGGTTTTCGAATCGAGATACGTTGTGACTTTCGCGTCCTCGCCGAGCTTTCGATACAATTCCGCAGTCAATTCCGTGCGAACGTGCCGGCGCATCACGGATGCGTCGGGCGCGGGTTTGATCGCATGTACAAAAATAAGCGCCGAACCCTGATCTGTATGAATCGGTCCCACGGCTTTTCCGATCGGCGTATCGGCCGCGAAAGCGAATGCTAATAAACGCGCGTCAAAATTAACATCGCGCCGGTGCAGCCAGCCGATTTCACCATTGCGCTTTCGCGAATCTTCGTGCCGCGAATAGATAGAAGCCTTGCGGCCGAATTCATCGGCCGACGTGAGCAGCGGCAGCATATTCTTTAATTCTTTGTCGGCTTCCTCGTACGACTTGGGGATGAGCGCATTCTTAAACTCGCCGGCGATAATTAATATCCACGATAATTTTCGCTGCTCGCCGTAGAGGCCGTCAAAATGATCTTTGTTCGATTGATAGCGTTTGTCGACTTCGCCGTCGGGGAATTGTTGTAATGCCAATTTCCACAATAACGCCTCCGCGCGCAGCGCGGAATCCGCGAGCAGGTCGTCGATCGTGAAGCCGCGCGCGTTCAAAAATTGTTCGAAGGAGACGCCCACGACGAGCGGATTACTTGCAAAACGCTCGCGCCGCCGCTGAATCGCCGCGTCGAGGTCGTCTTTTGTAGTAACAATTCCCGCGCCCTTCGCGGCTTCTTCAATGATACGAATGCCAAGGCACGCGCGAATTGCGTCGCGCGCGTCGGTTTTTGATAATTTGAGCCGGATCGTGTGACCGACATCTTTTGTATAAATCGATGTGTTATCAATCACCGCGGCGATGCCGGCGTTCAGTCCGTCTTTCTTAACATTCGCATTCTTAACTTTTTCCTGAAGCCACAATTCCTGCTGCTCGGGGCGCAGTGCGTCGGCCGGAGACAACGCGAGGTCGGCGCGAACCATGCGCTCGCACGCGATTTGTTTTTTGTAAATTGCTTCAAAGGTTGCGCGATCCATTCCTTTGGAAGCGAGTTCCTCGTCGAGCGTGTGATTTGTTTGCAGCTTCAGCTGCGTTTCCATCGTTGCAATGGATTTATGTACATCTTCGGGAGATATAACAATTCCGCGGCGCTCCATTTCTTTTGTTAAAACGACATCGCGAACCAAATAATCGAGCGCTTCTTTGCCGAGCGAATCCTTGCCGAATCGAAATGCAATATACGATTCGAATTCTTCCATCGTGATTTCGCCGCCCTTGAACCGCGCGGCAACGTGGTTCGGCAGCGGGCGGTCGTCTGCCTGCGCGGCCGCGCACAGGAATATACTAAATGCTATTTGTAATATTTGCATTGAGGAGCGAGCGGTCGAAGTACGACGGAAAACGGCGAGGATTCTAACGGATTCGCCGAAAACGTAAGCGGCGCAGAAGGCTGGCAGCCCGTGGCAAAAGTGCTCTGCTATTCAAATATAGGAATTTTTTGTTAAATCGAGGAAAGCCGTTTGAGGCGTAGTAGGAACTTACGTCGAGAATGGCTTGACGATGAGTTAACAAAAAAGAACATGATTGAATAGGACGACTTTTGCCACGGGCTGCTAGTCGCCCATCGCGTGTTTTGAATGCACTTCTAATCCGTGACGCTTCGGAGCCGCCGCGCTATCGCTCGCGTGCGGCGGCGATTGCCCCGGAAAATAGAATCCGCACGGATTCTCGGGATCGACGAAATCTCGATCGGCGAGGTCGCGCGGGTCGATCGGGAAGAATCTACAATTGTCAGGACGCCGGTCGTGAATCGAACAAAGCGCGATCGGGCCGGATTCATCTA
>JBJXHE010000086.1:0-28759 GCA_046160785.1 Planctomycetota bacterium
TCCTTAGGAATGTGCGGCGCCCAAGAAATGACGGTCGGCGCGGGATGCGTCCTGGATGGCTACAATTCCGGCCTAGGGACGTTTGAATCGCAGGCAGTGACTCAGGGCGGAGTACTGACCACCGGCAACGGCGCATCGGTTAATAGCAATTTCAATATAAAAGTCCTAGGGACCGTCAGCACGCCAAACGTTCCGCTCGCCCCAGCTACTTGGGTTTACGGAGACGCCCACCCCGGAAAAGACCAAACGGTAATAACGATGCCGAATGCAACTGTTACAGGTTCGACCTCTCCGAATTTGAAAGCACTGACTCTTCCGCAAATTGTAGTTCCGGCGATCACTTCGCTAGGAAGCCTAACATTAACGACGGGCTCATTGATAACGATGGCGGATAGGGAATTTCGTTACGATTCGCTGCGCATCGAGCGAGGCGGAGTTCTTACAGTGAAGGGTCCGGTTATTTTGAGCATTGGATCATTAGTAATGGACAACTCGTCCATGATTAAATTTGATACAACGGCCGGGCCCATTACTCTCTACGTCATGGATTATCTTAGCTGTGCTTCAGGTTCAACGATCGCTAGTGTGCCACGCGATCCTAAGAATGTTGCAATTCTCGTGAGCGCGAGCCTGACCGTCGATCGCAACGGCGACGGCATTGCCGACCCTCCAGTTCATATTGCATCGTCGGGCGAACTCTCCGCGATGCTCTACGCCCCGAACGCGAATGTTAATATACCACAAACGTTAAGAGTATTTGGATCCATTACGGCGAAAAAGTTAACGTATGCAACGGGCGCGCGAGGCACGTACGACAAGGCATTAGTAGCATCGGCGAATACTATGAAAAGCCTGCCCACAGTTGTTTCGTGGCAGATCGTTGAACTTCCCGACACGCCTCTTGTGAAGTCGAACGCCGACGCTCTTACTGTACTTGCGAAAGAGGGTGTTGTGCCGATCAAGTCGGCGGTTGCCCACATGGAAGATAAAATTAATATTGTATATACCGACAGCGCCGGCAACGTTCAACACTACAACGGGCTTTCAAGCGCGTTCGATTTCACTGCTGTGAGAAGCGTGATTAACAAATCGTGGACAAAGAATTGATCATTAGCCATTCATTCTAATAGTTGATGAATTTACTAATAGCCATGCGCGATCTATTGTTACGGCCCGCCGTCGCGGCCGCGCTGGCTATTAGTATCGTTACAATTGATTCACGCACCGCAGGCGATGAGATTGCGAGCCGTTCGAGCAGGCCGGCTGGAAAATTAGATTTGCTGGCCCAGGTGCGCGCCGGCGCCGTGCGCACGCCGGAACAATTATTAAGTGAGCTGCGTATCGCCGGACCCGGCGCCGTTCCGGCGTTTATCGATAGTGTTATTATTAACAAGAGCCAAAGCGATCAAATTCCAATCGATCCGAAGAATAAAAAGTTAATTATAACAATACTCGAAAAACTTCCCAAATGCGCGCTCGATACAATTCGTGCGAGCGATGCTAACGTTGACGATTACCAATCTATTGCGCTCATTGCATTCGCCGTGCTCGAAAGCATCGGTGCGTCGACGGAGCACCTGGTGTCGTCCGTACAGATTCTCGGCTGGCAGGAAGCTAAGATTCCGAAAGACGCTTCCGTCATCATGGCATTTGAGGGTGCAGCCAGCGCAATACTAAGAAAGAACCGTTTGCATTATTCCTACATTCGCGAATGTTTAGAAAAGGCGAGCCCGGCTGTACAATTAGGATTGATCGGCGCGCTCGGGCAGACCGGCAGCCGCGAAGGAACACAACTGCTCTGCGACAGACTGGGCCGCGCTGCCGAATTCGACCGTTTTATATTACAACAAATCGGCAAGCGAACCGGCCCGCTGCCCGTGATGGCCGAAGACCGCAATTTTGATATGATTCGGCGATACTTAGATTCCAACGATCCGCTGGTGGCGCGCGAAGCCGCTCTTGCGGCAGGGCGCCTGGAAGCCGCGGGCTGCACCGAGGCGCTCATTAAATTATTAGATTCCGAGAATATGAGCATTCGCGAAAATGCCTATTGGGCAGTACTACAAATCACCGGCCTGCGGTTTCGTTTAGATAAAAGAAAATGGACTCGGTGGTTTGAAGACGAGCAACTGTGGTGGCATACGCGCGGCGAGGCGTTTATTACAAAACTCAGTGCCGCGGACCGAACGGAAAAGGCCGCGATTATTAATGAACTCGCGGGCCACCGCCTGTTCCGGAAAGAATTAACCAATGCGCTCGTGCAGCACCTCGAACTCGAGACCGATCCCGAGACGCTTCGCCTCGTATTCGCTGCGATTAACACACTCGCGGCGCCCGCCGCGGTGCCCGCGCTTATTGCTAAGATTGACTCGGAAGACCCGACGATGCGCTCCAGCGTTCTCGCGTCGCTTGCCGTCATCACCGGCGAAAACCTCGGCGAGGAACGCGCGGCCTGGGAACTTCGATTTCAGTAAAAATCTGCCGGGACGCTCAAGGCAGCGCACCGCGAACCCCGATCGAGAGTGCGATCCATTCTCGCAAAAGGTCAAATGTCCCAGTTCCGAAGGCGGCAAAAGCTTCCGAAGCGCGCGCTGCAACTTAAACTAACGTTCACATTTGTAGGATTGAGCGCGCTCGGTCTTTTGTTGCAATTTCTATTATTTATGAGCAGCCTCTCCGCGGCGGCTGAGGAATTGCCACATGACAGCGAGATTTTAATAGAAGCGACCGGAGGAATGTTGATACGAGTATTCTTAGTGACGTCGCTGATTGTGCTGCCGATCACGCTGCTGCTTGGAATTCTATCAACGTTCAAAATTGCAGGGCCAATTTATAAATTTGAGAAATTTCTGAAAGCGGTCATTAACGGCGAACAGCGCGAGGCGTGCTGGCTCCGGAAAGGAGATGAGCTCAATGAAATGTGCGATTTGTTAAATCGCGCGACGGAACCGCTTCGAAATATACCTAATGAAACGGTTAAGAATCTCGATGTTCCCGCGGCGCTGCCGAGCGAGTCTCGGAACGAGCCGGCGGCGCGGCCAAACGTTTAAAACTAAAAATAGCCAACCATGTCGCTACGTTCCAAGATCATACTCATCCTGTCGGCGGTGATGGCTATATATGTAATAACCGACTTTATCATTCAGCGCTTAATTGTATTACCAGGCTTTAATGTTCTCGAAGCGCAGAACGCGGAGACCGACGCCTTGCGCGTGAAGCAGGCGATTGAAAAGGAAGTCGACGATCTCGACGAGCGCGGTATGGCGTGGTCGATGTGGGATGAAATGTATGATTTCGTAGAAACCAAGAGTGAACGATTTCAAAAAGCGAATTTACAATTAAAGACGCTTGCGAACCGGCGCATCGATTTAATGGTAGTATGTGATGTAAACAATAAAATTGTTTGGAATAGTTGCAACGACCCCGACACGAATAAGCCCGTTGCACTGCGCGATTTCTCGGTCGGTGAACTTCACCCCAGCCACCCGTGCGTCGCGGCGGTCAAAGAAAAAGGATCCGCGAAGGGTCTGTTATTAACAGAAAAGAAACCGATCTTGATCAGCGCGCGGCCAATCTTAACGAGTGCCGGCGAAGGCTCCGCGCGCGGTATTGTTATCGTTGGCCGGTTTATTAGTAATCGCTTGGACGTGGAATTAACAGAGCAGACACGCGTGCCGTTTGACTTTTGGCAGATGGATCCGCGCCAGACGCTTCCTGCCGAAACGGAATTAGTACGCGACGAACTGACGGCGTCGGCCCGCCCGATTGTTAAAGAACACGATAACGACACTCTCTATGCCTATTGTACATTAAACGATTTCCGCGGGCGCCCCGACTTTCTCATTCGCGCGGACGTCAAACGTCATATTTCACAGAAAGGCGTTGCTTCGATTCATTACGCATTAATTTCCACGCTCGCGGCCGGGTTTATTATTCTTTTGGTGTTGATGACGTTGTTACAAAAAACCGTGCTGTCGCCGCTATCCTTATTAACGCGCCACGCCGTCGCGATCGGTAAGAATGAAGATTTCCGCGCGAAACTAAAACTAGACCGCAACGATGAACTCGGCGTTCTCTCGCGCGAATTTAATGATATGATGATCAAACTCGAGGCAGCGCGCGCCGCAATTGTAGAGACTGCGCGCACCGCCGGTAAATCCGAGATCGCGACCGGAATTTTGCATAACGTCGGAAATCTATTAAATAGTGTTAATATTTCCGCAAGTGTACTCTCCGAGAAAGTGAACGGACTCCGGACGTCCGATCTCGAAAAACTCGCCGACGTTCTTCGCCAGAATGCTAATGATGTCGCCGGTTTTATTGAAAAGGATCCGCGCGGCAAACACGTGCAGCCGGTGCTGAGCGCGCTATCGCAGCATTTAGGTTCGCAAAAGACAGTGATGGCGCAAGAGCTCGGATCATTAACAAACGCGATTGAATGCATTCGCGAATTAGTTAAATCGCAGCAGAGTTTCGCGGTGCATGCTTCGTTCGAGGAACCGTCCTCCATCCCGAAGGAAATTGAGAAAGCCGTCCAATTAACCGACAGGGCGGGCGGCAAGGATCGCGATCTAAAATTAACATATCAATTCGCGGACGTGCCCGACGTGATCGTTGACAAATTTAGGATTCTCGAAATCTTAGTTAATGTGATCCAAAACGCCCGGCAAGCGATGGACATGGCCGAGGGCAATCCGAAGAATCTTACCATTGCGGTTTCGATGCTCGAAGGCGATCGAATGCGAATCACCATTACCGACACGGGCGTTGGAATCTCGAATGAGAATCTGTGCAAGATATTTAATCTTGGATTTACTACAAAACCGCAAGGCCACGGATTCGGGCTTCACTCCGCGGCAAATTCCGCGACGGAAATGGGCGGGTCTCTCACAGCGACCAGCGAAGGACCCGGCAAGGGCGCGACGTTTAAGTTGGAATTCCCCGTCAAGTATCCAGTTTCGATCGTGACACAATAGAGAGCATTATGAGTAATGATAATAATCGAAGAATCTTGCTCATCGACGATACGCCGTCGATTCACGAAGACTTCAAGAAAATATTAAATAAGTCTGGCTCGGCGCCCAAAGAGCTCGACGACGCGATGTCCGCGTTTCTTGGAAACGGCGACGCGGGGCCTTCGGCTCCGAGCGCGGAAAATATAACATTTGAAATTGATTCAGCGTTTCAAGGCGCCGAAGCGCTTGAAAAGGTAAAAATAGCAAAACAAGAAAACCGGCCGTACGCGATGGCATTTGTAGATATCAGAATGCCTCCCGGCTGGGACGGCGTGCGCACCATTGAAGAAATGTGGAAAGTAGATACAGAACTCCAGGCGGCGATTTGTACGGCCTATTCTGACTATTCGTGGGATCAAACCATTGCGCGGCTCGGCAGCTCCGACCGATTATTAATATTAAAGAAACCGTTTGACGCCGTCGAAGTTTGCCAGTTCGCGAACGCGCTCACGGAAAAATGGAATATCTCGCGCCGCGAGCACGGCATTCTCGAAAGACTAAAACTAGCCGAGCAGGAATCGCGCGCATACGCTTCGTCGCTCGAAACCGTCAATCGAACGTTAATAACCGCGAAAGCTGCGTCGGACAAAGTAACAGAACTCAAGACTACATTTCTTTTGCGGCTCAGCGAGGAAGTAAACAATAGCGTCAAAGAAATACTCGAGCGCGCAGGCCAGCTTCGGAGCTTGCACGAATCGCCGCCCGCCGACGCGTCGTATCTTGATAAAATTATCAACGCCAGCGAGCGGTTGCTTTCTACATTTAACGAAACGCTCGACATTACAATGATTGAAGCGCGGCGCGGGGATTTTGAACTTTCACCAGCGCCGGCCCGCTCGATTGTTCATGAAGTGTTTGCTTCATTTCGCGACGCGGCCGCGGCGAAATCGTTAGCATTCAATCTCGAAATCGCCGATGACGTTCCGGAAACTGTTAAAACGAATCCGAACCGATTTCGCCGAATCATTTTCGAATTGATAGAAAATGCGATTCAGTTCACGTCGCAGGGAAAAGTGGCCGTTTCTTTGCGAATGGAACAAACCGAACATTGGGAGCGGCCGAACCTGCGAATTGATGTAACAGATACAGGATGCGGCATTGACCAAGAGTTACGCGGAAAAATATTTGAACCATTCGTGCACAACAATCGCGCCCACGGCGGTCAAAAACCCGGACTCGGCCTCGCGCTTTCGAGAAAGCTTGCCGAAGCGATTGGCGGTGAAATTAACGTTGAGACCGCTCCCGGAAAGGGGAGCGCGTTTACATTAATAATCGAAGGCGCTTCGCCCGCGCCAGTTTAATATAAAATTTATTATATTAATGTTTCGGCTGCAACGGTCCGTTGCCGAGCAGCGCTTCCGCCTGGATCGCGGGCGCGGGACGGCCGAACAGGAATCCTTGCACTTCGTCGCATTTTAATACTTCTAAAAACGCGAGCTGGCTCTCCGTTTCAACGCCCTCGGCGATGACGGTAAGCCCGAGGCTGTGGCCAAGTACAAGAATCGTAGTTGTTATCGCGGCGTCTTCAGGGCTGCTTGTAACATTTCGAATGAAAGACTGATCAATTTTGACCGCGTCGACGGGTATCCGTTTTAGATAACTTAACGATGAGTAGCCGGTTCCAAAATCATCAATTGAAAGATGAATTCCGGCGGCTCTTAACTTTTCCATCGTTTGGATCGCGCCCTTCGGATCCTCCATAAGAATGCTTTCTGTTAATTCTAATTCTAATCCGTCGGCGGGAAGTTTTGTATCATTTAAGATTCCGCTCACCGTTTCGAAGAGTTTAGCATTCCGAAATTGAACGGCGGAGAGATTCACGCCCACTCGAATTGCTGGAAGGCCGGCGTCGCGCCATGCTTTGCACTGGCGGCACGCCTCGCGGAGAACCCATTCACCAATATTAAGAATGAGACCCGTCTCTTCCGCGATCGGTATAAATTGCATCGGCGGAATCATTCCGAGCGTTGGATGCAGCCATCGCACGAGCGCTTCCATTCCTAATATTTTGCGAGTCGCTGTTTCAACGCGCGGTTGATAATATACAATTAATTCGTTGCGCTCCACTGCGCCGCGAAGGCTCCGTTCGAGTTCGCGCCGCTGCGCGCTCCACCGGCTCATCGCATCTGTATACAATTGCGGCGTGCGGTCGGCCTGGTGCGAAACGCAGAAGGACGCGATTTCCGCGCGCTCGATCAAACCCGCTTCGTCAATGTTAGTATTCGACGGAAAAGTAGCAATTCCGATGCTGGGCGCGAGCTGAAGTTCGCGTCCGGAAATAATAAATGGCGTCGAGAATCTTTCATTTAACTTATTCGCCATACTCATAATATCCGCGACCTTTGCGAATCCGCCCGCCACGAGCGAGAAGCGCGCGCGTCCCGTCCATTCAATATGAATATCACAATTCTTTCCAGCGGTCGAACACGTATTAATAAAATTTCGCGCAATCGCTAATACTTCAGTTTCGACGCTGGCCTCAAATGCATCAAATTGGCCGCGGGTGCCTTCGATCGTTGAATTTTGAAAAGGCTCATGCTGGATCGCGATTGAAAAGACGGCAGCGAATTCATTTAAGGATTGCGCGTGCTGCATCGCGCGCGTCACAGAATTAACAAACGACGAATGCTCATGAACCGTGGTTGCGTCGGCGGAATCCGCGGGCTTCGGCTGCGACTCGCGATCTACAGCGATCTCCTGGCCGCCGTCAAATTCTTCCACCGCGTACCCGCACTTGCGAAGAATGTCCGCTATCGCCTTGCATTCGGCGGGGTTGCGCTCAGGGACGACGATTCGTACGGAAGTCGAATTTCCTGTTTTAGTAGTCATCGCGAAATGTCCTAGAGAGTTCTGGTTGCCCGAAACGGCCCCGGCCCAATTTCGGAAAATTGCGAGGGCCGACTGAAGCCGCACGCGCCTATGGGCCGTACGTTTCGGAGGTCAAGTTTGAGGCCGCGGAAAGCTAATAAAAATCGCTAAGGAACGCGAAGATACAATTCAGAATACATCGCTAATTCTCGCTTGACGCCAACTGAACGCGAGCGGACACTCGGAGCGTCAAATTCAACAAAACGACGTTCGTCGTTTCAATAAAGCCGGGGTTTCCCATGCAACGCATTAGAGCCTATCCAAAAACCTCTCCCGTCGCCGAATCTTACAATTCATCCACGCCGGCGTCGTTACAATTCTTCGGAATACTACTATGGAATATGCCTGCAGAATTGTGCCTTGACGGCGCGGCGAATTGTAGCTTCGGCTCGGTCCGAAGGTTTTCGGATAGGCTCAACCGATCGCGCTTTTTTATAAGTCTTTTCCTCGCCGCTTTTGTTGTAGTCTTGAGCGGCGCGCCCGTCGTAGCGCAGGGCCCATGCCGAGTCTTTTTATTAGATAATTGCAACAATATGGTGATTGGCGACACGCAGATTCTTACCGCCGCGGGCCGCCCCCAGGATGGTACAATTACGTGGGCTGCTACAGTTGGAGCGGCTAATATTAATCCTAACGCAGCGATCGGATCAACGTTTACATTCGATGCGGTCGCGACGGGAGCAGTAGAAATTACTGTTACAATCAGTACCGATCTGGGATGTTCGAATAGTATCACGTGCGCATTTCGCATTTCCGGCGATGCCGATGGCGACGGCGTGGGCGACGGCGATGATAATTGTCCAGACATTTATAATCCCGATCAGTTAGATTCCGACGGAGACGGCGTCGCGGACGTTTGTGAAGCGTCGTGTCAAAGTTATTTTACAAACGCGAGCGGCGCGCCCGGCGAAGCGGTTGTGTTGTTTGCTACAATTCAGAATTCGGGGCTCACGGGCGAATCTTATAATTGGCTCATATTTCAATCCGCGGGAAACCCGCTAATTCAAGGCGGACCGGCCGCAGGCGTCGTGGCGCTCGCTCCTGGGGAAAGTATTATTATTCCTGTGCCGGTGCTCATTCCGAGCGGCACGCCGCTCGGAGGCGCGGATTTTACGCTTGAAGTCTACGGCGGTTCGCCGAGTTCTTTATTATGCACATGGATTGGAATTGTTAACGTTGTCGCGGCGCCGCCGCCGCCGAAACCCGAGGTTGATCTTATTGTGCATAAGCCGAAAGTATTGCATGCGGCCGAACCCGCGGTTCTCGATAATTTAGAAGAGAATCCCGGCGCGATGACGATTGTGAATAACGACAACGACGACGAAGACGAACACTATGATTTGGGAGACGGCGACACCAAAGTTAACAATGAAAATGACATGATCAAAACGCTGCTCCGGATCAAGCGCGCCGCGCCGAATCAGGGGGCGCTAAAATTAAATATTACCAATGGCGGCGCAAATATTAAGATTTGGGAGAAAGCTGACAAAACAAAAGAATTAAAGACTCCTGCCGAACTTGCCTTTGCTTTGAATACGCTCACGAAGAGCGCGGATGAAGTCTGGCTGGAAACGACGGTTTGGATTGAAGGCGTCGGCGCGCATATGCAACAATTGGGAACGCAGATCGAACTGGTTTGGGATCAAGATGTAAATATTAAAGATAAGGCGTCGATTACCGTCGTTGGCGTAAAAGCTACAAAATGGATCGGCATCGGAAACGGGTTCACGTTCTTTTCAGACGCTTTCAATAGCGACGAATTAGATACTGGCGATCCTAACTTTCCCGCGGGACCGCTATTGAGCCACGCCGTTTTCCCCGGCGGGCGATCCAAAGAAATAACCGGCAATGCCGCCGACGATCCCGGAACGCCAAAAGATAAAGTCAAATTTGAAGTCGAACTAACAGTTCCGCCGGTAGAAGAATTAACATTACGCATTCGTGCATTTGATATTGATGATCCGTCGAATGATGCAGTTAGCATTGACCCCAACGATGGCGGCGGTGGTGGAGACTACGCGGGAACGTCCACGGCCGCTTCCATACTCATTACAGGCGCAAAATTAACTTACACCGCGGATAACGATAATCGTGGCAGCGTCGATGGCAAGAAATTCGGCAAGCTCGCCGGAATGGATGCCGATGGAATCGCTACATTAAAGTTTCCTGTTTTGATACAAAAAAAGAATATTGAATTTCAGGTTTCGCACTTCGCCGGCGACAATTATCGAATGGCGGTTCACGCGGATCCTAAATTTGTGAAGCGCCTTCGCAATCTTGATAAAGACGACAAACTTGAAATTGTAGATCCTAAAACAAAAGCGGGCGGCGCCGGTCCGCCGATCCCGTTTGCGCTGCCGTACACGTCGCATGTATTAACAGTTTGGCGAATGTTACATGTCGAGCGCGATTCGATGAAAGCGCTCACGCGCGCGCAAAACAGTGCAAACGGCACTATTGATAAAATTGACAATACCGCGAAGACGCTCGCCGTCACTGGCACTGGTGTCATTATGAACGGCGATCTCCAGCCGGATCTTGATGATAAATCAGGCGGCAACGGCAGATTCGAAAAAGGAAAAATAATAAATTTAGCGAAGATCGGTTCTAATTTTAAAATTGTATCGAACACGGCACTACAATTTACGATGAACGACGTCGTCGAATTGCCGTGCGTTCTTAAGAAAGGCGATACAGCAGTAAATTCCAAAGTTAAGAAAATCGACGTCGTGGGCGGCAAGAGCGTCGTGGATATTGATAATGTCGTCGTCGTCGATCAATTCAAAGACGGGCGAATGACCATCGGACTCCAAACCTTTGACGTCGAATCCAACTTACTTACAAAAATTACGCTGAAGACGAAAGCAAATCTTGAATTTGTAGCACTGGATGATGATACATTTGTGCTTCCGCAAGCCGGCTTTATGAACACGAGCCTGATGAATACATATCATGCGGCGTACATCTGGCCCGTTTTCGACGGAGGCGGCGCGGGCAACGCAGCAGAAACTACAGATTGCTCGAGCGCCGCGAATTCACCACGAGTCGAAGGAACTGCCGCGGCGCCAAACGTCATCACTGCGGCCGCCGTGGCCGAGCAAGAGGCATACTACAAAATTGGATCGAATGCATTTGAGAAACATACATTTTGGGTTGTATACGCGCTCAGTTGCTATCAATACGAGTATAGAGAAGATCTCGATCCCCACGGCGATATTGAAGGTGTCACATGGGGAATTGTTATCGACTCCGTGGGCCAGCTCAGCACCACGAATGTTGCATTGGGTGGCAAGGCCTGCACCGTTTATTTAGAATCGATCGCCGACACCGTCGCCACCGGATTGCCCAGCGGAAATCCTACAGATGCGGCGCTGGAGGCTCGAACGGTGCCACACGAAATTGGACATCAATTCGGTTTGGCTCACACGACGGGGGTTATGTTTACAAATCCGGGAGTTACAGCAAACTGGGGCGGCGCCGGCATTACATTTATATTTAACAATAGTGATTTGAATCTTTTGCGCTGCCGCAGGAACAGTCCAGGAAAATAAAAGATGGCACTCTTATTCCAGACTTACAAATAACCAAAATAACTCAAACAATTAATAAACGATAGTTCAATGAAACCTTTCGCCCTCAACGTTCTCTGGCTCGCCTTCGCCGCGACGGCGTCGCAAACCAAGACAGCCGAAACCCAGCCCATTCGCGGCCTGCGGCTCGATGCATCGCTACAAAAAACTTCCGTGCTGCTGATGGAGGCGCTCGAACTGAGTTTAACGCTTGTTAATGAAAGCGGCGCAGTTTTGCAAGATTCGCCTCGCCTTCAATTTGATACTTCAAACCTAACAATTCAATTGTCGCGCGAAGGAAAGAACATTTCCTTTGCGCAGCCCGTTCCGCTCTCGCCGAAGCATGATACGGGCGTAGCTGAATCGCTCGGCGCGGGCGCCCGGAAGTCGGCGCGTTTTTCGATACTGTTTGATTGGGACACAGCAACCTATCCATTCATGAAGCCGGGATCGTATACATTGACGGTTTCTGCGCGCGCGCGGAACGGCCGATCTGTTACATCCAGCGCTCTTCAATTTTCAGTGGTTCAACCGAGTGAAGCGCAGCGTGCCGAATTGATGGAATTGCACGCCACCGATGCATATCAATATACTTTCGCTCCCGGGGTGATTGTGAACGAACGAAACGCAGACGAACGCGTGAAGCAGTTTCTTGAATTTCATGCTAAGCATCCCGGCTCTCCGTTCGCTGAAGAAGCTCATTATGTGGCGGCAGTTTTGTATGATTATAGATCGATCATTACTTATAGGAATGAAGAGGCCAAAGCCGCCGAGGCGAAGCGATTGCTAAAGAACGCGCTTGAAGACTACATTCGCGCGGGTCGCGGGCGCTACGTTGACGACGCGCGCCAATTACTAACGATACGATTCCCGAAGTAGGCGCTGAATTCGAATAAAAGCATCGCCAGCGCCGTGCGGCGAGGCCGCTGATTCGCTTACACTTTATTTCTTATTTCGCGGGCCCGAGTGCCCCGTTTCGCCGCCGGACATCGCCGCGACGATTTATACATTACTAAGAATCGACCCTAAGGCTGAGATTCGAACTCCCGACGGCCGTCCGATCGAACTTGTTAAGGATGGCGCCGCGGTTCATGAGATTCTGAAGAGCTAATACTGGCAAGACTGCTAAAAAAATACCGGATGCTCAACTCCGCGCGGGCCGCCGCCCGAAGCGAATCGAGACGTATGAATCTGGAACTCTTTTCGTGCCCGGAATGCGGACGGCAATATAACGTTTCGCACGTGCCGTCGTGCGCGCGTATTTGTTGTGAATGCGGCGCGCGGCCGAAAGTCTACAAAAAAACACCTCACGCGCCACGCGCGTTGAATTGTTGGAATTGCGGCGGATCGTTTGAACCGCACGCGCACGAATGTTCCTATTGCGGATCGGATTTTACAATTGAAGAAAAGCGGTTGAACGCGGTCTGCCCGAAGTGTTTTGGTAGAATGTCGATCGACGCGAAGTTTTGTATGGAATGTGGAATTGCCATTCAGCCAAATGCAAAGATGGCTGTGCTTGATCATGATGAATGTCCGCGATGCCGGGCAGACATGCGGTCGCGCGAAGTCGAGAATTGGAGTCTTATCGAATGCACGGCGTGCGGCGGAATTTGGCTCGCGCCAGGAATTCTTGAACAAATATGTGATGCAACAGAAAAACAGTCCGCCGTATTTGATTGGTTAAATTCGCGGCCGGCTCCGCAGTATCGTGATTCACCGAAGAAAGTTATATATTTACCGTGCATGCGATGCGACGATCGCATGATGCGCAGAAATTTCGCGGGCGTATCGGGCGTGATTATTGATATATGCAAAAACGATGGCCTCTGGCTCGACCATGCCGAACTCGAGAAAATTGTCAGTTTTGTGCGTCGCGGCGGACTTGCTACAGAACGCGCGCTGCCCGCGCGGCGGCAGAGCACTACAAATCATGGCGTCGCGACGGTTCCGCACGTTTTCGAACTCTTTCATAAATGGTTGTCGCGGATATAACACCTGGCGCGGCGGCGCTGTCCGACTGGATCGCCGCCGCGCGTGTCGGGGCCACAATTATGATTGGCCTGCTGCTGTGGATTCTTTATTTTCATTTTAAAGATAGAAAGAACCCGGAACCGAAGCGCCTCGTATTATATGCATTCGTTCTCGGCCTCGTTTCCGCAGGTATCGCGTTATCATTATTCGAATTATTAGCATGGATCGGCGTGCCGATAGAAGCCGCCGGGACCACTGCGCAAATTGCAATATTCTGCCTTGTCGTGGTCGGGCCCGTCGAGGAAGGATCTAAATTTATCGTTGCGCGTATTGGAATATTTCGCTCACACCATTTCGACGAAGAGATCGACGGGCTCATCTACGCGAGTTCTGTCGCGCTCGGATTTTCAGCGATCGAAAATTTGTTATATTCAAACGGGCAAGACTGGACTGTCGGTCTCGCGCGATCGTTAGCATCTCCGCTTTCTCATTCGTTATTTTCGGCGATCTGGGGATTCGGAATGTCACACAGCCGGACGCGCGCGGCCACGCGCAGCGGCCGATTCGCGTGGCAGGCGGGTTCGTTAATATTAGCGATGGGCGTTCACGGTCTTTATGATTTTGTATTATTAGGGTTGGACGCTCCGATCTACGCAGGCGGAATCGTTCTCGCCGTTTGGATCGCGGTTTTGATACAGGTTCGGCGCGTGGCGGGCAGAGACGAAAAAAGGCCGGAGCAGCGCCCCGGCCTCTTCACCGAAATATAACAGTAGCGTTTATTGTATCAATATCTTAACCGCGTCGCTTGTAACAAGCCCGAGCGGATTCGCCGCGACATCGATCGAGAGCCATTGTAAATAAAAGTCCTGGCCGATGAGCGCCGCGACCGGCGGAATTGCAAACGTATTTGAAGCATATCCTGTAGCGTCCGCGGCCGCGGGATAGCCCGCGAGCGGGTTCGTCCAAAGTACGTGGCCGGTGATTCCCGCAAATGTTAAGTCTAGTGGCATGCCGGCGGTGTCTTCGCCGTATGCTAAACTACAAAAAGAACCGGGCAATGCATCAAAACACGCAACTTCATAATTAGGATTCCCGGCGAGCGGAAGACCGTACGTTGCGATTCTTAATATTCTTCCGTAGTTGCCCGCCGACGTCGCGCCGGCATAACCATACACATCCGGATTAGGAGTAACCTGTCCGCGAATCTCGCCCGTGGGAACCGCCGCCGAACGAATTTCAACATAGAGACGCCCTTCGAAAAGTGCATCGTACGCAGCGGGGAACAGAGGGGGAGTCACACCAATCCACGGCCCCGCGGCTCCGCCCGCTAATACTAATATTTGGACTCCATTGGAGAAAGGCGTATCTATATGTAAGAAAGCACCCATGGACGCTCCGCCATTCCAATCAATATTATAAGTAATTTGATTTGTAGCTGGATTATATATCATTTCGCCGCGGCCGCTATTCGGCGATCCGTTTGCCGGAATCACATTCGTTCCATTAAGAGTGAAATAGAAACGATTAAACTCGGGAACGAGCGGGCCTGAGAGTTCGCCTCCCGGAAAGTTTACAGTTTGAACCTGAACGACACAATTCCCGGCTAGGATTTGTTGTATTTGTCCGGCTCCCAATTGTAAACTGGCGCCGCGCCACGAAGGCATTGCCGGTAATTGTACTAATGGAAACAATACGGTTCCGCCCATGCCCGGATTCAAGCGCACAGCCGCCGCGGTCGGCGCGCTTGAGAGACCGCTAGCTTCTACTCTATATAATACAACTCCTTCCGGCTGAATAACTGTAATACGCGCCGTGCCCACAGCCGCACCCGGCCCTGTAAGATTAGCAATTAATTGCCGTTCCACTCTTCGTTCGATCTGGCCTCGAATTTCGCCGCCCGGAAAACCCGGCGTTACAACTTGAACATACAATTCCGAATTAAATAAATCGGTGGCATTTGCCGTGGTTAGAACCGGCGAAACGCCCTGGTACTCGGGGCCGGCGGACGTTGTTGTAAATAAAATGGGGCCGTTCGCTCCAGCGGGCCCGGTGCGAAATTCTAATATTCCGCCAGTTAATAATTTTGTTTCGACGCGAAACCACAATTGATTGGAGGCTTCATCATAATTAAACCAGCTGCGTCCGATGACGGTGCTCGCTGTCGGCGGAACGACGTTGGCGCCGTTTATATCAGCGCCAAACTGGATCTGTGCATTTGTATTGGTTGTGATACAAACCGCCGCGAGCGCGAATGCCGTGGCGAATTGTATAATGTTGCGGAATTGAAGCATCATGAGGGGTACCTTTTGGAGAAGTTGCCAACCGAAGCGATGCGCGGAAAGCGAACCCATCAAAAAATTTCATTGATGGGAAATGCGTGCGAACGGCGCTCTCTCAATAGAATTCAATGCTTCTCGCACCCTCGAAGCGTTTGTTAATCACAATCGCGCCCGTTTCGCGTCGCCGCCGTATACTATGCGGACGCATGGATTCTCGAACTGATGCCACGCTCGCACTGCAGCGAATGGCCGCTGGCGATGCGGCTGCCGCCGACGAATTGTTAAGAATTCTGTATCATGAGCTTCGCTCTCTCGCGGCACACTTTTTAACTAATGAAAAACGCGGGGCGACATTACAAACAACCGCCCTCGTTCACGAAGCTTACTTAAAATTAATCCCGAATTCCGCGTCGGGTTTTGAAGATAAGCAACATTTCATGAGGACCGCCGCGCGTGCGATGCGACAGGTCCTCGTCGATCGTGCCCGGTCGCGCCTTCGCGATAAACGCGGCGGTGGCGCAATCGCCGAGCCGCTCGAAACGTCGATGATACAAATAGAGAATGCAAATGTTGATATGCTCGAACTCGACGAAGTGTTAACAAAACTGGAATCCGTCGATGCCGAGTTGAGCCGGATTGTTGAACTTCGATTTTTTGTAGGATTTACAATGGAGGAGACGGCCAATGTTCTTAACGTATCGGTGCCGACGATAGAACGCCGCTGGCGCGTCGCGAAAATGTGGCTTCGCGCCCAAATGAATAAATAGATTTGGAAAGGTGAAACGCGAAATGAACTCTTCCAACTCAAAAGATATATTACAAATATTAGAAGAAGTGTTAGAAGTTCCAGAGAAAGACCGGGAACCATGGCTCGAAAAGAAGTGTTCAGGCGACCGCACGCTGATTGAGGAGATCACTAAATTACTGGAAACCGACTCGAAGGCCGACGGTTTTCTCGACGAACCGCCGCCCGAAACGCGGATGCTGCGCGCGTCGCGGACAATTATACAATTAACGCCGGGCGCGAGGGTTGGTCAATTTACAATTGGCGAGCCGATCGCGATTGGCGGAATGGGAACTGTATACGAGGCGGAACAGGAGCATCCGAAGCGAAAAGTAGCAATTAAGATTATGCGCGAAGGGCTGTCGGATCCGGCGGCCGTCCGAAGGTTTCAATTCGAATCCGAGATTCTCGCGAATCTTAAGGATCCCGCGATTGCACAGGTGTTTGAGGCGGGAACGTTTACATTTATGTCGGAAACGGGGGACGCGGAAGTTCCCTATTATGCAATGGAATACGTCGAAGGAGCGCGCACAATCGCGGAGTATTCCAAGCAGGAGAAACTTGATACTACAGCTAGAATAAAACTAATGATCGAAGTGTGCACGGGCGTGAGACACGGGCATCAGCGCGGCGTCATCCATCGCGATATCAAACCCGGAAATATTCTTATCGATTCAACCGGACATGTTAAGATTATTGATTTCGGCATAGCGCGCGTTGCCGGGAGCGGCGCAGGTGTTGAAACGCGCACACGCGTTGGGCAGATATTTGGAACATTACAATACATGAGCCCTGAGCAACGCGCGGGAGATAATTCGGATATTGACGTCCGAACCGACGTCTATGCGCTCGGAATTGTGCTTTATGAGCTTTTGTGCGGAGAAGGGCCGTACGCGTTCCATTCCGAACCTGTTCATCGAGTCATTGAAATATTAAATACTAATGAACCCAGAAGCCCGCGAACGCTGAATACAACTATTCCGCGCGACCTTGAATGGGTGCTGCTCAAATCGATCGCTAAAGATCGTGACCGCCGTTACGCTTCCGTCGACGGTTTCGCAGATGACTTAGATCGGATTTTGCGCAACGAGCCCGTCGACGCGGGGCCGCCGAGCACAACCTATCAATTGAGAATGTATTTCCGCCGGCATCGATTTGTAGTGTCTGCGGTGATCGTTATAATTTTCGCTTTTATTATAGCGTTCGGCGGAGTCTTGAAAGGATATGTTGACGCGAAGGACGCGTGGACCGTTACATTAAAAGAAAAAGGAAATGTTGAAGCGGCGCGAAAGCGCGCTGTACACGACGCGGAAGTGCAATCAGTCTTGCACGCAGCGCTCAGAAACTTTCTGCTGCCGATGGATAATGATCCTGATTCGGGCACTGGATCTCCCGGCGAGAATCTTGATGAAACCATCGAATCGTTAGATTTAATTGCTAACGATAAGCCCGAGGTCGCCGCGTCGCTTCGCGGCACGTTTGGAAGTTATTATTTATTAAAAGGCGAACGCGAGAAAGCGGAAAAGTTATTAATACAGGCACTCGATGAATGCAGAATAATATACGGACCCGTTCACGACGAGACGCTCGACGTGCAGTATTCCCTCGGACGTTTATATGGTGAAAAGCTAGAACGGACGAAAGCACACAAACTCATTGAAGATGTAGCTTTTGAGTGGCGCAATCGGTACGGGGTTGATTCTAACAAAACCAGGCGGGCGTTCAGAATATTAGCTTACCTCGACGAAGCGCTTGGCGAATGGCGTCGCGCGGCGGAGATCGAAGATCAATTATCATTTGGTTCGGAAAAGTTAATTGCTAAAGAAGACGGAATTATGCTGAATAACCGTATTCGATATGCGTCGGTTCTAATTCGACAGGGAGAATACGAAAAGGCAATTAAGATTCTCGAAATGGCTATTCAAGGATGCGTGCGCGTTGTCGGTGAGAACGCTGCGATGACGAACCACGCCATATATCAATTAGGACTTGCATACTTTCGGTTGGGCCGCACTCACGAAGCGCATCGCTACTTCCAGCAGAATATGCAGGATATGACAATTCCAGCGGTCGCGGCGCGCATGGACGTTGTTATTTATAAATCAGCGAACGCCGAATTATTAGCAATCGACGGAAGAGTGACAGAAGCCGAGGAATTGCTGCGCGACGCGTTTGACCAGCCTTTAAAAAGGCCGAAAATGCTGGGAAGTCTCGGAAACAATGCGAGATCGCTCGCTACCCGCGCCAGGACTCTCTCAATGATTGGAAAACTCGAAGAAGCTAAAATTGCCATGAAATCCGCCGCCGAAATGGCGTTGCTCTACAACGGCGAAAAGCATCCCGATATGTATAGTATTCATAGAGACTTTGGAATGATTGAATATAAATTAAATAATCTCGCCGCGGCCGAGGAACACTGGCGCGCGGCGAGGGCGATCGTCGCCTTTGCGCTTGGCGAAAGCCACGCGTGGGTCGCCGAGCTCGACGCGAATCTAAAGAAAGTGGATTCGACGGCGCCCGTTAAATAAATTTCTAATAATTCAATCTATTTATTAAGCCAAAATATCGTTTACAACTTTTCCTGCAACGTCGGTGAGCCGGAAGTCGCGCGCTTGATAACGATACGTGAGCCGCGTGTGTTCGAGTCCTAATTGTTGTAAGACCGTCGCGTGGAGATCGTGAACGTGAACGCCGTTTTCGACGACGTCCCAGCCCCAGTCGTCGGATTTGCCATATTCAAAACCGCGCTTGAATCCGCCGCCAGTTAATAAAACGCTATTTACTAATTGATTGTGGTCGCGTCCGTACGTTGCAAAAGAAAGCGGTCCTTCGCAGTAGGACGTGCGGCCGAATTCACCTGTAAAAATAACAATTGTATCTTCGAGCAGGCCGCGTTCTTTAAGATCCGTGATTAACGCGGCGACCGGCTTGTCAACTTCTTCGCATTTTCTCTTAAGAACAATTGGAATATTAAAGTGGTGATCCCATCCGCCGTCGCAGAGTTGTATAAATCGCACGCCGCGTTCGGCAAGGCGCCTTGCTAATAAACAGTTGTTTGCAAATGATTCTTTTCCGCCCGTGTCCGCGCCGTAGCGTTCTAAAGTGTCGGCGTCTTCCTTGGAGAAATCTGTTAATTCTGGAACGCTTGTTTGCATTCGCGCGGCCATTTCGTAGGCCTGAATGCGAGTTGTTACATCCTGGTCGCCCGACGCCGCCGCTTCGATTTCATTCAATTCTTTGACACTATCAATAACTCGCTTGCGAGCCTTGTCATCAATTCCCGGAGGATTTGCTACAAATAGAACCGGTTCCGTTCCGCTGCGGAACTGTACACCCTGATAGCGTCCGGGCAGAAACCCATTATTCCAAAGGCGCGGATGCAAGGGTGTGCCGCCGCGCTGGCCAGAAAGTAAAACTACAAATTCAGGAATATTCTTATTCTCAGAACCGAGGGCGTAGCTCGTCCAAGCGCCCCAGCCAGGCCGTCCTAATTGCATCGTTCCCGTGAAAAGAATTGTCATCGCCGCCTCGTGAAGCACGTGGTCGGTTTGTAATGATCGGACAAGTGTTAGATCGTCGGCGAGTTCCCCGATATTGGGTAATATCTCCGCCATATTCATTCCGGTCTTGCCGTACTTCTTAAATTTATAACAAGAGCCGACCACGGGAAGCGCGCCCTGTTTTTCGGTGAGCCCGGTGATGCGCTGATTTCTTCGCACGGAATCGGGCAGTTCTTCTCCGCGGCGCTTATTTAATAATGGCTTTTCATCAAATAAATCGAGCTGCGACAATCCTCCCGAAAGGAAAATCATAATAACGCGTTTCGCGGATGCCTTCGGAAGTTTAAAATTCTTTTCATCGCCTTCTTTTGTTATGAATGAATTCGCGAGCGCGGAACGCCCGAGCATGCTCGAAAGCGCAATCGAACCGAGGCTCAAGGCGGTGCCGCCGAGAAACGCGCGCCGGCGGATTTCCGAGTCGGTCACAAAATTCATTAAATTATTATTGTTGGGTTGCATGATTCGTATTTTTATTAGATAGATTTAATTATTATTGAATTGTTGATTAGCCTTTGCGAATCGCTGCGTCGAGGTTGAGAAGCGCGTTGCCAACCATGGCCCAGGCCGCGATTTCCGCTTCGGGGAGTTTCTCGTCGACCTTCGCGTCGCCGACGGTTATTAACTTTTTAGCAAGCTCGGCGTTTGTTTTATAATATTCACGCTGGTCGGCGAGCAGTTTTGTTAATATTTCAATTTCCTTTTCACTTGCGGCGCGCGACGTGCAAAGCCGGAAACCGTATTTCAGGCGCGCCGCGTCGTCCTTGCCGGCTTCCCGATCTTTTAGCATTCGCTGTCCGAGCATTTTGGCGCACTCGACGTAAACGGGATCATTTAATAAGACGAGAGCCTGCAGCGGAGTTGTAGTATACGCGCGCGTCACCGTGCAACTCTCGCGCTTCGCGGCGTCAAATGTAATCATCGACGGATACGGCACGCCGCGTTTCCAAAATACATATATTCCGCGGCGATACTGGCTTTCATCCTTGTCTTTTTTGTAATCGGATCCTCCGGAAATCGCTTTCCAAAGACCCTTTGGTTGATACGGTTTCACGCTCTTGCCGCCGATCTTTTCTACTAATAATCCCGACACCGCGAGCGCGTTGTCGCGAATCATTTCCGCCGACAATCTCGCGCGCGGCGCGCGCGCCAGCAGGCGATTCTCCGGATCCTTTTCTAACAATTCCGGCGTTGTAACTGAAGTTTGGCGGTACACCGCCGATAATATAATTCGGCGGTGAAGAGCCTTGAGATTCCACGCGTTATCTAACAATTCCGACGCGAGGTAATCTAACAATTCGGGATGGCTCGGAAGATCGCTTCGAATGCCAAAATCTTCGGCGCTGAGAACCATGCCGGCGCCAAAGTATTGTTGCCAAATCCGATTCACTAAGACTCGCGATGTAAGCGGATTCTCCTTTGCAACAATCCACTTCGCGAGTCCGAGGCGGTTCTTTGGCAAATCGGCGGCAATGGCCGGAAGTACGGCCGGCGTTCCGGGCTCAACTTTCTCGCCTTTGTTCTTATAAACGCCGCGTTTGAATATATACGATTCACGCGGTTTTTCGCGTTCCGCCATCACTAATGTTTCAGGAATTTCTCTCTTTAACTTTCGCTCCTCATCGCGCGCTCGTTCGAGTTCGTCAAAGATGACGCGGCCTACTGTATCAACGCGCGTTCGATAATATTCGCGGATTGTCTTCTTGCGAAGTTCCGAGTCGGAGAGTTTCGGTTTTTCATACTTCGGGCTCTCGTCTTGCTTTTGCTCGCCGACTTTTTCAACCTCATCCGGGGCTTCCAAAGTTTTTGTAACATCAGGAGCGTTGAGCTTTGCGAGACTATTGTTAGAAACCGCCGGCGCGGCCGTCGGCGAAATCTTATCATCCTGCATTGGCGGCAGATTTTCGCCCGTTGGTTTTTGGGTTTCCGCCGATCGCGCGGGCGCCGGCGCCCCGGTGCCGCCCGCTGGGTTATTTATAATATTAAGTTTTTCCGCCGCCTCGCGGCGAAGTGCAGTGGCGACTTCGTGATTAATAATGTCGTCGCCTTCGGGGATGATATCGAATGTAAACGATCCGCCGCCGCCGCCTCCCATCATCGCGCCGCCGCCGCCGAACATAAACATTCCGCCCATTCCGCGTCCGCCTTGCGGGGCGGCTGCGCCGTAGACGGCCTTCACTACAATTTCGTTCGAGCCCGCGCGCAGGCCGAGTTTGACGGTTTTAGCGTCTTTTTGTTGGTTTCGTCCGAAGAAGTCAAAATTCTCGAAATCGAATTCCTCCTCTTCAGGTTCTTTATCTTTATCTTTTTCTTTTGTTACATCTTTTTTGGGTTCCTCTTTTTTCGGCGCGGGAGGAGGGGGTGGAGCAACTTCATAAACTTTCTCGCCGTTCAGCCAAACGCGCAAGCCCGCGGGGCCGTCGAACTTCATTGTAACAGTTCGCGGTTCAGTTGATATAATTGTTCGAGCTAAATAAACCGCTGAATTTGATGTATTTTGCAGCCGGCCCGCTCTTCCATCGCGCCACGTCGGCTGCTCTTTCCAAGCGAGTTTTTCCTCTTTCTTGCGGTCGCGTCCGGCGGCGACAGGCGCCGCGTCTTTCTTATCATCCGCTTTTTCGTCTTTCTTTACAGTTACTTTTTCGGGTGCTTTCTCATCTTTCTTGTCCGCGACTGCAATTTTAGTATCTTTCTTTTCAGTAGCATCTTCGTTCTTTTCCGGCGATGCCTTGGAGTCGTCTTTGGCAGCGGGTTCCTGCGATTCATTCTTAGCCGCGATTTTCTCAGAGTCTTCTTTATTAAATTTACCTTTACCCTTGCCCTTGCCAAAATTTGGTTTCTCGCCTTCCGCAGCGGGTGTGGCGGGCGCAGAGTCTTTGGGTTCATCGCTTGCCGCAATCTTTACATCTGTCGCGGGCGCGGCTTTTTCTTTAGATTCTTCCGCTTCCTTTGATTTATCAGAAACCTTAGGTTTCTCAACTTCCTTAGCTTTTGGCTCGCCATCCGCATCCTTCGATTCTGCCTTGGGTTTTTCTTTTATGATATTTGCAGCGTCGGCATTCGGAGTGCCCGCGGGCGCGCCGGCGCCTGGATTCTTGCTTGCGCCGCCCGGACCTTCCGCATTATTTATTGCAACAACCGGTTTGTCATATTGTTTCTTAAGATCCGCCGCGTTCGTTTTTATTAAATCTGTTTCCGGGCCGAAGGATGTTGTAAATGCTTTTTCAACGTCTTCGGACGCGAACGGGCCGACCATATTCCAATGTTTGCCGAGGACAGGCAACATAACAGTTCGGAAGTGATCGTCGTCTGTAAATGAAATTCTGAAACGGCCAATTAAACTCTTAAATTTATTTGTAGATGTATGGTGAAGTGAAATGCGCAAGACCGAGGATTCGTTTGTATCAAATGCCTCCATGGGTAATAAAACCGCTTCATGCGCAATTTTGCGGTCGTATCCGGTGATGCTCCAGCCGCCGCGGAAACTTCGCGAGCCCTCGCCGCCGTCGACGTCGCCCGTCTTCACCGCTTCTGTTATAACCGCCGAGTCAACGTTTCCGGGCATTTCAAAGAAAGAAGCGTCGAGATCATCTTCCTTCATTTTTTGATTAAGATCCGCTTCCGCTTTGGAAATATATAAAATCGGTGGATCTGAACTTTCGGAAAGGGTCGAATTCTTAATTTCGATTGCATTTAATATAAATCGTCCATCGCTTGCGCGGCCGCTCGCTTCGTAGGGATTCGAGGGATCCGGTAATACTTCAATTCGGATCGCGGAGATGTGACGCACTCCGGGTTGAAAAACGAGATCGTATGTATCGCGAACCGGCGTTGGACCCGTGGAAAGAATCGATCCGTCGTCGAGTCGTTTTAGTATGGATCCGTATCTTGATAACATTCCGGCCGGTTCGGCGGTGACCCATTTTGTTTCGTTAGCAAGCCGCGAGACGGTTTTGGCTTCCCATTCCTTTTGCGCTTCGTTAGTAAGCGGATCCTCGGTTTCCAGGCGCTTTTCAAGAGTCTTAATCTTAGCTTGCAGATCTTTCAGCCGCGCGGCCTGGTCGGGATTGGGCGCAGGGAGCGTCGGACGCGGATTTGAGAAGTCCGCGTCGCGTTCTTTAATATTATTAAAGTAAGCGTAAAATTGATAATAATCTTTTTGTGTGAGAGGATCGTATTTGTGGTCGTGGCATTGCGTGCACGCGAGCGTCAAACCTAAGAATGTCGTCGCGGTCGTGTTGACGCGATCAATAACATAAGCCGAGCGATACTCGTCTTCCTCTTCGCCCGCTTCGCTATTTGTAGGATGGTTTCTATTAAAACCCGTTGCGATTTTTTGATCGAGCGTGGCGTTTGGTAATAAATCTCCGGCCAATTGTTCAATTGTAAATTGATCAAACGGCATATTCGCGTTGTACGCGTTAATAACCCATTCGCGCCATTTCCAAATGTTACGACTGCCATCGTTTTGATAACCATTGCTGTCCGCGTAGCGCGCGACGTCGAGCCATTCTTGCGCTTGGCGCTCGCCGTAGCGAGGGGATGCTAATAAACGATCGGCAACTTTTTCGTATGCTTCCGCAGAATTATCTTTTAGAAATTCATCAATCTCTTTCGTTGTGGGAGGAAGTCCCGTGATATCAAACGTCGCGCGGCGCAACCACGATTCTTTTGTAGCTTCCGCGGAGGGCTTCAATCCTTCTTTTTCGAGCCGCGACAATATAAAATTATCAATTACGTCCTTCGGCCATTCTTTATTGATTACTTCTGGCGTGGCGGGCTTCGCAAGCGGTTGGAACGCCCAGTGTTCTGTAAAGTTCGCGCCCTGCTCGATCCATTTTCTTAATATTTCAATTTTCTTTTCTGAAAGCGGCTCGCCCTTGTCGGGCGGCGGCATCCGCTTCTTGTCGTTTTCATGAATAATTCTTTGATAAACAAGCGATGCATCCGGATGGCCGGGATCAATAACTTTCGATTCTTTGCGTTCGGCGAGCGCCTCCTCCTTGAGATCGAGCCGAAGTTTACCCTTGCGTTTTTGTTCGTCGGGTCCGTGGCACTGGAAACAGTGCTGCGCCAGGATCGGCCTCACGTCTCGCAAATAATCCAGCGCCTTTTCCGAGGCCGCGACACCCGTGTCGCTTTTGGGCTTTTCCTTCGGCTCGTCGAATAGGCCGAACGCTAACGACGCGGGTAATACTAATAAACCGGCTACGACAAACGGAGGTGTGGAGAACAGATTTCGCATCGCGATGCCCATGCTTGCTGGGGCGAGCTTGTTGGAGGAGGCGAAATAATACTCTCACGCCATTCAGACGGCCAACCAATATTAGTGATTTGGCTGGGGCTGGACTGCTTTGATTATCATTCTGCGCTCGCCCGATGGATCCGCTTGCAAGCGATCCTCGGAAACGCTGTCTTTTTCGATCGAGATTCCCTCGCCGGCGGCCGCGCGCGCCGCCTCGTCGCCGGCCCAAGTGTTCTCTTCGCAGCAGGCCCAAATGTATACATTGCTCCCGTTGGCCGGATTATTATCCATTTGGGCACTCGTTCTTTTGTTAGAAAAGCGGTCGGCGCTTAGAGCCGCCGCATATATCCTATTTGCATCCGCAGCGCTTTTTACGCACAACGTCGCAATATATCTATTGCCCGCGCACGTTTTTATTGTCATATGGGGAGGTCTCTTCTGTATCTCCCGTGGCGGCTTCGGCAGTGTTAGCTATACTTGGCATATGGAATTATTATAGATTTCGAGCCGCGCCCGTTTCTCGCGTGTATCTTTGGATTCCGGCTTATCTGTTCATTCCACCGTTCGTGTGTATTGTAGTTCCACATTGGACGACGCCCCTTTACGTGCCCGGGAGAATTGATCAATAAATTTATCCGGCGTTTGCATTATTAGCGGGGGCTGGAATGGCAATGATTCATTTTCGACCTCTCCAGTTTGCAATTGCGGCCGCGATCCTCGCATGCGGAATTTACTGTTCTTTTTCGTATTATCTAACGTTTATCACCGGCAAATACAAAGGAGGCGACGGCGAACTGGCGGCGGCGCTTCCAGAGAACATGAAAGAAAACGATGTTTTATTTTGTGCGTCGTTTTTTCGCATGACTCTCGATGATTATCTTCGAAATCATACAATTACGGCTAGGACGCTTTCGTATCCTAGCCAGATATAAACAAAGAGGGATTGGAGCGTCGATCAGTTTAGTTAGATTACATTTTGAGCCCGAAGTAAAATAAAAAACGCCGCTCGAAAGTTGCCCTTCGAGCGGCGCCCGTCAATTTCAGCTCATCACACTCAGCAGCGAAAGTTAGTGATCAGATCGTTGAAGTGGTTGAATAAAGTGCTTCGTTAAACATGCACGAGGATTTTTTTGTTGTATCGAGGCGGCGTGACCGAGGCATATTCAAGAAATACGTCGAGGGCGCGACAACGATGAGACAACTAAATAGGCCCGTGCAAGTTTCGAATGATTTATTAAATCACTTCTAGCGATATTCGTAACGTCCGGGCACCCACACCTGGACTTCGCGAGTTTCGTAACGGCCTGGATCCTGCACTTTCGTCCAATACCCTGCGCGGACGCACACTTTAATATAATTGCCACACGCGTCGCGGCGCCATTCGTAGACCGCATCCACCCACACGTCGCGCCAGCATCCGGGAATATATACTTGTTCATAGCGAGTTACATAATGTCCGGGCACGTAGATTTGATATTTATAACAATTAGCTCCGTACACCGATTCGCGAATGCCGCGCACGCCTCCTGCATTTCCAAATGCAATATTTACATGGCCAACTTGTACATGGGCCGAAGCCTGCACTTTCCCGTGACGCTTGCCAATATCTAATTTAAGAGTTTGCGCGGGTGCGGCTCCGGACAATAGTGCGATCGCGGCACCGCTGGCGATTAATTTACCGGCGAAGAATTTATGCAATGCGAATTGTAGAGTCATCGGAGTTGTCCTGGGCGCAACGCCCAATTGTTAATTGTTGAAACGCACTATTGCGAGCGGCGTACCAAACAAACCACGATCACTAATAATATCCTAAACGGCTTAAAACAGGCAGGTTATGCGCGTGTCCGTGGATCGGGACAGCCCCCGATTTGTCTCCTTTTGGATACAAACAGTTCTGAACCGCTAAAGTTAAAATTTACTTATCGCGCGGCAGGCTCGCTTTCGGCTGCGCCAGCATTTCTATTAATCCCGCGAGCTCCTCTTCCTTCAAAAACTCAAATCCGGTTGGCATGAATGATATCGTTTGCATTTGAATATCTTTAACTTCATTTCGAAGAACGACGCTTCGTTTGCCCTGTGCATCCATCAATTCAAATCCGGTCTGCGTTTCAGATGCTAATAATCCGGAGACCAGTTCGCCATTGCTCTTCCAAACGGCCCATGGCTTAAAATTGGCTTCGACGCTGCGATTGGGATCGAGAATACTAATCAAAATTTCTTCGCGGTTTCCGTTATGAATTCCGGCCAAGTCGGGCGCCGCTTTTCCGCCTTCGCCCGAATACGCGTGGCACACCATACAATTCTTTTGAAACGTTAGTTTGCCGAGGGCAACGTCGCCTTTCTTAAGAATAACAGGCAGCCACTTCTTAACAATAGCTTCGCGGTCGGCGTCCGGAACGCCGCCCTTTTTTGCGAGAACAGCCGCGGCGCGCGTTCTAATATTAGCGTTGGCGCCCTGTGAATCAGGATAACTGGATAATTGTTGAATTTGTTCAACGCTAAAATCGTCTCGCGAAACGGTGCCGGCCTCCATCATGGAAAGTAAACTTTCAGTCCACGCAGCGCGGCGGAGCAGTACGCCGATCGCGGAGCGGCGCGTCGACGGCGTGAACGAAAGCCAATGTTGGAACAAAGCGTCGGCGGTCTCAGGCGCACGTGATTTTGATACTAATTCTAGGATTGCATTTGCTAACTCTGGAGAACTCGGCGGCTTTATTTGTGATATTGCTTCTTCGAAGGCTGCTGCCGACTCGTCGAGGTCTACAATTCTTCGAAATGCAAGAATCCGAGCCTCGTCGCCGCGCGACGGATCGATCGCAATTTTCCGAAGATTAGATACAATTTCGTTCGCGGCCGCGTCGACGGCTGGAAGTGTTACTTTCGCTTTTCGTAACAAAAGCACGAGCGCTGCTTTCGATTCCCCTTCAATTCTCGGAAAGATCGATTGCAAATGATTGATGTCTTTTTGTTGGATGCGTATTGTTGAATTGGCTTCCGCCGCCTGAGTCCACGCTTCCGCGATCGTCATGAAGTAAGGCGAAGGTTTTTCTGCCGCCGAATCGATCAGCATACTTAACAATAAACCCGCGTCTTCGCGAGCGGCGTGGCCGGCGACGCTTGTAACAATTCTTCTGATTTTTTCCGCGTGCGCGTCCGGTGCGGGAATTTGGTGCGCGAGCGCAGATGTTAAGAATCCTGAAAAGTGTCTGGCGCCCGCGATGATCGCCGCCGTCGGAATCCATGGATCGTTTATATTTTCCTCCACGTGAATCATTTCAAAAATCTGAGCGCCTTCTTTTTCCGAAGCAGGCTCTTCCGATTTAGCTAACAAAATCGCAAGGACCCTTGGCTTTGAGTTAACCTCGCCCCGTCTCATTCGGCTTGGGAAATATCCAAATTTCTCAGGCAGACGCGATGGATTCTTTGTATTAAAAATTCTGTAGATTCTGCCGTGCTTGCGATCGCGCAGCG
>JBJXHE010000087.1:0-20365 GCA_046160785.1 Planctomycetota bacterium
CGTGCGCAATTCCCGCTCTGTTTTTGCGACTACGCGCTTCGGAGTATCTATAGCAGCGCGGCTGGCGGAGGCGAGGTCGGCGTTTTCGATCGCGGGCGCGGACTCGGTTTTTGTTAGATCGTCGCCGCCCGGTTCAATTGTGCCGAATCCGAAAATAAAGATAAATGTAGTGATTGCGACGGCAATCGCGAGAGCGGCAATGACTGCGAATGGTTTGATTGACGGGCTCATCGTCGATTCGCGCATTGGATAGATTATTTGTTTGAACAATCCACGGTCATGCTTTCGCCGGATTTTAAGAATATTGTCTTTTCGAACACGAAGCCCTTTTCTTCAATAATGTCGCGTACGTTAATGTTAACCTGCCCCGGCGGTACATTAAATACATACTTCGTTTCACGCGGTTCCAATATGAGCGTCGTGAGCGGCGTCTTGTTTCTGGAAAGGGCGATCATAACATTGGCGAGATCCGGCGGCAGTTGGATTGTTAGTGTCGCGACCGGTGCCAAGTAAAGATAAACTTTTGAAATATCCGCTTCGGTGAGCGCGACGTTTTCGAGAGACGCCGATTCGTTCTCGGTAAAAGCAACAATATTATAAAGACTGGCTATGTCCTGAATGAACAACTCCGAAACGGGATGAGTAGACTTATGTTTGGCCGCGGAATAATGTAATTTAGAGCGCGCTGCAGGAACAGGCGTACAAACGATGTTAGCATTCGCCGGCTTTCCGTCGGTTCCACGCACGAATACTTCAATAATTCCCGTTGGCACCAACTGAAGATCAATATTCTTCGCGGGCGCTTCTGTGAACACGTACGCCGAGGGACGGTCGGGTGGCAATTCGGCGAAGATACAAATCGGCCCCGGGCTGAACGGGCCGATCGTAAACGTTCCATCGCCGTTCGACGTTCCACGCCCGGAGCCGAGAGAACGGCCGGTTTCGCTCCACGCGCACATCCATTGAATGTTAGCATTTGCTTTGGGTTCTCCCTTTGCAGATCGCACCATTCCGGAAATGTAAAGTCCGCGATGAATCGTTAGTATTTCTTCGCGGCGCTCGCCAACGCCATCCATAACAATGGGCACGGCGCGAGTTGATAGTTGTTGCGGGCCGTCCAGCGGGGAATGCATAGGAAAAATATTCGCGGCGCCGATCCAATAGAACCCCTTCGGCACATCTATAATTTTACATTTTCCATTCGCGTCGAGCGTCGCGCGGCGAAACGCATCGCCGAGGTGACTTGGATCAACATAACAGTAGGAAACGGATTCTTCGAATTGTGCTTCTTCAATATTGCGAAAAAGCTGCACCTCCGCTTTGGTAATAGGATTTCCGAATTGGTCCTGGGCAAATACATCAATTTTCGCCGCCTCGTCAAAATCAATAGTAATCACGCGGTGTTCGCTGGGCGCTAGTTTTGAAATTTCCTCCGAGCGAACCATCGAACGATCGAATTCGAGTTCATAACAAATCGGAAATTCGGGCAACAATCCGTCGAACGTGAACGACCCCGTATCGGAATCTGTTTTCCAAAATGTTAATGTATCGTCCGCGTGCGGATGGTAAGGGCCGCGTCTTTTTGTATAGATTTTTTCACTGAGAGTCATTTTATAGCCATTTAACCGTTGCGGGGCGTTTAAGAGTTTGAATGTTAATGAAGCGCCTTCGGGAAGTTCAAACTTGTGCGACGTCGAATTCTCATCGGAATTGGATACACGCGAGAATCGATAGGGCATCGTCGCGCGGCCGGGTGCGGAAATATAGAATAATTCGTCCGTTGACTCTTGTGAAAAAATACTAAATATTCCATTCGCGTTTGTTGTTGAATGTTGCAGGCTTGTGAAGAAATTATAAGATGATTCCAACAATTGTATTGTTGCATTTCTAATTTCGGAACGATCTTCCGTGCGACTGACGCGGCCGCGAAAGGGCGTATCGATAAGATTCGGAACGGCGATAACTAATAAATGATCGGTGCCATCATGCAAGAACGGCGGGATGATGGCGTACGAGTCGGTTGCTTCGGGATTTGAATAGCAATGCACGCGCGCGATGTGCGAGCGACCGGCCTCAGCCGAAAATGTAACAGATCCGTCTTTGTTTGTTTTTTCAGATGCGACCGGAATGAACTCTTTTGTAGGATTGACGAGAGGCCCGGATGATAAAGCCTCCAGCGCGACGTCGAGGTTTGGAATGGGTTTGTTTTCTAGATTGTCGACGAATTGAATTGTAAAATTGATAATTTTTCGAGCCGCCGCATCGACGCCGGTCCGCGAACGCGAGGGCGAATTTGTAGAATCCACATTTTCGCGCGCGCCAATTCCCGTTGATGTGACAATATCGCGCACGCTGTTCGACGGTGCCGGCTCGGAAACTGTTGAGTGTTGAGTCGCGTTAGGGCGATCCGGACGAAATAGTATCAATAACGCGAAGCCGATCGCGGCAAGAATTGTACAAACAGCGGAAGCTACAAATTTCGTGCGACGTCGATTCTGTAGCATGTCAGTTCTTATTTCTTACGAATATCGATTTCTCTTAGTTCGCCGGGCGCGAGCGTTACAGTTTCCTTGACGATTCGCGCATGACGAGCCATCAACACAATCGAAATTTCTCCGGCTGGAAGCTGTATAGCGTCGTCGCCGTCGGCGGGTTTGATCGATAGTATATTTGCACGTTTGAATTGGGCGGACGCGTTCCAGCGATCCCAGATTTTTGTATTACCGCCATCGCTAATTCTTAAGCGCGCGCCGAGTGAGAGTTTTATTTCGACGGGCGTAGTTTCGTCCGTCGTTACTTTAACATTTTCGATATAACCAAAATTGCCCGCGCCGTCCGACGCGAAACAATCATAATATTTCGGAGAGAGTAGAATTTTAAATTGTTGATTTGTCACGTCGGTCTTCGTTTCAGAGAACCCCCAAATCAGTCCGGACGGCCGATCATGCGGTAGCGCCCAAATATTACAAATCGCTGACGGCGCCGATCCTTCAGGCAATATTACTTTTCCGGAGAGATGAATTTTCTTTTGAACAGTGATTTGTACGGCCGCACCGGATTCATTATATTTAACAAAATCGGACTCCACATAAATATCATTTCCCGCGGCGGCGAGTTGATAATCATCGGAAGGTATATTTTCTAAGACAAACGTTCCGTCGGCGCCGGTTGTTGCAAGGTATTCACCCACGATGAGACTGCGCGCCGTTCGAACAACAACACCTTCGACCCGCTCTCCCGTAGTTGTAACAACACGCCCGCGAATCGATATCAATTTGGGAGGCGCGGGCGTATGTGTAACAATGGGTCCTGTCGAATTTTTAGCTGCCACATCGCCTTCACGCGTCTCCCGCGCGCGCGGAATGGATACTTCCGCGTCGCTAGCAATACTCGAATTGAAGCCCGCGTCGAGAGTGAATGCGTCGCGGCGAATAAATACTAATTTTTCGGAATCCCACAATTCGTAACGCAGCGGCATGCCGGGCGGGAGGCCCGAAATCTTACAGATCCTATTCTCATCAAATACGCCGCGCCACGCGATCGCCCGCATGAATGTAAAGAATACGGGGTCGGCGTATTCCATTCGAAAGTGTGCCGGCCAGACGTAGACCATCGCGCCGATCGTGTCGAACTTTCTTTTTGTTAAATGAAAGAACGCGATCGCTTCGCGCTCCAATCCTACTATTTCGGCCGTTTCGAGCGTTGAGTGGCCGGCGGTTAATGGTAAGAATCGCGTCGCGTGGCCGGGCGCGTCGATGCGCGCGATATATTCAAAAAGAGCGCTGCCGATAATTGTAAAATCACCGTTTGCGCCGCTTCGAAGGTGCTCTCCGATTTGGCTGAAATGGAGCGGATCGGTAGTCTTAAGATTCGCGTCCTTCTTTAATAGTTGTATCGCCGCGTTCGCAATCGGGTCGCGCGTGGGCAAATCTACAATTTTCCCGAAGTACTGCTGCTTCGAGCAGCTTGAAATAACAATTAAAATTGCCGTGCAGACCAGAATTTCAAGAAACCGGCGCGAAACGGCGGGGTATGACTGCATACCCGCAATGGACGAAACTTCACGCGCAAAGTTTGCGCGATTTTTAAAAGTAGAAACGGCTGCCTTACTAAACCGCCGCCTCTCCGTTCATGTAATGCTTCAATTCGTCGAGCTCATGCTTCAATTCGTCGGCGCAGTCCATCATCAAATCGCGCATCGAAACCATCCCGAGATAACGGTCGCCGTCGAAAACGGGCAGATGCCGGCAGCGCGCCTGTGTCATTTTTAGTAAACATGCGTCGACGTCCTGGTCGGCAAACACAGATACCGGATTCTTAGTCATCACTTCTGATACTAACGTTTTCGCGGGATCCTTTCCGCGCGCGACGACGCGTTGTAACAAATCTCTTTCGGAGAAAACGCCCACGAGGCGCGGACCTTCGAATACCGCGCACGTTCCCGTATTGTGATTCACTAAAAAGTGAACCGCATCCATAACTGTTACATGCGGATAGATGCGGTTGAGCTCGCGTCCCGAAACAAAATGTCGAACGGTTCGCATAGTCTATAACCAATATTAATGTTAAAGATCCGCCTCGGATTTGGAAACGGGGGACGCGCGAACAAAGAATATCGAGGCGATCTTCGAACCGCGCGTAGTCACACCGCGGCCGCCGAGAGTGGGGCATCCCCGGCGGTCCGGCAGATGAGTAAATGATAGTAAAACGCACGAATTCCGCGCCGGCAAGGACAATCTCAAATAATTTATGAAACTTGCCGTTTTAAAAGTTCTTTGCGATCGGGCGAAGGGAGCCGTATCCCCTCCAAGCCGAATCTAAAACCCCGAATTGGATAGTCTATGATCACTACAATTTCGCTGCTTGCTCTGGCTGGCATTTCGATACTGCAACCCGGATTGCAAAACAACAAATCCGCGGGGGCGTGGGACGAAAAACCCGTTGTTAAAACCGACGCGGGCAAGGCGCTCCACGACTACCTTTCAGCAACCGTACCGTTTGGATTCTCGGGCTCGGCGCTCGCGGTCAAAGACGGCGAAGTGATTCTCGCGCAGGGGTATGGGATCGCGAACCGCGAAAAGTCGATTCCGTTTTCTGTAGACACCGTGATCGAGACGGGATCGATCACAAAACAATTCACGGCCGCGGCGATACTAAAATTAGAGGAGGCGGGAAAGTTAAAAACTACAGATCTGATTTCGACCTATTTTAAAGATGTGCCGCCCGACAAAGCCACAATCATGATCCATCATTTGTTAACGCACGGATCGGGCCTGCGTTCGGACTTCGCGGAAGGAGATTATGTGCCGGTCGGACGCGAGGAATATGTAAAACGCGCGCTCGAATCAACATTACTATTCAAGCCCGGGAAAGGTTATGAATATTCGAACGCAGGATTCAGCCTGCTCGCCGCGATTATTGAAATGGTGACGGGCGATTCCTACGAAAAATATTTGTATAAAGCATTGTTCGAGCCGGCCGGAATGAAGCGCACCGGCTATTGTTTACCAAAATGGAGCGCATCCGAAATCGCGTGTGGCTACAGAAACGGCGTTGCGTGGGGGATTCCTAACGAAAAACCGTGGGCGCCCGACGGGCCGTACTGGGCGCTTCGCGGCAACGGCGGAATCTTAACAACACTTTCGGATATGTTAAAATGGCATCGGGCGCTTTTAAATGATTCGGTGTTAACAAAACCGTCGCGCGAAAAAATGTTTACACGGCACAACCCCGAACCGGGAAGCGACGGCGCGTACGGCTACGGCTGGGTTATTGATAAAACGCCCCGCGGCACGACGCTCATTCATCACGACGGCGGAAATATGGTATTCGCGTGCGATTTTTACAGATACGTTGATGAGGGTGCCGCTCTCATTCTCGCTTCAAACAACGCTGAATTATCGGTGATACGACTCGCGCCGAATTTAACACAAATTCTCTGGGGTCGAAAACTGGAACTGCCGCCGAAAGTATTAGCGTTGGATCCCGCAAGCACGCGCGACCGGGTTGGAACGTATCAATTCGCTTCGGGCGAAAAATTTGAAGTGGCACACCGCGACTCTGGAATTGTTATAACAACTTCGTCGCCCGCGATTCGCGCGATGTTGAACGGCGTGACGCCCGAGCGCGCGCAGCCGCATGCGGAACTCCCCGCTAGAATTGTTAATATGGTGAAGCAGGCGTCGGAGGGAAATTACAGACCCTACTTCGACGCATTCGACGGTCAAATGCCGCTCGCGCAGATCGAAGGCGCGGAAAAAGATATGTGGCGTTCGTGGACGGAGAAGAACGGTAAATTTAAAGATGCGTCGGCGGTTATCTCTGAAATCCGGCCCGTGATCGTGCGCACCGAAGTAACATTACAATTCGAGAAAGGTAATGTTACACTTTGGATGGGCTGGGAAAATGGAATCCTTGTTGATATTGAAATGGAAGGCCCCGCGCAACCACCGAGGTTTTATCCCGTTTCGCTTTCCGACTTCGTGTCGTGGAGCCCGCGCATGGGGGCGCAGACTAAGATTCGATTCGAAAGACTCGACGGCGGAAAAATACAATTCAGAGTCGTCGGCGGCGGCGAACCCGTTGCTACAAAAATAAAGCAATAGACTTATTTAATATATCCAATTCCGTTCAGCTCTTCGAGCGATTTCGCGTCGAGCAAACCGCTTTCCGCGTTCGGCGCGTGGTGTTCGAACATCGCCGCCCACACGCCGCGCTGTAGTTTTAACATTTCGATCAAGGTGGCCGCGTGAGGAATTTTCGCGGAAGGCAACTTCTCGGATTCTTTTGGGTCCGCCTTTAAATTATAAATTTCATCCCACGTGCGTCCGTTCTCACCTTTATGTTCTAACAATTTTAACGCAGGTGTGCGAACGACGGCGGTTTTGTTTATTTCGCTTCTGAAGCCGAACGCGAATGCGCGATCGTTGACTTCTGTAGTTTTGCCGCCGAGCACGAGTTGCTTTCGCGATTTCCCGTCGATGTGCGATGACGGAGGCAATGATAACAATTCGAGAATCGTCGGCGTGAGATCGGCCGCCGGAAACGTCGTCGCAACGCGAACGCCGCCGCGGCGCGCGTCGGGCAGACGTATCAAAAGCGGGATTTTTATTATTTCATCAAAAACCTGCTCGTGCTGCAGCATCTTGTGCTCGCGGAATTCTTCGCCGTGGTCAGATGTAATAATTACAATTGTATCTTTAAGAATCCCCTTTGCGCGCAAATCTTGCAAAAGCGAGCCGATCGCGGCGTCGACGCTCAGCACCGTCATTCGATACAATTCGCGCAGGCACTCAATATCATTTTCAGTAAACTTCTTTTCTTCATGAAATAGAATTCCGTGGCCGCGCGGTAATTGTTGTTCCTCCGGCAATGCAAATATTGCCGCAAGGCGATTTGGAATATCGGACTTCGGATATTTCGTTGATAACGATCGCGCTTCCGCTTGTTTTGGTAAATACGGTGCGTGCGTTTCGTAGGTGTGCAAAAAGTAAAATCCGCTTTTTCCGGCGGGCAGCGACTGAAACCAATCGAGCGCGGGTTTTATCTTTTTTTCAGTAGCTTCAAATTTTTCTGTAAATACTTCAAATCCGCGATCGAAACCGAATGGTTTTGTAACATATCCCGCGGCCGTGTTTGCGCCCGTTGCGTACCCAACCCCCGCGAGGCGCTCCGCAATTGTAGGAATGCTCTTGGGTATTTTTCTCGGAGCTGACCGCAAAGTATTAATAACTCCGTGGACCGGCGGCGACGCGCCCGTGAGCATCGTCGCGTGCGATGGCGCCGTGTAGTTCGAGGCGGCGATCGCGTTTTCGAAAATGATCGATTCCTTCGCAAACGCGTCGAGTGCAGGCGCCGATCCCGCGGGCGCGCCATAGGTCGAAAGCGCATCGGCGCGCAGCGTATCAATTGATATTAACAAAACATGCGGCCGCGACGCCGTCGAACCCGCCATGAGCGGCACCTCGGGCTCGGCGGGTTTCGAGCACGCGGGAACGCAAACGCTAATAATCAGCGCCGATGCTATAATTAGTAATTAGCGTTGCAAGAATCGTTCGGGTTTCGGGCATTTATGGGGTCGAGATAACAGAACACCGGTGCGGCGCACCAGTAACGGAAACTTATCGTTGCGTCCGAGCTCTGCCGCACCGGCAGAGGGGCATCGAAGAATTGGATGATCGGTGCTGCCAATGTGGCGTCCAAATCATCGTCATTGCCGCGCGTCTTCCTTGCCAGGAGTGGCACTCGATTTGACAAACGCGAATCGAACTTCGCCCGGGCCATCGCCCGCGGGAAGTTTACTAAAAATGGCTAAAGGTAAAATTATCGGTATCGATCTTGGCACGACGAACTCCTGCGTTTCAGTCATGGAGGGCGGCGAAGTTGTAGTTATTCCGAACGCGGAAGGCAGCCGCACGACTCCTTCGGTCGTTGCATTTACCGAAAGCGGGGAGCGGCTCGTCGGCGCGTCGGCGCGGCGCCAAGCTGTAACAAATCCAAAGAATACTATTTATTCCATCAAGCGGTTCATGGGCCGCCGGCGCAGCGAAGTGACGTCGGAAGAAAAGTTAGTTCCGTACGAAGTCATCGGATCGGGCGACGGCGCGGTCAAAATTCGTGTGCGCGGCAAGGAGCACACGCCGCCGGAGATCAGCGCGATCACCCTCGGCGCACTCAAGGAATCCGCGGAAGCGTATCTCGGCGAAAAAGTAACAAGAGCCGTTATAACAGTTCCGGCGTATTTTAATGATAGCCAGCGCCAAGCTACAAAAGACGCGGGAAAAATCGCCGGCCTTGAAGTCGAGCGTATTCTTAATGAACCGACGGCGGCCGCGTTCGCGTACGGACTTGATAAGAAAAAGGGCCAGAAGATCGCTGTGTTCGACCTCGGCGGTGGAACATTTGATATATCTATTCTCGAATTCGGCGACGGCGTATTTGAAGTCTTGGCCGTGAACGGCGACAGCCACCTCGGCGGCGACGACTGGGACCAGGCTCTCATTGATGAATTGGCCAACGACTTCCAGAAGGAACAGGGCATCGACCTGCGCAAGGATCCGATGGCGCTCCAGCGCCTCAAGGAAGCGGCCGAGCGCGCCAAAATTGAACTCAGTTCAAATATACAGACAGCTGTAAATTTACCATTCATCACAGCGGTGAACGGCGAGCCGAAGCACCTTTCTAAGAATATTACACGCGCTCGATTTGAAGCGATCACCGAGAAATTGATAGAACGGTGCCGCAAGCCCTGCGTGCAAGCGCTCAGCGACGCCGGTCTCACCGCAGCGAAAATTGATGAAATTATATTAGTCGGCGGTTCGACGCGCATGCCGATGGCGCAGGCGATTGCTAAGGAAATTTTCGATCGCGAACCCAACCGATCCGTGAATCCCGACGAAGCTGTAGCCATTGGCGCGGCGATTCAGGGCGCGGTTCTCTCGGGCGAACGTAAAGATATCGTTCTGCTCGACGTCACGCCGCTTTCGTTAGGAATTGAAACGCTCGGCGGCGTGTTTACAAAACTGGTCGAACGAAATACTACAATTCCGACGTCGAAGAAGCAGGTGTTCTCGACGGCGGCGGACAGCCAGACGCAGGTGGAAATCCACGTGCTGCAGGGCGAGCGCGACTTTGCTAAAGATAACCGGACACTTGGAAAGTTTATATTAGATGGAATTCCGCCGGCTCCGCGGGGCGTTCCGCAAATTGAAGTACACTTTGACATTGACGCGAACGGTATCGTTTCCGTCGGCGCAAAGGACGTTGCTACAAATAAAGAACAGAAGATTCGCATCGAATCGTCAAGCGGGCTCTCGAAAGATGAAGTTGATAAGATGGCGCGCGACGCGGAAGCGCACCGCGACGAAGATAAGAAGCTTCGCGAATTAGTAGAATTAAAGAATCGCGCGGAAGCTACAATTTACGAAGCCGAAAAATCGATTCGCGAGCACGGCTCGAAGATCCAGGAATCGGATCGTACCGAAATCGAGAATGCTAAGAAAAAGGTCGAGGAAGCGGTGAAGGGCGATGATAAAGATGCGCTTGAAACTGCTCTCGCCGACTTCAACCGCGCAATGCAAAAGATCGGCGAAGTGTTATATGCCGAGGCCGCGAAAAAGGCGGGGACGCCGGGCGGAGCCGACGGCGGCGCAAGCGCCGGCGGGCGCGGCGGGCCCAGCAGCCACGAGCCTTCGGGCGAGCCCGGTGAAAAACGCGAAGCGGGGGGCAAACCCGGCGACGTGACCGACGCCGAATTCGAAGTGAAAAGCTGAATCTAATTGATATAAGCGGGGCGGACGCGCGCGCGGCCGCCCCTGCTTTTTTATCAATAGTTCATTTAGAACCGCGGCGTGCTCCAAAGAATCTTTTGTCTTGTCCAACACTGCAAGCGATCGTGCGTAAGTCGCGACACCATACCATGAAACCTGCGCTTTCTTTTTGTACCACTCGACTTTGCCGCCGCGAGCGAGGCCCCGAATGATTGAAGTTAATAATTTAACAAAAGAATATGGTAGCTTTACGGCCGTTTCGAATATTAGTTTTCATATCGGGCCGGGAGAAATTGTAGGATTTCTCGGGCCGAACGGCGCGGGCAAGACGACGACGATTCGAATGTTAACAGGCTACCTTCCGCCGACCTCGGGTTACGCTTCGGTCGCAGGATTTAATGTATTTAAAAATAGCGATAAAGTTCGCGAGCGAATTGGTTATTTGCCGGAGAACGTTCCGTTATATCAAGACATGCGCGTCGACGAATTCTTACGATTCCGCGCACAGCAAAAGTATGTTCCCGCGGGCCAGCGGAATAGTAGAATTGACGAAGTCGTCGCACACTGCGGACTCGCCGAAAAGCGGCGCAACGTGATTGCTACACTTTCGCGTGGCTATCGGCAGCGCGTCGGGCTCGCCGACGCATTATTAGCAAAACCGCCGTTGCTTATTCTGGACGAACCCACCTCCGGTTTCGATCCATTGCAGCGAAAGGAAATGTTAGCGTTGATCCAGGGCCTCGTGCAGGAAGGCAAAACAACTATTCTATTCAGTTCGCATATTTTGTCGGAAGTGCAGGCCGTCTCGAAGCGATTATTAGTTATCGCGCGGGGAAAAATGGTCGCCGACGGCGTCTCGGAAACGCTCATTCACAAATTCGGCGAAAATCAATATCACGTTGAAGCGCTCGCCGACGCGGCCACGCTGCGCGAAGTGTTAGCTGCAATTCCCGGAATTGTAAATATTAAACCATCCGAGGAGCCCGCGGCCGCCGGCGGCGTGCGATTCACGTTGAAGGGCGAAGCCGGCACCGATCCGCGCGACGCCATTTTTGAAGCGTTGTCCGCGAAGAAAATTAAGATTCGAGAATTAGCATCTGACCGCACTCCGCTCGAAACGATTTTTGCGCGCCTTGTCTCAGGTTTCGAATTGCCGGAAGCAATACAACAAAAAGCAGAAGGGGCCGCGGCATGATTCGACACGCGTTGTTAATTGCAAAGAAGGAATTGTTATCTTTCTTTGTTTCGCCGGTTTCCTATCTCGTCGCCGGAATGTTTTTCTTTGTTTACACGCTCTTCTTTTTTTTATTCTTAAAGGAAGTGCGCGGCGAATTTGAAATTATCACAAGGCTCTTCTTCTCGTGGCACCACTTCTGGTTCCTAGCATTATTTATTCCGCCAATCATAACGATGCGGCTTGTGTCCGACGAATACCGGCTCGGCACGATTGAAATGCTGATGACCGCGCCTTCGTCCGACGCGGGCGTAATCTTAGGAAAGTTTTTAGCAGCATTCGGGTTTTCGCTGCTTTTGTGGCTTCCGACGCCGCTTCTTTTTATTGTAGCAAGCACCAGCGGCGCCACGTTCGACTGGGGAATTGTAGCGGCAGGTTACGTGGGCGTTGCGATGGTTTACGGCCTTTTCTGCGCGATCGGAATCTTTACATCCGCAATCACGGAGTCGCCGATTTTTAGCATGTTGCTTTCGCTCGTGATCGAACTGGCGTTGTTTTTCTTAATGTTCTTTCGATCGTTCTCCACGGCGTCTTGGGCGGAATCCGTTTCGAACAATTACGCGCTCTATAACATTGTTGAAAATTCGCTGATGAAGGGAATTGTGAATACCGTTCATCTCGTGTTTATTCTGAGTTTGATCTGGCTTTTCTTATTCTTAGCGACCCGCGCTTTGGAGTTCCGGCGATGGCGATAAATAAAACTGATACAACCCGCGTTTCGACGGGCACGCGCGTCGCGACGGGCGGCAATGTCTTCGCGATGGTGGCGGTCGCGATCGCGATCACCATATTTGTAAATTATCTTTTCGGACCGGAACGTTTTCGCGCCCACTTTGACTGGACAAGCAGCGGCGATAATACACTTTCGCAAAAGTCGATTAGCATCCTCGCCGCGCTTCCGGAAAAACTCGGCAAGGACGTGCAGGGCCGCGACCGCGCGATTGAATTTATTAGTATATTCGGCCAGCCGCGATCGGAGGTCGAACTGCGCGGAATGCAAATGGTGAACGACGCCGTACAAATTTACAAATCGAATGGCCATTCGCGAATTGCATATTCACAGTTCGATGGCATCACTGACATCACGGCGCTCATTCAGAAACTACAGGAATTAAAAATTAAAGAACCGACGGCGGGCTTGATCGTCGCTCTCGGCGACCGCGTTCGAACGATCACGCTCGAAGAGATGATTAAGATTCGGCGGCCGCGCGGCGGAATGTACGGAGGCGACAATATCGAACAGATCGAAGAGAATAGAATTGAAGAGGCGATTACATCTAATCTTTTGGCTCTTCTCGAAACCGACAAACCGAAAGCTTATTTTATCACCGGACACGGCGAACCCTCCATTGATGAAGTTAATGATGATGATGTGAGCCGGTTCGCCGATGCACTTCGGCAGGCGGGCTACGACGCCGAATCGTTAGATTTAACAGAAAAAGGCAGCGTGCCCGCTGACGCGAGAGTTATTATTTGGTTCCCGCCGTCGAAGCCGATGTTACCGAAAGAGCTCGCGGCGCTGAAGCAGTACGCGCACAAAGGCGGGCGTTTTATTGTTGCATTAGATCCGGTGCCCGACCCGAACATCGATGCTGATATATTAGCATTCCTCGCGGAGTGGGCGATTTTATCAAAACACGGCGTTGTCTGCGGCTACCTGCCCGATCCGCTCACGGGTGGAATTGTGCATGGAATTAAAGAATGCGTCGGGCCCGACGCCGTTCGCGTTCGTTATACGGATTTTTCCTCGGCGCACCCCATTACACGAAACTTTTTTGAACAAGGGATAACATTACCATTCCCCGCGGCGCGGTCGTTTGAACGGATTATTGAAGGAAATAGTAAAGCTACAGTTGAAGATTTGGGGCGGACGGGGAAGTCGACCTGGCTCGATTTGGATCCTATCAATTTCAGCCCCGACAAAGATACAGAAACGGTCGGAGGGCAGCCCGTGCTCGTGGCGGCCACGCTTCCTAACGATGACGCACCCGAAACCGCGTCCGCGCCGGTCGAGCCCGATTCAAAAAATTCAAAGGAAGGGCGATTAATAGCATTGGGTTCCTCCACTCTCGGCAGAAATAGATTCTTCGATTACGGCCGCGATTTATTGTTATCTTCGGTCGAATGGCTCGCGGGGCGCGAATTCGCGGCAGGAATTGGCCCGAAGAAGATGAAGAGCAACGTGCTTGTTGATAATTCAATTCTTTTGCCAAGAGTCGGCGGCGCCGGTTTTATCTTAGCAGGGCTCGCGATCTTCGCTGCCGGATATGTATGGAATGTTCGGCGTGGTATTTTCAGCGGATTTGTAGTAGCGCTCGCTGTCGGGGCGGTTCCGTTCCTGCTCGGTTTATATCAATTTCTCTTTTAATGAATAAGAACACGACACTCATTCTCCTCGCGATTCTCGCGGTTCTCGCGGCGGGCGTCTATTTTACTAAAGGGGATGCTAAAGAAACGAACCGCTCCACCGAGAAAATGATTGCTAACTTTGCGCCCGAGAAAGTTGCAACCCTTCGAGTGGAAAACGCGGAACGCAATGAAAAAATTGTAATGACGCGCGTCGTGGCCGGCGGCGGCTGGGAAATGTTAGAACCTGTCAAGTCGCCGGCCGACAAGGCCCAAGCGGAGTTTCTCGCGCGCTATTTCGCAGATTATGATGGAAAGCGGATTGGTAAAGTCGGCGATTCGAATATTAATTTAGAGCAGCAAGGGCTCGCGAAGCCGCGCGCTATTGTTGAACTCGAGGGTGTTACAGAAAAGCCGATTCACGTTCGCATCGGCGTCGATTCTCCTCTCAATAAGATTGACTGTTTCTTACAAATCGGAGATATTGTTTATCTCGCGCCGCGCACGATTTATAACACGATCGCAAAGCCAGCGCTCAGTTTCCGCGACACGCGCGTTTTTACGATTGCTACGGCGTCGTCGGATCTGGATCAAATCGAAATCACGCGCGATGGAAAAGCAACTCTATTCAAACGCGAAGGAACAGAATGGAATTTCCTCTCTCCCTTCCGCGGCCAGGCCGACGCAAAATTAGTAAGCCAGATTGCTAACAATCTCGCGGGTCTTCGAATTTTATCATTTGAAAGCGATCTAACAAAAGATTTCTCAACGTTCGGGCTCGAACAGCCGCCGCTTATCGTTACATTCCGCGCTGGCGACAAATCGGAAACTGTTAAATTTGGTCGAATTGATAATGATCAAAAGACGTTTGCGGCGCGCGAGGGAATGCAAAGTGTATGGAAAGTCGCCGAACCGGATCTTGCCATTGCGCGAAAACCCGCCGAGGAACTGCGCGAAGCGGCCGTGTTCGGATCGTTTCAAAATGAGAATGTTGAAAAGTTGAGCTGGAAATCGGCGGCGGGCGAAATCGAATTCATCTTTGATACAATTACTAGAAAAGCGAAATTAACAAAACCACGCGCAGCCGACGCGGATCGAGAAGCGTTCGACGCGGCCGTCCGCGGAATCCAAGGTTTGCGCGCGGAAAAAATATTAGCGTTGTCCGAAGTTAATCTTAGCGATTACGCGCTCGCGCCGGCCGCGGGTTCGATCGAACTTAATCTAAAGGGTGCGTCGAAGAATACGATCGTTGAACTCGGCTCGATAAAGGCCGAGGGCGCTCACGTTCGACGCGCTGGCGATGACTACATTTTGCGAGTTCCCTCGTCGTCGGCGCAGTTCTTAACGCGCCCGCTCGCGGAATATGTATCTAAAGATATTGTGAGTATTGATTCGTTCGCGCCGGGGCACGTCGAAATCGACGTTCATTATAATAACGAAAAGCAAACGCGTGTTTTTGTTCGAAACGAAAATAACAAATGGACGATGAAAGGCGCGACGGAGGAAAGCGCCGACTTCGCGGGTCTCGCCGACACTCTGTGGCACACGCGCGCGACTGAAGTAACAATTGCCGAAGTTAAAGATACTGCGCTCGCGAATCCTAATATTGAAATCCGCGTTTATCGAAAATTAATGAACGATCCGAAGGGCGACGAGAAAGAGCGCGACCGCCTCGCGACGATGCGCTTCGCCCGAGTCGATTTAGGAGAGAGTGGCGGCGAAAACTGGATTGCGAACGGCGTGACGGGCGCGACCGCGTCCGGAGGATTTGTTATGAAAGTCGATTCGGCGACTCCGCTCCGAATTGTTGCATTAGTTCTCGGCGCCGCCGCAACGCAACCGGCTAAATAACGCGCTACTTCGCGGGCGACGACGCGGGTCGCGGTTTTCGCGGCGGCGTGATTGGTAATTTTGCAGATGCTAAAATTTTCTTCACGTCCCATTCGATCGACGATTCGGGGATTTCGGTGCGATTCTTAACGAGCGCGTCCATTGCTAACAAAGCGAGGACGGCGGTGCCCTCGGGCGTCGGATGTAAATTGTCCGATTGTAACAATTTTTGAGTCGAGCCCTTTTCCCATTTGTTACCGCGGATTTCAACTTCGTCTCCGTTCCGAAGCCGATTTAACAATTCAGGCAGGTTTACGAGTACAACGTTCTTTCGGGTCGCGGCCCATTCTCGAATCTTAGTATTGAGTTTAACAAACGTTTCCTTCTGCGGCACCTGTTCCTTTGCTAGCATAATTCCGATCGCGGGCGTCATGTCGGGAATTTCACTAATAACCATCGGACATTCCAGCATTTCTAACAATTCGAGTCCGCGCGCGAGCAACACGAGCCGGTCGTCTTCGTTCTTAAACAATCCGTAGCCGAACCAAAATAAATAATCGACGGCGATGACGAGGCTCGCTTTCTTAGTTTCCGCTTCGTTTATTTGATCAGAGCCTGTGCGATCGGGCGAAAGGAAAAACATCTCGGACGATTTTGAATGAAACGGACGATGCTCGCCTTTGACCATCGCGTTTACGTAACGAACCATCGGATGCTTCGTGGAAGATTGATAATTAAATCCCGCCGACGCGCTCGCACCGATGACGAGCACGTTTTGTAATAATACAGGAATCGCGGGCGCGCTTGCCGGCACGCTCGCGGGCGTCGAAGCAGCGGCGTCGCTTTCGAATCGGGTGCGAGCGGGAACGATCGTTAAGAATGCAAGAAATATCAGATACTTCATTTCAAATGGAGTTTAGTGGTTCTTGTTATTATAATTTAAAATTGCCGCGTCGATCGCGGAATCGTAGTCTTGCAATGCGCGTTCCCAACGATACCGCACTTCCATCTGCGCTCGCGCGGCGGCGCCGATGCGTGCGGCCGCGTCGGGAGAATGTAACAATTTGAGGACAGAAGCCGCGAACTCCTCGTCGGAGTTTGCTAATAAAAAGTGTTCGCCCGCGCGGGCATCGACACCGGCGGTCGCGTTCGGCGATGCAACAATAGGTACGGCGCACGCCATCGCTTCTAATACTTTATTTTGCAAACCGCGCCCAAGGCGCAGCGGTGCGACGGCGACGACAGCGGCGCGCAAATGATCGGCGGTTTCGCGAACGGGGCCCGTGACTTCAATGCGATCCGATGCGAGCGCACGAATTTCTTTGGAAGGTTCCGCTCCTACAATTCGGAATTTTGCATTCGGGTATTTTGTACAAATGAGCGGAAGAATTTTTGTTGCAAAACGCACGCATCCGTCGACGTTCGGGCGATAATTCATAATTCCGGTGAATACAATAAGACCCGGAATCTTAGCTATGGATGGCGACGGGCTGAATCTTTGCAAGTCTACGCCGTTTCCAACAATATGCGGCGCGACGCCTGTGCGTTCGAGGAATGTCTCAGCCTCGGCTTTTGATACAACAAGAGAACTATCAAATGTCCGCGCGATGCGCTGCTCGTATTTGAGTAACGTTCGCGCCTCGCGCGCGTAGACCCACGACGAAATCCCGCTCGTCTCTTGACTATATTGATGCCATTTCTCCGAATCTAAGTCTCCAAATTCCATGACGCGTGGCGCGCGGGCGGATTCTACAAATTGCGCCATGCACGAGGAGTATGCAACAATAACTCCGGCGCCCTGCTTTACAAAATGATCGGCTGCTTTTTGTAGTTTACGCGACGCGAAACAACGAATCGTCATCGGCGTATTTGTTATGAGCCACGGCAGCGCCGCAAATTGCCGGCGCCCGGTGCGAAACTGATCTGTTATCATATCAATTCCGAGAGAACGCAGTTCGCTCACCGACGCGGTGTCGGCGGTTTCCATTTCGAATGATAAACATGTGACGCGTCCGCGCTCGGCGAGATGCAACAATCGGCGGTGCGTTGCAATGCGGTCGCCGCGATTCGGCGGAAACGGGACGCGGTGGCAGAGGAAGAGGATTCTCAACAATCGTAACTTTTACATCGCGCACTTCGTATTACCATGCCGCAATGATTGAAACCATTCTGACCCCTGCGTTCGCGCTCGCGTTTTTTGTTACAATACCACAACAAAAACCCGTGCTCCCGACTCCGAACGATTCCGACATACCAAAACCGCTGCAGTCCGAGATTTCGCTCGCGGGCGCGGATTCACCCGACATCACGCGATTCCTACAGGTGCGAACGGCGGGCTCGCCGCGGCTTTCGCCCGACGGAACGCGGCTCGCGTTTCTTACCAATACGACCGGGACGGCGCAAATTTGGATGACGCGCGCGGGCGCGGCGGAGCCCGTCTGGCCTGATCAATTAACATTTGGCGAACCGATTACTACGATTGCGTACAGCCCCGCGGGCGATTGGATATTATACGGATGCGACCGGTCGGGCAACGAACGCGAAGGTTATTATTTAATAACGCCGGACGGAACTAAAGAAAAAGAATTGTTAGCTCCGTCGGAGAAATTTCGCGTGTTCGGCGGTTTTTCGCCCGACGGACAGAAGATCGCGTACGCGACGACGGGGCGGACGCCCGTCGATTTTGATATTCATATATTAGATATTGCGTCGGGCGACGACCGGAAAGTGTATGAAGGCAAAGCGGGAATGTTTGTATCAAGCTGGCGACCCGACGGATCCGGAGTCTTAATTTCCGAGACGCGCGGCGAAGACGGAAACGATTTACATTATTTAGATTTGGCGACTGGAAAATTAGATACGTTATGCAAACCCGCGGAATCGGCGCGTTATAACAATTTTGAGTGGCGCGCCGACGGCAGCGGTTTTTATATGACGACGGATCAAGACCGCGATTTCGCCGCGTTGGTTTATTATGATTTTACAAAAAAGGAGATGAAAGCGTTCGAGTCGCCGAATTTTGACGTCGACGATTGTTCACTTTCATCGGATGGAACGTATCTCGCGTGGATAACGAACGAAGGCGGCTATTCGTTTATTCATATTCGCGATTTAACAAAAAATGCCGACGTGCCGGTTCGCAAGCTTCCGCGCGGACTTCATACAATTCTATGGGCGAAGCGCGCGCCCGTCCTGGCGATCACTACAAATGGTCCGCTCGTACCGGGCGATATTTGGATATTTGACGCGCGGACCGGTGAAACGACGCGCGCCACGCGTTCGGCTTCGGCCGGCCTCGATTTGATGCAATGCGTCGCGCCGCAGCCGCTCAGTTTCAAGGCGCGCGATGGCGAGACGGTCTACGGATTATTATATTTACCAAAACACCCGGCCGGCGCCGACATAACAAAAAAACCGCCCGTCTTGGTGGGCGTGCACGGCGGGCCGACGAGCCAGGCTCGGCCTTCGTTCAGCGCGTCGCAGCAATACTTAATTTCGCGCGGAATTGCTATTTTCGATCTTAACTTTCGCGGATCGACGGGCTACGGAAAACGCTTTGCGCGATTAGATAATTTACGATTGCGTCCGAACGCGGTTCGCGACGTGGCGGACGCCGTTGAATTCTTAAGAAAGGATGGGCGCGTCGACGCGTCGCGCGCGGCGATCATGGGCGGTTCGTACGGCGGATATTTAACATACGCGGCGGTGACGCAGCTCCCCGATGTCTTCCGCGGCGGGGTTTCGATGGTCGGAGTATCCAATTGGGTGACGGCGCTCGAAGGTGCCTCACCGGGGTTGAAAGCTAGCGATCGTTTGGAATATGGTAATATTGATGATCCGGAGGACCGCAAGTTTTTTGTAGAATTGTCACCGATCACCCATGTTAAGAATGTGAAAGTGCCGGTGATGGTGATACATGGGGCTAACGATCCGCGCGATCCAGTGGCTGAGTCGGATCAGTTTGTACGGGCGGTGCGGGAGCAGGGCGGCGAAGTTGAATATATGCGTTTTCCGGATGAAGGTCACGGGATTCGGAAGTTATCAAATAGGATTATTTGTTATCGGCGGGTTGCGGGGTTCCTTGAGAAATTGTTAGGAGTGGACCGGAAAGGCGGGTAGGGGACAGGTATGGGGACAGGTATGAACCTGTCCCCTTTGTTACTTTGTTAATGCTGGCGGCGAAGATGCGCGCCGGGTCGCGCGTGCTCGCGCGCATAACCGTGGCGCCAGAATATTAGTTAAACGAAACGCGCCTGGACCACTGCCACGCACGGCGATACGCCACGCCTTCTTCCGCACACCCTGTGTTAATTTTTAGGGGCGCTGCGCGCGCGCAACCCCGGCGCGCTTTACAACAATTGGAATTGTAGTAGGCGCAGCATTTAACCAACACCGGGCTTGGGGGGAGTGCGGCGCAAAGCTAATAAACGACGCAACGCGTCGTTTATTAGCTTCACGTCAGGGAGTCGGTCAGGGTCAGTTTTAACCTTGGAACGAGCTTTGACTAAGATTGTCGCGATGAAGGGTGACAGTTTCGTCGCCGTTAGGGGGTCAGGCACCCCTATTTTTGAAATTAGGGGTGCCTTCCATGAGAAGGCCATCTGTGTCAAGGCCACCTTGGTGAATCTTTAAATCTACAAAACCGATCCGCTCCGCCTCGCTTCCATCCGCACTCGGTTTGAGCTCG
>JBJXHE010000088.1:0-15789 GCA_046160785.1 Planctomycetota bacterium
ACAAATGTGCGCGGCTGAAAATAGTTGCCTTGCGCCGCGCGCGTCACGCCCGTGAGCGAACTCTTGCTTGTATCAATTCCGCTGTAACGTATCAATTCGGCGCCAAACATCGTCTGGCCGTCGCTAAAAGTATTAGGATTCTGGAATTGAAACATCACCGCGTAGCCGCCGGCGGTCGAGAATGCTTTAATAAAATCTTTATCTTGCGATTGCCCGCCGCCCGTCGTTTCGAGCACGTCGAGCGGCGCGAGCACGAGCTCTGGAATCGTATCCGTTGCTAATATTCCTTTTCCTAGCGTTATGCCGCCGCCGCCTCCCCCGCCGCCGCCGACCGGAGGCGCGATGGAAATCGGTTTTAGCCCGGGCTGGGTGATCGAGACGTGCCCCGCGCTAAATTTAGAAATCGTGCCGCGAAGCTGGCCGCCTCCGGCCTGCGTGTCGCGCATGAGTTTATTAACATATCCATAAAATTCGACGGTCTCGCCCTCGGCGTGCTCGTACAGCGCCGGATTAATGTTTATATCAAAAGATGAGCGCGCGCCGCGGCCGCCCGTGTACGCGCCCGGCGACGTTCCGAACGTTCGAGTTGTTATAAATGACTTCGCCGTAATACTTGTATATTCCACCAATTCGGCGCCGATCTTTAACACTCCGAATTGTGGAAATCCCTCGGTCGACTCGACGGGAATCGGATCGTTGTTCGGGATATTTTGCGCCGTGAGCCCGTCGAGTTTGCCCGTGAGGCGCGTTACTAACTTTCGCTTTCCGCGCGGAACGCCGTCGACGAGGAGCGTCCAATCCGCCGGCCCGGATCCTTTAAATGCAATCGTAAAATGATACCAAACGTTTTGTTGCAAATTGCTGACGGGATAGCGGATTTCATTGCGCACTTCGCCCGCAACGTTTGCTAATGAATTCGTATCGTCGCCCGCGGGGTCGCGCATGGTCGCGACGAGATCGCCCTGGTCTATAATTAATGATATATGATCGCGCAGCAGGCTCGTGCCGGAGCCAATATCAAAAATAGCGCCTGTAACAGTTCCGGTATCGAAGCGCACCCAGCCCGAAACGGAACCCGGATATAAATATACATTTCCCGGGCCCGTGAGGCGCGCGGGCGCGTTCAACGGATTGATACGATACGGTTTCAGCGTGCGGACGTCGTGCCCTTCAATGGTTAAATCATAATCAAAATGTTCGGAAAAATTGGGATCGACCGCGTCGCGCGACGGCGCGAGCTGCGCCCACGAATTCGCAGGATCGTCAGACTGCACCGACGGCAGCGACTCGCCCAGTTGAGTTAATATATTAAGAAAAGCGCGCGCGCGCGACGGCGGATTCGCGCGTCCGTCGAACGGCGTGGAATTGTAAGGATACGTCATCCATCCGCGTCCGCGGCGCGACAATCTAAACAATTCATCGAGCTCCACCTGCCGCGCGGCGAGCCGCAGCCCTATATCACTTGACGCACGAGCCTGCGGGTGGATTTCTACAATACTTTCATTCTCGACGCGCCCACGCTCGGCGCCCGACGGCGCGTTGACCGACGACGATGCTACAATTCGAAAACGGCTTCCGCCCGTGTACGAAAGAGGCAGCGTTCCATATTTAACAATTCGATCGTTGCAATGTTCCACGCTTCGCAGAATCGCTTCTATATTATTGATTGCTAACGTTCCGTCTTCGGCGAGCGGCAGCAGAACGCGATCGACAAAATCCTGCTGGCTCTGGACGGGCTTCTCGCGGATTTTTTGTACTATTTTTTTCGCCGCCGCGCGATCGACCGGCTCCGGCGTCGCGGCGCGTTCCATGTCGATGCCCGTAAAAATATCTTCTAACAATTCCGGATCGGCAGAATTGATATGAATCGGCGACGGAATCAGAAATGATATTTTGGCGGTGTACGCCGCCGCCGGAAAACGCGGCGGCTCTTCAAGCGTGATTCCATCTTCCCTGCTCTTTACAACTAATCCGTACTCAACTCCTTCCGGACCTTCGATCTTTACAGTTGTGCCAACGCCAAAATAACGCGGCAAATCTATTTGTAGTACTCGCTGGATTCCGTCGGCCGCGATCGGCGACGTGATACGCGCGTACGCCGACCAGAAATCGTGCCCGTTGCGTTCGCCGTACGCCGTGAGCCGCGCCTCAACGTTACGAATGTCATCGGCCGTTATTTTAGGACACGCGTCGGGCTCAACGTTCACCCGCGACAATTCATATATTGTAGAAAAAGTCTTAAATTCACCATTCTTCGCGCGGATGCGATGTTTCGCAATCGCGTGCGCGCGCGCGTCGACGACAGGCGTGCCCGAACGGTAGTCTTCGGCGACTTCGTACGGCCCCGTGGGCGAGCCCATCACCGAGCGAGTGCAGCCGAGAAATTGACTACCTTTCTTTTCTGTATATTGTATCAATTCGCCGCGAATCCAGAGAAAGCCCTTGTCTGGAAATTTGTCGCCGTTGTCGAGCGAGATTTCGGTTTCATCCTTCTTTAAATCGCTTCCTAATAATCCGTGGCCGAACGCGAGACCCAGACCGTAAACTCCGGCAGTGTTAATATCAATTCGAGCCGACTCGGGATCGGCCGTGGCAGACACGATCGAGCCGCCGATTTCGCGCGTTGGATACAATTCCTTCGGCAACGAAAGGCGCATGCGCATCTCGACTTCCGAATCGTAGTAAGGTGTTGTATCCAATTCCGGATCTGTAGCTTCGAGCCGGCGCCAGAGCGCGCGTTCCGCCGCGTCGATTTCGAGGCGCGCGCGCACGTCGCCCCAGCGCGCGACGCTCGACCGCGCCGACGAACGCGTTGTTAATAAAAACGGCGTCGCGAGCGTTAACAACGCCGCAAGCACTACAATTGCGAGCACGAGCGCGTAACCGCTTTTGTTACGATTCAATTTAACGCGCGGTTCCATAGACACCCACCGTTATCGTTTTTTTAACATTCTCGGGGAAGTCGAGCGGGATCACGATCGGCGATTTGTGCCAATTCGGATCGAGACGGCCGTCGGGAAGGAAATGCACAGCTAGCTTTATATTTTGAAAACCAAACGATACTTCGCGCGGCAGTGGAATGCCGTCGCCCGGCGCGACGGCGCCGAGCTTCACGCCGTCGAGTCGGCCGCGAAAGGTTACTTTTTGATTTCCCATTTCGAGCGGCGAATTGTCGCGAACCACGGGCTCGCCGGCCTTCGAAATTTTTGTAGCAACGGTGACGCCGTCGATATGTAATGTTAATGAAACGCGATCATAAATAAAACCGATCCGGTGCCAGCGCTTCGCGACGAGCAGGCCCGGCGCGCTGATGGCTACTAATGTTCCGGCCGGCTTTGCGTCGGGACCCACGTCCTCGGCGAGCGACACCTGCGCTTCCGCGGCGCCGTCGGCGGTGATGCCGATGTGAAATTGTTTCGTTCTTTTAATAACACTACAATTCGAGAGTTCCTCGGCGTAGACGTCCGCGTCGGCGGCGAGTCCATTTGTAAACGCGTAGTCCGCGTTGGCGCCGAGGCTCGCGGAAGCGTACGCGCCTTTTTTGTTAAGAAAGAGCCCGCCCGAAACGCGCCCGCCCGCGGCGACCATCGCGCCGTTTAATTGTGCCTTGATATCAAATGCGCCGAGCGTCGTCATCGTGCCCGTGCTTCCATCATTAAAATCTTCAAATTGGAAGTGCGCGAACGGCGCAACCGACAAATCATACATTTTTTTTTCTTGCGGATCGCAAACGAGCGTCACGGGCATCCCCGACCCCATCGCGGATTCGCGCGCGGACCGCAGCGCGTTTCGTACAATTCCGACCGCGCCATATTTGGAAACGTTTAATTTACTAAAAACTCCAATTCCGATTCCCATCAATACCGCCATGATCGACATCACCGCAAGCAGCTCCATCAATGTGAAGCCCTGGCGGGCGGTGGTTTGAGAATGGCGCGGCATGTTAATAATAACGTGCGGGCCTCACGGTGTAACAATAATATCGTCTTCCGTTCCGTATTCGCCGTCGTAGCCCGCAGATATCAACTGGCACGAGGAGGACCCTTTATAACTTTTCGTGACAGGATCGGGCACGGCGTCAACCGAACATTCGCGCGGCTCCGAGTCGCCCCTCTTTTTTAATAATACCGTTTGCTTCTTTCCGTAGGATTTCCTGTGAAAATAAATAATCGGATTCCCCCACGAATCTTTGACTTCGAACGCGTCGCGCGCGGGATAACTCGTCATCGCCTTGCTGAATGTGTCTTCGTCGGAATTGATTAAATCTTTTGTATCAATCGCAGACACGCCCATGATTGGAGTTTTTGAAGCGAACGCCGCCACGAGTGCTTCGATGCCAACGTTAATATCATTTCCTGTTGTCGATCCGACGGCTGAGAAGTTATCCGGCGGAAAATCGCCCTTGGCCGTTTCATAGAGTCCGGCGCGGCTGCCGAGCATTGCTAACTTTGCTTCTGTTTCGGAGGTTTGCCCGCTGATTTGAAACTTCTGATATCCAACAATTCCGACGGTTCCGAGAATTGCAATAATCGCCATGACAGCGAGCAGCTCAATCAGCGTGAACCCGCGCAGCGATTTTGGTGAATTGTACATTTTATTGTTATGGTTGCGTCCGTTTAACAATTCGAACGTTATCGATGGAAACCGAGGCGGTGTTGCCCTGCTCGCCTTTCGCTTCAACGCCGAGATCGAGCTGGCCCGTCGTGTTGCGCGAAATATTCAGTTCGAAGCCATTTGTTATAACCTGCTGGTCGAGCCACACGCGCGCTTTCGGCTTTTCTTCATCATTCACTTCGATCTTCACGCGAACCGCTTTGTCCTCCGGCCATGCAAAATTAATATCTCGCGTCCACGCGTTATCGGAACCTTCTTTAAAACGAAGTTTCACGGTCGCGGTGCCGTCCGCGCGTTTTGTTAGCTTTTCGACGGCGATCTCAAACGCCACGCCCGGCGGGTTTCCGCCTCTCGCCGCTTCTTCGCGCCGGATATATGTAGTAATATCGGCTTGATTCTCTTCGGGCTTCGCGTCCGACGCCGGAATTTTAACATCGACCTCAAAGGAACAAAACTGATCGAGGCGATACTTACGATAGTTGAGGCGCGCTTCGCCCGTAATTTTAAATAATCCGTCGATTCGATATTCGCCGTTCAGAATTTTCATCTGAACGTCTTGCACGCGCTGCGGAATCCAGTCGGCGTTCAAAACGGTTCTATCAAATCCTTCCGTCATCTCCTCTTTCAGCTCATGAATATTAATTAATTTAAAAGTCTGGTTGGCGTAATTCTTATGTTTATCTCCATCGGGACGGTCATTACGGACAGCCGCAAGCTGCTTTAACATTTCGCTCGTGTTGTCGTCGAGGTAATGGCCGATTCCAAGCCCGAGCCGGGCGATCGGCTGGTCTTTTTGTATATTTACCGATTTGAGGAATACGTCGATCGCACGGCGGACTTGTCCGCCATTTAATAGATTCAATCCGCGCAGCGCGAGCACGTCGGCATTCTTAGTATCAAATTCGAGCGCTTTGGAATAGTAGCGATCGGCGGGTTCATACAATTCTTCCATCGCCGCGAGAGCGCCGAGCTCGACGAGCGGTTCTACAAATCCGAGATCGGCCATCGCGGCCTCGCGCTGGTCGTCGTTCGCCCCCTGGATGTCGCCCGCGTCGCGGCGCATGCGGCCGCGCAGGTAGCGCGCGTACGGATCTGTAGGATCGTTCTGAAGCGCGCGCTCGATCTGTTGCATCGCGTCTTCCCTATGATCCGTAATTAAATATAAAAATGCGAGCGCCGAGAGCGCGCGCACGTCGCGCAGCGGATCGAGCCCGATCGCGGATTCGTAGTCTTGCTTTGCGCCGAGATAATCTTTGCTTTGTAATTTAATCGTTCCGCGCAAGACAAGCGCCGGCGCCGACGGTTTCGCGGCGATCTGTGTATTTAATATTTCGAGAGCCGGCGCGTTTTGTTTCTTTAACCATAAAACCACAGCCTGCCCCGTAATCGCGGCCTGATCCGTCTCGTCGGCTTTTTTAGCTCGGTCAAACGCTTCCGCCGCGGCGTCGAGCTGGCCCATCGCTAATGCTGCTTCGCCGACGCGCCGCCGAATCCGCGAGCGAATCGACCGCTCTTCGACGCCCGACGGCTCGTCGCGCATTGCCGATTGTAAAGGTTCGAGAGCGAGGTCGGGGCGCTTTTGTGAAAGATAAAATTCGCCGAGTACTAATCGTGGTTGATAATTATTCGGCTCGAGCTTCGCGGCTTGGTCGAGGCTCGCCTGCGCGTCTTTTGTTAAATGTAATCGACGCTCCAATTCCGCGCGCGCGACCCACGCGGATGCTGTCGCGCGGAATTCGCCCTCGGTCATCGCTTTATACAATTCCCACGCCTTTTCATAACGATAGGTCGCTTCATACAATTTCCCGAGCGCGAGTGAATTGATAGGATCGCTTTTCGAGAATTCTAATACTTTCACGAGCTGGCGCTCCGCTTCGGCGAACGCGATGGGTTCCTCGTCGCCCTGCTCGATACACCACAGCGCGAACGCGCGCATTTCCTGTACATTTCCGGCGAGCCACGCAATCTTGCGCTTCCGAATTTCGATTTCGTTGCGGATCGTCTTCGCTAATTGATATCCCGGAACTAACAATTGATCGCGCGTGTAAACGGCCGCCTTGAAAACGGGCTTGTCCGTTTTGATATCATACATTTGAAACGTGATCGGCTCGTCGTCCTTCAAATCATACTTTTTCGGATTGACGATTCTGCCCCACTGCGCGGGCCCTTCTTTAACAATAAGGCGATCATAACGTTTCGCGAGAACTGTATCATCGGGCTTCGGCGCCTGCACGGCTTCGGTCGCTGCCGGCGGCGCGGCGGTGCCATTGGTATTATTACCGATCGCGTTCGGCTCCTGGGGATCCGTGCCGTTCGCAGCCGTTTCCGCGGGAGCGTCGGGAATTGTAAATTCAAACTTTTCGACGGTGCGCGGCACGCGAAGGTACAAATGCCAGAATGTTAATCCCGGCGCCGGAGTCGGCGGCGGCATCAGCCACGCGTATGCGTCGGGCTCGGGCGGCGGCAGATTCACGCCTAATTGTAATTTTGCAAGCGGGCGAGTGTCGCGCGGCGCTGCAAACAGATCGCGCTTCTTTTGTGTATCAACGGGCGGAGTGACCGCGGGCAATTGTTTCAAATCAGGAACGCGCAGTTCCGAAACTTCGCGATCCTTCTTCTGCCATTTCAAACGCTGCAGCGGATTATTATAAGCATTATATAACGACCAGCCGAACAGCGCCGTTACGGCGGCCGTAATGCAAAATAAAACGGGTTCGCGACGAAGGGCCACCGGCCTACTCCTTTGGCGCCGCGGCGTCGAGCGCGGCGAATCTAACAAATACTTGAATGAGCGATTCGCCGCGGCCGGCGCGCCCGCCCGACTGCGCCTCGCGCAGCGTCGAACGGAAATCATCAATTGTGAGCGGAGGAATTGTAGCTTGTGTCATTTCTAAAAATTGCGAAAGAGCGCGCGACGTGAACTCCATCTCGAATTCAACTTTAATTTCCTCGCGAATCGCGGACCCGGCGCGGACGGCCGACGTATCTGTAGTTATTACAATTCGATCGATCGCGCGCGCGCCCGATTCAATCGCAAAGCCGAGCACGCGGTCGATTAAATCAATTCCGACGAGCGTGCGGCGAATGTCGTCGGGCTGCGTCGGCGCGCGGTCGGGAATGCCGGCGCTTTCAATTAATACAATTCCGCGCGATCGCGCGTCGTCTCCGCGCTTGTCTCGGAATTTTGTAGCAATATCTAAATACTGGTTCGCGGGCGACGCGCCGCCGTCTTTTAATTGAAATTCGGGCCGCGGTATGAATTTGAGGCGGTCGATAATGGTAGTAATCGATTCGTCGAGTTTTTGTTGTATCGCCGCGGCCTCGTCATAATTCTTTTGCGAATAGAACTCTTCCTTCTTGCGTTTGATATCAATTGTCGAAACTTCGCGTTTCGCCGAGCGAATCTCGTCCCACACGAACGAGTCGATGATCGCATACGCCGCGAGAAAGACGGCGGCGCCGACGAACGAACCCATCAGGTATTTCTTATTTTCCTGAAGGAAAGTATTCAGATCAAAAGCCATGTTTTAATAATTTTGAATATTAGATTTAAATAATAATCAAATCGCTACTTTTTCGCGGGGTCGGATTCGGCGCCGTCCGCGGCCGGCGCGGGGCGGGAAACCGGCACGAGATTCATAAATAATTCAAATTCGAAACCCGAGCCCGACTTCGAGATGCTCGGATTTTGGATCGGCTCGGCACGCAATAATTCTGAGATTTTTGTAGTGAACGCGCCGAACGATTCATTAATTTTCTGCACGTCCTGGCGGCCGCGCCCTTTGATATAAAGAATCGGGCGGCGCGTTTCCGCGGCTCCAAGCTGCGGGCGCGGATCTTTATCCATTCGCAGTTCAAATTTAGTAATCCAAAAATCAGGCGGTAGAATCGAACGCAGCGCGCGGTCGAAAATCACTAATGATGGCCCAGCCGCGGCGCGAAGTTCAAGTTCCGTCGCGAGCTCGGCCTGCTCCGAATTCTTACCTTTAATTTCGCGGCCCGCGTCGCCGACTAATTTTACAGTTTTTTCGTGAACGTCGGAGCGCTTCTTCATTTCGCGCGCCTCCGCGGTCGCGATCTCGCGCGCGTCGCTTGCCAACGCTTTTCCTATCAATAATTCCGCGCCGAGGTACGCCGTTGCTAATGTTCCGGCGGCGATGATCCACGATGTTTTTTCGTAAAATCGGCGTTTCTTAGCAATTGCCGCGGGGAGAATGTCGAGGCGATAGAGGCCCTTTTCGCTCGACGCCAGCGCGAGCCCAATCGCGACGACCGATTCATAACGATCCTGTTCGAGCGCCGCGCGCTCCTCGGTCGGCATCGATGCTAAATCTAGCGATTCGAGCGGATCGAAAAAGGATACATTCCATCCCGTCGACGCCGCGAGGTATTCGCCGAATCCTAACAATCGCGAGCCGCCGCCGCAGAGCAGAACGCGCGAAATGCGCAGGTCGGGAATCTTTAATTGTGCTTTCGCGAGCGCTGCCGTGGATTGTAATAATGACGCGAATTGTCCGGCCGGGCCGAGCAGCGCTTTTGTAACACGCTCTTCCTGCGGCGATTTGTAGCGATGCTGCGCGTTCGGCGCGAGGTTCACCGACGAATGCTTCATTTCCTCCGCTTCTGTAATATCACAATTCATGCGCTGCGCGATCGCGTCGGTAAATAATTTTCCGCCGCCTGACAGATTGCGAGCGAACGCAAGGTCGGGGCCGAGCACGATCGCGACGTCGGTGTTTTCGTCGCCAATATTCGCTATCAAAACGCCGTCTTCGCCGACCGATCCTAATTTTAGAAATGCATCATAAAGCGCAACCGCGTTCGGCGTAAACGATCCGACGCTGGCGCTCGTTCCGGCGAGCGCGGTAACTGTAGCTTCGAGCGCTTCGTTGCGCGCGAGCGCGACGAGAACGGTGTCATCGCCGGTCAGACTCGGCGGAATCGGAAGTAAATTAAAATCGGATGCTAAATTTCCGCCGGCCTGCTGCGCGAGTTCATCAATTTCGAACTTCATTAGGTTTCGAAGCTGCACGTCGGTGAGCCGCGGCACCTGCGAGAATCTTAATATCGTGTCGCGCCCCGTGAGCCCGATGCGCGCGCCCTTCGCCGAAATCTTATATTCGCGAAACAGCGCCGCGAGCGCGGAGGCCGGCGCTTGCGAATGTTCATATTTAATAAAACGCGTCGGAACAAACGCGCTGCCCTTTCGCTTGCCTTGCAGCACGCGCACGGCGCGCGTGCCGGGGTCGATTCCAGTTGCTACAGATGCCATGCTTATTTTGCGCTGCCCTGCGCGGCGCGCGTACCCGGGTAATATTTTTTAAGATAATCGCGGACGTAACCAGAAAGATTCTTAGCATTCGCGGCGTCGAACGCCGACGCGATCGTTAATAAACGCAGCGCGTCGCGCTCGCCGAGTTCCGCTTCCGTGGCCGCAAGCGATTTTTCAACAGAAGCGATCACGGTCTTTGCGCGTTCCTCGACATCGGTGCCGGAATACGTAACTAATAATTGCTTTTCCGCTCGATTCCTAGCATCGCGAAACGCCTGTGGAATCTTAAAGAACTCGGCGTCGGCCACGCGTTTCTCAATCTCCGCCGCGAGCTTCTGCCCTTTCGCTAATTCCGCGTCGCGTTTTTGTTCATTTCGCTCGACGAGAACCCGGTCGAACGGAAATTCATCAATAATCTGCGCACGCAGCCGGATCGACTCGCCGAGTTTATTATCTTTTTGCGCGGCGTCGGCCTGCTGCTCCAAATCGAGCGCGCGCCGTTTTTCGGCGTCGAACGAGAATTGTATATTTGCTTTTAACTCCGCTTTTAAGTCAATCTCGAGGCGGAACGTATTGCCTTCGGGAACCGCGCGCACGGCGGCCGGCGGCTCAAAGCTAATTTTCAATCGGTTCGTTTCCTCTCCGAAAACCATCCATTCGCACGCGGGTTCTGTAAACTCGCCGCGGTAACGCCCCGACACCTTCGAACCGCGAACTGTTATTTCCGGGGCGTACGCGCGGTCGAGCGTCCACGTGAGCGCGGCGTTTCCGGTGAGGCCGGCGGGTTTATAACTATAAACCACCTGCGTTTCTGTAGCTGTTAACGTTAAATTTACTTTTCCGACGGAGCCCGACGGACCAAACAATTCGAATCCGTCCGGCCCGCGCCCGGCGGTCCAAATGCGCGCGCGCGCGGCGGGTGCGTCCGCTAACATTCCACTCATAACAATTCCCATCGAGTGGATGAAATTCTTATCAATTTTGCGAACGCGCCCGTCGATCAGCTCGCCATCGAATTCAATTTCGCGTTTCATGACGGGCGCCGCCGCGGGATTTGGAGAAATTACAATTTCGGCGTCGTCGAATAATACATTTCCCTCGCCGCCCGCCGCCACGAACGAGAGCGCGGCCTGCGTACACCCTGCAGGAACTGTTACATCTCCCGCGATCCGCGTGAATCCGCCGCCCGCGGCCCCCGCTCCCGATGAATGGGCAACTGGACCGCATTTTACAATTCGCATTGCGCCCGACGTCGATTCCACGGCGCCGCGCCCGCGGAAAATCATCTGTAACATTCCGTTCGCGCGTTCGGCGAGAACGTGCGCCGCGATTTGTAGCGTTTGGCCCGCCTGCACATTGACAAATTCCGACGTCGCGCGCGCCGCCGACGGGCCGTCGAGCCGCGCTTCCACCGCGCGCACGCCTGATGCTACCTTTCGCGAAGTGTTAGCAAACCCAGCGGAATTGATACCTTCAATTTCGTAGGTGCCGTCGCGCAAGAGCCAGCCGCGCCCCGCCGCAGAAGCGTCGTCTTCGAACGACGCCGCGGCGTTTGATAACAAATTCCCGGCGACCGTGCGCACGGCTTTCGGCCGCGGCCCGGCACCGCCGCTATCGTTAAGAAATAACAAATAACCGGCTGCACCCAGCGCGCCAAGCGCCGCCACGCCTCCGGCAATAATCAATAATCGCCCGCGCTTCGACTGTTCCGCCGCGGCCTTCCGCGCGCGGTCGAGCGTTTGTGAATCTGTAATAATCGGTTCGGCGTCGGCGCCAGTTGATATAACAGTTCCACCGCCGCCGGTTCTCACCGACATCGCGGACGCAGCCGCGGACGCCATCGTTAACGTTTGATCGATCGCTTTCGGCGCCGCCGTGCGCGAACTCGGCGCCGGAGAAACGGGCGGTGCCGAAACATTAGTTACTACATTTGCGCCCGTGGGTTCGTCCTCGATGAGGTCGAGCTCGCCGGAGGAAGCCGGCGCCGCGTCGAGCGAAATTTCATCGACTTCTTTCGCGGCGGCAAGCGCAGCTTCGTTCTCGATTCGCATCGGCACCGACCCGAGCGCGAAGCGGTCTCCGATTTTAATTGTAGTTGGAAGACTAATTTTGTTTCCGCCGACGAACGTGCCGTTCGTGCTCCCCACGTCTCGTATCAAATACCCTTCGGCCGTTTTTAACAATTCGGAGTGATTGCCCGAAACGGAGGCATCCTGGAGGACCAGCGAATTCCCGGGCTTGCGGCCGATCGTGAACCGGTCGCCGGAAATGGGAATGCGTTCACCCGAGCGCGCACCGCCCTCGAGGATCAGAATAAAGCGGTCGGCCATGCTTTATGAGCGTCTTGTTAACAAAACTGGGAAGTACGTTTCGCCGTTTTTGTTACAGGCGAATTGTGAAATTGTATGGGAGTACTCGGATTCGCGGATGAGCGGACGGTGTTTGCGCGCGGCAATGGTAGCGATGCGGACCGCGTGCGCAAAACGCAAACGCGCGCACGAAATCATGAAGCAACTATTGTTAAGGATTCCGCTCGCGCTGCTTTGCGATTACAACGCTCGCGTTCCATGGTAGACCGTTTTTTTCTAGCACCCGGCGCAGTCGTTCAAAGCGGAGTCGTGCATCTCGACGCCCACGAGAGCGAACACGCAGTTCGATCACGCCGGCTTCGCGAAGGCGACATTATTGAACTTCTCGACGGTGAAGGACTCCTCGCGAGCGGCCGAATTCGCTCGGCGCGAAAGCAAGAATGCGTCGTTGAAATTGATACATATAAAATCTGCGAACGCGTCCTGCCCGAGGTATACCTTGCGCTGTCGGTACCACGCGGCCCGCGCATGGACGACCTCGTCGACGCAATCAATCAATTAGGCATTGTGTCGATTTCACCTGTTGTATTTGAACGCTCGGTTTCCGCGCGCGAAGACGCCTCGCCCGCGCGCGTCGAACGGTGGCGGCGGATTGCCCGCGAGGCAGCCAAGCAATCCGGCGAACCGTTTGTAACAAAAATCCTTGCGCCGGTGCGCCTCGACGCATTCTTAGCAACCGCATTTGTAGGGTCGCGGTTTTTGTTACATCCGGAAGCAGGTGCGCCACAGCTCGCTGCCGCGCTCGCGGGCGCGGAGACTACAATTCCAACGCGCACCCTCGTCGGTCCGGAAGGCGGCCTGACCGTCGAAGAAGTGGAACGCGCAAAACAATCCGGCGAACGCGTGGTGCGGCTCGGCCGGTCTTTGTTGCGAATCGAAACGGCCGCGCTTGCCGCGTGCGCAATGGCCCGGCTGCGGCAATTGTAGTTATTACAGTTATCCATTTTGACTGTTTTCATTTTGAAAGTAACCGCGCTCCAGAAATGAAAAGTAGCGTTCGTCTCCGATGATCACGTGATCGATGAGCGGGATGCCGATCAGCTTTCCCGTCTCGCGCAGCCGCGTTGTTACAGCTAGATCCTCGGCGCTCGGAGAAGGGTCGCCAGTTGGATGATTATGAATGACGAGTACGCCCGCGGCGCCGATGCGTAGCGCCTGTCCGAAGACATCGCGCGGATGAACGATCGCGGCGTTGAGTGTGCCCTCCGACACGCGTTCCTCGCGAAGTATACAATTCCGGCTGTCCACGTAGATTGCAAAGAAAAACTCCTTGCGAAGCCCCTGGCAGCGCGCGTGAAAGCGTTCATACAAATCGGCTCCCGTTTTGATACGTTGGAGCGGATCCACCAGCGGCCGCGCGGATCGTTTACCAATAATAAACGCCGCCTTCAGCGACGCCGCGCCCGCCGAGCCGAGCCGCCCGATCTTTATCAATTCCCACGGATCGGCCTTTTGTAAATTGCGCAGGCTTTCGAATTTTGTTAACAAATCGACCGCGACCGAAATCGCAGGTTTCGATGCTACATTTCCGACGACGAGCGCAAGACACTCCGCGTCGGTCAAGTCATCCTCGCCGAACAAAAATAACTTTTCGCGCGGCCGCTCGGCGAACGGCCGCTCTTGAATGGAGCGTTCCACATAAGTAACGCGGCGCCGGCGGCGAATTGGCCGCTCTTTTTTAACGGGGACTGTCCCCGTTATTTCCGAACTCGTTGCGCGCGTCGAGAATCACGGCGGTGAAAGCAGCCAAGTAGCCGCCAAGTCCAATTGAAAGATAATAGAACGGTCTTAGTGCAAGGTCCGAGTTTTTGAATTCGACCTTCAAAATCAGGTATACGAGAAACCCCACCAGTCCTCCAATAACCGATATCAAGAGAAACCAAATTACAAAAATTACAAAAACAGACGCGCGATGATTGCGTGTTAACCGAAGGGAATCAGCCAATAGTTTTCCACTACTACTCTTGCCCATGGGACACAGTGCCATTGCAACGCCGAACGTGCCGAGCAACAGCAAACTAACAATCGGATTCAACACCGCAAAAGCACTCGTCGCAATTGTATTCCAAAGTTTGTTCCAATCGAAATCCGTGGTGACGAACGCAGCACTATCATTGTTCAATTCCTCAAGATAGACCCAGTTTTCATTAAGATAAAAAACACCGCGCGAAAAGAGCTCCCAGAGCACATCCATGAAGACAGCAAGCACTAGAGCGCTCGGCCAACAGTTTTTGAGTAAACGTACAAACGACTCTCTCGACCGCGGTTCGTTACGTATGCCTGAGCCCAACACCCAAGCCATTGGAATAATCATCAAACTTGAAGAAAGTCCATAAACAACATCGATCGCGAACTGCCTCGCGAACCCAATTCCTTCACGGTACTTGTCTGTTGATAGATTTGTAAACTCTAGCAATTCGGGCGTTATCCATTGATTCCATTCGTATGCAAGGATGCTGATTGCGACTAACCAGATAAAATGATCTCGTGCCATTTGAATCGAACGACGAAACAAGAAGGCGAAACTCTTGCGGGTCTGAATAGGAGTATTCATTATTTCCTCACATACAGCCCCGTCTGCTCATCGTGGCGAAATCCGGCGGAGCAGAGTGCTCGGATCGACGCGAAAATACGAGACGCAGTCTGCCGCGAGATTGGTTTCAATTTCTTCGAGCCACTCTGCCGGATCACCGAACCACTGAAGTACATGGGGTTCATGGAGCCATGCACGCAGCAAGGATAAATCGCTTCCTCGGAGTGATGCAAATTCAAGGGGTGGGGCAGCCATTCGTTTTTATTTCAGGGTGAAATTTTGTTGTGCGATCGACCAACGCGGTGAGTCTAATGCATGCAACCCTTCACGCGACTGCGTTATTTTTAGGTGCGCTTTTACAAATCCTCTATGAATACCAAATCCATTGTAACAATTGCGATGTGCTGCTGCGCGGCAGTTGGCGTCCAGTGCGCTCCCTCCGCTCCATCGGCTCCAAGCGCGGCGGCACTTGTCACGGGGCCAAAGCGCTCGGCCAAGGAATTATTAGCAATACAATTACTACAGGAAGTCATCGATGAGGCACTCCGCATTCCCTCAGTAGTGCAATCGAACTATCCAAGTCTGCTCGGCAATTCCAATACAGGTACGGCGCGAATACTTGTACGCGACCGATTTCCAGACATCGGCAAACTGCGCGGCGGCGGCGCCTACTACTCCTTTGCGACGCTCAGCAATAGTTATGATGATGAACCTGATCTCGAACTCGACAATCGCGGCTATTTTCGTACAAGTTTTGTTGGCGGATGGGGTGGATTCTTGTTAAATGTTGGCAAAGTTGACATTGAAACACTCGACGAAAGCGGCACCAAAATGCCGGTCGGACTGAAGCGCGATGAGTGGGATATTTTTTTTGTCGACGCACATACGACTGCCCGCGACTTTGACAAGACTGTTGCTAGCAAAGCTAACTTGCTGGGACTCACCAATTACCTGAAGGCCGACGTCGGTGACTCGTACTTGCTTCGCGCAATACTGCCGGG
>JBJXHE010000089.1:0-68745 GCA_046160785.1 Planctomycetota bacterium
GCCGCGCGGACGTCGCCGATTTCGCCGACCAATGTAACAAATGCTTTTCCGCCGAGCTGATTCGCGAGGCGAAGTTCGACGGGAACGACGACGGCGGTTTTAACAGATACGTCGGCGGCGACAATTGCGCTTGCTACAGTTGACGTTTCAATGATACCGATCGCGTCGAGCTGCGCGTCTCCGAATCGCCCGCAGATGGCTTCAAAAACAGACGTTTCTAAATTGGGTATCAAAAACTTATCTGTTAGATCGGCGCCCGCGGTTTCCATCCCTCTTCTTAATGATTGCGCGACGGAATCGACTTCACCCGTAAATAACATCACAAATTTTCCGGGGCTCACGGGCTCGCAAAATAACAATTCAACTTCCGATTGCCACAATACAGCGTCGGCCGTTTTGTAGCCAACGGCGATGCTACACGTCTCGATCAGCCCGACGCACGGCCGTCGGTCGCCGTTTCGAGGCGTGGGTGAAGCTGCGCGGGCCACGGATTAATATAATCTAAAGTTAAACTACAAAAATAGATTGCAAAGCGAAGACTAATTCTTGCCTTCGTTGGGCTGCCCGCCGATCGCGTCGAGCGCCGCGTGTACGGCTTCGGCCGCCGCGCGAATATTAGCTTCCGTTCCGCATAAATAAACGCGGCCGACGGCGCCAAACGGTGTCATATCCACTAATCCGATGTCCGACGCCTTCTCGGCTTCGTTCGCGGCTAATGTTGCATAACCGGCGGGGTGAACTTCCAATACAAATAAAGTCTGTCCAGCCAGGATCATTTGTCCGAATCGCGTACGGTTTATTAACATCGTCTGGTACGCGTCGACGTTAGTAATAATCTCGCTTGTTAATATTTTCGGTTTTAAACGATCCGATTCCTGACGTCCGAGGTGCGCGAGAATTTGGTTTCCCGCCTCGCGCACTTCCGATTGCGATTCGGAATGCACTTCTAACAATCCGAAACTTCGTTCGACGACTTGCATCGCCGGCACGACGTCGGTGGTTTTTAATGCAATATCTGTAATTCGATTGATAGCAATGCCGGGTTGCACTTCTACAAATAGCGCCGCCTGCCCCGCGACGGGCAGGTAGCCGCGCGCCGTCGTCGCGACAAACGACGCGAACTGTGGCTGCATCGAATCTAAGAATACGTATGTTCGTAGCTGAACTGTGGGAGCCATGCTTTTATTAGTTAGCAGTTTTGTTAGCTTTCGATGAACTATTATTAGCTCATCGTCTCGTTAGTATTAGCATCGGCTTTCGCTCCTCCGGGGAGGATCTGTTCCACCTCCGCGTGTGGGCGCGGAATCACGTGCACGGATACTAATTCTCCGACGCGGCGCGCCGCTGCTGCGCCTGCATCGGTAGCCGCTTTCACCGCGCCGACTTCGCCGCGGACCATCACCGTGACGTAGCCGCCGCCGATTCTTTCTTTACCAATTAATGTAACTTTCGCCGCTTTGACCATGGCGTCTGCCGCTTCGATCGCGCCGACGAGACCTTTTGTTTCAATCATGCCGAGGGCAATATTGCTCATTGTTAACGAGTCGTTTTTTGTAAATTAGGGTTGGGTGAACGAGATTGTAATTGTTAAATTAATAATTCGTAATTAATAGCTCGACGGCGGCGCGGAAGCTCCCCCGCCGAACTTGCCAAGAATCGCTGCGCGCACGGCGTCGGGGGTCGCCGCGGACGCAGGCGCGCTCGGCGCCGGAGCGTCAGCGGTTTTTGAATGTATACGGGAATGTAAACGAACCGGAGGTTCGTTTGTTAGCATTCCCGGCTTCGACGCGGGCATTTGCGACATCGGCGCGGGAGAGTTAACAGATACGGAATGCTGGCGATCCTGCGCCGCGAATCGCGCCGCCGACCACGCGGGAGGTTCGTCGGGCGGACGAACTGTAGCGTTTCCGCCGTAGCCGCCGAGTTTTGTAACATCGAAACTATTGCGTTCCGACGAATTGTAATTTTGACGCGGCGCGGGCGATGCAGCATTTGCCGAACGATCGTTGCGTTCGCCCGATCCGCCGACGGGCGTTTCTAAATGTTGCGAATGCGCAACCGGATAGTTAACACCATAATTTCCGGCAACATAACGTTTCTCGATTTCCCAATAATCGGGACGGATTGCCGCGACGCGCTTCAAATTTACTAAATGACGCGCCGTAATATTATCGCTCGAAATGTTGCGTCCCATCGGGCCGCAGCCGAGCGTCATCGACGCTTCGAGATTTGTAGCAAATCCGACCGCGCCCTGGCTCGTCGGACAATTGATAAGTATACGATTCGCGGGTTTTTCGAGGGCGAACGCGGTCACCACTTCTTCGCTGCGCGTGTGAAGGCCGAGCGTGTGGCCGTCGCCGCCGAATTCTAATATATCAATACAAATCTTGCAGCCTTCGCGCCAGTCTTTCGAAGTGTACCACGCGAGCAGCGGAGTTAATATTTCGCGCGAGAGAGGATATTGCGCGCCGACGCCTTTTTGCGGCGCCAAAAGAACTGTAGTATTTTCCGGAACTGTAAATCCGGCCTTCGCCGCAATTTTCGCAGGCGCCGTTCCTACAATTTCGGGATTCATCAATTCACCGCGAACGCACAGTTTCTCAAGTTTGCGCGTTTCGTCTTCACTACAGAAATGCGCGCCCTGCCGCCGGAATTCGTCGAGCGTTTCGTTAGCAATCGCGTTATCTACAATAACGGCCTGTTCGCTCGCGCAAATCGTTCCCCAATCAAACGTCTGCGACGAAATGATACATTTCACCGCGTGGCGGATATCCGCGGTTTTTTCGATATATGCAGGAACGTTCCCGGGTCCGACGCCGTACGCGGGCTTGCCGGAACTGTAGGCTGCTTTCACGAGCGCCGAACCGCCAGTTGCTAAGATTACGTCGGTCAGCGAATGCGTCATGAGCTCTTTTGTAGCTTCGAGCGATGGCGCCGAAATGCACAATATTAATCCGTCGGGCGCGCCCGCGCGCACGGCCGCTTCATTAAGAATGCGGCATGTTTCTCGAACGCATTTTACAGATCGCGGATGCGGCGACATCACCACGCCGTTGCGCGCCTTGACGCTAATAATCGCTTTGAAGAGCGCCGTCGACGTTGGGTTCGTCGTCGGAATGATACAAGCTACAATTCCGTACGGAACCGCAACTTCCCAAACTAAATTAGCATCGTCGCGGCGCACGATCCCGCACGTCTTTAATTCTCGAATCGATTCCCACAATACTTCCGTCGAGAACAGGTTTTTTAATATTTTACTATCGACGCGGCCATAATTAGTTTCCTCGACCGCCATCTTTGCTAATAATTCCGACGCGCGCACGCCCGCTTCGACCATCGCTTTTGTAACACGGTCGACGCCTGCCTGATCGAATTGTGAAAATGCATTCTGCGCGGCTGCGGCGCGGCGCAGGAGGTCGCGAACTTCCTGAATTCCGGCAAGGTCTCGGTCGACGTCGGCCATGGGATGAGCGGCGAATTGTGCGGATCGCAGGGGCGAGGGGGAAGAGGCGTTTTCTTACATTCGAACCGGCGCGCGAATTTTTCATTCTATTCAAACGCGCCCGCTCGCCTTGCGCGTTGCCGAGAATCACCGTTATCGCTAAAAGCCATCCACTCCAACTCTAGGTCGCTCGGCGGAGTTCTGCCCGCGCGTCTCTTGATTTGTGGCGCGTGCCCAGCGTACCGACGCCAGATAAATCTAATAATAGGCAATGCCCGCTATGGCGGACGTATTCAATAAAAAAAAGCGTTCTTTAGTTATGGCGGCTATCAAGTCCGTCAAGAATAAAGATACAGAACTGGCGCTTATTAAGATTTTCAGAAAATATAGAATTATGGGATGGCGCCGCAATTATCCAATTATCGGGAAGCCCGACTTTGTATTTACCAACGCAAAATTAGCAATCTTCGTGGACGGCTGTTTCTGGCACCAATGCCCCGACCACGGGCGCGTTCCAAAGTCGAATATTGAATATTGGGAGAAAAAGCTACAAAACAACATCGTTCGCGACGCGGCGGTTGTGAAAAATCTGACACCGAAAGGATGGACTGTCCTGCGAATTTGGGAACACGAACTCCGCGACGGAGAGGCCGTCAGCCGCAGAATCCTTGTGAATCTCGATCGGCAGCCGTAAAGTTATTAGCAACTATATTATTAGCAACGTGAATATTAGCCATTTAGAATTGTGCGGCGGCGGTGGCGGCCAAGCGCTCGGAATCGAGACGGCCGGCTTCAGTTGCGCTGGCGTAATTGAAGTCGACGAAAATTGTTGCAATACGCTTCGCAAAAACCGGCCGAAGTGGAATGTTATGAATGCGGACCTTCGAACAGTTGATCCGTGCGAATTCAAAGGCGTCGAATTGATAACTGCAGGCGTTCCGTGCCCGCCGTTTTCAGTCGCCGGACGCCAGTTGGGAGCCGATGACGAGCGCGATATGTTTCCATCGGCGGTTTCTATTATTAAAGAGACGAAACCTGCAGCGGTATTATTTGAAAATGTCGCGGGGCTGGCGTCGCCCAAATTTGAAGACTACCGGCGGGATTTATTTACTACATTGGAATCTTTAGGTTATCGAATCACGTTCAAACTAGTCGAAGCCGCAAATTTTGGCGTTCCGCAAATGCGCCGGCGTTTTATTATTATTGCATTACGCCCCAAAATATATAAACGATTCCGATGGCCTGTGGCGTCGGTTGAACCTCCAACCGTTGGAGTCATAATTCGAGATCTGATGGCAAGCCGAGGCTGGAAAGGCACCGCGGCTTGGTCAAAGAAATGTAATAAAATTGCGCCGACAATCGTTGGCGGTTCAAAAAAACACGGCGGGCCTGATCTCGGACCAACGCGCGCGAAGGAACAATGGAAAGCACTCGCGGTTGACGGGTCCGGCATTGCTAACGAACCGCCGGACGTATCATTTCCAGAAAATATGAATCCAAAACTAACAGTACGGATGGTAGCTAGAATTCAAAGCTTCCCGGATTCGTGGCAATTCACCGGAGGGAAAACCGCGGAGTATCGGCAGGTGGGCAATGCATTTCCCCCGCTCGTTGCCCGCGCATTGGGCGTTTCACTACATAATGCGTTCAATACTGAAATTTCTGTAGCTCCCGCGGAGCTGGATCCGTGGAAGCAGCAATTGTTGATAAATTTTCACTGACTTTTCTTAATAGTATTTATGCGATCCTTCATTTCCGAGGAGCGAGCTTTTTTTCACAATAAACTAATCGAAAAAAATGTCTTATCCTTCGACAAAAACGGAGTGCCCTCGATCTCCGATAAAGATAATGATCTGAGCGTTCGAGCTGGCCGGCATATTATTAATAAAATTGGGAACGCGCCGACGACCCAAGACCGGCTCGCCGGGCAAACCGCCGGGAATTTGTTTGAAACGATATGTAGTTCTTTTGTTGAACGAACATTTTTACAACTTAAAGAAATCCGTCCCGGTTCTTGGCACGTTCGGCGTGTCCTTGGCCATTCGGCACAAGGCATCGAAGGTTTTGAACAATACTCCCATTTAAATGATCTCGCGGATCTCCTGCAAAAACAGCCGGATTTTAAGACAACTCTTGGTTCCGATTATTTGATTACTCCGGATATCCTTGTATTTCGCGAACCAGAGCCAGACAGTTTTTTTAACATTGATAACGAGATTCCAATCGTTGATAAACATTCGGCTCAATTCGCTCCGTTAAGGCAAAGCAACAATAAGTTGCCGATCCTTCATGCAAGCGTTTCTTGTAAATTTACAATTCGAAGCGATCGCGCGCAGAATGCACGATCGGAAGCTCTCAACCTCATTCGGCTTCGGAAGGGGCGGGTTCCGCATATTGTAGTTATTACAGGAGAACCGTTAGCGAGTCGATTGGCTTCACTTTGCATGGGAACTGGAGATATTGATTGTGTCTATCATTTCGCGCTGAATGAACTCATGACTGCTGCCGACATCCTTAAGGAAAGCGAAATGAGTAATTTACTAAAAATAATGGTGGATGGAAAGAGACTCCGCGACATAGCAGACTTGCCGCTCGATTTGGCAATTTAACTATTCATCAAAGTTCGGCGCACCGCCCCCCCTCACCTCCTCGGCCGATCAAACGCGGTCGCTTCCTCGCCGGGTTCAAACAAATCGCCGGCGAAGACGGGTTCGGCGTGCGCGGCTAAATGTAGTGCCGTTGAAATGCTAACAAGCGTGACGACCGCGGATGTGCCGCCGAGGGATACTAATGGTAGCGCGAGGCCGGTCGTGGGGAAAACGCCGGTCGCAACGCCAATATTAATGAGCGCCTGCGATCCGATCTGCGTGCCGATCGTTACAATTGCAATCCGCGCGAACGGTTCGCGCACGCGAAGCGCGATCATAAATAATCCGATTGGTATCATTAATTCTAGCAAGAGAACCGTGACGGCGCCGGCGAATCCATACTCCTCCGATATAACAGAAAAAGCGAAGTCAGTGTGGCGTTCGGGGAGCAGATCGTTTTTGTTCTGCGGTCCCTCGCCATATCCGTAGCCTGCGAATCCACCCGAACCGATCGCGATTTTCGAGCGATGTAAATGATAGCCCTGCGCGAGTTTTTCGGTGCGCGTGAGCTCCGACTGCCGCCACCATGTATCAATTCGTTCGCGCTGGTAGCCGTGCAATCCTTTGAACGCGAGCGCGGCAAGGCAAATAGCTACAATAACGGACAATATAATTAAATGAGAACGCTTCACGCCGGCCGCGAGAAGCGATGCTACTAAAACCGGCATCAGCGAAAGCGCCGTTCCGAGATCGGGCTCCTTAAGAATCAACGCCGCCGGAACCGCCACCATCATTAACACCGCCGCGACGCCCCACGCACTCGTAACCCGCGACCGAATTGATAGAAACCTCGCCAGCGTTAAACAAAGCGCAATCTTAGCAAGATCGCTGGCTTGAAAACGAAATCCGCCGATGCCAATCCAGCGCCGCGCCCCGTTGATGACTGGTCCAACAAATAAAACCGCCACGAGCAGGGCGGCGCTGAATAGATATAACAGATACGCGTTCGCTCGAATCCAGCGGGGCTTCACAATAAATACAGCGATGCACGCGGGTAATGCTATTAAAAGCCGGGAAGCCTGTTTCCACGCGAGCCCTTCGGGCTTGTCCGCGGTCGAGTCGACGCTCGCGCACATAACAATTCCAATTCCGCACAATAACAATGCAGAAATGATAACCATCGCGCCGAAGGCGCCGAGGCGCGAACGGACAAGTGCGAACGACGTTTCGGGAGGCACGGGTTGAATATATAATTAGCGGGCCGAAATGTAATTTTTGATCGCGTCGCTTTCGAGCAGCGCGCGAACGAGCGGCGTCACTTCTTTTCCGTGCAGCGGCACTTTTTCTAAATAAACCGCAAATGCAATTTTAGGATTGTCAAACGGCGCATAACCCGCGAACCACGCATGATTCAGATCTTTAATGGAATCGATTTCCGCAGTGCCCGTTTTGCCGGCTACAGATAATTCGGCGAGGCCGCTTGACCGGGCGGTGCCCTTCGTGCCTGCGACGACGTCGCGCAGGCTGGCGCGAAGAAATTGTAATGTTTCGTCTGAAATGTTTAAATTATCAATAATCTCCGTGGGAATCACTTTCCCATTCACTTCGCGGACCGCGCGCAATTTTATAATCTTTCCGCCGTTCGCGATCGCCGCGTACGACCGCGCGACCTGCAGCGGCGTGCTGTCGATTTGATAGCCGACTCCGCAACGCCGCAACATATCTATATCCGCGTAGTCAATACCAAAACCGCCGCGCACTTCCGCCGGGTGAAATCCCGTTTTTTGTATAAATCCCATTTTTTTTGCATATTCATCCAAACCCGCCAATCCTAACTTTTCTCCGAGCCATCCAAAATAACAGTTACACGACTGTTCGATCGCTTCGCGCAACGCGATTTCCTTATGAACGCCGTCGCAGCGCAGCCGGCCAATTTTGCCATCGCAGCGATTTGTAGTATCCTGTGTGATAATACCTTTTTCGAGCGCGGCGAGAGCTGTAACAATTTTGAACGCGGAGCCCGGCGCCGGCGGATGCCACGGCCGATACGCGCGATGATGCAGCGGATGATGCGGATTCTTCGGATCGCCATCAATTAATTGTAATGATGCAAATCGATTCTTATCTTTCAGATCGTCTCTACTAAAGTCCGGCGTCGCGGCAAGAGCGAGAACGTCGCCGTTGTGAACGTCGATCACAACAAATGCGCCGCGCGACGACGGGCCCGGAAGCGCGGGCACGCCGCCTCGTAACAATTCCTCCGCGAATCGTTGTATTTGCAAATCGATTGTTAACTTGACGTCCAAGCCGTGGCGCGGCGCTCGAATTTCAGATTTATCCATTTCGCTGCCGCGCCGCCCGAATACTTCATATACAAATCCGCGCTCGCCGTGCAAATCGGATTCGAACCAGGCTTCGACGCCGTCGGCTCCGATCAGATCGCCCGCGGGATATTGCGTTTTTGCTACAATTTCACGCAATCGTTCATATTCCAATTCCTCGGCGTCGCTGCGTTCAAGCTGTCGTGATAACAATTCGAGCCGGGCCTGCGCGTCGCGCGATCGTTGTATTTCCTCCGCGGTCCGCTTTCTTACAGTTCCGACGACCCACGGAAGTATCGGATCCGCGTATCGGCGCGCGGTGCTTTCGACGGCCGAAAACCCTGCATACAATTCCGCGCGAAATGTTAACAATTCAACGGCGGGATAAGATACATCGTCGGCAAATCGTTCAAGCCACGCTTCGCGCGAACGCCTGCGGCGCGCGCGTTCGATCGACACTTCGCCGGCGGGAATCGGCTCGCCTCTTTCATAAATATTAGCAATCGCCGCCTCGACGTCGGCAATGATATCATTTCGGATGTTCTCGATTTGTTGCAACGTCTCGCCGTTTTCGCGCCCGAGCCTGGAATCCAATTCTGCGAATTGTTGTGAGGCCGCGCTGATTTTTACAGATACAGCGCCCGCGGGTCCGGGAAAGAGTTCGTAGATCGGGATTAATATTTTGCGCCGGATCGCGTCGCGAAACTGCGAGCGGAGCGGACGGTTCGCCAACCGGTCGAAGTCGAGCAGTTTTTCGTAATATAACCTTAACGTTTCGCGTTCATTTGAGGATCCGGCGCCCGCGATCGCAGCGGGAGTCGCATTCATTAATATTGCTGCTGCGGCGGACGGATTCTTAGCGACGCGAACGAGCGTCGGCATTATATCTGATGCGCCCGTCGAATTCTGTAGTAAGAGCCAGGCATGCGCCGCCTGCGCGATCGGATTTTTTAGTTTAAATGAACGATACTCAAAATCGATTGCATACGTTTCTTCATCGTAAGCAATCACGCGACCCGTGCGGTCGACAATCGAACCGCGCCGAAACGGGATCGAGCGTTCGCGCGTAGCGAGCGTTTCCGCCTCGTCGCGCCATCCGCCGCCGTTTAGTAATTGTAGTTCAACGAGGCGCGTTAATATAACAAATCCCGTGATTAAGAAAAACGATGCAAAGATAAGAATGCGGGTGCGGAACATGGTTAGAACCGCTCGCAAATCGCTCGGACCGAGCCGACGAAGCAAGTCGCCGCGATTACAAGGCACGCAATTATAATTATTAATGGCGCAGGCATGTTCAACGCAGCATTCCGAGCCCCCTTAATTAGATAATACTGTGTAACGAAGTAATCGCGGATGAATTGCATAGTTCGGTGAAGGGAGAGGGTTTGGGAGAGGTTCACTCTCCGAATTTCCTTTCAAACAATTCGCGCGTCCACGGAATCTTACGAAGCGACGGCACCATGACCATCGCTAGGAATCCAGTTGTTACCGCGCAGGCAAGGCCTTCGAATGAAAAATGGTAAGGTTTGCCGCGAGAAGACGCCGCCGCCCACGCGACCCATTGCACAAATACGCCGCCGAGCGCCGAAATAATAAATATAATCGGCGGGCGCTCCTGCGTCATGAATCGGCGCGTGCTTCTCACAAACCACGCAAATGCTACTAAAGCCGCGACCGACGAAAACGGTTCCGCGAGCGTCGCGGGCGCGCGCAGAATCGCAAGAATCAGCGCCGACGGAATGATAATATTAACTTTCCCTCCCATCGCGAGCGCGGCAATCATTGCAATCGCAGGATCGGGCATCCACGCGCCCGCGGCCGAGCGCGCGCGCGCAAAATTAACAAGCTCGATCAGTAAGATTGCGGACGTGAACCGCGCGGCGTAGAAAAACATTGTAAACTGTAATATTAGCGTCCGGCGACGAACGCCGCCGTCACGCCCGACGCGCGCGCTTCGCGCTCCACAATAAGTTTATTATTTTCAATTCGCGCGGTTCCGATGCGAAGGCCTTTTGGAACTGTAGCATCCGAGGCGCCCGTCACGACGGGCCCAGCCGCCGTGATGCTAATGGTCGAAAGATTCACTTCCGTCGTAAAAGTAATATAACGATTTCCGGCGCTCTGCGTTGTTAAGATTCCGAGCGGAATCGGCGGCCCGTCGCTCGGAAGAAGAACGGCTTCGATTGAAAATCCGGTGTCTTCCACGTGGCGGACGCGCGCAAATCCCGCCCCCGCGCGCTCGATGCGGCCGATCACCCAGCCGTCGACGACGACGGCGCTGCCATTAACAATGGTGGAGGCGTTTTCTGTATTATTACCGTTCGCGTTTTCGTCAATATTTATTTTTGTTAAATTACTTTTAAACCCGGGCGACGCGTCGCCCGCCGGGGATAATACAATTTTTTTCCAGCGATCGGCCGCCGGCGGCCCCTCTCCGGTATTCTTATCGTCGGCCAGCGCGACTCCGCGCGTGCGCACGACGACGTGAAGGAATCGTTCATTTCGAATTGTTAGATCGGGCTCGATCCAAGGTTTTCCACCGGGAGGCGCGGGTGCCACGGTTCCTACAATAAATCCCGCGGCGAAATCGAGCGCGTCGCCGCCCGGCGAAGTCGCGACGGTTACTACAGTTCCAAGCGGCACTTCGCGCGGATCGCTCACTTCTAATTTGAGTAAACCTTCGGTTGCACCCACTGCAACTCCGCGCATCGCCGCGGGCTCGGCCGATTGGATACATACGCGCGTCGAGCCGTGCCAAAGATAACGAATGACCGCGCTGTTCGGTTTTGCTGATATAACAATTCCGGCAAGACTGTCGCCGTGCGTCGCGGGATCGCCGACCGCGATACCGTCGCGCAGGCCGCGGTCGATTTCAAATGTAGCATCTGCTGATTCATGATTGATAACATTCGCCGCGACGCCCGTCCGTGATTTTAATGTTATATCGCTTGCAAGCGCGCCCGCGAGTTCGCGGCGGCGCAAATCGAGCGCACTTTCTTCCGCCGACATCGCGCGCGCGGTGTCCGGACCTTCGCCCCCGCCGAAAACAACAATTTCGAGCGTTCCGAGCCAATGATACGGATAGGAGAGGATTCCGAGCGCGTAGGCGGCGGCGCTGTCCAAAATTGAAACGGGCCGAAATCCAACAAGAAAAACAATTCCTAATAAAGACGCAGTTATGAATGAACTGCGCCGCGTCGTCTTCATTTTAACATTTAATCGTTAACATTACATTCCGTCGCCCGTTTGTAATACTTTCGAAAACTCATCTAGATTCTCCAGGAATATTAATGTTCCGCGCGCGACGGCCGTGAGAGGGTCCTCGGCGACGCGCGTCGGAATACCCGTTTCCTGTTGAATCGCCCTATCAATTCCGCGCAGCAGCGCGCCGCCGCCCGCGAGAGTGATTCCGGTTTCGCAGAGGTCGGCCGCAATTTCGGGCGGAGCCTTTGCTAACGTTGTTCGAATCGCCGCGATCATCTGGCGGACGGGAACCATGAGAGCATCGCGCACTTCTTCACTTGTTAATTCTATTTGCCGCGGCATTCCGGTCGTCGAGTCGGAACCGCGCACGTCCATCGCCATTTCCTGTTCAAGCGGAAACGCGGAGCCAATCTTAATTTTAATTTTCTCGGCCCACTGCTCGCCGATTTGTATTCCGTGCTCGCGTTTACAATAGCTAATAAGAGCTTCGTCGAGCGCGTCGCCCGCGACCCGCAGCGACGTCGATGCTACCATTCCTGCGAGCGAAAGAACGGCGACTTCTGTAGTACCGCCGCCAATATCAACAATCATCGAACCGCGCGGAGCCGTGACAGGAAGGCGCACTCCGATTCCGGCCGCGAGCGGCTCTTCTATCAAAAACACGCGTCGCGCGCCTGCGCGTTCGGCCGAATTGATAACAGCGCGGCGTTCGACCGCCGTGATTCCGCTCGGAATAGATATAACAACTTGCGGCGCCGCCCACGTGCGCCCGTCGTGAACTTTTGTAATAAAATAACGCAACATTTTTTCTGTAATTTCAAAATCCGCAATGACGCCGTTGCGCAGCGGGCGGATGGCTTCAATTCCAACGGGCGTTTTTCCTAACATTTCCTTCGCGGCGACGCCGACCGCGCGTCCATCTAACAATACTTCATTTGTACCTTTGCGTACCGCAACGACCGACGGCTCATTTAATACAATTCCGCGATCCTTAATACAAACGAGCGTGTTCGCCGTTCCGAGATCGATTCCCATGTCGACAGAAAACCTGCCCACAATCCATTCCATGGGATTTTTAAATTTAAACACCTCGGAGATCCTGCGTTTTTATTAGTATTTGAGATAGGTTTTGAAGGTCGGCGAAATATAACGCGCTTGCTTCATTTCCAGAGCGGAATCTTGAACATCTCAAATAAAAATGCCGGCGTGCGCCGTCGGGCCTCAAAACAAAACAGGCCGCACCAAGGCGGCCTGTTTGTCGGTCGGATCGCGGATTATTTAAGATCCGCAGTCGGTGGCGAAGTCTTAGCTCGTGAATTTATTCTTAACCATCACCATGACGATGCAGGCGATTGCCAAGAATATTGCGGATGCCAAGAGGTAAACGTTTTCGAAACCTGATTGCGCAGGCGCGGCTTGAGTTTCCACTGCCGTGTCCGCTTCGTCGGTGCGTGCTGCCATTGTTAGTATCTCCGTTTATTATTCAGTATTTACTATTTTTAAAAGATGCCCGAGCGAGCTTGGTCGCCGACGGAGATGGGCTTCACCATCGAACGGATGCGCGCCGTCGCGAACTTCGGCTGCACGTCTTCAATGATAACTTCACCTTTATATTCGCTGCCGCGATAGATCGTGAAGCCAAAGCCTTTCTTAACATTCGCGTCGGTGCCGACGTTCAGTTGAATCAACTTTGCATCCATCGCAACGTTTACAACATTTCCGGCGATCGACGGCGCCGCGGCGTAAACCTCTTCGCGAGGAATTCCGGTTCGGCTCGCGTAGGCCTCCATCGCGTTATTTAACATTGCGATTTTCTCGCCCTGATCTTTAACCTGCGCCATCAATTGATTGGTTTGGCCGGTTAATTGTTTATTAGCTTCCTCGGCCTGTGCGAGTTTGTTTTCCGCATCTTCCTGGCCTTTCTTCGCCGCGTCGCGATCGTTGCGCGCCTTGTCGGCTTCAGCTAGTTTTTCATTAACAGTCTTTTGTAGTTCTTCATTGTTCTTCCGGAAGTTTTCGAGGTCGGCTTCGACCTTCGTCATCTTTTCGGAAACTGTATTCTTGAACGCTTCCGCGGCTTCCGCGCGACTCTTGAATTGATCGCGGTCGTTTTGGAGCGACGAGATTTGTGCATCTCGCGCGGCGACGGTGTTGCGTCGATCATCAACACTTGCGGTGAGCTTCGATATCTCACCCGTATTTTTATCATTGTCCGTTTTGCGTGCCGTCACTTCCGCTTCATACTTTTGGCGGAAAGTCTCCTGCTGATTCAATACCTGAATCGCGCAAACTAAGAATGCGACAGCCAGGACGAGATTAATAAAGACAAGAACTTTACCGAGCGTGCTCATTTGTTAGTCCGACAGTGGTTCATCGCCGGTTAGGGCTTAGGAAAGGAAGTGCGACTTCAGTGTTTATTGCAAAACTTTTTACCGCAACGTTTATTAGTTTGCAGTCATTTCTAAACACTGCGAACTGATTCTTAACAATTGGAAGTTTCGCCGACGGGGCAGGCTCCACTTCCTTCGATCCCAAGGTTCGGCCCGGGAATCGGTCAGGAATCGAATTAGGCCGCGGAGTCTATCGGGGCTTGCCGGGTGGTCAACCCAGCGGTTTCGAAGTTCGCCGCCAAACCGCCAAAATGATTGCGATCAGGGCTGCCGCCGCGGCGGTGAAATAGAACGGCCGATCGCCGATTACTACATAAAAAGTTCGGGCGTTACAGAGCGGAGGACGCACAAAAAAAACGCCGGCGAACCCGGCGCGCTTTTCGTTTTGTATGAATTCCTTCGCGAGGTTTCCGGACGGCCCGACCATGCAGGTAATTCCTGTGTTCGTGCAGCGGACGATCGAGCGGGCCGTCTCGATCGCGCGGATCGCGCTGAAGCCGAGCATCGCTTCCATCTCCCACGACTCGTTCGGAAACCAGCCTTCGTTCGAGAGAACGATATGAAAGTCGGCGCCGTCGCGTGCGGGCTCGCGAAACGGAATTGTAAAAACGTTGTCATAACAAATCGAAACGCCGAATTTAACTCGCTCGTTTCTAACAGTTCCAACGGATTCTACAGTTCCGCCCGTTTTTGGATATTGATATTCGAACACCTGCGTTTTTTCGCCTCTTAACAAATCCGGCACCATTCCGTACGTGAACGGATTCAGCGTGTCGCGAATCCAATCCGCGAACGCCCCCTCGGGAATGAACGGAATCGCCTCGCCGCCCGGCACCATGAATATTTTATCATAACGCCCTACTTCTTTATTGTTATTATCAAATAAGAATACTGAATTCTTCGGCCGCGGAAGTCCGCCGCGCGCGGGCTTTGTATCATAGAGAAGCGCGCCGGTGAGAATCCACGGCTCGCGCCCGGCCGCGTTGCGTAATTGTTGTAAGTGAATTTTCTCAATATCGTTAAACGTTTGCACCGTCGTGGAATCATCAAATGCGAGATCGGCCGGGAGATTTCGGACGACGGGCACCGGCAGCATCGTTTCGGGAATAGTAATAATGTCGGCGTTCTGCTTTGCGGCGATTTCTACAAAATCAAGAATCCGAAACCAGACTTCCTTAAACGATTCACTGTTTTCTTTTAATGCCTGCTCAACGTTCGGCTGAATGCAAGCGATCTTCGGACCCTCGCGAATTTCGCCAACGTTGCGGCGCAGCTTCGCGCCGAGCAGCGCGGCGCCGCCGATCAGTAAAATTGAAATAATAACTCCGATCCAGCGTTTTTTTGTAGTGATCCGCAGAAAATCTACAAATGTTCCGCTCACGAACGCGAAAAGGAACGTTAACAAAAACACGCCGCCAATCGACGCGACGCCCGCGAAATCGAGCCAGCCCGCCGCGGAGTAACCTAACAAATCCCACGGATAATTAAACGGGTGCATCGTTCGTAACACTTCGCCGGCGATCCACGCGAGCGGAAGCGCGACGGCGGCCGGCAGAATTTTGCGTAAATTTCGATAGACGAATCCCGCGGCTACAATAAAAAGCGGCGCGATGATCACTTCGGGAATGTAGGCGAGAACTGTAATAAAGAGTAAATAGTAAACAATCGTTCCGAAAAACACGACGCCCCAAATGTAGTCTACTAAAAACCGCCGCCAGTTCGTCTGCGCGCGCTCCGTCGCGACCGCCCACGGAATCAAACTAAAGAATGCGAGCGGCCAGAGGCCCGGACCCGGCGCGGAAAGCGCGGTCGTAAATCCCGACATCGCGGCCAGCGCGAGTAGTTGTATCATTTGAGAAATTATATTAGATCGGCAGCCACGCGATTTCGTCTCCGGCCGCGGGTGCCGCGCCGATCGGCACACGCGCGAGCGCGTTCGCGCGCGAGAGTTCAATAAAATCCGCACTGCTCGTCCACGGAATAAAAGTTAATAATCCGTTTTTAACAATTGCAGGAACGAACTGTTCGCGGTCGGCGCCCTTCGTGGGGCCGCCCTCGACGAGTGCCTTCTTAAACATTGGCCCGGGCTCTTGTCCGAGCATCTTTGCAATCGCGGGGCGAACGAACAATTCGAATGTAACAAAAGACGAAACGGGATTGCCGGGCAGCCCGAACGCGCGAACGGCGCCGCGCTCGCCGAACCAAATCGGCTTGCCGGGTTTTATTTTAACTTTATGAAAGCCGCCCGCGAACCCTAATTGTTGTAATGCGGGCGCGACGTAATCGTACGCGCCCATCGACACGCCGCCCGAAAGCACGAGCACGTCCGCGCGCGCGGCCGCGCTTTCGATCTCCGATTTGATAATATCCAATTCGTCGCGCACGGTCCGCATGTCTACAATTTCGCCGCCTGCGCGCGCAGCCTGCGCCGCGACCATCGCCGCGTTGCTGTCGCGGATTTGCCCGGGTCCTGGAACATTAGCAATCGGAACCAGTTCGTCGCCTGTCGAAAGTATGATTATTTTCGGCTTCGGCACGGCGCGAACGCGCGGATAACCAAACGTTGCACAGATAGCAATTTCCTGCGGGCGCAGCTCGCGTCCAGCCGTAATTAACAATTCTCCTTTCTTAACATCTTCGCCTTGATAACGAACGTGATCGCCGCGCGCGACCGCCGTCGAAATGTAAATTTTACCATTTTCCTCGCGCGTGCGTTCCACCATCACGACGGCGTCGGCCCCCGCCGGTATCGGCGCACCCGTATAAATCGCCGCGCACTCGCCGGGCGCGAGCGCGCGATTCATAACCGTTCCTTTTGTTACATCTCCTCCAGCACTCTGCTCGCCAACTTTTGTTAATATCGAATCCGGCGTTTTTGTATCTTCGGATCGGACGGCGAATCCATCCATTGCGGAGCGGTCGAACGCGGGCATGTCCGCGTCGGCAATAATATCCTGCGCGAGCACGAGGCCGCCCGCCGCGAGAACGTTAAGTTCCCGCGCCGGGGCAATATTAATATTCGCGAGAACGCGCGAGAGAGCTTCGGTGTAATCGAGCAAGGCGCGCGAATCTTAGCCGCGCCATCCCTACGGCTGAATAGTAATTTCGGCCGCGATCGAAGTACTAATATTAAGCGCGCCGAGTCCGCAGTTCACCGGCCACACCGAGAGGCTCTGCACCGTCGCGACGAGTCCGATCAATCCGGGATCATTAGGAATCGGGAGCGGCACGCCCGCGAAACCGGTCGCATCCGAAACGAAATCATAACCATCCACGAACGTCGAGGTGAAGAAATCAATATATAACGTTGCAAAGATTCCGAGCTGGTCGCCGCCGAGCGGAAGCTGGCCGTCGGCCACGATCAGTAAATTTAACGTTGAGGGCGGAGCGTTGTTGCCGATAATTCCAAAACCCGGAGTATTAATCTTTGGAACTTTGTTAGCGTTCACCAATTGTTTGCCGTCGCAACCGGGCGTTCCAATTCCGAAGTGTGTTACGCCTACAGGAATTAATGAATATGCGCGCGCGCTGCCGGAGCTCGCTCCAGCATTATCATCACCAATCGCGCCGCCGACGACGTCCATGAATCCGTCATTATTAATATCGCCGCCCGCGCCGACCGACGTTCCCATCGAATCGCCGGCGGAGTCGCCGAGCAATGTTTGTATGATGGACCAGTCGCGCCCCGAGAAGACTTTTACAGATCCGGCACCCGATGCGTCGCCGGGCGAGCCGACCACGACGTCGGGATAACCGTCGCCGTCGACGTCGCCCGCGCCGCGAACGAATGTACCAAATCGGTCGCCCGCCGAATCTCCGTTTAGCGTTTGATGGATACTAAAGTTCTGCCCGTTGTAGATGCGCGCCATTCCGGAATCCGCGCCAGTATTATCATCCAGATGCGCGCCAATGATTATATCTACAAAACCGTCTAAATTAACATCGCCGGCGCCGCAGACCGACCTGCCAAAATTATCATTTGCGTTGTCGCCGTTAAAATTACGAATCGTTCCGCCGGTCGCGCCCGAGAAAAGCCGCGCCAAACCTGAGGCCGATCCAAAATTATCATCCGTAGGCGCGCCCGCAATAAAATCAGGGGTGCCGTCGGCGTTCACATCGCCCGCGCCATAGCAAGAATAACCAAAATTGTCGCCGGTCGAATCTCCGAATTTTGTATAGAGCGGAAGGCCCGTCGCGCCGTTTATCACTTTAATATAACCCGTATCATTAGCAATACCGGTATTGTTGCCGAGCAGCGCGCCGCCAATGACTTCCGACTTTCCGTCATTGTTAATATCACCAATAACGCCCGTGGACCAGCCAAACAAATCGTTGGCTACAACTCCGGAGAATTGCCATATTAACGATCCGTTCAACCCGGAAATTATTTTTATCGTTCCCGCGTTCAAGATCGCGCCAATGTCGGCTTCGTCGGCCGCGGCGCATATATCCATAAAGCCGTCGCCGTTCACGTCGCCCGCGGCGCTCGATCCGAATCCCATGTGATCGCCCGCGAGATCACCAAAAATATTGTAAAGAATCGCGCCATTGAAGCCGCTGTACACGCGCACAATTCCGGCATCGACCTTCGGCCCCGGCGCATCGGCGCGCCAGCCGCCCGCCATGAAATCTGCAAATCCGTCGCCATTCGCATCGCCAATAATATCGACGACCTGGCCGAGCACGTCATTCGCGGCGGGTCCGTTAACTGTAAAAAGCGTCTGCTGCGCTGCGGCTGTTTCACTAAGAAAAGCAACTGCGGAAATGATACATCCGAATGTCAATAATCGTGAGAGACGTCGCGGTTGGAGAGTCTGCATTGGTGATTTTCAGGTTGGTACTGGGGGTCGGGCTTTTAACGAAAGGGCGAGCTACTCAGAATACACCCTCTGGAGTAGCCGCGGGATATGCCTTAGCTTTGTACTTCGCGCGCCGGGAGCCGAGCCGTGCCGCCAAAGGCTAATTGATATCTGTGTTCCCCGTTCGATCTGTAATTTTCGCCGCCATCGCGGCCGTATTCCTAGGATTGGGTTTCGCGTGCAACCCGTTTACTAAGAAAGAGGCCGGCGCCGCCTCGACACCCGCGACCAAGCCCGCCGAAAATTCTCCCGACCGGCTTTCGGCGGAACGGATTCGCGTTCGTACCGAACGCCCCAGGGTCGACACGATCGCGTCGTATCTCGAAACGACCTGCCACGTCGAAGCCATTCGCGAGGCGGAGCTTTATCCAAAAGTCAGCGGCGTCGTCCGCGAAATTCTCGTCGAGGAGGGCGACCGCGTGAGGGAAGGGCAAGTGCTCGCGCGCGTCGACCAGGTCGAAGCTCTAATACAACTAAAACAGTCGGAGATCTCGCTCGAAGAAAGTAAACGATCGGTTGAAGAAGCAGAATTAGCATTGGAAGATGCTAAGAAAAGAGTCGCGCTCGCCCAAACGGATACTACACAAGCTAAACGCGACTACGACCGCGATCTTAAATTATCTTCTTCGCAAGACGAATCGGGGCTCAAAATTGTAGCTCCGAAAGTATTAGAAGCATCGAAGCTCGCGTGGCAGCGCGCCGAAAATAATTTCCAGCTCGCGGAATTCGCGGTGCGAAAGGCCGAGCTCACTGTAGCAGCAGCAAAAACCAATCAAATAAAATCCGACTGGGCGATTCAATTATCAAAAGTGCGGCTCGCGGATACTGAAATTAAAGCTCCGTTTCCAGGCGTGATTTCGCAGCGGGGAATCAAAATCGGCGAGACGGCGACGATCCAAACAAAAGTATTTAAATTAACAGATCTCGATCAGTTACAAACCGTTTTTTACCGTCCGCAGCGCGACTTGAAAGTCTTAGCAAAAGGCGGCCAGGAAGTCCTCGCGACAAGCGAGGCGGTCGCGTCGGAAACGAATATTAATGAACCGCGCGCGTTTCATGGGAAAATCGAGCGCGTCGCGCCCGTCGTCGACCCCGCGAGCGGATCGTTTAAGATTACGGCGTCGATTAATAATTCCGAAGGATTGTTAAGACCCGGATTATTAGTTCGCGTTCGCGTCACGCTCGGCCGGCGGGAGAATGCTTATTTAATTCCGAAGCGCGCGCGGCTTCTCGAAGGCGACCAGCCGTACGTGTTCGTCGTTCGCGACGGCGTCACCGTCCGCATTCCGATCGAGGAAGGATTCTCCGACGCGGATCGCATCGAAATTCGAAATGTTACATCGAACGGAGGAACGATATTAACATTACGGCCCGACGACCAGGTGGTTATTGTTGCAAACGTCGATTTGAAGGAAGGTCTCAAAGTAACAATAGATTCGTCCGTTCAACCGGGAGGCTAATTTTACGTGCATGCTACTCCCCCCGAATCGGACAATGCGGCGCCGGCGGCCGCCCCCCGCTCGAGTTTTTATGATTTTACAGTAAATCGGCCCGTCGCAATCACAATGATTGCAATCACGATTTTGGTGTTTGGAATAGCGTCGTTCGGAAAACTAAGACTCAACCTGCTGCCGGATATTAGTTATCCAACGATTACAGTTCGCACGCAGTATCCGGGCGCCGCGCCGGAAGACGTCGAGGAGCGCATCAGCGAAAGTTTACAAGAGCAACTTGCTACAACTCCCGATCTCGTTCGCATCTGGAGCGTTTCGCGCGCCGAAGTATCTGATATTATATTAGAATTCACGTGGGGCACGCGCATTACATTTGCAATGCAGGACGTTCGCGAAAAGTTAGATCGCGTTTTTCTGCCGCCCGAAGCCGAGAAGCCGATTCTGCTTCGTTATGATCCGAATCTCGATCCAGTATTAAGATTGGGAATCTCGGGCGAAGCAGATTTAAGAAAACTTCGCCGGATGGTTCGCGATGATTTAAAACGCGAATTGGAGAGTTTGCCGGGCGTCGCCGCCGTTCGCGTGCGTGGCGGGCTCGAAGACGAAGTGCGCGTTGCAATTGATACACGCGAACTAACAAAAAGAAATTTACCATTCGATATCGTCGCGAAGCGCTTGCGCGAGGAAAATCTGAACGCCGCGGGCGGAAAACTGGAGGAAGGCGACACGGAGTTTTTAGTAAGAACGCTGAATCAGTTTAAAACCCTTGACGACATTGCTAACGTTGTTCTCGTGACGATGGGCGACGCGGAAGTGCGCCTGCGCGATATTGCTAAGATTGAACCGTATCACCGCGACCGCGACGTGATCGTTCGCATCGACGGGAAAGAGGCCGTTGAACTTGATATTTATCGCGAGGCTGATGCTAATATTGTCGATCTCGCCGACCGCGTGCTCGAACGCGTGTACGGAACGCCGCAACAAAAAGAATATATTCGAAAACTCGAATCCGGCGAACTCGCGACAGAACATCAAAAGGCCGACGAGAAGTTTGCTAAAAAACAGAATCCGACCCAGAAAGAGATCGACGAGCACGACCGCGAAGTGCAAAAGCGAAAAGCCGACCGGGATCAGTATACTAACTTCCTCGCGCGCCGCATTGATTCAAAACTCAAAATAACAGTTTTGTCGGACCAGCGCACGTTTATCAAAGAGGCGCTCGACGACGTTAAAGATTCGGGAATCTTTGGCGGCCTTCTCTCGCTGCTCATTTTGTATCTTTATCTGCGGCGCGTCTCCGACACCGTTATTATTAATTTATCTATTCCAATCTCCGTGGTCGCCACGTTCGCGCCGATGTATTTAATGAACGTGTCGCTGAACGTGATGAGCCTCGGCGGCCTCGCGCTCGGGATTGGAATGGTCGTCGACGACGCAATTGTTGTATTAGAATCCATTTCGCGCTGCCGCCAGGAAGGCGATAGTTTACTAAAGGCCGCGGTGCGCGGAATTCGTGAAGTGTCGAGCGCCGTGATCGCGTCGTCGCTCACGGCAATGGCAGTATTCTTTCCCATTGTATTTGTTGAGGGAATCGCGGGCCAGCTTTTCGGCGACCAGGCGCTGACGGTCGTGATCAGCCGCATCGTTTCATTAATATTTGCATTGTTCTTTATTCCAATGTTAGCGTCGCGGCAATTGAAACAAATCGCCGGCGAACGCCGCGTATTTTCAAATCCGTTCGGCGGGATGAATTGGAATTGGAAACGCTGGATTCCGAATTTACTGCTCGCGTCGGGGCGCGCGTTTATAACCATTGTGTCGGGCGTGATGCGAGGCGCTGCGATTCTCACGGCCGGACTCTGGTGGATCTTTAAGAAACTGTTTTGGCCGATTCAATGGACATTTGATATTTTTAATAATGCGCTGGAACGCGCGTATCCGCTCATCATCCGCGCCGCGATTCGGTTTCGTTGGATTGTTATTTTAGTTTCCATATTGTTAATGGTCGTAACATCTCTCCGAGCTAAAAATCTCGGCAGCCAGCTTTTGCCGGACGTTCACCAGGGCGAATTCACCGCGGAAGTGCATCTCGCCGTCGGAACGCCGGTCGAAGTAACAGATCAGTATTTGCGCCCGCTCGCCGCTCAAGTTTCGAAGTTTAAAGATGTCGAACAGGTTATATTAGCAAGCGGAATCGAGCGCGACGCGCTCGCGAATTCCGACGAAGGCGATCACACGGGTAAATTAACAATTCGCGTCATACCCGGTCTCGAACTGCCACGCCGCGAAGATGAACTTGTTGAAACCATTCGAGTTTTCTTATCAAACCATCCCGAGATTCGCCAAGTTCGCTTCAAAAAGCCGACGCTCTTTTCATTAGCAACTCCCGTTGAAATCGAAATCAAAGGCCGCGATTTGCAAATATTAGGAAAGCTAAGCGGCGAAGTGGAAAAGTTATTATCAAAAGAACCGTCGCTTGGCGACGTGCGCTCGACGGTGCGCCGCGGAAATCCCGAGGTCGCGGTGCGTTTTCGGCGCGACGAAATGTTACGTTACGGGCTCGATGCTTCTAATGTAGCGGCGCTGCTGCGCGGCGCCGTCCTCGGTGATATTGCTACAACTTTTATCGAAGGCGACCAAAGAATTGATATACGCGTTCGCGCGTCGAAAGAAGAGGTCGCGGGTATTGCTAAACTCGAAGAATTTGTAGTCAATCCCGGACAGCCAACTTCCATACCTTTAAAAGCAGTCGCGGAACTCGTCGTTCGCGAAGGCCCTGCCGAGATTCGCAGAATTGGCAATACGCGCGCGGCGGTCGTCACGGCGAATGCTACAAGTTTAGATTTAGGCGGGCTCACGGAACAGCTATCCGGAGAATTAGCATCGATCCCGCGCCCGATTGGTTATGACATTGAATTCGGCGGACAAAAGAAAGAAATGGCGCGAGCGCTGAAATCGATGCAACTGGCTCTATTATTAGCAGTCTTTTTAGTGTATATCGTGATGGCGGCCCAATTCGAATCGGTGCTGCAGCCGCTCGTAATATTAGTAACAGTTCCGCTCTCGATCGTGGGCCTCGTGCCAACGCTCGAATTAACAGAAACGCCGATCAGCGTTGTCGCTCTCATCGGCGCGATTCTGCTTGGCGGAATTGTTGTATCAAATGCGATCGTGCTGCTCGACCGCTCAAATCAGAATCGCGAACGCGGCATGAACGACGTCGAAGCGCTCGTCGAGGCGGGTCAGGCGCGCCTGCGCCCAATCTTAATGACCGCGCTTACTACCATTCTTGGATTATTACCGATGACGGGATGGCTAACATTCCTTCCCTTGATCGGCGAACTCGGAGCGGGCGCCGGCGCGGAGCTTCGCGCGCCGATGGCAATTGTAGTTGTCGCGGGTTTGACGAGCAGCACTGCCCTCACGCTCGTCGTCATTCCCGTTATCGATTTAACAGTTCGGCGATTATTTAAGAGCCGTCAAATTCAAGCGGAGGCCGCATGACCGTCGCGCACGACTCCGGTGGATTTGTAGCGTTATTCGTACGGCGCCCCGTCGCAACGCTAACGATTCTCTTCGCGCTGATTGCGCTCGGGGTGATTTCGTATCTTCGCGTTCCGATCCAATTATTACCAAAAGGCTGGGGAAGCCAAACGCTAACAATATTTGTTCCTAACCAAAATTCGAATCCGCGCGAAACAGAAGAACGCGTCACGCGATTAGTAGAAGAACAGGTTCGTACTATTTCGGGCGTTCGAAAAGTTAGATCCACTTCGCGGGCCGACCAGGCCGTCATCCGCGTCGAATTCTCAGGCGAGCAGGATATGGATCTCGCGTACGCCGAGGTTCGCGACCGAGTCGAAAAGATACGTTCGCAATTGCCGCGCGAATCGGAACGTTATTCAATATTTAGATTTAGCCTCGACGAGAGCACGCCGATTTTCTTCGGGGGATTATTATTTAATCTCGATCCTTACGATCCGAAAGTTAATGATCTTTGCGAAAATGTTATAAAGCGCACCATCGAGGGCGTGCCCGGCGTCGCGCGCGTTAACATTATGGGCAGCCTCGAAGAATCGATACGAATCCTCCTCGACGTCGACCGCGTGCGCGCGCAGAAAATTAATCTTGTCGATCTCGTCACGCGGCTCGGAAAAGATAATTTTGCATTTCCGGCCGGAAAAATGGAGGACGGCGGATCGAAGTTTTTGTTACGAGTTGACGCGCGATTCGGCGATCTCGAAGAAATAAAGAATGTTCCGATTTCGAACGGAGTCCGGATCGGCGACGTCGCCGAGGTGAAGCGCGTGCAAGCGATTCGGCAGTCGCTCACGAGAATTAGTGATATGCGCGAGCTCAAAATGAAATCGGCGCTCGTTTGTGATGTATCAAAAGTTTCAGGCGCGAATACGGTAGAAACGAGCGAAGCTGTATTAGCAGCATTTAAGGAATTGGAAGCACGCCCGGATCTGGAGGGTTTCCGTTTCGATCCTTGGTTTAACCAAGGGGAGATGATTAAGAAAAGCTTGACGGATTTAGAAGTAGCATCAAAAGACGGCGCGTGGTTCGCGCTTGCAGTCTTATTCTTTTTCCTTCGGAGAATTCGTTTAACACTACTGATCGCGCTCGCGATTCCCGTTTCGTTATTAGGAACGCTCGTTTCGTTATATTTCACGGGTTCGTCTTTTAATATCATTTCAATGGCGGGCATCACGCTCGCGATCGGCTCGCTCGTCGACAACGCCGTCGTCGTCGTCGAAAATATACATCGCAAAAAAGAGCTCGGCGTGCCCATGCGCGCGGCCGTGATCGAAGGCGCGGGCGAAGTGGGCGTCGCGATTACATTAGCAACGCTGACTTCAATTGTTGTATTTATTCCGCTGATTTTTCTTAGTGAAGAAAGAACGCTACGAATCGCGATGGCGGCGCTCGGCTATCCTTTCAGCATTTCGCTCGCCGCCTCGCTCGTTGTGGCGCTTATATTTATTCCAGTCGCGCTGTACCGCCTTGAGCGCAGCCCCGACACGCCGATGGAGCGCCGGTTTTCTTTCGTAAAAAATATTATTTATTGGCCGTTGCTGCAGGCCGAGCTCGCCGTGCGCAAAATACTTCGCCGGCCGACAGTTACAAATCCTACAGTTACAAATCCGGCGGCGCCTGGGCGAATTCAATACGTGACGGAGCATTCGTTTTTATTACAAAATCTGAAACGTATCAACAACGGATTATTGCAATGGAGCTTGAATCACCGTTTGCTAGCTACAATTATATCAATTGCACTGATCAGCACCACGCAATTCGCCGCGAGTAGAGTTGAAATTTCCGGAGGCGGAGGCGGCGACGGCGGCTCGGTCCGAATCCGGATTGACGTTCCGCAAAATACAACGCTGCTGCAGGCGAGCAACGAATTCGCCGTTTATGAAAAAATACTTTTAGACAATCTTGATACATTAAAATTCTTTGATCTGAGTTCGGATTTCAGCAGGCTCGGCGGATCTATCAATTTGTGGTATCGCACTGCATTTACAAAAACCGAGCGTGAAGATCTGCGCAAACGCATTCGCGCTTTGATGCCAAACCGCGCGACGTCGATTGCACGCCTCGACGATCGAAATTCGGGAGGCGAACGGGCGACGGGCGTTCGATTTGTATTAATTGGCCGCGATTCCGACCGCCTTGCGGAAATTAGCGAAGATGTTAAAAATGAGTTAGCTAAGATTCCAGAATTAACAAATGTTCGGAGCGAACTCGAACGCGGCCGTCCGGAAGTGCGCGTGCGCGTCGATCGAGAGCAGGCGCAGCGGCTCGCGTTAAATCCAACAATAATTTCCGGGGCCATTGAATGGGGCTTGCGCGGATATTTATTATCGAGGATGCACGAGCAGGACGTGGAGCGGCCCGTCGTGATTCAGTATCAAGGCGCGGAAAATTCGGATATGGCCGACCTCGCGGATACACAACTATTCTCTCCGACCGGAACCGAAATCCCGCTCGCGGCCGTCGCGAAACTCGACGTCGGAAAAAGTTTTGGTGAAATTTACAGAAGAGACGGAAAAACGTCGCTCGCGATTTCCGCGGACGTGCTCGAAGGCGACGTTAAAGTAGCAACGGCGAAAGCGCGCGCCGCGCTCGCGGCGACCATTGCACAATTGCCGCGGGAGATACAGTTAGACGAAGAGGGTGTATTCCAAGACTTTCAAAATGATGCTAAAGAAATTTTCGGCGCGATGTGGCTGTCAATTTTGTTAGTTTTCGTCGTGATGGCCGTCATGTTCGAGAATTTAGTTTTGCCTTTGTCCATATTAGTTACAATTCCATTTGCGTTCTTTGGCGCGTACTGGACCCTCTACTTGACGCATACTCCGATGGACATGCTCGGATTATTAGGAATGATTGTGCTCGTCGGAATTGTAGTGAATCACGGCGTCGTGCTCGTCGATCATATCAATTTTCTGAGAGTGAAAGAGGGCCTCGACCGCACGACGGCTGTTCTGCAAGGAAGCAAAGACCGCCTGCGGCCCGTGTTGATGACATCGCTAACAACCATTGTCGGCCTCATTCCGATGGCGCTCGCTACAGATAGCTCAGGCCAGGGTTTATCCTATAAAGTGCTCGCAATCGCGGTTTGCGGCGGCCTCGCGACGTCGACGTTTTTTACACTTTGGCTCGTGCCGTTATTTTATACATTTTTTGATGATTTGAGCGCGGCAGCCGTGGGCGCATTTCATCAAATCTGCAAACCGATCCGGCTGCGCCGCTCGGCTCCAGCGGCGAGCCAGAATTAATGGAACAAACTCAGTTAATCTTAATATTTACTATTTTACAGGTCCGGATTCCGCGCGCGCTTGGTCGGGAACAGTAACCGTATTCGGCAGAAGACCGAAGTGAATGTCAGTGATGCCCTTTTCGCGCAGCTTGCGAAGAGTACTAACAATAACACTCCACGGAACTTGGGCCGACGCAATGATAATTCTCACGGTATTTTGTATATTCTTTTCTTTGGGCATCTCATTCCAAAGAAAACCGGCTGCCGTCGCAACCTCTTCATCATCTTTACACGCGGTCGATCCTACTTTTCGCGTCACGCCAGCGGTTTCTTCATAATATAATAAAACGTCGAAGATGTAGCGCGGCGGCTTTTTTCTCAGTTCGTCGAGTGTCGGACTCCAATGTTTTAATTGTCCTGTAACGTGCGTGTACTCCAATTTATAAAACAAGGCGCTTCCGAGCGCTTCGAAAACCGTTTGAATATATCCAAAAGGCGCGCCAGGCTCGGCGTCGATCACCGCCACCTGTTCAACGTAAGTCATCGGAAACTTAGCATCCGACTCGGACACGCCTTGCACCGACGTCTTATATTTTTTCGCTTGTGCCATCGCCCATGCGCCGAATTGTTTGGTTCCGAAGTGCACGCCGTCGCTGCTAATATTCCAAACGGGCTTTTTTTCGTCGCCTGATTTGTAAATTCGGATGCGAAGCGGAGCTGGCGCCGTCTGCGTTTTTGTTTCTTGACTTGCGAGCGCGCCTGCCGGAATGAATACTAATATTGGGGCGAGTGGCAAGAATAGATATTTTACAAGTGACGTCATTTTATTAATAATACTATTAATAATGGAGGGGAGGCGTGGGATCCGTAGCTGTTCGGTTGCAATCGTCGCGAAACCATAGCGAAGTGGAATCTCATTCGCTAGCGAACCGGCGTTTCGGCGATCCGTATTCGTATGGTGCTCCAATTGCGAGTTGGATCGAGTCCGAAACGAGCGTCGGTGAGTTCTACGTACGACGAGCCATTCTTGTGCGACACGACGGCAATCGGGTGCCGCGCAAACTTTTTCCACGCCTGTGCGCTATCGGTATTCATAACGGCCGCGACTTCAGGTAGATCGTGATTCTTAGCAATGCGAAATTGTATATTCGACGCGCTTCCGAGCGTCATGTCGCGCTGAATCACAAACCGCTCCGTTTCAATTGTAACAATCCATTTTCGCGGATCGGCCGGCCGCGGCGAACGAGAATCGTTAATAATCGATTCGCCGTGCGGCAATTGATATTGAACATCGGCGCGCGTTTTTTCGAGCGCCATGTTTCCTAAAACTCGCATTCCCACGCAATAGGATATAAATAATATCAGCGAGAAAATAACAATTGGAACCGCGCGGTTTGCACCAAACCCGGTGAACCGCAGCGCCGATATCAAAACTACCATCACCGGCCAAATAATGCACATTTCGCTCGGCGCGCGATCGGAAATAAACATTACCAATGTTGTGGATATTGCAATTAACAAAAGCGCAATGCTTCCGAGCACGGTTCGCGCGCCCGCGAGCGCCGTGGTGCTGCCGAAAAGAAACCACGCCCACGGGTCGACAATAAATAACATATCGCCGTAATAGCAATGATCGTCGAATGGTATAAACGGACGGACGCCGTACGCATTTAACGAATCGAGCAATGGATGGCTGATTAATCCAATCGCCGCCGCGAGCCACGGCCCCCGCCGCGGCTCGGAAGTATTGATAAATTTACTAAAAAACCGGAGCTCAACCCACGCCAGCGCGGCTCCTAACAAAACGAACTCGATCGCGATTCCAAGGATCGCGTGCGACAAGCCGCGGTGATGAGTGAGGTACGCCTCGATTCCCCAAAAACCTGAAATGGCGTCGGCGTCCGGCAGGTTTGCTCCAATCAGAAGCGCGGCCGTTGAAAGCGGCGACCGGCGGCCGAGCGGCGTTTTCGCGAGCGCAGTAGCGAGGAGCGTGTGGGCGAGGTTGTCCAAAGCGGTTTTTGTATCCTTACAAATCGGAAGAGAACTGTCGCATCGGCGAACTACGGGGTATTTTCTCTGCCCACCACTTTCCGTTCATTCACCTTTCGCTCACTTCCCGACCACGCCGATCCGGCGCGCGCCCATGCCAAATACTTTTGAAGGCGACCTTAATGGCCAAGGACTCCGCATCGCGATCGCGGTGAGCCGGTTTAGTAAAGTTAAGAAAAACGGCAAGCCGCTCGGCCAGGTTTTGTTAGAAGGCTGCCTCGAACGGCTGCGCGACGCGGGAGTGGACGAAGAAGATATTTATATTTCGTGGGTGCCCGGCGCGTTTGAGCTTCCGCTCGTAGCGAAGGCGTTTGCCGAACACGGTTTTGAAGTCGATGACGATGCGGACGACGACGAGGATACAGATGAAACGGATGAGTTTGAAGAATCCGACGAAGACTACAACGAAGGGTTTACTAATTATGAAGAAAAAAACCTTCGGCAGGTTGTCGGCAACGGAAATGGAAACGGCCATGACGGCGATGAAGACGACGACGATGCGGACGAAATAACAATTGAGGGTGCGATTGTTGAACATGAACATTTCGACGCCGTTATTACACTTGGTTGTATCATTCGCGGCGAGACGCCGCATTTTGATTATATTGCCGGAGAGACGGCGCGCGGGATTGCTACAATTGGACTCAGCACCGACGTCCCGATCATTTTCGGAGTCTTAACATGTAATTCCGAGGAGCAGGCTCTCGAACGCGCGGGCGGCGGCGCGGGGCACGTTGGAATTGAAGCCGCCGAAGCCGCGCTCGAAACCGCAACACTACATTTGCGCATGCGCGCGTGGGAACCTAAACAATGAGAAAACGCACGCGCGCCCGCGAGCTTTCGTTACAATTCCTTTATCAAGTGGATTTGTGCGGCGAAGAAACGCTAAAACAAATTAATGAATTTTTACAAAATGAATCGAAAGACGAAGACGTCGTCCGTTTCGCGACGCGCTTGATTCAAGGCGCGTGGGAGAAGCGAAATGATATCGATGAAATGATTCGTAAGATTGCGCGCAACTGGGATCTCAACCGGATGGCCGCGATTGATCGTAATATTTTGCGATTGGCAATTTATGAAATGCAAGGCGACGACGCACCCCCGAAAGTAATTATTAATGAAGCGATCGATCTCGGAAAAAAGTTTTCAACGCAACAATCCGGGAAATTTATCAATGGAATTCTCGACCGCGCGAAAGCCGTGCTCGCGAGCGGCGGCGCTGGCGTCGCGATCGAAGCGCCGCCCGCCGAACTCGCCGGTGAAATGACAACGGAAAGCGCGGAATAGTTATTTAATAATCAGCATAATAAATATTAATAAAATAGTCAGGAGGCAAAGAGCGTGGGACTTTTTGATAAGTTCAAACAGGCATTACAAAAAACGAGCGAGAAGATCTCCGTCGGCATCCGCACGATTCTGTCGGTCGGACGCAATCTCGACGATACAACCATTGACCGGCTCGAAGAAATTTTATACAGCGCCGACCTTGGCGTCACGAGCTCCAGAGTGATCGAGGAGGTTCGAAAATCGTATAAACTTCGATATTTAACAAGAGTAGACCAGATTCCGGAGTTTTTACAAAAACAGCTCTCGAGCCGGCTCGAAGGCTGCGGCGGAAAACTTAATATTTCTCCCACGAAGCCAACTGTTATATTAGTTTGCGGCGTGAACGGCTCGGGAAAGACGACGTCGATTGCAAAACTCGCAAACTATCTAAAAAAACAGGGACACAGCGTGCTCCTCGGCGCGGGCGACACGTTTCGCGCCGCGGCCGTCGAACAATTATCGATATGGGCCGACCGGACGGGCGTTCCTATTGTTAAAAGACCGATGGGCTCGGATCCTGCATCTGTAGCATTCGACGCCGTCGACGCCGCGTGCGCGCGCGGAATTGAATATGTTATTATTGACACCGCGGGGCGACTTCATACACAACAAAACCTGATGGCCGAACTCGAGAAAATCACACGCGTGATTCGCAAGCGCGTCGAGACGGCGCCGCACGAAGTTTTATTAGTATTAGATTCCACGACCGGACAAAATATGGTTTCGCAGGCTGAGTTATTTTCGAAAGCGGCGCCCGTCACGGGGCTGATTCTTGCAAAACTCGACGGCACCGCGAAGGGCGGCGCCGTGTTCGGATTAAGAGAACGGATAACAATACCGGTGAAGTTCGTCGGACTTGGCGAAAAGGTCGACGACCTCGCGCCGTTCGATGCGAAAGCATTTGTCGATGCGATCGTCGAGCCCTTTATGGAACTACAAAAAGCCGAAGCGAATTGATATAAATATAAAAATGTCCGACGAGGCCGCGCGCACGCCACTCCCGCCGGGCCGCGAGGCCGATGCTTATGATCGCGCGATCGCCGGTGGAATTGTATTTTTACTGATCGTCGCCGCGTGCGCGTTCGCACCGGCCGTTCCGTTTCCATTAGCATTGCAGCGCCATGCCGCGTCGCTCGCGGGCTGCGCGGTTTTACTAACAATCGGATTCTTTGCTTCAATGGGCCGCGGCTTTCCGATCCCGCCGCTTCCCGCGGCAACGCTAACACTAGCGGGCGGGTTTTGCTTTTCCGTTTTTCTTTGTTCTTTTTTTGAATTTGGACATTCCGTCGGAAAGGCAACAACTGCCGCGGCGGCGGCCGGCGGACTCGTTATCATTTCGGGCGCGGCCCGGTCCGTCGCGCGCGCGCATCTGGGAAATGTTCTGTTCGCGGCGATTTGTACACTCGGTTCTTTTATTAGCGTCATAGGGCTTGCCGAGGCTGCCGGATTCGATCCTTTACAAACCGACGGTTACTACAATAGCCAGGAACATCCCGTTGCTACCTTTGGAAACCCTGACGCCGTTGCCGATTTCATCGCGCCGATTGCGAGCATCGCCGCGGCAATCGCGTGCGCGCGCGGCGGATGGTTAAGAATCGCCGCGCTGGCGTGCTCGGTTCTCGCATCGGCGTATGTGGGTATTATTGGCGTTTTGTACGGTTACGCCGCACTTGGCCTCGGATTGTTTATAACTGCGTTATTAACAATATTGCGCGTGCGCCGCGGCGGCGCGCCGATGGCAAATATATACAAACCCGTTTTTATCAGTATCGCGCTTCCCGCGATTGCGTGCGCGGCGGCGTTTTTTGTAAGCCCCGTTCGCAACGCGCCGGTCTCGGAAATGATACAATCAAATCCGGCTGCGCCGTCGCAATCATTACAATCCGAAGGCCATTGGAATATTCCGCCGACGCTCGAAGTCCGGCTCCGAATTTGGGCCAGTTGTATTAATGTCATTCGGTCGTTCGCGCCGTGGGGAACTCTCGGCGGCAACTTCTCCGTTGGATTTGCACCCTTCCGGGATCCTAGAGAAATACAGATATCAACTCACAGTGTTCCATTTAAGGGGCGCACCGATGACGCGGAGTCGATTGTTAATGTTGCGCACAACGATCCGGTTCAACTTGTAACAGAACTCGGAGTCGTCGGATTGATTATATTGGGGCTCTTTTGCATGGGGCTTTGGCGCTGGCGAAAACAACAATTCTTTTCGGCGACGCCCAACACCGTTGCCGCTTCAGCGGGGCTCGCGGCGTTATTTGTAGCTGCGTGTTTTCACTCGCCGTTTTATGAACATGCGGCGGCGGCGGCGCTCGGTTTTGTTTGTTTAGGAATCATCGGCGCGGCCGACGCCTCCCAGCCCGAACGGCTTTGGGGGCGCGCGGGCAAGTCGGCGGGCCTCGCGCTGATTATTTGCATTCCTTATATTACTGTTCTCGCGGGGTCCGCTTTTTATTGTGATATATTAATGACGGCCGAACGTATGCATCCGCTCGGCGGCGCGGAACGTTTACAATTGGCCGCGAATCTCGATCGCGACGACGAACGCATACCTTTGGCGCTCGCGCGGCGGTTTCTCGTCGAAGGTAACAAATCGGGCGCGATCCAAGCGTACGGCGAAGCTCTCCGGCGGCATCCTTATCTTATGGAAGCATTATTACAAACAGGAGTTTTATTAGCACAAGCCGGCGACCTGTCGGGCGCTTCTATTGCGTTTGCTAATTGTATGAGGCTCGATCCCGAGAATCCAATATTAGCATTCAATCGCGCTGTGCTCGCGCGCGACGCCAAAGACGACGTCGCCGCCGCCGCAATATTACAAGACTCCGAGAAATTTGGTGTCGATCAGCGGCAGTTGCGCGATTGGGGATTTCTGTTTTATGAAAATAAACAATACGCGCGCGCGGTTCCGTACCTTGACCGATGGGTTGCTAAAAATCCGACGGACGCCGACGCCTACTCCAAACTTGGCGAAACGTTTCTTAAAATCGGCAATCGCGCGGCCGCAGAACTCGATCTATCCAAAGCGCATCGTTTATATACGCTCGAACATTTATCTTTAGGAAGGCTCGACGCTGCCGAAAAATCGAATAGACAATATAAACGATTGACGAGCGAATTCGACGCGGGGCCCGACTTTCTGGAAGCGTCGATATTTTTAGTAAAAGGCGATGCTGACAAATCAGCCGAAATCCTAGCGAAGGCGCTGGCGGCGGGCCGTTATATTGATAAATCGTTTTCCGAGCTCCCTGAATTAAAGATTCTTGTCTCGAACGAGAGATTAATAAAGATTGCGCGCGAAATGATCCGGTAAGTGATTTCGAAAATTTCCAAGTGTTGCAACTATTTTTCAGTGGCAGCAGCCGGCAAAACGGGTGCTTCCGGCATTGCTAATTCCTATCGAAGCACGATCTTTTCCGCGCTGACGAAATCAATCAAAAAAGACGACGCGCGCCGCGATGCTACCTCTACGTTTTCTTGAATTTGTGCATTTCGGAAGCCGCCGCGTTCAACTGTTATATTAGAACTTCCGACGGTTCTAACATATCGAATCCAATCATTAGCGTTCGTGGAGTTGATGCCGCGGGTACATGCGAACAATTCGATTCGCCCGCCGTCGCGGGTGCGCTCGACTACAACTTCCGTATTGTCGCGCGTCGTGGCGATTCGCGCCAGCGCGGGATCGCCGCGTCCGGCTTCAATTCTACATTTATCAAATCGGTAAACTTCCCGCGCGGGCATCGTTTCGACGCGTTCGATGGTCAGCCGATCGTTTGGTGCGGCGAGAATCGCTCGGCCGGTACGCGCGCCTGCGCACGAAAATACAAATATAATAATTCCGGAAAGCCCCAAATACTGAAATCGAGGAAAACTATTTATATAATTACTATTTCGTTTTGGGTTCGCTTTCATGTTTAAGATTCGCCGCGTCCAGAATCACGGCGTCTGGCATCGCAAACGATTCTAACACCGGTCGCCCTGTTGTAAACATTCCGAGCCACGGCGTGAGTTCGGCAACAGAAACGGAAACACATGCGTACTCGCCGAATAGAATCAATCGTTGGGGCTCGCGTGCGCCGATGCGCCGGAGTTCGACGTCGAGCGCGATCTGTAATGTTGCTCCGCCTTCCGCTTTCGGCTGGAATTGTATATTTCCCGTGATACGTTCCGAAATGCGGCCGACCTTCAAATCGGGGCTTAGTTCTGTAACATATAAATTCGCGTCTTTCGCGGGAAGTGAATATTCCCCTTTCGCGTCTTTCGGAAGCTCAATTGATATTTTAAGCGTTCCGCCGAATGGATCCGCGTAGCGAATGCCTACAATTGTACCCGCGCCGTTTTGATAACGATGTCCGCGCATGAAACGGCGGGGACGATCTCCGGCGCCCGCAATCGAAAGCCCTTCGCCCGACGGCAATGCTTCCGATGCTACTTTTGCGTCGCGAATAAAAAACGCGTCGAGCCGGTGGCCCTCCGAAGATATTGGGTACACGCTGCCGCGGCGAACGGGCGCATTATTAGCAATATTTGAGGTATTTATAATATTGGAGTTTGTCTCTTTATCTATTTCGGCGCGCTTCGCGGGCCCGAAGAACCGAACCGTGTGATCTTCCTGAATTGTCGTTTTAGCGATTAGTAATGATTCATTTTCATTAAGAATTGCGGAAACGGCGCGCGAGTTCAGCGCCGATGCTCCGGTCAAAGTTAGCGTTGAATAACGGACCATTTCCTCGTGCTCGGCATCCGCGTTTGAAAAAGTTGTTATATCCACTTGAGTTTCGGCCGCTTTAGCGTTCTTCGCGGCGGCGAATTGGAATTGCGCAAGTTTTAGTTTGAATTGGCGATTGATAGTTTTGATCGCGTCCGTCTCGTCCCCGTCGCTGCCCGCGTTTTCAATGGTTTGCTCCGACTCAACAAATGTCGCGAGCGCGCGCATGGGAACTCGGACCGGCGGCGCACTCGCTTGTAGCGACAGAACTATCACAATCGCAGTTTGGTTCAGGAGCATCGTTGGATCGTATTCGGGGTTTAGGGAGTATCCTCGCGCGCTCGCCGTGCATCAGGGACTTCGAGTTTCAGTCGCGATTCCCGCGTACAACGAGGCGGCCACGATTGCCGCCGTCGTAGAGGATTTTCGTAAACATCCGGCCGTCGACGAAGTGGTCGTTGTTGATAATCGGTCGAACGACGCGACCAGCTCGATTGCAAAATCCGCGGGCGCGCGCGTGGTTTATGAAGAAAAGCCCGGATACGGGAACGCCTGCCGGCGCGGATTTGATGAATCGGCTGGCGATATTATTATATTAACAGAAGCCGACGGTTCTTTTCGCGCGTACGATCTCGACAAATTGTTAGCTTATATTCAGGCTGCGCCATTCGTGCTTGGAACTCGCACGACTCGCCAAATGATAGAACAGGGTGCGAACATGGGATTTTTTGTGCGTTGGTTTAATGTAGCGATGGCGAAGATTCTGGAGGGATTATGGTATTATCCCCACGAGCCACGGCTTACCGACGTCGGATGTTCCTATCGCGCGATTCGTAAGGAATCGTGGCTACAAATACGAGCCGGGTGCGTGAAACCCGGGCCCGCGTTCTCTCCGGAGATGATTTGTGAAGCGTACCGCCAAGGCGTCCGCGTCGTCGAAATCCCCGTTCATTACTATAAAAGGCTCGGCGGACAATCTAAACATTCCGATTCTTTCGCAAAACTAGCAAAAACCGCGATCAGTATGTTTTTTACAATTATTAGAAAGAGGATCGAGCGGGCGTCTGGGCAGAGTTAGCGCGGCGGAAATTTAAGCGCAAAGATTCGGATGATTCGCGGCCATTCGTAAATTTCCGTCATTTTGCCTTCGCTGACTTGTCTTAGTTTTATCTCTTCACGTTCGCTAACGGCGGCGGCCATTTGGATATATTGTTTTTCATTTTCTTCGACGCCTTTCCAATCGAACCAAGTACCCCAGATTCGATCCTTTTCATCATTGCATTCCGCTAGAGTGCGCGGCTGAGGCGTAATCACATATTTTACATTTCGATCGCGCAGGAAATCGACGGCGCGCCGGGGCGTTCGAATCGGGTTCTTATCTTTATCAAGCGGGACTCTCTCCATTTTCATATATTCAGCGTCGCCCCAAAAATTAACAAATGGATAACCTACAATAACGGGCCGTGGCCGAAGGGCGTATGCGACTTGCGGCCACGGAAATTCCATGGCTACAACTTCTTCGCGCTTCGCGGCATCGTTTGCGCCGGTTGCGTTCGTTTGAAAACTCTTACTAATTCTACGCGCCGCCAAAACAGACATGTCCGCGCCTTCGAGAGGAAAATACATCTTTTCCATTTGCCATTGCAATCGTGCTACTTCGAAGTCGTCTCGATAGGAATGCGCTCCGTTTTCAGGCACGCGTTCATACATATGATATTTCATATATTGATCAATCGAACGCGCGCACCAAATAAAGACAAGCGCCGTTCCGACAACCGCGCCCCAACGCGAGCGTTTTGTAATACTTTCTGCCATGAGCGCCATGGCGCCAAATCCAATCGGGAGGCCGGTGATTAAGAAGCGATCGTATGGATAATACCAAAAAGAACGAAATATAATAAATCCAATAAATACAATAGAAAATCGCTGGGCAAGTTTGCCTACAAATCCGAACGCCGAGAAAAGTAAAGGTCCGGCGAATAGGAATGCCCAAAAACCTAATAATAATTGATTTTCCGGCTGATGGCGCGCAAACGGATTGCGCCCAAAACCGCGAACGACGTGCAGCCACGACCTTCCGAAATTATCAATAACGCCGCCCTGCGCACCGTCACCTGTACCCGTGTCGCGCCACGAAAACATATTTTTGAATTCATTAACATAATGGAGTCGCGATTGATCTCCCGTCGCGGCCGGAAGAGTTGATAACCAATAAAACATCGGCAACACTCCCAATAGCAATCCCCCGGTTGCAACGGCCCACCATCCCGGACGCTTCCACATACGCGCGACGCCAATAAGCCCAAGCGCCGCCGCAATGTAACTTGCTTCCGCCCGGCATAATATTGCCATTCCGCCAAGACCACACGCTAACAAAAATCGCGGATACGCGATCTTTAATGAATCTTCTTTCTTAGGAAGCAGAATCGCCGAAAGACATAAATATAATAATGCCGAACCTTCCGCCATCGGCATCGACATCCAGCGCAACGGTATCGGATGCGATGCAAACATTGCCACTCCCGCGCACGCTGTAAAAAAGCTGAGGCCAATGCTGCGCAGTGCAAATCCTAACAATACCGAATCGACTAAAACTAATAAAACGGAAAGTGTCCGCCACGAACGTTCCGGCTGGCTGTCAAATGTTAACCAACTTTGCAACAGCGGATATCCCGGGAAGAACTTGCGGTCGACTCCTTCGGGCCCCCAATTAATTTTAGTATCAGCGAGCGAAACGCCCTCATTCAATTCGGCGGCGCGCGCAAAATAATAATAACTATCTACAGTTCCAGTGCGCGTCGACAAAACGAGCCGCGACGCTGTGAATGTTCCAATAATAATGGCAATCGCAGCGAGCAGGAAAATAAGTCTTTCGTGCAGCGGGCGGACGGGATTTGTTATTTCCATGTCACATCCCCGTAACACCCGCGATTCTCGCGGATAGGCTGAATGCAACTCTTCTAACGGAATTGACTACCAACGCTACTTTTTCAAGTTCCTCCGGATTCTTAACTTTTAACAATTCAATCGCCGCGTTGCCGAATCCTAACAAAAGGAAATAGGCGCCGGCCGAGGGATGCTGGCTTTTATCAATTCGTTCGCGCACGTGTTCGAATAGATCCCGAGCGAACGGACCTGCCGCGGCTCCCACGTCGCGTCCGAAATCAATTAACTTTTGCCGGTCGAAATCATTCCATTCCATCATTCCTGTCACATCGCACGCGCGATCGAAGTGATTCTCGATTCTCTTAACAAGTTCTTGTCTTGCAGCATCTTCATTGACGGCATGGCGGTATCCGCGCACTGCGGCAGTGGCACCCAAGACTTCTAATTTAATTTTCTCAATATTGCTATCTTCAAAAGCGGCGGCGCGTTTATACAATTCCGAAGAATCTCTATATTGTGACGCTGTTTGCTTCGCGGCAGCAAAGCGAGTGAGCGAGTCGCGGACTTGTTTACGTTGCGAAACAACATCCACTGGATTATTAAAAAACTTCTCCGCTTCAACGAGTGCCTCGGATTTTCTGTTAAGTCCGTCGAGAGCTTTCGCTCTCAAAGCTAACAAATACGGATGCGGGCCGCCGTTTCGAATCGCACGATTTATATCCTCAAGACCGGCTTCGAACTGGCCGCCCAAAATGCGCGCCTGCCCGAGAGCGCTCGGCAGATTCACACGCGCCGAAGGCGATTTCTTTTCAATTTCCTCGTACGCCGCGATCGCGAGATCGAATCGTGATATATTACAATAACATTCCGCAAGGCGCGACATCGGCCCCCACGCCGCCGCAAAATCTTTTTCTAGTAAAGGAGTATACTTATCCATTCCGCGCCGGATAGCGCTTGCTACAGAAAGTTTATTGTTACCTCCGAGCCAATAGACGGCGTCGCGCATGCCGTCCTCGCCTTCCGCGACAGGTTTGAACCCAAAAACTGTTATTGGAAAAGAAGGGTTCATCGAAAGCGCAATTGATAATTCGTTCATTGCGTCGTCGATTTGATTCAACGCGGCGTGGCACCGCGCCAGGCCCAGATGCGCCGTTGCACGCTCGTTCTGGTTTCCTAATTTTGTGGCGCGTTGAAAAAGTTCGAGCGCGCGTTTTGTTTGCTTTTCGAAATCTACCAAAACGGTATTTGCAAAAAAAGTTCCCGCGCGAATTAATACATCTGCCGTGTACGGCGACGATTCGACGGCGCGCTCGACTTCGCGATTTGCGGCTTCAATATTTTTAGCGGGCTCGCTCGAAATTAATATATCTGCATACATGAGGCGAATGTCTGAGCGGGCGGGTGCCATTCTTAACAATAATTCGAGATGGCCTTTTCGTCCGGGAACGTCGCGAATTGTATCATACTTGGAAGAATTAGCGATCCAGAAATGTATCCATTTAATGGATTGTTCAATTTCACTGGCTGCGAGAGGAAGCACGGCGCCGAGCATGAGCGCCGCCGTTGTTCCAATTGTAAATAATGGCGCAAACACGTTCGAAGTCACTTCCTTTACTTGCGATTCGCGCGGCGCCGCGATCGCGATCCACGCCAATCCCCACCAAAGCGCATCTGTTACAACCGCGAATTCCGCGAAACCGTGATCTACAAATCCATCTGCAACAATAGCAATCACAACGCCGGCTCCTGCGATGGCGAGAGGTGCGTCCGCGTTTTCTTTATTTTCAAGGATACTGCGAAAACATATTCCAGCGGCACAGAGAAGAGCGATGAATGCTAATAATCCGGGGATTCCTATTGTTTCGCCGATTTCTAATAAAATATTGTGCGGGTGGTTCGACCAATCAATATTGGCTTCGACGGAATCTTCGACGTACGGCGCGTGGGCCTCCACGTTCTTGGGCCCGAGCCCAAAGACTGGATGATCGAACATGGCTTTTTGCGCGGCGGGCCAAAACTCCATGCGCGTTGCGATGTTTAGCTTTCCGCTTTCGCCACCGCCGCGGAGCTTCGCTACAAAAAGCGGCAAGACAAACGAAGCTAATAATAACGCCGCCGGAAGAATAATTAATGATCCGCCGCCTAGAATTCCGCTGAACTTCTTGGATTTGATAAATCGAGACGCGGCCCAGAATACCATGATCGCGCCACAGCCGGCCGCCGCGCCGAGGGTCGCGCCGCCCGATTTATGTAAATATAATGATAGTGCGCACACGGCCAGCGCGAGGATTGCCGCGAGCTTGCGGGCGGCGCCGCGCAAACAAATGAACGCACCAGCGCAAACGACAGTGCCGATCATTGAAAACGGTGCGGAGAGGTTTGGATGTATATTAAATGATTCGAGCCGGACCTGAGTCACATTCTTCCAACCGACGAGTTCGCCAAATTCATAAAAAACGAACAGTTCGCACGCGGCAACGATCGTGCACACAATTGCAACAAATGATACAAATTTTCGCCCGCCGTCGGCCTCGCGGCGCAACCACTCGACAGCGGCGACGAATGCACAGAATTGCAACGCCGTTCGACCGAACGCGGGCCAGCCTATTTGTTGTGACGACGAAAAAACCGACGAAAAGAAAATTGTTATTAAGAAAACGAGCGCGGGCGTTGCTAATTTTGGCCAAACGAAAGGCACGGGTTCCCGCGTTCGGCTGTGGGCGACCGCAGCCAGCGCAATTCCAACGGGAGCAACTTCAAATCCCTCGGGCGCCCATCGTAACAATACGCGAACCGCTGGCGTCGCAAAAACAATTGATGCTAATAAAAATCCGAAGATGGGCCGCACCGGAACAATCCACGCCATCGCCGCGGAATATAAGAATGTCGCGCCCAAATACCAATATTTCAAATTGGGCGGCATCGCCATTTTCTCTACAGTTGGCACTTCGGGAACGCGCCCGCTGAAGTATGCAAATGTCATCATGCCAACGACAATGGATATAATAGATCCTGCATTCGCGACCGGGCGCTTTGCAACAATTCCTGCGAGCGTTGCTACAATAAGACCGCCGAGCGCCGCAAAACCAAAGATTGGAATATCCTGAGACCAGCCGCGATCAAGTCGAAACGACGTGACCGAATTGTGAATTGCACACAAAAAGAAAAACCCCGCGGCAATCGCGGTGACTGGCAGCCCAATCCAAAGTGCGAGTCGTCGTGGAGCGCTGTTTTCCAAAATTGTAGTAATTTAGAGTTTTCTAAGAATTGGCGGGCGAGTCTGGCCTTTGGCGTAGGCGCCGGCAAGCCGCATTACGCGGCACTCGCGCGGAAGCATTCAACGACTTTCAGAGTTGATGATCAAGGCGCGCACGCGTTGTCAAACTTTCCTCAAGTTTGATGCACTATGCGTTTAAAAGCCGATTGCTGACTTTCAAATTTTGCAACAACTGCATTTTTTTGATGTCACTTTCAATTCTTGGTTGGGCGAAAATTGTGAGGTGTGGTTTGTTTGCCGCACGCGAACGCGAATTTTGATTCTCGTCCGCCGAAGTCTCAGGTCCTTAACTTGACCCTCGAAAATCATTTCTTCCCGTGAACCGCGAGCAAACTTTAACAAAGCTAAAGAATGCTCTCGGCGAACGCGTATTTACTAATTTCGTCGAGGCGAAACGCCGAGAATGGCAAGAAAATATCGCTCAAGTTCACCCGTGTGAGCTCGACCGATATTTAAATATTTACTAATTGCCCTCACGGAATTTCTTTTCAATCATTTCTCGTATTAAATATAAATAATGGCGACGCCCCAACCCTACACATGGCTTGACGGAAAGATAATAGATAGCTCCGATGCGAAATTTTCTTTATTAACTCATGCCTTGCACTACGGATTTGGAGTTTTTGAGGGAATTCGCTGCTACCGCCAAGCGTCAGGGCAGGGCGCCGTTTTTCGCCTCGACACGCATATGCGCCGTCTTTACGAATCGGCGAAAATATTAAAATTAGAAATTCCGTATGATTATGAAAGCGTCTACGCCGGCGTATTGGATGTATTAAAAGCAAACAAACTTTCTGAAGCTTATATTCGGCCCATTGCTTGGCTCGGAGAAGGCGAAATGGGCGTCGGCGCGTTTAATAATACTGTTCACGTTGCCATTTCGGTTTGGGTGTGGGGCGCGTACCTCGGCGAGGCGGGCGTCAAGAACGGAATCCGCGCAAAAATATCATCTTTCAACCGGCCACACCCGAACAGCGCAATGGTTCGCGGAAAGGTGACGGGACATTATGTAAATTCAGTATTAGCAAAGAGAGAAGCTAAGGATGTCGGTTACGACGAAGCGATTCTTCTCGATCACCAAGGATTTGTAGCAGAGGGCTCGGGAGAGAATATTTTTATTGTTAGAAATAACCGTGTGATCACGCCGTCGCTCGCGGCGCCGATTCTGCGCGGCGTGACGCGCGACAGTGTTATTGAGCTGGCGCTCGCGGAGAAAATTGAAGTTCATGAACATTCATTCCATCGCGACACGTTGTACGTCGCCGATGAAGCATTCTTTACAGGAACGGCTGCGGAGATTACTCCAATTCGCGAAGTTGATAATCGCGAGATCGGCGTTTCGAAGAACTGGCCGATCACGCGATTATTGCAAACTAAGTTTCGCGAGGTTGTGACGGGTGTTAATGATAAATACCAAGATTGGCTCACACCTGTTTAGTTATTATTTTCGCGCAGAGTTTTAGCTTTTAAGCGCATTCTGCGCCGCTTCGACAGCGGCGCCCGGCGAACATTTATAACCTTGCTCGTTCAGAGCTGCGCCGAGAGACGACAAAACTAATATAACATTTGCAGCGCGCGACGAATGGCCCATGAGACCGATTCGTATAATCTTACCTTTCAGCTTTCCGAGGCCCGCGCCGATTTCAATTCGATTCTTTTCGCGCAAACGCGCGCGCAATTTCGCTTCGTCGACGGAATCCGGAACGCGAATCGAATTGAGCATCGGCGTTCGGAACCCTTCCTTAACAAACATTTCGAGGCCGAGCGCATTGGCCCCCGCGACGAGTGCGCGATGATTTCGATCATGCCGATCAAATGTGGCCGCGGCCGTTTCTGTAGTATGTAACAATTGAAGCGCTTCGAGAAGCGCGTAATGTAATGAATTGCTTGGAGTGTGGTGATAGCCCGCCGGCGATTGAATATAATACTTCTCTAATAATGTAATATCATGATACCACGAAGAAACGGGCGTCTTCCTCGCGCGAACGCGGTCGACGGCGCGCGATGAGAATGTTACAGGTGAGAGGCCCGGCGGCGCTCCCAGGCATTTTTGCGAACCGGCGTAGGCGGCGTCGACGCTCCATTCGTCGATTTGCAATAAAACACCGCCGATGGACGTTACGCAATCTGTAATAAATAATGAATTGTGATTTTTAGCAATCGACGCGAGCGGCGGTAGAGATTGTAAACATCCGGTTGACGTTTCCGCGTGAACCACCGCAATCGCGTCTGGTTTGCACTCGCCCGCTTTTTTGTTTAATTCATGGGGATCGACCGGCGAACCCCATTCGGCCTCGACGCGTTTAACAATAATTCCGTGGCGCGAGGCGACTTCACACATCCGCTCTCCGAAAAAGCCGTTGACTCCGACGAGAAGCGTTTCGCCGGGTTCTAATAAATTACTCATCACGCATTCCATTCCCGCCATTCCTGTTCCCGACAGCGCAAATGTTAATAAATTTTTTGTTCCAAAACTCTCGCGCAGCCATTGTTGCTCTTCGATGAGTATATTTCGAAAATCAGTATCCAGATATCCGAGCAGCGGCCGCGCCATCGCCTGCAAAACGCGTGTCGACACCGAAGACGGCCCGGGCCCCAGCAGCGTTACGGGCTCGGTCAGGTTTTGTAATAATGATTTTTCAGAGCTCGAAGGTGTCGTCATATTAGATATTTATTAAAATTAATTGTTTAGCTTCCACATCGGCGCCCATTCGGCTGCTCGCGCTATGGCTTCCGTCATATTTGTAGCATTCGCTTTGTTTTGTCCAGCGCGATCGAATCCCGCGCCGTGGATCACCGAAACGCGCAGGAACGGAACGCCCGCGATCAATGTAACAGCTCTTTCCGGTGCAAGCGCCTTCGGTGCAATGAGGGCTTGATCATGATATAAAGATAAAATGCCGTCAAATTCGCCTTGATATGCGCGGTTAAATAATGAATCGGCCGGAACGGGGCCCGCAACGTCGATTCCTAACTTTCGCGCATTTACAACAGCCGGAACGAGTATTTGATCATCTTCATTACCAAAAATCCCGCCTTCGCCTGCGTGCGGATTCCATGCCGCGAGCGCGATTCGCGGCTGCGCAATTCCGAGCCGTTTTAATGTTGAATTTAAAAGTAATAAATGTGAAAGCGTGTTGCTTGTATTAATTCTATCGAGCGCTTCGCGAAGAGACATGTGCCGTGTTAACAATAAAACGCGGAGGCGGTCTGCTACAACTAGCATCGTGTAAAGATCGCTCCCCCAAGCCTCTCCTAACAATTCGGTTTGTCCCTCGAAATTGTAACCTGCGAGATGAAATGATTTTTTGTTTGTCGGCGCAGTCACCATCCCGTCGAGAAGACTATCTTTACACAATTGTGCGCCTGCGTTGAGGGCCGCGATGGCAAGGTGCCCCGCTTCAGCATTAATAATTCCCGGAACAAGGTTTGACGGCCCGCGACCGACTTCGAGAACACTAAGATTTCCAGGCTCCGATCGCGCATCCTCGACGTGTGTTATTCTATGAAAACGAACCGGCAAGCCCAAAAGACTTCTGTAATATTCGAGAACTTCGACGGATCCTAAAATTACAATTCGCGCACGATTAAAAACCGCTTCGTGCATCGTCGCTTTGAGAACAACCTCGGGCCCTACGCCGGCGGCATCGCCGATTGTGATTCCTAATAAAGGCTTTGCCATTGATGTAACGATTATCTAAACAATACAGGGCGCTAACCGCGCCCTGCATCATCGAAATTTCTGAAGTTATTCTTAGTATTGCTTTAGAACGTCGACTGCGGCTACCGGAGCTCCATTCATATCGTTAAAGATTATGAGTATCGGACCGCCGTATAAGATCGCCGCTAATTTTAGTTCGAATAAACTAAAATAAAGTGTCGGGCCGACTTGATAAAGATTTCCGCCGAAGATCACTTCGCCATTCACAATCCACGAATACGTGCTTACTGCTAATTTGTAAGGAGCCTGGACGGTAACCGTCGGTCCATTACCGCCGCTCATTGCTAGTAAGGCACCTGCGGCCGCGAGCGAAGGAGGAATGCCTAATGCATTCAATGCGTTCATTATTGTAGGAAGCGAACCGATCGTTCCGCCGGCGCCACCACCCGGCGCGAGCGGTTGAGGCATCACAGGCGGCGGCGCGGGAGGCGCCGAATTGCTTGGTGCAGGCGGAGTCGAGGAATCTGTAGTAAGAGTTGTGTCTCCGCTGCCACAACCGTCGCTATTATTAGTTTCATTTTCGCCACAGTCCATGGACATTGCGCGATTTGTTAAAACTAACAAAACGGTAACGGTCGCGAACATTAACGATCGGTAGATCGTAGAGGTCGTCATATTTTTTGCTCCAACAACCTTATAGTCGCACAGCACAGATAGGTATCGCCCTAGTTGGTATCCGCAAACAACGCCGGAACTCGGCGTTCGACATTTGCGCGAAACTCTGGGGAGGTACGGAAAGCTTCTCGCAGAGGTTCACTTTGCGCAAGCTTCACTCGGATCTCACCCATACGTTCTGGAAACCGTCGGGCTAAGGTCGCGAGCGCATCCGCGGAGAGAGGATACTCACTCCGAAGCGAATGGATCACGGCCAAATTGAAGTAAGTGAAATAGAACCGGGGATCATTCTCTGGAAGCCGCCGAGCGAGCATTCGCTCAATAACTTTCAGAGCTGAATTGTAGTCACCTCGCGCTTCATGAACTGTAACGAGCTGCGTTCCAGCATGACCGCGATTCTCAACAATTCTAGCATTCTCAAAAACGTCGCGAAATTCTCGTTCGGCTTGATTGAGATCGCCGCGAAGTTTGTGATAAAAGCCAAGATATAGACGTGCTTCGGCGAATTTAGGTTTCAACCGAAGTGCTTCTTCGAGAAGGGTGCGAGCACGCTCTCGCAGGTCGTCGGCGGAATTTAACGTTCGCTGTAACAATCGGCCGGCTTCAATCCAATCGTAACCCGCGTACTGCCCTTCGCCTCGCGCCAGGATTCGCGTTACTAATTTTCGGCCGCGAACCGCTTCTACGTCGAGAGCCACAGGCTGGCGAAATACTTCAGTTCGATAGGTCCGATCTGTAGTAATGAGCAGGTAGGCTTTGGCAATTCGATACAAAACCGCCGCCAACCGGCGAAACACTTCGCGTCCGACGATTTGTTGAATTCTTTTTCGCGTCGCGCGATCCACCTGCGGTTCAATCCCGGAGGCTCGATTCTTACCAATCGCGTTATCTGTAATAGCAGCAATTTGCCTGTGCGAAGCCGCCATCTTCCGCATGGCTGAAAAGAACGAACGGCAACGATCACAAATCTCGAGATGAACCACGAGACGCCGCGCTACCGTCTCGTCGACCTCCCGATCAACCAACGCTGAAAGATCTGCCGCGAACGGTTTGCACGGTTCGGTTGCAGAACGGTCGCCCTCAGAACCGCGACGATCGCTTGGTTTATTATTAGCCAAAGAAGTGCTCCGGCGGCCCAGATGTTACAAAAATAAGATTATTTATTAGTTTAATACAATTCGGAGCTGGACGAAATCCCAGCCGCTGCGAACCGGCGCCGCATTTGACGATACATTTTTCGCCGCGCTCGGAATATTACCATTTTCAGGTTTTCTACTTTTGTATGGAGTGCGGCAGCCGCGTCTCGATAACAAAGATTTTCAACTTCAACTAATTCCAATGCGGTCTTTTCGCGGCTTGATAACTTTTCGAAGGCTTCGACGTACATCGATAAAGTTATCAAATACGCGCGCGACGCATCCCCTTCGCCTTCATGATCCATCGATTCGTTGAGCGGGTTGTCGCTTCGGCCGTCAGGACGTTCTGCTAATTCTTCGCCGAGGAATTCGAAGCGGACGGGCCGCGACGACTGGCGCAAATGCTTCAATACCGTATTTCTAATAATTCGATTCGTCCAGTGGCGGAACGCTTCGGGTTTCTCGCCGTCGAATCGATGGGGATATCTGTAAATATTAAAGAAAACTTCTTGGAGGACATCCGAAGCCTCAAGAATTCCGCGATACGATCGTATTCTGTTTTGTATCGCGCAAAGGAAGCCTTGCTGATTTAACTCGAATAGTATTGTAAACGCATTCGAGCTGCCGGTTGTCTTGTAGGCATCCATGAGCCGTGTATTTACAAAATCACGAGCTTCTTCATAGGGCTTCGAATTTAACAATTCACAAGCCTCGCCTAGACCGGCGGATTTCGTATCGTTAGCAAGAGCTTGGATGCGCATGGCAACTTGCTCTTGCTTAGGGAAGGTGTGGACGTACGCATCCATTTGGGGGGCTCCAATGGAAATCGCGCCAAAGGCGAACCTGGGGTGGGGCGCCTAGATACCTCAGATCGCTTTTAGCTTCGGAGAATCATATCTCACGGTTTAAAGCTATAAGTCAAAATTCGGCACCTGCAGCAAACAGAGGGTGGCGCCGTCTGCTACAACTGCATGAAAGTCTCCACGCAAATGTACGTAACCAGTATTTCTAAAAAAATTTTTTGGACGCTGAAAACGAATCCTGAAGTGTTCGTTATGTAGTTTTAATTCAAAAATAAGTAACACGTAAAATTCAGCAATTGCATGACTTCCATCCGACAGCGAATTGGGGAGCTCTCCAGACAGGAAGGATTCGATCTCGCGTCGATTACTACAATTCGAACTCCGAACGATGCGCCAAGATTTGTAGAATGGCTCGAAAATGGGATGAACGGAGAAATGAAGTACCTAGAACGGTTCCGAGAGCGAATCGTCAACCCATTATTGGTAAAGGCAGGATGTAAATCGGTCATATCACTCGCGGTGAATCACTCGCGCCCGCCGGGAGGTTTCGCGGAAGGAGGCCGCGTCGCGCGGTACGCCCTCGGCCGTGATTATCATAATGTTATTCAATCGATGACGAAGAAATTGATACTTCGACTTCGATCGGAAGGGATTGGCACGATTTATCGCGATGTTACAGATGCCGGACCGGTTCTCGAACGCTCGTTCGCCGCAATGTCCGGAATCGGCTTTCTATCAAAAAGCGCCAACTTATTACATTACAAATACGGACCATGGCTTTTCTTATCCGAAATATTTATTGATATAACTGTTGACGACGCTCCCGAGCGCGCGCCCGGCTCCTGCGGAACCTGCACGAAGTGTATTGAACTCTGCCCGACGGGCGCGATCGTCGCGCCCGGATCCGTCGATGCTCGAATATGTATTTCATATCTAACAATTGAGTACCGAGGGATTATTGAAGACTCGCTTAAAAGTAAAATTGGCGATTGGGTCTTCGGTTGCGACGTGTGTTCGGAAGTCTGCCCGTTCGGCGACGGCGCTCCGAATGCATCCAATCGATTTGGCCGCCACGCCGCGCTCGACTTGCGTCTCGAAGATTTATTAACAATCGATGAAACGCAGTTTAAGCAACAATTCGCGGGCTCGCCGATGCGTCGCGCAAAACGCGCCGGCATCGCGCGGAATGCTGCAATTGTGCTCGGAAATCTCAAACGACGCGGCGCCGCGAAAATACTACAAAATGCCGCGCGCGATGATTCGGCACCCGAGGTTCGCGACGCAGCGGCCTGGGCACTATCGCGGATTTGAAGTATTGACCGTCGGAATCCGGCTACAAATGTCGCAAGATTTTTACATGTGCATAACCGCAGAATAGGTCGTAAGTTTTGTCTGATAATGACACAAACTAGGAACTTCCTTTTGTGTCGGCCGGTCTAAGTGTAGCAAAACCACGACGATTCGCATGAATCTCAAATTGTTACAATTACCACGCACGACCCGCATAACTTCTTACCAAAAGGAGTATTAAAGATATTAATTAAAGTTTCCGTTGCGTTGGACTCTTCGTTGCTTGGCTGTTTTCCCTAAGCAATGCACCTCCCCTCTGCTCTTACACCCTCTGCAAACGCACCTATGGCTGAATTCCTCGACTTTTATAGCGAGAAGAAGTTCTGTACGACCTGCCGCCAGTACGTGCCCTACTTGGCATCTATTCAACGATCGTATTGCGCACTCTGCGGCCAGCCCGTCAATCTCTTCTCTCGCGAAGACTGGCAAAAATTTAAGACTGCGCAAAACTTAGCAAATCCGGCAAAGAAAACGCCAGTATTAGTATCCAAGAAAACGCGTTCCGTCGCGCGCGATCGTTAACAAACCGAGGGCTGCTAGCCTCCGGTCTCCGCCGGCTTCGAGGCCGGCGCCTCCGGCTTTTTCATGAATGCGTCCGGTACGATCGGATCGCGATTTAATATTTGCTTCACGCGCGACGCAGCATCCTCGGCGCCTTTTTTGTCGCCTCGCTCTTTTAATATATACCAAAGCATTTCCCAGAGTGCAGGATCCGAGGGGCGTTCCTTTATTTTTCTTTGTAACAGATCTTCCGCGAGCGCCCCGCCGCCATTCGTAAATAAAGACACAGCGTGAGCAATCGTAATAATTGGATCGTCTTTCGATAAATTTCGCGCGTGATTCCACGCTTTTGTTGCATTCACGACGTCGCCAATCGCGTCAAAACGCGATGCTAATTGTGCGATGAGCATGAAATCCTGCGAATTTAATAATATTTTGCTTTTTAGTTCATTAATCACTTCACGGTGACCCTTTAAGAAATCGCTGCGCTGCTTCGACGCCTTCGCACGCGACGGTTCGCCGAGGGATTGGTAGGCGCGCGAAAGCTCATATTCCGCTTCCCAGTCAAATGGATCGAGTCTCTTGGCTTTCTCGAGATACGGAATCGCGGAGCCTGCCTTTTTCTGTTTTGTTAACACTCGCCCGAGCCACAAGTGCACCGGGGCGCTTTCCGGATTTAATGCAATAGACGTCCGCAGCGCGTCCTCCGCTTCTGTATATTTACCTAAACGCTCCAGTGTAAACCCTTTTCCTCGCCATGCTTCGCGGTTCTCGGGTTTCGCTTTAATAACATTATCATACCATTTCAACGCCTCCTCGAGATTTCCAAGCTCATAATGGCAATGGCCGATCACTTGCATCTCGCCAATCATGCGCGGATCTTCCGTGACACTTTTTTGTAAGAATTCCAGCGCGTCGCCCCATTTCTTCATTTTATATAATACAATTCCAAGGCGAACGGATATATCATTACGTTTGGGTTCGAGTTCGAGCCCCGCGCGCAGCTCACGTTCCGCACGTAAATAATCACCTTGGTCGTAGGCGCGCAGCGCGACCTGCACGCGCCCGTCGGCTGGGCTCGGCGCTCGCCGAGACGCCGGCTGCGACGGCATCGTCTCCGGTTCGTTAACATCCTGAGCGGACGCGGCAAACGCCAGAATTAAACTACTAATAAATACTGCTGTTTTCATTTGTTAGTTTTTTCGTTTTTACCTTCGACGAAATGATACATTTTGCGAGTTTCGAGTTTCTTGTACGTTTCAATCGCGCCTGACGGCCAGCGGATCTCGACCGCGTCGACGCTCGCTGCGCCGCCCAAACCGAATCGAACGCGCGAATCGTTGGAACATTGAAATGAAGAGCCCGGCTGGCACGCTGCCGTCCAGGTTTTATTTCCGGCGAAGACTTTAACAATCGCACCGTACGCCGAACGATTACTTTTCTTTCCTTCGAGCGCGAACGCGATCCATGCGCGCCCGTCACCCATCGTATTCTTAAGAATAACCGGAGGCCCGTTCAGAACTGTTACAACCGCGTCCACGTCGCCGTCATTATCCAAATCGCCGAACGCGGCGCCGCGGTGGACTCGCTTTTCAAGCAAGTTTGCTTCTGTAGTAAACTCCTTAAATTTTCCGCCGCCGATGTTTTTGAATAGTTGATTATTTTGAGCGTACGACGTGTCGGTGCCGCGATTATCAGCTTCGGGATAGACGTGGCCATTTGTTACAAACAGGTCGAGGAGGCCGTCGAAATCCGCGTCGAAGAATTGGCATCCCCAGCCGAGTTTTGGAACACTTGGGCCGCCTATTCCCGATGGAAACGACTCATCGGTATACATCACGCCGTCGTATTGATATAAATTATTCGCCTGGTTTGAAAAGTTAGTAACAACAATTCCGAAACGGCCGTCGCCTGCAAAATCCCCGGCGCAAACGCCCATCCCCGATCCTACTTTACCGTGGTCGTCGACGGCGACACCGAGCATTTCACCAACGGGCTCAAATTTACCATTTCCCAGATTCTTAAACATTTCGTTCGGCTCGGAATCGTTAGCAATATACAGATCGTCGTCGCCGTCGAAATCGTAGTCGAGCGCCAGCGAACCGAGCGTATACGTCGGCGCGGCCAGCGCGATTCCCGAGGCCACGCTCACATCTGTAAAATGCAACGCGTCGCCCGCACCGTCGTTTTTGTATAGAAGAGATGTATCTTTTTCGAGCCCGCGAGGCCCGCGCATCACAGGATGGCCGCGCCACTGCGAATCGCCCCCGAAGGGCGGAGGCGATTTCAAATTAAACTTTAAGTAGTTTGCTACAAAAATGTCGAGCCAGCCGTCGCGATTGTAATCAAAAAACGTGATCGACGAGCTCCACCGCGGATCGGTGAGCCCGGCCTTTTGGCCAATTTCTGTAAAATTACTTTTGCCATCGTTTAGATATAAACATTCGGGGCCGAATTCCGCCACGCAAATATCAATATCCCCATCGTTATCCAAATCGCCCGCCGCGACGCCGTTGCCCCAGCGCGATCCACCGATCCCTGCGCGGGCGGAAATATCTATAAATTTTGCATTCCCGTCATTTGTATAAAGCGAATTCCCCGCGCCGGGTTTGCCGTCTCGCAGTGCTTCGAGCGTGGAACCGTTCGAAAGCCAAAGATCGAGATCGCCGTCTGCGTCGCTATCAAACAGCGCCGCGCCCGAACCGTTCACTTCTAATATATATTTTTTTATTTGTGCATTCGGGCCGCAAACTCCAACGGTTCCGACGCCCGCTTCAGCAGATATATCCAAAAACCCGCGCGGAGCGGCCGGCTGCGTCTCGGGCGCGCTCTTGATGTTGTTTTTCCGCGCGTCCTGGTGCGCCGCCGCTAGATTCGCAACGAACGCGACAAATGCGGCCACGGCCAGATGATTTGAATATTGCATTATGGGAGTACTAATTCTGCGACTTCTATACGTTTCCCGGCGGTGATTACAAAAAGAAACCGGCCGCGACTCGAAAGCCGCGGCCGGTAGAAATTAACAAATGCGCGATTTGTTACGATCCGATCGTGCCCTCGAGTCCCTGCGAGAAGTCGATTCCGCCAAGGCCGTCGAGGCAGAACGATTGGAATGTGAATGTCTTGCCGATCAGCAATGGATCGTTAGGAACCAGAAGCGTCGTCGACATGGTGGTGCCAACTGCCGTATCAAGCTCGCCAGGTCCAAGCGTCACGAGGTCGAGGAGGAACGTTTCGTTGTAGCCAAGCAAGTTGAAGATGTTGTCTCGTGCCTCAGCCCATAGAAGGCCTCCAACCTGGTTCGCGGCGCAGCCCGTCGTGACCCACGTGGAGTTTTGATTAATATTCATCGTGCCCGCGTTCGCTAATGTTAACGAATTGCCGGGCGATCCGACGCCATAATTAAGAAAACCCGCGACCTGAAATGTAACAGGCGTCGCCGACGCCGTGTTATTTCCACGATCTGTAGCTTTCGGCGTATAAGTAACTTTCGCGCCCGGTGCCGACGCGCCAATCGCCGCCAAATCGATCGACCCGCGGAACAGGTGGCCTCCCATTCTCTTCATCACGACATTGTTAACATTAAAGATTCCATTGTTCGCTTCAACGGATACATCAAATTTGCCGGTGATAAAATCCCAGCCGTCGTCGTACGACGAATCTTGAACCATGGTGCGGAAGACAAACGGCCCCGCGCCGATCTGCGGAGAAGACAACGCTTGCGTGCGAAGAATCTTAGGAAGGACGTTGTCCGCCGCGCCCGTATTCCTAAACACTTTGTTGCCTGAACCGGATTCGCCAACAGCCGACACGTAGTCCATTTTGTTATCATTATCAAAATCGCCGGGGCACCCGTCCAGCGTCGGGTCATTCGTGCCGTTAAACGCGCCGGCCTGGAACGTGAATGTAAACCCAGGATTTGTTAAATATAACTTTTCGAGCGAGCCGAGCGCGCCGATAATAATATCCTGGCGGCCGTCATGGTTTGTATCAATAAACGTCACTTCGTTATCATCGCCGCTGTTTGTTCCGATGACGGTCGACGTCGTATTTGTAAATGTTAACGTTCCACCCGGAATGAGGTTGTTCTTGGAACTTCCCTCCGCAAATCCGGAGAGCGATGTCCAGAAACCGTCGACGTCACCGTCGTTGTCGAGGTCGGTCCAGTCGGCTTCATAGTTATTGCCGGAACCCGTGTAACCGAGCGACGACGAGCTATCTGTAAATAATCCCGAACCATTATTTTTGTAGAGTTTCTGCGTCACTGCCGACCGGCTCGTAATCAAACAATCCAGATCCCAATCGTTATCAATGTCGACGAGCGACAGGTCCTGCGCCTGCGTTAATGTAATATTCGGCATGTTCGACGCGGTGATATCTGTAAACACGCCCGCACCGTTGTTGCGGAACATGCGCGTCAACTGCGACTGACTCGTCAAACCCGCGTCGAGGTCGCCGTCATTATCAATATCGCCAAACTGCGCGCACGCCGACCGCATTAGAATAACCGGAAAGTTCGAAGCTGTAATATTTGTAAATATACCCGTGCCGCCGTTTCTTAACAATTGCGGCTGGCGGTCGCCCATTTGTGCAAATAACAAATCGATATCACCGTCGGCGTCGATATCAAATCCAGCACATCCGCCAGATTGAACCGCGAATCCACCGGGGAGCCGCGACGCCGCTTCATCGGTAAATGTAAAGCTCCCGACGCCTACGGATTTGTTCATTTGGACTTGCGGAATCTTGGTTCCGACAGAGCCCGGGCTAAACACTGCACCGGTCGCTGCGACAACGTCGAGACGCCCGTCAAGATCGAGGTCGACCACTTCTACACCTTCGCAGAACGAGGTGTAACTCGGTCCGCCAAGCGCGCCGACTTGGTTTTGGAACTGTTGTGCCGAGGCAAAACTCGACACTACAAAAAGGCCGGCTATGCCGGTGAATAAAGCATTCGAACGCTGCATCGTTTGGTTCCTGGAATTCAGAACGGGGTCGTTACTACAGAAGGAGAGGAGGAGCTGGGGTGCCGGGTGGCAGTTGCGCACCACGTGGAAAGAATAGCAAACACGATTCAACCAAAACGGTCAATGCAAGTTTGTAAACTATTCGCTATTCCTACGAGTGCCTCCCTCCGAACGTGGCTCTAAAGGTAATGGTTCCAACGAAATTACAAAAAATACAAACAATCCGCTTGATGCTGCTATGGACCCCCCGCCCGCACGGCAACGATTCACAGAGCGTGATTGAGCGCGCGATCGCCGGCGGAGTCGATGCGATCCAGATTCGAGTGAAGGACGCTACCACGCGCGAATTGTTCGAATTCGGAATGAAGGCAAAGGACATCACAGATCGCTGCGGCGTTTTATTGTTTATTAACGATCGAGCGGACGTCGCGATTGCGTGCGGCGCCGACGGAGTTCACCTCGGGCAAGACGATCTTACAATTGCTGAAGCGCGGTCGTTTGCGCCGGAATCATTAGCGATTGGATATTCGACGCATTCGATCGAGCACGTTCGCGACGCGTGCGCGCACGGCGCCGATTTGTTAGGTTTCGGGCCGATGTTTCAAACGGCTACAAAACCAAACGAACCCGCGATCGGCCCTTCAGAACTTGCAACTGCGTGCGCGGAATCGACAGTTCCAGTATTAGCGATCGGAGGTCTAACGCCGGAGCGAATCTTAACAATCGGAGCGCGGCGCGCGGCCGTCTCTTCGTATCTATTAGATTCCGCCGATCCGGAACGCGCGGCGCGCGAACTTCGCCGGGCGCTCGAACGCAATGCTACAAAATAAGCATCGCGTCGCCGTACGAATAGAAACGATAATTTTCGCGAACGGCATGTTGATACAATTCAAGCGTCTCGCGCGTGCCGGCAAACGCGCACACAAGCATCAATAACGTCGACTGCGGAAGGTGAAAATTGGTAATGAGCGCATCGACAACCTTAAACTTATAATCCGGATAAATAAATAAATCCGACGCGCCTGTTCCAGCCGCGACGGAGCCCGTTTCGCGAACGGCGTATTCTAACGTTCGCACCGTCGTCGTGCCGACGGCGAAAACGCGCCCGCCGCGATTCTTCGTTTCGTTAATAGCTGCGGCCGTCTCCGCTGAGATATCAAATTGTTCCGGCGCAATCCGGTGATCTTTAAAATTATCAACTCGAATCGACGCGAATGTGCCCGGGCCTACGTCGAGCCGAATCGTAACAATCTTCGCGTTTTTTTGTATAATTGAATTTAACAATTCATTTGTAAAATGCAGCCCGGCGGTCGGCGCCGCGACGGCCGCACCCTCGGCAGCAAATACGGTTTGATAACGTTCACGGTCGAGCGGTTCGAGCTCGGCTTCGCTCTCGCCAGCTCTTTTTCTAGCTTTCCGGATGTACGGCGGAATAGGAACACTACCAATCCGTTCTAACCAATCCGCGCCGGACGCACCGGCGACGCGCGCCGCCCACGCTTCGCCGCGGCGTTCCAGAAATTCGAGGCGCATCGACCGATCCTTTACAAATGGAAACGACTCGCCCGGCTTTATGCGTGCCGCGCCGTCGGCCATAATCTCGACCGACTCGCCGTCAACTCGAATCAGCAGCCCCTCGAAGCGGCTCCCCGTCGGGCGTTCGAGCTCGACGCGCGCGCGAATCACGCGAACGTCGTTCATAACAATCAGGTCGCCCGCGCGTATGAAATCACAGAGATCTTTAAACTTACGATCTTGTGTTATTTTCGTTGCGCGGTCGAAAACACATAGCCGCGACTCGTCGCGACGGCCGGCCGGGACGCGTGCGATTTGTGATTCCGGCAATATGAAATCGAAATCCGTAAGCTGCATATCGAAAAGTTAGCATGAATCTATTTGAGGCCTCCATCCTGGTCGTTTACTTCGGCACGCTCGCCGCGTTGTCCGCGTACGGCCTGCACCGGTGCTGGCTTTTATATTTATATTTTAAGAATCGCGGAAACGGCATTTCGGAACCAAACCTACAATTGCGAGAATGGAAGGACGAAGAGCTGCCTGCGATAACAGTACAATTACCGATCTTTAATGAACGCTATGTGGTCGAGCGGCTTATTGATAGTGCTTGCCGCCTCGACTACCCGAAAGATCGTTTAGAAATCCAGGTTCTCGACGATTCGACAGATGATACAACTGAAACCGCGGAGCGCGCGATTCACTATTGGAAGAACCGTGGAATTAACATTTATTTGTTACATCGTACCGATCGCACGGGTTATAAAGCGGGCGCGCTGAAAGCCGGCCTCGCGGCGACGAAGAGCCCATTTATAGCAATTCTCGACGCCGACTTTCTGCCGTCGCCCGACTTTCTAAAGAAAGTCATGGCGGGCTTTATTAATGATCGCATCGGCGTCGTGCAGGCGCGGTGGGGCCACCTCAATCGTCACTATTCGTGGCTGACTCGCGCGCAATCGATATTGTTAGATGGCCATTTTGTTATTGAACACACGGCGCGGAACCGGTCGGGGCGATTCTTTAATTTTAACGGCACGGCCGGCGCGTGGCGGCGCGAATGTTTAGAAGACGCCGGCGGCTGGGAACACGACACGCTCACCGAGGATTTGGATCTTTCGTATCGCGCGCAATTGAAAGGCTGGAAGTTTATATATCTTCCCGAAATTGTAGTTCCCGCGGAATTGCCCTCCGAGATTCACGGATTCAAATCACAACAACACCGATGGGCGAAGGGCTCGGTTCAAACTGCAATTAAACTCGGCGCGCGCATCGTGGCAGCGCCGGTCAGCCTAAAACTAAAATTAGAAAGCCTCGCGCACCTCGGCGCGAATATTTGTTATCCGTTATTGTTACTTATGAGCCTGCTGCTGTGGCCGGCGCTTTATTTACGAACGCATTCGCTCGATCCCGGCAGCGGAGTGCTGTTCGACGCGGCGCTCTTCGGGTCGGCATCGATTTCGATTATTATATTTTACTTGGCCGCGCAACACGAAGTGGATCATAAGTATTGGTGGCTGCGCGTATTTGATTTGCCTATCGTTTTCGCTCTGGGAATCGGGCTCGCTGTTAACAATACGACCGCGGTCCTCGAAGCGTGCATTGGTTATGAAACGCCTTTTGTACGCACTCCAAAACACGCGATCACGGGGAACTCCGGAACGTGGCGCGGGAAAAGTTATTTTAACAGAAAGAGCGTGTCGTCGCTCGTCGAGATCGCCATGGGCGCGTATTTGTGCGCAACGGTTTGGTATACCATTACGGAACAGTTATATCTCGCGACGGCGTTCGTCTCTTTGTTTGCATTCGGATATTTGTATATTGGCGTCGTGTCGCTTGCCCAATCCGTCCTGCGTTCGTTCGGCCCGCGCCTGAAAACTTCTGTTGAAACTACAATTCCCGTCGCGGTGTCGTAGCCGCCGCCACGTATCGCGCGAGCATTTCGTTTTGTTTATGAAAGTCGTGCTCGGTGGTTCCGAGCGGAGACTTAAAAAACGCGGCTGTGTGAGCCATCACGCCGCTCTCGCCCCGGCGCAACGCTAATTCTGCGAGCCGCACCAAATCTAATACTAACGGCGCCGCGAGCGCGGAGTCGCTGCCGCTCCACGTGAATTGTAATGTCATGCGCGTGCCGAAGAATCCTGAGAAATGTATAAAATCCCATGCCGTCTTCCAGTCTCCGAGCGACGGAACATATTCAATCGAAACACGCGTGTGAAGGTCGGGACCGTTGCCTAACAATTGGCGCAGCGCGCGATCTTTATTAGCAATCTTTCCGGCTTTGTGCGACGGATCCTGCAGCGTTTTCCCGTCGCCGTTGCCGAGCATATTGTAGCCTTCCCACGCGAGAACATTAAGATTCCGGTCGCGAAACAGCGGCGCTAAAACGGTTTTCATTAACGTTTCGCCGGTCTTGCCGTCGCTGCCCGCGTGCGGCACTCCGCGTTTCTTAGCAAGTTCGTCGAACGCGCGCGGCGTCGATCCGGGCGACGGGGTAAAATTAATATAAGGACAGCCCGAATCGATCGCGGCGTACGCGTAAAGACAGCTCGCGGGAATGTCCGTTTTCTTAGCAAGGTCGCGCTCGAATTCCGCGCACGACGCCCACTCCGGCAAATTCTCGCGCGCGACTTCGCTGCTCGCAATATTAACAATAATAACAATATCGGCTTTCGCCGACGCGCGAAAATCCGCAATGGTTGTCTTGATTTTTTGTACCGTTTCGAGCGGCGATAGACCGCGCGCCGCGAGAGACTCTTTACAAATCGCCGCATCCGGTTCTTTAGCATCGGGCGAATCTAAAATTCCGGGATAGATGCGGCGGTCGATTTCGAGAAGAGCGTCGCGTTCCGCGTCGACGGCCTGCTTTGTAACAATTCCTTCCGCCGCGATGCGCACCGCCGATTCATACAAATTTCCGGAGCGCACTTCCGCGCCGCCGAATATTAACTTTCCAGGATCTATCAAATTGAGTCCGCGAAACAGTTCGCGTTCCGTAACTAATCCCGTTGTATCTATTCGCCCCGACCGAAGGGCCGACGCGCCGAGCGCAACGCACGACGCAACGGCGCCGCGCGCACCAATAATAAAAACGCCGACTCGACGATCATGAGCCGAAGGTAAAGATTCGGGATTTGTAGAATTCAACGTTGATCTTTCGAAGCAGCGGGCTTGGATTGCGGGACTTTGGCCGGGTCGGGCGAAACGGAATCTTGTAAACCATCCGGCACCGAACGCACTCCGTCGAGTTCGAAATACCGGCGGACAACGCCGTCGTATTTCGCGGGCCACGCGCGTTCTGTAATTGAGAGATCCCCCTTCGCCGGAGTCGATGAAGTTGCCGCGGCAGCAGGTCCGCCAGCGGATACAGGTCGATCCGGCCGAGCGCCCGACGCTTCCTGCGCCGATTCGTCCGCGGATTTTCCGTCACGATCTTGAATCGCATCGCGGCTTCCGCGGTGTTCACGCACACGCGCGAATTGTTGTATTGCATCGGCGGCCGATTCGAGCGGTTCGCGTTGCCCGCCGTTTTTTTGTAATTCTTGAGTTAAGAATTGTGCATCGGGAGATTTTTGTAGTAATTCACGAATGGCATCATGGAGAGCACGCGCGGCTTCATCCTGGGCTGATGCTTCGGCATCCCGTGCGCGCATCGCGAGCGAAATAATCTCATTCGCCGCGTCGGCGTCTTTTTGTGTATTCGCGTTTCGTTGCATTCCGGCGGCTGAGCGAAGAATGTTATGAATCGCGGGCGCGGCGGATTGTTTATGATTCGAAACGGAAACACGGCCCGAAGGTGTTAATAAAAACACGCCAGCACCCAGCGCGGGACCGGCGATCGCGATAAACATTCCGGCGCTTGTTAACGAAACTGGGCTGCGGCCGCGCACGAATTCGAGAGCGCTCCGCGCCGCAAGGCCGCGAAAATTCGTCTGGCACGCGTGTGCCGCCGAAAACGCTTCCATTCCGAGCGCGCGGTCGAGCGAACGCGCGGCGCGGGCGTCGGTGGAACCGCGATAAGTTATAAACGCAACCGCGAAGCCGGCGAGCGCCGATGCAATAAAAAGGTCCGCACTATTTGTTACTAAAGAAAGGAGGCCGGCCGACCACGTTAACAAAAAACCGCCAGCCGCGAAGCCGCACGAAATAACCATTGATTTAATGAATAGACCGCGGCGCGCGAGTCGAATGACGCGTTGGAATCGTTCATTTGTATTTTCGACCTCGCGCGTCATTCGGATTTTGATCCTTAACGGCTCGGGGGAGCCGGCGCGCTCGCGGGAGGCGCCGCGCGCTCGATGAGCGGCTGGAGCAGTTCTTCACAACTTAATATTACTGTTACAGGGAGCGGGTCCGACGGAACGAGCGTCCAGTTGGGTTGATACACTTCGAAATCGCCGTCCATCGCGTACGGGTGCGGCTTCGGATAAGTAAGAACGGGCGCGCCGCCGAAACCGCACGACGCAAAATTACCATCGGCGTTCGCGGCATAGGTAGGAATGTCGCGCGACGCACGCGGCTCGATCATCATCGAATTTGTAAATATAAACTTTGCGTTCAGGATCGTCCGCCCTTCGGTCCGTTCGAAGACTAAGTCTTCAATTCGGTTTCTGTGAAATCCGCGGTCGTCGTTCCATTCAACATAAATAAAAACGCCGTCGCCGGTCCCCTTTTCAACTTCGTACGACGTGGCGCCCGCCTTCATTTCTTCTTCTGTAGGCTTCTTTTCTTTTAGCTTGCGCACGGGGCCGGTTCCTGGATTCACATTAAAACTAATGATCGCGGCGGCGACGTTGAGCGGTTTTGCTTCAATAGCAATTAAAGATTCGTAGTGCGACCCTCGCGGAGCTGTTATCAAATATTCGAGCGGCTGTTTTGGACTGTTAAATTTACCTTTCAGCGCGATGAGTTTCCGCGCGCGATCAATAAAAACGCCCTGCTGTTCCATCTCGCGGTCGAACATGGCGCGCAGAGCGTCGGTCGCCGCTTTTTCTTTAACAATGTCCGCGGGCGGCCGGTCTGCCGGTCTCGTTTCGCCCTTCTGCGCAGGCGCGTTCAACAGAATTGTTACTAAGAATAAAAACGCGGCTGCGGTTTTCATGAAATTGTAATCTTTAAAGGCGGGACACGGTCGGAATTGTTATTTTAAATTATTTTGCGTCGAGATGTAATAATTCGCGAACGCGGCCGAGGAAGCGATTCTTCCTAATTTCGAAAATGAGGCCGGGGTCGTCGCGCAGCAGTGAACGAATTAAAACGCAGGCCTCATCATTCCGGTTCAATGATGCGAGCGCTGACGCCGTTCCGATCCGAATGCTCTTATTGAGCGACCCCTCTTCGTCGAGGGTTTCGGCCAATCGAAAATGCTTCAGTGCCGTGTCGTGGTCGCCGTTCTCGAGGCTGAACCACGCGTACGTTTCGCAAACGAGCGGATCCGAAGGCGCGAGTTGGACCACTTGACCCACGACCTCGCGCGCCTTTTGTAGCATTCCGCGCGCATGAAACGACGCGGCGATGTCCATCAGCGTTCGGGCGTCCTGTTCGCCGCGCCGCTGTGCCTCGTCAAGAAAACGCACGGCCTCTTCATCGCGGTGTACCGCGAACGCCGCATCTGCACGCGCGATGAGTGGCACACACCTCAACCACACACGCGGACGCCGTCCGGATGCTGCTTCCGCACCGCCAAGGATTCGCGCGAACGATTTGTCGACTGCGCCCGAAGCCGCGAGTGCTCCCGCTGCTTCAAAAAACGCGGCGCCCACTCTTCGATCTCGCGCGACGAGTGCACGGTTCACACATGCGCGGAAGCGCGGATCGAGATCCTGCCCGAATGTGCCAGCGACGTCCGAAAGCTGTGCGCTTGCCTCGGGAAGTGCGTCGGCCCATTCATCTGCAATGTCTAATAAAAAAGTCGGATCTACGAGTGCAAGTTGACCCGACTCTTTCATAGACCAGATCCAACTCGCGACTTCCTGTCTTGCAATACTACTTAACTTCGTGAGTGCCTTCGATGCTTCGCGTTCACGGTCGTAACGACGCCTGCGCTCAAACGGCAGTCTGCTCGCGTCGGGATCAAGCAGATGTTTTAGACTCTCTTTGAGCGGTCGTTCAAAAAGATGACATAACAAACGGGGTACACCCACCGACGACTTCGAGTTGCCGAGAGCGAGTGCAATTCCCTGCAACAACATTTCATTGGAGTCAATTTCCGTCGTCTTGGAAACCAATATATTTGATAATTCAACGAGATGTGTTGCGGCAGCATCACTTCCGCGCCGTCCGAGTGCGTAGATGGCTTCTAGTTTTGAATCCGTACTGCGGTCATTCTTAGCAATCTCCGCTAGTGCTTTGAGCGCTTCGATATCTTCAATCGTCGCCAGATCACGAATAGCGTCGGAACGGTGATCGTCATCGAATGTTGCCTTTTCATCTTTTGCTAATACTTCTAAAAACCCGCGCCTCAAGTCTGCTGCTTGCCCTTTTGCGAGTGCATCGAGCGCGCGGCGCCGCATATCTCCATCGAGTGAACGAATTTCACGCGCTAACGTTCGCACACCCTGTCCCTTCCCGCGCTGTGCTGTAATGATCGCGGCTTCAATTCGAACTTTCGGAAGCGAAGGCGCAAGCAAAATATCAATTAAAATGGGATCCTCCGGAGCTAGTATCCCAAGACCCTTGACTGCTTCAACGGCAAGGTCTTCATCCACTGCACGCTCAGTTCGAATGCGCAGTTTTAAGAAGTCCACAGCACCCTCGCCACCGATGCGAGAAATCGTACGAATGGCCATGCGACGAATACGCCAAGCAGACTCGTCGAGTTGATCTGTATCCTCGATCTGCCTCTGGTACGCTTTGTCATGTTGATCGATGAGCGCCGCCAAGACATCGGCATCACCTTCGTAGACGTCGAGTGCCGCGGCCACACTCTCAAAAACGTCGGACTCATCGTTCCGCAGCAGCTTCAAAAGGAAGTCACGCGCGACACTATCCGGTCTGCGCCGCGAAAGCGTTTCTACAAATTCGCTTCGCAAGTACGGACTTGTTTCACGCTCGATGGCATCGACACAGATGCGCGTCGGCACTCCTGTCGAGCGCAGAGCCAAGTCGAATGCCACTCGCCGCACTTCAGGTGTCTTGTCTAATAATCCAGCGTTAACAATCTCATCCGACACATCATCCCGGCCGAGAAACGCCTTGACTATTTCGTAGCGCGTAGCAGATCCAGACGAGTTGATGCGTCCAATAAAAAACGTTGATAGACCCGAGGGTGAAACGCGGCCCAGTGTGCGCGCAATGATCGCGCGTTCGTCGTCGCGATCCGAGCTGAGTGCGTCAAAAAACGACTTGAGTTCCTGAGTCGCGTCCTTGCGCGCCATTTTCGGAAGTGCTGACAGTACTTTCTGAAACACATACAGCGGCACGGATTGCTTGACGAGCGACTCACGAATCGCAACAGCGGCGAACGGTCCGAGCGACACCAGACCCTCGATCGCCGCAAGCTGATATTCAATATTTTGACTCTCGAGTGCGATCGGTAATAATAATTCGACGGCTTCCGGTGGATCGAACGTACCCCCAACAGTAAGTGCTAGCGCGAGTGCCAGCGCGCGTAGTTCTCGCGGCTCATCAAGACGCGTCACAATCTTTAGGAGTGACACATCAAGACCGTCGGCAGTTCCCTCATTTCGCAGCGACATGAGCGCGCGCAGACGCAGATCCAGAGGCGAGTTTCGATCTTCAACAAACGGCGCGAGTGCGATGGCACCGCCGCTTCCAAGTCTTGGAAGCACATCCACGGCAAGTTCAGCTACAGACTTATCACTATCTCGCAGCCGTTCCGCAATCCACGGCATGGTGATCGTTGCACCGTTTCGCACCAGCGCGCGTACTGCTTCAAGGCGAACATCATAAAACGCGTCGCGTGACAGTACATCGAGTACAGGCTGTGCTGAGTCGCCCACTTCCGCAATCAGACGTGCCGCATTTTTACGGACGAGTCGAGCTGAGTCGGTCGACGCTTTGACTGCGATCGAACGAAGACGTGTCTGGTCGCGGCCTTCTTTAGCAAGTGGAGCTCCGCGCACACCCGCATCCAGCGCTGCGGCGCGTACACGCCAGCTCGACTGCACAGATAAACGTTCGAGTTCGTCAATCGAACGCGGAATATCGATCGCGAGAATTCGAGTAGCAGCCTCAGTAAGCGCCTCTTCGTTGCGCGTGAGCAGTATCTCTGCCGCCCACTTGGTGCGTTGAGAGGGATCCACTGGCGGCCGAATCTCTTTCGGCGCCTGGGAAAGCAAGTATTCAAATGCCGGATCCGGCGAGCGCCCGTCCTGGGCGATCGCGCCTGAAAGTAGAATTGTAAATTTGAGAAACGCGGCAAACATGCTGCTGCTGTTGTTAGAACGAACGCCGGCGAATTCGTTCACGAATTGCCGCCGGAATTCTTTCGAGAATGTCGGTTGCGAGCATTCCGTCCTCGCCGATCTGCCCGGCAGCGAGATCACCGGCGCGGCCGTGGACGTGCGCCGCGAGAACGGCCGCTTCGAAAGCGTCCATGCCTCGCGCGAGCAACGCGGCGGCGATGCCCGTCAGCACGTCGCCGGTTCCGCCCGTCGCCATGCCGGGGTTGCCGGTGTGATTGATATAAATCCGCGATCCGTCTGTAACAATCGTTTCCGCGCCTTTTAGTAAAATGACGCCGCCGGTTAATTTTACTAATCGAAGCGCGGTGTCGCGGCGGTCTTGTTGTAGTTTTTTTCGTTCCTCTGAATCTTGAACTCCAAGGAGCCTTGCGGCTTCGCCGGGATGCGGAGTCAAAATGGTAGCTTTGTCGCGCTTCTTAACAATTCCTGGATCATTGACAATTGCGTTCAGACCGTCGGCGTCGAGAACGAGCGGCTTGTCGATTCTTAATAAAACGTTTCTAACAAAATCCTGCGCGTCCGATTCGGCCGAAAGCCCGGGGCCGAGTGCAACCGCGTCGAAACGCCCGAGATTCTCTACAATTTCGCGCACGGCCGCTTTTTTGATAACTCCGTTTGTTGTAGCGATGAGCGGCAGCAGCGTTTGAACTGTTACTTTCGCTCCGAGCACCGGCAGCAGCGGTTCGGCGCACGCAATGGTTACAAGTCCCGCACCCGCGCGCGATGCAGCCTGGCCCGCCAGAAACGCGGCGCCCGGCATTCGTAAACATCCCGCGATGACTAAGACTCGGCCCATGCCGCCCTTGTGGGCGTCGCGCGGGCGGAGGCGAAGAGTGGGAATCTTATTATAACTTTTCAACAATTTCCTGCCGCCCGACAACCATTCGTGCGGAATTATAAATATTGAGATCCGCGAATTTTTTTAGTTTATCCGCGCCTGCGGAATCCACCCAGCCGTGTCGAATGAGCGCGTCGGCAACCACGACTTCGTAGCCGCGATCCGCGCCGTCTTCCGTCTTCACCGCGAACGCAGCTTTTTTGTTACGAACTCCGAATACATATAATCCTTCCGCGCCGTTCTTGGGTATCACATTTCCGCCGCTCGCTTCAATAATAGTATTACATAATCTCCCGGCGCCCGAATGCGCCCACGGAACGTTAGCAATCGCATCGCGCAGGCGAGTCAAGTGCGGCGCGAGCGCGGCCGAAGCTAATTCTGGGTTTGTTAGTTTTGCAAAGCCGTGCGAGATGGCGCGAATCGACGGGCGAAACGTCGGCGCTGAGCAGCCGTCGACATAATTGCCTAATTGCTCCGGCGGCGTTTCAAGAACTTCGCCGACTAATTTTCGTGCGAGCGTCTGCACCGCCGAATCGGGTTTTAAGTAATCTTCGGGTTTTCCGCCAAGATACAATTGTGTTAACAAAAACGCGGCGTGCTTCCCCGAACAATTGTGAATCAGCGGCGCCGCCTGCGCGCCTTTTTGTAAAAACTGCTTTCGCTCCGCCGAACCGAACGGTTCCGACTTTCCGCAAAGTAAATGTTCTTCGCGAAGCCCGGCCTTAGCTAACATTCCATTCGCTAACTTTGCGTGCTCCTCCGATCCGTTGTGCGATGCGCATGCTAACGATAATTCTTCCTGCGATAATTTATAATAATCCGCCGCGCCGCTCATGAGACACGCGAGCGCCTGAAACGGTTTTGTGCACGATCGCGTAAAAACAGGCGTCTCGGGATCGCCTGCCGAATGCACGTCGCCGTTATTCCAAAAAACCGCCCAGCCGCGATGCACGGTCTCGACGTCGCAACCGCGCGTGCGCCGAACGAGAATCTTCGCGGTCGAATTGTTGGGTCGTTCCATTGTCAATATTCGATCACGTTACGGTACGAAAGGCGAACTGTAAGAATGGCGCGGCGCCGGTCGCGCTTGACGGCGGCGATCTTTAAGTTCACTTTTCTGCAATGATCGAAATGTCGCTTTCCCGGGTGATACTCCGCGAGAACGGAGATGACCAGTACGTGTTCCTGCGGGAGCGCGAGGGCAAACGCGCCTTTCCCATCATGATTGGCCGCACTGAGGCGCGCGAGATTTGGAACCTTGTTACTAATTTTGAGGCGCCGCGCCCGATGACCCATCAATTAATGCGCGATGCTATTTATGCGCTCGGCGGATCGGTCGAACGAATTGTAGTAAACGACCTTCAAAACGGGACGTACTTCGCGCGAATTATTATTTCGCGAAACGGCGAGACCGTCGAACTCGACGCCCGCCCGAGCGACGCGCTCGCGCTCGCCACGCGCGTCTCGGCCCCTATTTTCGCAGCCGAGCACGTCGTCGACCGCGCGACAAGTTAACTCTCACGCTCGCTTTCGTTAGAATTCGAATTGATCCAATTGATTAGTTAGGCGGCGGGTTGCCCGAGTGGCCTATGGGAGCCGCCTTGAAAGCGGCCAGGTCCGAAAGGGCCTCGCGAGTTCGAATCTCGCACCCGCCTCCAGTTGTAATATTTACAATCGGATAAGATCACACAACATTAGGCGCCGATCCGGATATTGAGCGCTCGCAGTTGTCGTATTTCCGAGCCAGGCTTCACGATCGAACGAAATGTCATGAAAGTGAATACTATCAAACGGAAAGGCATGATTGCGAATGTGAATTGAAACGCCCACCACCATTAATAATACAAATAGACTGCCCGCTATTGCCAGAATAAGCTTTCGAATGTTGTGCGGAGTTTTATTAAACATACGTGGCGTTTTTACAAGATATCAATTCATTAACTTACGTCGCTGCATTCGAAAAGTTTTGTAATTATTTTCCTCCCCGACGGCGGGTATGCGCGAGTGCGCGAAGCGCGCTCGCGTTCCCGCCGCCTGGTCTTTAATAAAACTGGCCGCCGATCATTTTCCAGAAACTACAAAAACCGCGTGGTGTCCGCGGCGTCGGCCGCGCACCCGCAGGCCGCAAACGGCGTGACCGCGCGAAGCGCGGGCGCGTCGTTTGATTGCCGAGGACTGGGCGCGGCCGACGCCGCGGATACCACGCGGAATCTTTACTGCTAAACATCCCCGTCCCTTTTCCCTCGGCCGTCCCCACGATAGAACCTTCGCCCCCGGCCTACGGTGAGGTGGCAGAGTGGCCGAATGCGGCGCCTTGCTAAGGCGCTGAACTGGTAAACCCGGTTCCGAGGGTTCGAATCCCTCCCTCACCGCCATTTGTAACATTCCGAATTGAAGCAATTCGCCCGACCCGCAGTTTTTTGTAGTTTAATAATAGCAACGCTACTGTTCCAGGCGTGCGCGGTCGATCGTCGGTTAAAAATAGCATCGGATCCCGTGGGCGCCGACGTCGCCGTCGACGGGAAATTGATAGGTCAGACTCCGCTGGAATTGCATTTTACTCATTACGGCGTTCGGAAAATTTACGTTTCTCTTCAAGGCTACAAATCCGTCGAATCGAACGTTACACTGGATCCGCCGTGGTATGGCCATTTCCCGTTCGACGTTTTTTCGGAAGTGTTATTTCCCGTCTGGCGGAAAGACTACCATTCTGCAAATTTTACATTAAAGGCCCGCGACGCCGAATTAACAGAAGCCGAAAAGATCGCACTCGAAGCTCAATTAAAACAATGGGAAGAGACGGCGATTACGAATGCAAAATCGCTGCGAAAGTGGGCGCCCGGCGACGCGCTGCCGAATTTAGATAAAACATCAACTACAGAAAAAACCGCGTCAGCTCCATCTCCTCCATGAACATATCAAATCTCCGCGGCTCCCGGGCCACGGTGATGGGGCTCGGACTATTCGGCGGCGGCGTCGCGACCGCGCGATTCTTAGCGAAGCGCGGCGCAAAAGTGTTAGTAACGGATTTGCGCACGCCAGACATTCTTAAGGATTCGATCGCCGCGCTCGACGGCCTGCCGATCGAATTCCGCCTCGGCGAACACCGCGACGACGATTTTAAGAATACGGATTTAGTTGTAGCGAATCCGGCCGTGGCGCCGAGTTCCAAATATTTAACGATCGCGCGCGATGCGGATGTTAAAATTACGAGCGAGCTCGATTTATTCTTGCACGCGTGCCCGTCGAAAGAAATTTTAGCAATTACCGGAACGAACGGAAAAACGTCGGTGACGACGCTCGCCGGTGAAATGTTAAAATTATCAAAACCGCGCGTTTTCATCGGCGGAAACATCGGCAAGTCGCTTCTCGACTGCCTCGATGATTTACAACAAAACGACGTGATCGTTTTAGAAGTATCTTCGTTTCAGCTCGAAGTGCTCGATCCGCCGAAGCCGTGGCCGCGCGTCGCGGCCGTTACGAATATTTCGCCCGACCACCTCGACCGCCACGGAACAATGGAATTGTATTGTTCCGCCAAACGGCGGATTGTTGAATTTCAAGATTCCGCGTGCGACGCGATTATCAATTCCAGCGATCCGGTCGTTT
>JBJXHE010000090.1:0-17319 GCA_046160785.1 Planctomycetota bacterium
GCATGGAGCGCGCGATTTGTGATTACGTCGCGGGAATGACGGATCGTTACGCGGTTGAGGAGCACCGCGAAGTTATCAATTAACGATTTGTAGTATTCTGTTTACTTTTGCCTTCGCCGAAATCGGGAGTGATCACGGCCGGCGCCGTCGCACGGCGCAGGAAAAGCAATGCAAACGATGTTGTTGTAACATCGGGCGATCCGAACGCGTTCACTTCGCCCATGTCCGACGGCCACGCGCCGTCGGGAAGCTGCCTTCTTAACAATATTTCGGCGCCCTCGCGATACCAATCATGACCCGCGAGAAATCGTTCGCCGAGAAGTGCGCCGACGCGTTCGACGGAATATAAATAATAAAACGGGAAGCCGCCGCCCGGATCTTCTTCAAGATTCCAATTCCCCGCGAGCCAGCCGAGCCCGTCGCGAATCGCTTTATCAATTCGCGAATTGTCTTTTTGTAATTTATCACGAATGTCCGCGTCGAGCTTGGCGCGAAGGCAGCGATTCACTTCATCGCGCGCGATTTGTAATGATGCAATTCCAATGGATGTATGCGTTCCGGTAGCGCCGAAACTCCAGCCGATGATTGGTTTATCTTTCTTTTTCTGAACGGGGCCATCTTTACCATTCATGGGCGTGCCGCCTTTTTCGAACGAATAACCCCAGCTGCGCTGCTGCGCGTCGACGGAAATCACTTCAATTGTTTTATCAATTCCGATCTTCGACCGCAGCATCGGATACGACGCCGGCGGCCCCGCGTCATCTTGAAATTTCAAAAAATATTCAATCGATTCATACCAAATCTTCGGATCGATCGCGACGCCGCAATTCGCCGCGGCGCGCAATCCTAATACTGCAAATTGTGTATTGCTAATATCTCCGGTGCCTGCGTTTTTACGATAACTCCAGAGCCCTTTGAATCGATGATTGCAAAGTTCGTCGACCGTTTGTTGAATCCACAGACGGTCGGCACTGGTCAGGCGCCGCGGATATTTGTAACGAATCTTGGCGTCGGCGGCCATGCGCGCCATCGATGTGCGCTCCCAACGCGGCGCCGCGTAAGCATCGATCGCGAGTAGTAATAATGATAAAGCGTACGTTTCTTTAAATGGTTCTTTCTTAACAAACTGAAATCCCTTTTCGATCGCGCCCGAGATAAGTATTGAGTGTGCTTCTGGATCGAACGCATCCGCATTCTTAGCTTTTGCAGCGTCCGCTGGTTTTGTTGTTTTGAGAGGCTTCTCGCCGGCTTTTTTTGTTGTTAATTCCTTGAGCTGCTCGGGTGTTAATAATTCCGAACTTGACGTCAATGCATATAATGCAAGCTCGGAATATCCAATACGCGCCGAGCGCTCTTCGCTTTGCCAGGAGCCCTGCGGCCCTTGATTTCGCGCGAGCCAGCGTTCTCCGCGCGTTATTGATTTATTAATTCTTTCGATCAGCGCCGGGTCGTCTTCGACGGCCGGTGCCGAAAATGTTTTTTGTAGATCTTGTGCCGCGCCCGGCTTGGGCTTTCCCGCGTTTTGTAATGAAGCTCCGGCCGGCGCCGCCGAAAACGCAAAGAATAGGAAACTACAAAAAACGCTTGAGAAGGGGAGTTGCAACGCCATCGAAATCCTGGCGAGCGAGATGCGTGCCGCGCCGCAAACTAACTAATCCTCTCGTTGCACAACCTCGGCGATCGCGGTTTCGCCCGCGCGGACGACCACGGGGATCGATGCGCCAGACGACAATTCGAGCGTTGCAGCACCTTCTGCTGCGGTTTGGAACGTCGCGATGCCTTCCCAATTCGACACAACTCGGCGTCCCATTCCCGTTGAAGTTGTTAACCAAGCCTCCTGACCCGCCAATGCCTCGCCGTTTGCGTTGCGGACCTTTGCTACAACTTTTCCAACGCTCTTGGCTCGTACTAATACTTTCGCCGGAAGATCGGGTCCGACGAAAATTTCATCTTCAAAACCTTCGAACGCCTCATGTTCAATTGTAACAATGTAGGCGGCCGAAGGCAGCGTTTCGAAATCGACTTCGCCGAATTGATTCGAGTAATTGATAGTTACATATTTTTGTGCGTCGGAAGTCCACAATTTAACGCGCGCGTTCGGAATCGCGTTGCCGTCGGGGGAGACCGTTTTTACAATTAAATTTGTGCCGCGCGTAAGTTCAATTTGAACTTCTTTTGTTTGATTTAATTCTAAATATACGTTTTGTGGCGCCGACCGCGCGAAACCGCGAGCGTGCGCGCTTAATGCAAAATTGCCCGACGACAGGCCGGAAACGGAATATCGCCCGAGGTGATCCGTATTGACTACAATTCGTGAACCGGTCGTTGAATCCTCGACGGCGACGCTCGCGTTTTTGATAGGTTCGAGTGTGTCTTTATAAACAACCATTCCGCTGATCTTATTCGGCCCGATTTCTATGTCGACGTGGTGCGTTTGATTCGAGCTGATTTGTATCATTCTGCTTGAATAGATAGAATCTCCCGCCTGCGAACGGATTTCCAACGCGAATCTTCCGAACCCTGGCGCGATGAGCTCAAATGTTCCGTCCCACCGAACTGTAGTCGCGGAACGTTCGGCGACATATTCGCCCGGTGAGCGCAATACAACTTCTAGATCGGACTGGGGCAGAGCCCCTCGAATACTAACTTTACCCTCGACGCGCGACCACTGGCTTGCATCTAATACGAGCTTTTTCAATTCGCCCGGAAGCACTTCGACCTCGTGTGTGGTCCTTCGCGCTCCTCCGATTGAATAATTGGAATCTAATACATCAATAGAATAATGACCCGGGGCTATGTCAACAAAACGAAATTCGCCTTCTTTATTTGTAGTGGTTGTCGGAGAGACAGTTCCCGCGAGGAATTGATCAAATAACATTAACTTAATATTCGGGACAGCCGCACCCGCCGTATCGCGAACGATTCCTTCGACGCCTCCGCCGGTATTCCAAACAACATCTCCGAAATATAAGGTTTGACCGTCGCCGGCGCTTGGACGCACGGAAGCAAAACGAACAAATGAGTTTTCGCCTTTTAACAAAAGTCCGCGAACGTCGCCGTGAACGTTCTTTATTGAAAAGTAGCCGTCACTATTTGTTACAACAGTATTTGTAAAGACGTGGCGCGCGCGTTGGGAATTGGGAGAGAGTTCGGGAATGCTCACGCGAACGTTCGGCATCGAAATGCCGCGAGAATCTACAATTCGGCCGGCGCCCGTGAATCCTCTCGAAAGCTTGAATTGTAAATTTGGATGAATTCGGGGAACGGCGATCGGCGTCAATATTTCTGGAGCAAATCCTTCGGCCGTGACGGTAACGGTAACAATTCCTTCGCCCAACCCGGAAACTAAGAATGACCCAGACGCATCCGTCGTGACACGTTTTATAATCTTAGAGTCTTCCTCGCGGCCGATTTCCCTGCGAATGCTAATAGTAGCTTGCGCGACCGGGCGGTCTTTCTCGTCGACGACCGTGCCGGTTAATGAATAGGTTGCAGGAATCTTAACGATCACGGCATCTTTGGTAGTAACTCCCGTGACGGACCCAATTGCATATCCATTTCCGCCGGCGCGCACGTGATAGCGATCATTTGCATTCGCATTTGTAAATACAACATTTCCTTGTTCATCGGTCAGCGGCGACCCGAGCAGCGCTTGAGTTGTTACTTCCAGAGCTTCCGCGTAGACGGACGGGAGTGGTTTTCCGAGTGAATCTGTTACATGCACGCGCAGGCTCGCCGCGCGATCGAGCATGATGGTTTGTTTAAATACTTCGCCCGTGGAAAGAGGGCGGCAGCGAACCTGGCGCGTCGCAAATCCGTTCGCGATCACTTTTAGAATAAGCGCTTCGCCGCCCGTGAGCGTATCTGTAGCTAAGAAATTACCATTGGTATCTGTTACAAGATCGGTGCCCTCTTCAAGATCGCCGGAGCCCAGCGCAATTCTAGCAATGCCAATCGCGGCGTTGGCGATCGGATTTAATTGATCATCCACAACCAGCCCGCCAAGCGTGGCCGCGTTCGTGAGGCGAATCTTAATTTGATTATTATCAATTCTTACATTTGCAACTTTCGCTGTCGCGCGTGCGTCCGCGTAGGCAAGTATTGTAAAGGTTGCGTCGTCGAGGCCGTTTAATTCGAATCTGCCGGCGAAATCCGTTACGGTCTCTGCGCGAAAAGCCGCGAATGCTAATCGATCTTCGGGAGTAACCGCCTTCGGGCTCGGAACGCCGCGCGGGTGAACAGCCGCGACATTCACGCCGTGAATCGGCTCGTCCAATTCATTTGTAACTTCGCCGCGAATCGTATGATTAGCGCTGGATACGAGTTGTATAAACGATCCGTCGGTTTGAACTCGTCTCGCGGCAGGCCCTGAACCGGGCGACGCCGAAAATATATAATATTCTCCGGGATTCGAAACACTAATACTAAACTTTCCGAATTCATCCGTTTCCGCGGAATGCGCCGCTTCGAGAATGGTATTGGCAGCGACGCCAAATCCGGAATCAATTTTAGTAATAATATCTGAAGCCGCGTGAATTGCAAAAACGCGGCCTTTGTGAATCGGATCGCCGTCCAGAGATGTTAATTGTCCGGCGAGCAATTGTGACGTTGCCGAGACCCGATCCGCTACATCGGATTGCTTCAATTCCGCGGACGGAACTGTAGCGATTGAATCCGTGCGAGCCGCCTCGGCTGTATTCCTAGTTCCCGTCGAAGATGCCGGAGCTTGCGTTGATGAAAATACAGATAAAGCTAACGATGCGGAATCTTTATCTATTAATAACGTCGCGCCCAAGACTCCCGCGGCGCCAATCGCTACAAGTGCTGACGCACGAAAAGTCGAACGAATAGATTTTCTGAACCGATGATTCCACGAGTGATGTGCGGGTTTCATCGGGTTCGCTCAAATTCGACTTGGTTGAGATTGGCTGCTTGAGCCCGTTCTGCCCGACGGGACGTGTGCTCCATTCGCTGGATGCGAAGCCGGCTTTGGCTGCCCTGATCCGGCGGGCGTTGGCGCAGAGGATACGTCTGGCGTTCCTTGTGAGACTCCTCCTCGCTTGCCTCCCAACACTCCTCCGCCAACTGTAATACCTCCGGGTCCTCCTCCAGGTGCTCGCGGCGCTCCACCATTAATACCAAACGCGTGCGAACCTATCAAAAACGGGATCGCAGCGATTAAGTTTATTTGTAAATATTTACGAAGCGAGCGCGGGCGCGAAAACAAACGATTTGTCATGGAATGTGTAGGCTGCTGAAGGAAGGAGGGCACCTTCTTCGGCTCGGCTAAATTCAAACTTGAAGATTTTTTCCAGATTTTTTTCTCAAGGCGCTTTTCATCCGGCCGGCTGGGGCGCTGGCCCTACCCGTTCTTTTGCAATTTTGAAAGTGCAGCCTTGAGCGATTTTTCAAGGTCGGCTTTCTCGATCGACAGCTCGCGCGCGACAGTCTCGACATCCTCCCTCAATATAATCATTCGATACGCAGCGATTCGCTCACGTTCGGGGAGTTTATTAAATTGTCGGCACAGGTCTCGCGCCGCTTCCTGCGACTTGAGAATTGTAAAATTGCCCGGAGGCGGCAATTCGGAGTCGTTCCCGCTCATGGATTCTTCGAGCGCCTCCTGAATAATCCGCTGGATCGCGTGGCCTGCCGTTTTTTGTAAATTCTTCGTCGAATCTACAATAACGGCAAGATAACCGATCGTGCGGGCCGTCAAACTCGCGGCGTCGAGCAAGATCGAGCGTACGGCCAGTTCCCGCGCGATTTTTTGTGATATTAATTTTGCGTCGCGACGGGCGAGAAAATCTAACAATTCCTTGCGGCGGTTGGTTTGATACATTTCTTCCGGAATCAAACCAAGCGGGACAAGATGCGCGCTCGAAGTCGTCAGATCTTCACGTTTCACTCGCCGGGCGGCAGGGGAAATCTCTTTAGTTTTGCGGTGCCGCGCATTGACGAAGGCCTCTTCGCGGTCGCGAGGACCGTGTTCCGGCTCTGACGAACGTCCTTGATGCTGGGGCATGCGGACCATTACTACAGATCGACCGCGAACGCAGTGGCGAAAGGGCCACGCGCCGATGGGGTGCCGCCGTGGGGGCAGCGGCGAAGTTGGACGAAGCCTAAGACTGCAACTCTACTTTTCGCAATCCATTCTATCGAGGGGCCGACAATGCATTACGTTCGCCCGGAAGGAATTGGGAAGATTAACAATGAACGCGCCGCGTGCGCTTTGGCGATTCATGTGCTAATCATTTGCCGCTCTGGTTTACCTCCCAAATTCTCTTACTAACTAAAGTAATAATCCAATGTCCACGCGCGAAATTACCGGTACATCCACGATGGCGGAAATCCTTGATGCATTTCCTTCCGCCCAGCGCGCCCTGTTTCGTAAATATCACGTTGGCGGCTGCTCGAGTTGCGGTTTCCAGCCGACCGACAAACTGCAGGATGTATTAAAAAGCCACGATGTTCAAGATTCCGTTGTTGACGTCGTTACGTTTATTAAACAAAGCCACGAAGTAGATAGTAAGACTAAGATTGACGCACCGACGCTGAAGACCTGGATCGATAAGCGCGAGTCGTTCAGATTAGTTGATATGAGAGGCCCCGACGAAACAGCGTTTGGGACGATTCCGGGCGCGATTCAATTGACGCAGGAACTCGTGCGACAGATGCATGAAGAGTGGCCGAAAGCTACAAAAATGGTTTTATACTGCCAGCGCGGCGTGCGAAGCGCCGACGGCGCCGCATATTTAGCGGGACACGGCTTTACTAATGTTTGGTCGCTGTCGGGCGGAATTGAAGCATGGCAGATGATGGGCAATACTGTCGCTCGCTAAAAACGACGAATCTTACAATTTTTGAATTACGGCGCGGGCGCAGGTTCGCGCCGTTTTTTATTGTTCATTAAAAATGGAACCGCTGAGGTGCAAGCATTTCGGAACGTGCGGCGGATGCTCGTTCTTAAATACTCCGTACCGCGAACAATTATTACAAAAACAGTCGGCGGTCGAGCGCGCGTTTGCGAAGCATCCAGAATTAAAGAACGTTCGCGTTCGTAGCATCGCGGCGCCCGAGAATCCATACTTCTATCGAAACCGGCTTTTATATCCATTAGCCATTCTGAAAGGGCGCGTCGCCGGCGGATTCTTTAAAAAAGGCACTCACGAACTTGTCGACGTCGAAGAATGCAAGATTCAGGATCCGTCGATTACGGAGATCGCGAGCGGCGTCAAGAAAATTATTGAATCATTACAGATACCGATTCGACCGCTGCCGGGAGTCGTTTCGGATTCCGTTATTGATAAACAAACAAACCGCGCCGCGGCGCGCGCGATCACCGTTCGCGTTGCGCAAACGACCGGCGAGGCTCTCGTCGGAATTGTTACAACCGCAGGCTTGTTTCCCGAGGGAAAAGAATTTGCGGAGCGCGTTTCGCGGCTGGCTCATCTGTTAAAAACGACGCTCAATAAAACAGTGAGAATCATCGGCGTCGCGCGTAATATTAATGATACTGAAACGAACGTTGTTTTAGGTTCGAGGTCTCTGCCGCTTCTCGGCCGCGATTATATTACAGAAAGACTCGGCGGCTTCGAATATCAAATATCGCTCGAATCATTTTTCCAACCAAACGCTATCTTTGCAAAACGCGCCGTCGACGATATCGTTCGGCGGGTCGCGGCGGCCGAACACGTTATTGATATTTATGCGGGTGGAGGATTCATAACAATTCCGTTATCACAAAAAGCGAAACGCGTCGATGCGATTGAAGAAGCGGGAACTTCGGTGCGCGACGGCCGCCGGAATGCCGCGAAGAACCGGCGCGCCAACATTACCTTTTCCGAGGGCGACGCAGCAGATATATTAATTAGATTGCGCGGCCAAAAGATAGATTTAGCCACAGTCGACCCGCCGCGCGGAGGTTTCGATACGCGCTCGCTCACGGCGCTGGTGGAATTGGATCCGGAAAGAATTGCCTACTTATCCTGTTCGGAAGTTTCGCTCGCGCGCGACCTCGCGGCGATTTGTAAAAACTATCAAATTGAAGAAGTGCGGCCGTACGACTTTCTTCCGCACACGGAACATATCGAATTATTAGCATTTGCGAAGCGGCGCGCAGGGGCAAGCGGTTAAAGAAGGGGCGGCGGCAATTCCGATTTGGGGAGCCAATTCTCTAAGGAGTACCCAGCGATGTTGTTGGAGCCGTTATTGCGTCGAATGGTCGAAGTGGATGCTTCGGATATACATCTAAAAGCCGGCAGCCCTCCGGGCTATCGTATTAATGGTGATATTGTTCCGTATACAGATCACCCGATACTAACAAAAGTTGAAACGCGTGCGTTCATCGAAGAAGTATTATCGAAGGAACAGTTGGAATTATTTGATGCATCCGGCGATTTTGACCTTTCGAAGGCGATTCCGGGCGTTGCTCGCTTCCGCGTAAATTGTTCGAAGCAGCGCGGGAATTGTGGTCTTGTGATTCGTAAGATTCCCGAGGTGGTTCCGCAATTAGAAAGTTTGGGCGCGCCGGCCGCATTCAAGAAGTTCTGCGAGTTGCCACGAGGGTTAGTATTAGTAACCGGCCCGACGGGCTCCGGAAAGTCGACAACGCTCGCCGCGATGATTGATTATATTAATCGCACCGAAGCGGGTCACATACTAACAATGGAAGATCCTATTGAATTTATACACGCCGACCGGAAATGTTTTATTAATCAACGCGAAATCGGATTTGATACAAAAAGTTTCTCCGAATCGCTGCGGCGCGCGTTGCGCCAGGATCCCGACGTCATTCTCGTAGGCGAAATGCGCGATCTCGAAACGATAGGATTAGCCATCACGGCCGCCGAAACGGGCCACCTCGTATTTGGAACATTACATACAACGTCGGCAGTACAGACCGTCGACCGTATTATTGATGTGTTCCCGCACGAATCACAACAACAAGTGCGAATGCAATTATCGATGGCGCTCGCGGGCGTCATTTCGCAAACGTTAGTACCGAAAGTGGGCGGCGGACGAGTGGCGATTCATGAAATCCTCGCGGGCACGGACGGGGTGCGCGCGTGCGTCCGCGAAGGCAAGACTCACATGATTGGTAATCTTCTGCAAACCGGCGGAACGACGGGAATGCAAACATTAGAACAGGGCATGGCTGAAGCGGTGCGCAAAGGTATTATTACCTTTGAAAACGCATTGTTAAGAGTGAACAGCCCGAGTTACTTCAAGACCATATTAGGAGTCGCGGACGGCGGCACGCCGAATGTTAACGTTCCAGCCGCCGCGCCCGCGCCGCCTGTAACATCCGCTTCACCAACGCCCGCGCCGCGTCCGGCAATTCCTACAAATCAGAATCCCGCCGACGCGCCGCCCGCCGCACGATTTGATGATTTTGAAGCGTTCCGCAAGAGCGCAGCGCAGCGGCCGCGTTAACGCTAAAATTAGACTTTTATTATTTGGATTCCGGAACCTTAGCAGGCTCCGGAATCCATTTTAATTTAGCAAGCGCGTTCACTAAGACTTCTGCGAGCATGCGCTGCCCTTCGGCGCTCGGGTGGGCGGGATCTAAATTTTGAACCATGTGGCGCCCCGCCTTGAAACTATCAAAAAACTCGGGCTGTGCGTCGACGAACGGTATTTTTAATGAATCGAGCAGTGCTTCGAGTTTGTCGATGGCTACAAATCGCGCGCTTTCCTTCCATGTGAGCTCGGGCATTACGAATACAAAATATTTTGATCCGTGTTTTTTACATAATTCGTTCATACGGCTGATCGCTTTCCTTGCGAGATTCCAACGATCTGCCGATCCTGGACCGTTGGCAGCACCCACAACTTTGGAAAGATATTCTTGCTTAAACGCGTCGAGAGTTTCGGGTTTGTTCCACTGCCTCGGGTTTTGATAATAATTAACAAATTTATAAATAGCGGTCTTGCGCAGAGTGAGCGTCTCCACGCCGAACAGGCTTGCGAGTGTTTTTAGCCGTGGAGAGTCAAAGCTAGTAATCTCCGCGCTCGACTCGCCGGCAATACTAACAAGGTCGTTCCAGTTCCATCCAAAAACTACAATATCAGGACGGACTGTCGGATAATAAAAATCTAAATATCCCGCCGCTTCGCGGCCGTCATAACCATTACCTCCGCTATTAATCCAAATCGGCTTTGGATTGCTATTATTACAAATTTTTTGTGCATTCGCCGGAAATGTATCATCGTCGCCGACGCCTCCGCCAAATACAAAACTGTCGCCAAGGCATTGGATTCGAATCTCGCCGGGCTGCTTATGCTCCGCCAATTCCGGGCCGCGGAAGCCGAGCGAATTGATAGTTAACGGAACCCACTGGCCTGCGAACTCATTTCCAGGCTCAACGCCTTTCTGATTCGGCGCTCTCGAGACGCCAAGGCGAGGGCGCACTCGAAACACCACTCGGTTCCCTGCGTTTGTAAAGCCAAGCGCAAACTCAAGTAACAACGCGCAGAGCAGCGTCGACAATATAACAATTCCGAATCGAATTAGAAACTTGCGCATGAGTGAGGGCTGTGGGGATTGACGAATCTTAAATCCTTTGTAGCGTCTTTCGCCCAAATCAGTGAGAGACCCCTTTGACGAACCGAGGGGTCTAGCCACGCATTATTTACAAATAACGTATTTCGACCCAAAAGTTTCTCATTCCCTAATTCATAACTGCTCCTGTGTCGCAAGCTACAATTCCTGCCTCGGATCCTAAGGATCCGAAACTCAATCAATTCCTCAACCGGCTGAAGAAACACCGGAATTTCGGTATTTGCGCGCACATCGACGCGGGAAAGACAACAATTTCCGAGCGCATCCTTTTCTTAACAGGAAAGGTCCATCGGATGGGTGAAGTTCACGATGGCACCGCCACGATGGACTACCTCCAGGACGAGCAGGAGCGCGGAATAACAATTACGTCCGCAGCGACCACGTGCGAATGGGCCGGCCATTCGATGAATTTAATTGATACACCCGGACACGTGGACTTTACCGCCGAAGTCGAACGCAGCTTGCGCGTGCTCGACGGCGCGGTCGCAGTGTTCGACGGCGTCGCGGGCGTCGAAGCGCAATCGGAAACTGTTTGGCGCCAGGCGAATCGTTATGGAGTCTCGCGTTTGGCGTTTGTTAATAAAATGGACCGCGTCGGCGCCAGTTTTGAAAAGTGCATCGAATCGATGCGCGTGCGATTAGATGCGAATCCGGTTCCGTTACAATTGCCGATCGGCGCAGGCTACAGTTTCAAAGGCGTCATCGATTTGATACATCGCAAAGCTTATGAATTCACCGACGATTCCGACGGGCGAAAGACTACAGAAGTTCCGATTCCCGCGGAGATGGCGGACGAAGTTAAGAAAGCGCGCGAATTCCTCGTCGAAAAGGTTTCGGAAGTCGACGATCAATTGATGGAAAAATTCGTCGAAGGCGAAGAAGTAACAATTGATGAAATTAAGAGTGCGCTGCGACTCGGAACGCTGAAGCGGCACATTCAGCCCGTTCTGTGCGGTTCCGCGTTGAAGAAGAAAGGTATTAACTTTTTGCTCGACGCCATTGTTGATTATCTTCCGTCGCCGCTCGATATCGGCGGCATCAAAGGGCGGCATCCACACAAGAAGGATGCAGAAACGAACGAACTCATCGAAATCGCGCGGCAGCCGCTTCCGACCGAGCCGCTTTGTTTATTAGCATTCAAGACAATCTCCGATAAAAACGGAGACTTAACATTTGTTCGCGTTTATTCCGGAACGTTAGCATCGGGCGCGCAACTATCAAATCCTCGCCTGCGCCGCACGGAACGCATCGGTCGAATTGTTAAAATGCACGCAAGTGATCGCGAGCAGGTGGATGAAATCGTCGCCGGCGACATCGCGGCGGTGCTTGGATTAAAACAAACAATTACCGGCGACACTCTTTGCGACGAGGATCATCCGATCGTTCTCGAGCGTATGGAATTCCCGGATACTGTTATATCACAATCGATCGCGCCGAAGGCGCAGGCCGATCGCGATAAATTAACAGAAACGATCGGCAAGCTGATGCGCGAAGACCCGACGTTTAAAGCTAAGACTGACGAAGAGACCAATGAACTTGTTATTTCTGGAATGGGCGAGCTCCACCTAGAAATATTAGTAACCCGCATTCAGCGCGACTACGGCGTTAATGTTGTGATTGGCAAACCGAAGGTTGCGTATCGCCAAACATTAGCAAAGGCGAAAGACGTCGAAGGCCGCCATATTAAACAATCCGGCGGACACGGCCAGTACGGCGTTGTTAAAGTTAAATTTGAACCGGCTTTTGTTAAGGAAAACGACGTCGAGTTTATTGATGACATCGGAGGCGGACGCATTCCGCGCCAATTCATTCCGGCGGTCGAAGCGGGCATCCGCATGGCGGCCGAGCACGGCAGCACGCTCGGATTTCCGTTTACTAACGTTCGCGCGTCGCTCTACGACGGCCAATATCATGATGTCGACTCGAGCGAACTCGCATTCCAGCAAGCTGGAATGTTAGCGTTCCGAATGGCGGCAGAAGGGAACTGGGTGCTTCTCGAACCGATTATGAAACTTGACGTTCAGGTGCCCGAAGAATTCCTGGGATCTACAATTGGCGACTTAAATTCGCGCCGTGCGGAAATTACAGATATCGCGGCGGAAGGCGGCATTCGCTCGATTCAAGGAAAGGCCCCGATCGCGGAAATGTTTCAATATTCGAGCACGCTGCGCGGCATGACACAGGGCCGCGGTGTGTATTCGATGGAACCGAGCGAGTATCGCGCCGTTCCGCGAGCGATCGCCGAGAAAGTATTCGAAGAAGTTATGAAAGAGAAAGCAGCGAAGAATAAGTAATATTAATTAAACGCGCCGTTCGACGCCGAGCAGGCGGAACACTTTATGTTTCAATTCGCGGAACTCGGCGGAGTCGGGGTCGCGCGGACGCGGAATCGGATTATCAAAGATCTCTCGAATAATCGCGGGGCGCTTCGTCATCACGGCGACGCGGTCCGCGAGTTCGCACGCTTCTTCGACGTCGTGCGTTACTAATAAACAGGTTTTACCTGTAGTTTTCCAAATTCTAACAATTTCGCGCCGCATCTCGAGGCGCGTGAGCGCGTCGAGCGCGCCGAACGGTTCGTCTAAATATAATATATCGGGATCGACGGCCAGAGCGCGCGCGAACTCGACGCGCTGTTTCATTCCACCCGACAATTCGTTCGGCAGCGCCTTTTCAAACCCCGTGAGCCCGACCAATTCTATATATTTCATAACAATTTCGTGTTTCTGTTTGAATGGCATTTTCTTGCCAAGCCCGAAACCAATATTGTCCCAAACGCTGAGCCACGGGAAAATTCCGGTTTCTTGAAAAACAAAGACTCTCTTGGGCGAGGGTTTTGTAACTTTCTCGCCGTCGATTTCGATCGAACCGGAATTGTAAGGTTCGAAACACGCGATGCAGTTGAGTAATGTTGACTTTCCACAGCCCGACGGGCCGACAATCGCTAAGAATTCCTTGTCGCGCACTTCGAGGTTCACGCCTTCCAGCACCGGCACGGCGCCTTTTTTTGTTATAAATGTTTTTTTAACGTCGCGGATGACAATCTTAGTTTTGTGCGCCGATGAAGCTTTCTTAACATCGGGCTTTGGATCCGGAATCGAAAAAACGTCGCCAAGATTCGGTGTCATAGTTTGATAAGTCCGCGTCGTTCGAGTTCTGACAGTTCGAACTTTCTAATAATAAGATCTATCAATAATCCGATGAACCCGATTACGATCATTGCTGCTACAACTTTGTCATAACGAAGCTGGATGCGCGCGTCGAGAACTTGATATCCCAAGCCCTGTTCGACTCCTAACATTTCGGCGGCGACGATAACAACCCAGGAAATGCCAACGGCCACGCGCAGAGCGGTGAGAATTGATGGCAACGCGGCTGGAATTAATACATATCGCGCGAAGGAAATACCCGTGACGCCAAAATTCATGGCGGAGCGCCGATACTTTAAATCTACAGTTGCAATCGCCGCCGCGGTCGACACGGTGATTGGAAAAAACGAGCAAAGAAATATTAAGAAAATCGCGGCGGAGTCACTGCCTTTAAATAGCATGTTCGCGACCGGAAGCCACGCAATCGGCGAAATCGGCCGAATGATTTGAATAATAGAGTTCGTTAATGAATTAATTCTTGCGAAACTGCCGAGGGCGAGTCCGAAGGGAATTCCTAATAATGCCGCAATGATAAATCCGCTGAAGACTCGAAAGATGGATGCAATAATGTGGCGCACCATTTCACCTGATTTTGTCATTTCCACCAGCGCTACAAACGCGTCCTGAGGGAGCGGCAGCCAGGTCTCAAGTGTCATCCTCTGTTTTTGATAATCTTTAGCTCGGTTGAAAGCCTCAAGATTCGGTGCGACGCTCGGATCTGTAGCAATTTCCTTTACTTCGAGTCCTCCACCGAATTCAGTTTTAGCAGCTTCAAGAATGTCACGAAGCGCAGCGGTTTTATCTGTAGTAGGCGGGATCGCGGCCAAAGTTGGAGCATGTGCGCCCAACATGACTCTTAATTTTTCGACTGCTTCGAGTTTCTTATTATCAGCGAGCGAAATTGTATCTTCGACAGCGATCTTGGTAATTTCATCAATGACAACGACATTTACAATTCCGTCCGCGCTTGCTGAAAACCCAAATGCAGGACGCAATCGCGGAGGCGGAGCCGTCGCAATAACAATTCCCGACCAAAGAATTATGAATGCTAGAATCCCGAGGATCGGGAGTAGCAGGCGATCAATAAATTTCACGACAAGCGCTATTTCGTTTCTTTCGCTTTCGCGCCCTTAACTTCGTCGGCGTGCGCGGGCGCCGCCGTTGCGAAGGATATGTCACAATAATCATCAAATCCAAACGGATCGTCAGGCGTTGAAGGTTTAAAGAACTCGAGCCGCTCGGCATATCTTTGTATTTCTTCGAAATCTTTTCGCGCGGGAATCAGATTCGTATATTTCACTCGATCTGGCGGTTTAGTTAGAACGAATTTCATTAATTCCGGCGCAAATCCATAATATTCTTTCCGCGCGGCAATCGTCGCAGCCTGAACGCGGTGTGACCCGCCCCACCCTTTTTTAACAATTGCGACTTTATCACTTTCGGGAATTCCCTCTTCTTCGTGGTGAAGTCCAGCTATTAATTCTTCGCCCGGAGCATCAATCCATTTTCCGGATGCTGAAATGCCATCTATCAATTCTTGCACGAGCGGACGATTTGTACGAATATAGTCTTCGTTTACTGCGAGAACGCATGAAATAAATTCGGGCCAAAGATCTTTAGTAAATGCAAGCACGCGTCCAAAACCATCTAGCTCAGCCTTTCCCGCGCCCGGCTCGCCAATAATATAAGCATCTACTTTACCGGCCTGCAAAGTGGCTGCGTGCTCGGGAGGTGGATAAGAAATAAGTGTAAGATCTTCGGGCTTCATTCCGTACTTATCCATTTCGCGCACAAGAAGAATGCGCTGATTCGAATAGTTATGGGGAATTGCCATTTTCTTACCTTTAAGGTCCGCGATGGTCTTATATGGCGAATCCTTCTTAACAATAATCGTCGTGCCATCGCGATGGCCCAAATGCACAATTTTGATTGGCGTACCCTGGCGGCGTAACTGCATCGCGAGCGGGGCTAATATAAATGAAGCTTTGAGTTTGCCGCTTTTGAACTCCTCGGCGATCGTTGAAAATTCTGTATATTTCTTCGATCGAAACACCGTGCCGCGATCGGAATGTGAAGTGATCCAATTTGTAACAGGGCACGTGAGATGGCACGTGACCGGAAGGAATCCAACCACGAGCTCTTCGCGCGGGCCCGTATTCTTAGCAACCGGCCCAGCCGGCTTTTTTTCTGTAGTATCTGTTCCCGCTGGCTTCTCCGTGGTGTCAACCGGCGCGTTATTTTTATCTAAACCGAGAAATTTAGAAAAACCACCCATGTTGTATTGAACATGAAGTGCAAAGATTCCGGTCAAGCCGGCAACAGCTAATAGTGAGAGCTTTACAGCGCGACTCATAAGTAATGATCCGTAATGATTATGCGAGAAGGGGAGTTTCGGCGGGCGAATTCAAACAATTTCAATGTTATGGAAAAAATGTGCCGCGTTAAGGAACTCTAAACTTGGACCGATAACCAGCGCGGGAGCGCGGAAGAGTGCAACTCACCGCGGGGCAGAGGGGACTCCAATGAAGCTTGCCCTGGTGGCAAGTGAGTTGGGGGAGGGCCGACGGAATGTCGGCCCTTTTTTTTTGATTCATTGCAACACCAAACGGGTGGTTTAGCGTTTAACCACCCTCTTGAAGAGGCCCGCCTACCGAAGTGGTTCATCGGTTTGCGCGCCGACCTTGTCGCAGCGCATTCTCGCGTTCTCTTCCTCCGATTATCGAATTGTTGAATTGCTATGTACTACGCCGACGCATTTTCCACACGCTCCGGGCCTCCAAATTCTTTACGTCTTGAATTGTTAGAAAGATTGCAGGCGGGTGTTGAACCCTGCTGGGCCGAAGTCGCGGAATTATTAAGAACGACCTTTCACGCCGCACATTGCGTCGTCACGCTTCACCATGCGCCAGGCGTTCACGAGATACTTGCTACATCTGGATTAACTGTAGAGTGGGAAGCGCGATACGAAGAAACGTACTCCGGCTCAAACCCATTTGTAGTCGAAGCGCATCGACGCCGGACGCAGGGAATGGAGTCGCTCGTAGCCGCGGCCGACCGTCTGGTTCCTCCAGCAGAACTACAAAAAATGCCGTTCTTCCACGAGTTTTGGGCGCCGCTTGGAATTAACGATGGCGTCGGCGTTGTTTTATTTGATGGAACACGGTCGCTCGGACATATTTCCATTCGCCGAAAGAGCAACGGAATCCGCTACGGCGAGGCTGAAGAAGCGCGATTACGATCCGTTGTTGATATTCTTCGAGCCGCCCTCATTCGCAGCCGAGAACTTCGCATTCTCGAAGCGCGTGCGGCCGCATTTGACCGATTCAATATTGATCAACGCGGCGGATTAATTGTATTCGATGAGCGCAACGCGGTTTTGGCTGCTGAAGGAACGGGCCGTACTCTAATTGATAACTTCCGCCTGGAATTGATGGATGCGATCGCCGCCAACCGGAACGATGGCTCGGGTAGTTACTTAACAATTCCGCCGCGCACCTATGACCACTCGCCAAAGCCTGGCAGCGCTCATTCCACAGATGCTAATAATGCGGCGCCGCGGTTTAGTATCGAACTGCGCCGCTCGGTGATCGAAGGGCGCGTGCGGCT
>JBJXHE010000091.1:0-4247 GCA_046160785.1 Planctomycetota bacterium
AGAAATTTTTTGTTAAATCGAGGAAAGGCGTTTGAGGCGTAGTAAGAACTTACGCCGAGAACGGCTTGACGAAGAGTTAACAAAAAAGAACATATTTGAATAGGATGACTTTTGCCACGGGCTGTTAGTCTGTCGGGGCGCTGCGCGGTCGAGCGAGATTGTTAACTTTGCAGAACTCGGCCGCAACATCGGAATTTCCGCCAGCACCGCGCGCGACTGGCTCTCTGTGCTCGCGACTTCGCGCCAAACTTTATTGTTAGAACCTTATTCTAATAATCCTGGAAAACGTCGTATCAAATTTACAAAACTATACTTTCGCGACACGGGTTTGCTTTGCTTTTTATTAAATATCCAAAATTCGAAGGAATTGGAACATTCGCCACACGCGCGCGCGATTTGGGAAACAGCCGTGCGCTGCCAAATGTTACGAACGCGCGAGGCGGCAGCTCCCCTGCGTCGATTTGCTTTTGGCGCGAAACGGACGCCGGCGACGCCGCTCTCTTGCCCGCGCGGCCAACTTCGGTTAAATCGCGCGTATCGAGCGCAATGTCCCTTAGGAGTCTCGCGTCCCGTTTTGTTTTTTTTGGAACTTATACAAATGAACAACGACTGCCGTTTTGTTAAAATCGCAATCCTGCTTCCGTTATTGTTAATTAGCATTTCGTTTGCGGGATGCGGAAGCCCGCCGCGCGGCGATCATCAGGGCCGCGTCGATCCGTATGCGACGACGCCCGAGGATCGCGGCGACAGCCGCGCGAATTTCCAGGCGCTTTTAGAACATTCCGACGTCGCGGCGCAGTCGCTCGCACAAAAGATTGTTCATATTCCGGATATTAAGAATGCGCCGTCGAAGGTGGTCGTCGAACTCGGCACGCTCAATAATGAAACGCGCACGCCGACTTCCGATTTTCGTTTACTACAGAACCGCCTTCGCGGAAAACTTCTCCAAAGCGACGTTTTGTTAAAAGTCGCGGTGGTTAACGAAGAGCCCGAGAAAATGAGCAAAGACCAGGAACGCTACGGCGCCAAGGCCGGAGAACCCGACAGGCTCGACATGGGACAGGGCGGCGCGGCGCGAACGGATCGTTATGATCCGAATATTACCTATCTGCTCACCGGAATTTTTCACGAAGCAAACCGCGGCGGCGACAAGCGATATTACTATTTCGAATTTAAGCTTGTAAACCTCGGATCGAGAAAGATTGTATTTAGCGAAATGATGGATCTCGCGCAGATCCGCGAATAAACCGCTTCATTATTTTTACACTACAATTCACAGGCAAAGGGAGGAATTGTGGCAAGCCGGATCATGACCTATTATCGATGCCCGCTTTTATTACAATTCGCCGCCGTCGTTTTTGTAACACTGCTTCAGTCGTGCACGGCGCCCGTCCGCACTTCGCGAATCACGAGCAGCGACGTGCAACTTACAGTTGACGAGGTCGTACAAAAGTTAGCATCAAGCTCATTCTTAGCAAATCGCAACGGCGCGGCGCCGGAGATCCGGCTCGTGCCGTCGGAAGTCGAAAATCGTTCGTCAGACCGCATTCCGCGGGCGGATCGCTGGGCTTTGTTAGCAAAAGTCTGCAACGCACAGCCGATGCTCGAATTGTTTCAAGCTAAGAATGTTCATGTTTATATTACTGAAGACGAGGCGGCTCTCGCGCGGCGCGCCGGCTTCGACGTTCCTGAAATTCAGAAAGGTAAGGAACCCACTCACCGCCTCACCGCAATTGTTGCATCGGCGAGCCGGACGAATCAACAAAACGGCGACCCCGCCGAAGGGCGCAAAGACTACTATTCAATACAGTATCAAATTGAAAATTTGGCCAGCCGCAAGATTGAATGGGAACATTCCATTCTTTTCGCGCGGCTCGCCCATGGCCTCCTGATTGACTAACATTGATGGATTAACGTAATTCATTCTTTAAGGAGTCACGGATGAACGTTGCGGCAAAAACGATTGTATCAAATCTTGTTCTCGCGTTTTTTATTACGATTGCGGCCGGCTGCCAGAGTTATCAACCCGACCGCACGCTCGTCTCGCAAGTCGAACGCGGCGAACTCGGCCACGCGCGCGCCCGGCTGCTCGCCACGGCGTCCGCGGATCCCGGCGACCGGAATTTTTTGATAGATCGCATGAAGCTCGCGATGGTGTCGCTCGCCGACGGCGCCGTCGAGGCGTGCGAGCCCGAAATGGATTCGTTATATGATTTTCTGCGGACGCAGGGGCTCAACGCGAATAAAACAATTCCGTCGGTCGTTTTTTATGAAGATCGCGTCCGTATTTGGAAGGGCGAACCGTTCGAGCAAGCTCTCGCGTTTTATTATATTGGCGTGCTGGATGCTATCAATCACGACTGGGGCAACGCGCGCGCGTCGGCTGAAAATTCTCTTTTTTATATTCGCGATTTTGGACTGAACGAAAAAGGCGAAACGCCAAGCCGCGAAGACGTCATTCGCGGCGATTATAATAAAAATGCGGAAGCCGCGCCCGCCGCGAGCGAAGCTGCTAACAATACTTCCGAAGAGCCCTTCGAAGACTACAAACCCGTCGAATCGAATTTTGCACTTGGCTATTTGTTAGCAGGGTTCGCCGCGCAACAAATCGGCGAATTGCAGGAATCGCGCGAACATTATCAAAAGGCGGTGAGGATTGATCCTAATTTGTCGTCCGTCGCGGGCGCGTTTGAAAGCAAATCATTCAATACTCTTTTTGTAGTCGACGGCGGTTTTTGCCCTACGAAAGTCGCGACCGGACCCGACAACGCAATCGCGGCTTTTGCTATCAATACGCCGTCGACGAACGCGCCGCTTCGCGTTTCGATTCAGAATCAAACATTACAATTTCCCGTTGCGTGCGATGTTAATAAAATGGCGGCCGACCTGCGTTGGAATAATCTTGAAGATCTGCGGCAGGCGAAAAGTTTAATTGGTAATGTTCTTATCGCGGGCGGAGTCGCGTACGCCGCGATCGGCCAGAAAACCGAAGATGTCCTCATCGGAGCCGGCATCGCCGCGATCGGTTTATTTGTTAAGAGTACCGCCCACGCCGACACGCGCCATTGCGAATTGTTACCTCAGGCAATTTACCTCGCGCCGGTTTCCCTCGCACAGGACCGGCAAACGGTTTCACTACAAATCGGTGATTCGAGCGCCACACGCGTCGTGCTTCCAGACGTACGGCCGGGTACCGCGAACAAGCCCGAAGTGTATTACGTTCGATTATTAAACTTAAATTCCAGCGCCCCGTCGTGGGTGAATTCGGGAACTGTATATTATTCAAATGACTTTTCAGCGGGCACCGGAAAGCAGAATTATCCTTATATTCTCGGCGGAGATTGCGTGCGGACGCCAACGGCCGAAGTTCTGCAATCCTATCAAAACGCCGGTTACCTAAGAGACCTGTCGCTCTCCGAGCTGCGGCAACTGTATCAAGAAGAAAACATCCGGATCGTCTCCGATGAAAAATTAACAACCTTCGGAACGCACATTCTCGAAGGCGGCGATGCTCTCTACACGCCGCGGCCCGGAAGCATCGGATTCATCCGGCTGTTCGGCGAAGTCCGTCCGCCGTACTCTCCGCGCAGCGAGCGCGCACGTATGATTGCTAATCAATTGCAACCGGGAGCCGCGGTGCCGGCGCCTGCTCCTATCCAATAGTAACATCACTCCATTTAATAGTTCACGCTACAAAACCGTATCATGAAGTATCCAATTTTAAAATTTACAAGTGCGCTCCTGCTTGCGTCGGCGGCGCTTTTCTTAACATCGTGTGATACCGTGAAAGCGCCCCACGGCGGCGGCCCCGACACAATCGGTCCGGGAACCTATCCTCAAATTGTTGTATTAGATAAACTTTGGGACTACCTCGGTTTCGACCGGCCGGTCGTGACCCCCGCCACCGATTCGACGCCCATGCGCGTGACCGCGCCCGTGCGCCTGATCTCGGATGCTAATATTCATATTCAATATCAATTTAGTTTTTTTGACGCCCAGGGCCGGCCCGCCGGCCAGCCGGGCGGCTGGCGATTCTTAACCATTGAAGCGCGAACCCAGCGCCACCTCGAAGGCGCGGCACTCTCGACACAGGCTGCTGATTGGCGCCTCGAAGTCCGCAGCGCCCGATAATCGCGTTATCTTTAACATTTCGTTTTTTAATACAACTACTAAAATGAATACGATACTAAAATATTCGTTCGCGGCTTTGTTTGCATTGCTCGCGGCCGTTCCGGCGTTCGCCCAGG
>JBJXHE010000092.1:0-7221 GCA_046160785.1 Planctomycetota bacterium
TCGCCCGCAGAAATCTAATTGTTATTTTTATATCGAACTTCGTTGCGTCGACGGGGATGGCGGGGTTTCTGCCGGCGTTTCCGATTATATTACCAAAACTCGGAATTGTAGATTCGAGCGAAGTTGCTATTTGGACGGGCGTGCTCGTCGGCGCGGCGCCTTTTTCCGCGGCGATCACCGGGCCGCTGTGGGGCGCGTTCGGCGATCGTTATGGACGCAAGATGATGGTATTGCGCGCGCTCGGCGGGCTCTCCGTATTTGTAGGCTTGATGGCGTTCGTGAGCGACCCGTGGATTTTGTTAATATTAAGACTCGCGCAGGGAACGTTCAGCGGATTTATCGCGCCGTCGCTAACGTTAGTATCCGTTCACACGCCCGCGAACCGGCAAGGATTTGTAGCATCGGTGCTTCAGGCTGCGATGCTCGCGGGCGGAGCCGTTGGCCCGCCGCTCGGCGGCTGGATTCTCGACCACGGCTCGCCAAGTTATCTATTCGGAATTGCAGCATTCGCCGCGCTCATCTCGATGATATTGGTTATATTTTATACGCGTGAGGAAGTGAAGCCGGCGCCCGTGGCGGTGCGCGTCGGCCCGCTGCGCGCAACGAGCCGCGCGTGGAGCGACGTCAAAATAACCTTAGCAAACCCGCTCGTCTGGAAGCTCCTCGCCGCGTTATTTATTATTCGATTCGGTGTGTCGAGCGTCGAGCCGCTCTTCGCGTTTTATGTCGAATCGTTTAAAGATACATCCGCATTTGTAGCAACCTACCTCGGACTCGCGAACGGCGTGATCATCTCGGCGACGCAGTACGGCAATTTATTAGCGTTGCCCGCGTGGGGGCGCGCGGGCGACAAGAGCGGCTACAAAAAATTGTTAATTTTGTCGGCGGCGGGCGCCGGATTATTTTATCTTCCGCAGGCGTTTGCGCCGGGGCTCGTCAGTTTATTTATATTAAGATTTTTTTCAGGCGTGTTTCTCGCGGGCATCATTCCGTCGGCGTACGGCATGATGGCGGAGGGCACGCCCGTTGAACGCCGCGGCAGCTCCTATTCATTAATATTTTCTGCGACTGCGCTTGCGAACTCGTTCGGGCCCGTCGCGGGCGGGCTTATTGTAGCACAGGGAATTTCGGTGCAACCGTTATTAATAGCATCCGCGATTCCGATGCTACTTGCGGCGTTTTGGATCGCGCGCTGGGGGCGCGCCGAGAAATTGTAAAGACCATTGCAACGATTCTTCGGCGATCTGATGCTTATATTCCGTCAGACGATGTCCGCCGGAATTAAATAATCTCAACTCTACAGATCCCTTCGCGCGCGCGGCAAAATCGGCGGCGTGCTTCCAATCGACGGCGTCGTCGAGCATGCCGTGCCAGAGCAGAGCAGGAATTGTAAACTTCGGCGCGAGGATTTCGTTTGCTACAGTTTTTCCCGACGCAATCGCTTCATCGGTTAGCCCGGGCGGCCGCTGATTCTTAGCAACGCGGCTCCAACGCTCGAAAAAACCGAATGCCGCGCCGACGCCGACAAAACAACAAAAAGCCCTGCGGTTGCGCGCGGCGAAACCCGCCATCGCAAGCGCGCCGAGCGACGAGCCAATGCCAACAATCGGCAAAGCGAGCTTTTTTGTAAATTTAACAGCTTGAGCCAAATCTTCGAGATGCCGGTCGACGGTGATGCCGTCGATCGTTCCGCTGCTTTCGCCGTGGCCGCGCGGTTCAAATGCAACAAATGTGAATCCGGCCTTTGTAAACGCTTCCCCAATTGCTAATGCTTTTTCGCCGTTGCGGACGGAACCGTATCCCGGAATGAATAATACGACTCGATCTTTTTGTTGTTTTCGCGGATGCCAGACGTCGGCCGCGAGCGAGACGCGCTCGCCCGATTTCGAGCGGAAATGAATATATTCTTTTTTTAGCGTCACTAGAAGTGGTTTCATAGGTGCTTCGCAATCCGGGCGATGGTAATTTTTTGTTGTATCAAGGAAGCGCGCCCGAGTCATATCCAGGAGATATGTCGAGGATGCGATGACGATGAGACAATAAAAAAGGACCGAGCGCCGATCGAATGACTTTTGAAACCACTTCTAAACTCATGCGTCGATCTCGCTCTCAACGGTGTGCCCGGAGACCGGCGAGAGCGATTCGCGCAATTCACGGAATAATTGTAATGTTTTTGCTTCTTTAAGCGTCCGCGCGCGCACGTCGAACGCGAGCGGGCTCGCTACAATGATACATTTCGAACGCGCGCGCGTGAGAGCGACGTTGAGGCGGTTCGGTAAATAATAAAAACTCGACTGCGTCGCGAGCCAATCCGGATCGGACGACGCAAAAGATATAATAACAATTTCGCGCTCGCGCCCTTGGATGCGCTCGACCGTCTCGACGAGAGGCATTCCGCCCTCGGGTTTAAAGTTACATTTCGCCGCGCGCCGTTCCAACTGTTCGCGAATCGCCATCACCTGCGCGCGAAACGGCGCGATCGCAGCGATCTCGGACGCAGGGAAACGGTGATGTATCATTAATTCTAACAATAATTCCGCGGCGACGATCGCTTCGCGGCGCGAACGCATCGCGGCGCCGCAATGGTCGATTTGTACGAATACCGCCGGCTGCTTCGGATCGAAGACTTTGCGAAATCGGCCGCCTTTCTTTAATGATAATAATCGCGACGCGGCGTCGGGCGACGGACTGAGTGCGTTATTATAAAATTGCTTCGACGGAAATGCACAAATACCCGTATTCATACGATACGTGGTTTCGAGCATGGTCGACGGATACCGCGAAACTAAATGTTCGAATATAGATATTTTATGTTCGTCGACGTGCTCGCCCGCGACGACCGGCGGCAATTGTGCATGATCGCCAACAAATAACCATTTCTCCGCGAGGCGCATCGCGCTGATCGCGTGCGGAATGGGTATTTGCCCCGATTCATCAAATATAACGCGGTCGACTCGAAGCCCTTTTTCCGCGGCGCGCGCGGCCGCATGGGTCGTCATTCCCAAAATCCACGGGTCGCGATTTGTAGCAACCTTATCGATCGAACTAATTTTCTTTACGCCGGTCCCCGTGAGTTCCGAGGCCTCCGTGCGGTTCGAGTCTAACTTATATACTTTCTTTGAATCCGAGCACGCCGCGCATTTTAACAATACTTGGTCGACCGCGCGGTGAGTATAAGCAATCACCGCGACGCGCTCGCCGGCCGAAATGCATGCATCTACAATTTCGCCGATTAATTTAGTTTTGCCGGTTCCGGGCGGGCCTTGAATTAAATGTAATTTTGGACGCGCGAGCGCGCGGCTGAACGCCTCGGCTTGCGAGCGGTCGAGCCCGCGTTCCCGCGCGTTTTGTAACATCAATCTCCGAACGCGCTCGTCGTCGTCGGTTGCTAATAATCCGTCGAGGCACACGGCGATCGGATGATTCTCTTTTCTAAAGATGCTTTCGATCGCCGTCGCGAAACGTTCGCCGAGTTCCATCGACCGGCGATCTAACACATAAATTTTTTGGTGAAGAACGGGCGCGCTGCTTTCGCGGTCGTCGTGCTCCAATGTTAATTCTCTTGCGGCGGGGTCGTATTTTACTAATCGGACGGGCGCGCCCGAATCGATATTTTCGCCGTCGCCGAGCCATAACAAATCGCCCTCGCGAAATTTCGCGCCGTGCTCCGCGGCGTAGATGACATAGATTCCGCCGCCCTGCGAAACTACAGTTGCGCCCGCGATCGCCTCTCCGCATTCGACGCGTTCATGGAGCGGCAAACTGTGTATTTCGCGCTGCACGCGCCGCTCGGCGAGCCGCTCGCGGTCCAAATATCGTAATAACGAATCCTTCATATCGCCGTATGAATTGTATTAACTTCTTTTACTGTAGTCATTTCTCCCGCGGCTTCCCACGCCCGCTGCGCCGCGACGCGAATATTACGAATTGCTTTCACCTCTTCGGCGGCGCGCCGGCGCAACGATACAATAAGCGCGTCGTCCGTTTCTGTGCCATTCGGCGCTTCGAGCGGAGGCAGCGGAATCCCGAGCGCATTTGTAACAGATGTCAAATCATAATGATACGCGGGAAGGACGAGCGCGCTCCGCAGCGATGTCTGAACGTCGTGCAATCGAGCAAATACGCCATGCACCGGATCGTTTAACATTCCGTGGCGGCTGTCGAGCTCCGCCATCGCGTCGGGAAGCCCCGGGCCGAAATGATAGATTGGGGCGTCGCGGTCGCCGGCCAATGCAAAGATAAATTTACGATACGCAACGGCCTCATCTTTAGCTTCGCGCGCCTCCGAATGAAACCACGTCTCCTCCAAACGATCTTTATCTTTCGAAGTCCGATATAACATAAATTCCGCGTAGTGTGTTCCGCGCGGATCGCGCGCGATCGCCGCGGCGACCGCAATGCGCGCGGGTTTCCACGAGAGCGCGCCAAGGCGCTGGCTCTTGTTTTGTAGTAACGCGATTGCTTGTAATCGAAGTCTTCTTAACGTTTCGCGCGGCAGCTCGGTTTTTTCGGCGACGGCGGCGGGCTCGCACTCGGCGAGATCATTGATATTAACAATCGACGCGCTTTCGAGCGCGGCGCGCCGCGCGGGCGTAATACTATAAACTAACGAAAGGTCGCGTTTTGTTTGCATTTCGGGAATGCATACATTCCGCCACGCGCATCCGCCGCAGTGCGAATTCATCGCTGCGCGAGGTTCGGCGGCGCCGTTTCGTATCTGTTCGACGTCGGCGGCCGCTTCTTGATACAAATACGAAATTTCGTTTAAGTTAATTTTCGCTTCGGCGCCGTTCGCTAATATTAAAAATCCGTGGTCGGGCGGCGGTTCGGAAAGCGTTTTTGATAATAACTCCGAATAAAACGCGACCTGCATCGCGTGTTCAATTTTCGGCTCGTTCGACGCCTTGACGTCGCCGACGACGTAGCGACCGTTTTCCGCGCGACGTAACAAATCGGGAATTCCAACGCGTCCATCGTTTGTTAACACTCCCTGATAAATTAAATTTTCTCCAGCTTTCATTAACTTTAACGTTTCGCGCGCGCCCGCGGCGAAATCGCGCGCGGGATACTTCGGCTCGACAACACTCAAATTAGCAATAATCTCTTTTTCGTGAGCGCGGCCGCGCGCGAGCCGCACTTCCGCAGCCGCATCGGGCGGAGCCTTTTTTGTTATATCGCCGTGGAATTCGAGCCACACAAATCGCCGGCATCGCTCCCGTTGGAACAGGTGCGTGCCGGTGATCGGGCGCGGCGTACGTTTCATGTGCGAGAGATTATTAATATTCGCGCCGATCGCAAGCATTCAAATCGGTGAGCGGCGGAAGCTCGCGCGCGAGCACATCGTTTCCGGCGGCGCGATTGTCGCGCAAAATGGCGGCGTGTGCGCGCTCCTGCTTCTAAACCGCGTTCTCGACGGCGCTCCGCTCTTCGTCGGCGCGAACCGCGATGAATATTACAATAGACCGTCGCGGCCTCCCGAAGTTTTTGTAATAAACGGCCGGCGTGTCGCCGCGCCGCGCGATGCGCGCTCCGGGGGGACGTGGATCGGCGTGAACGAAAACGGCGTTTTTGTTGGAATTACAAATCGGCCCGGAGAAATAGATACTACCTTTCCGTCTCGCGGCGAAATTGTAATGTTAGCGCTCGGCGCTGCGAACGCCGAAGAAGGGAAATCAACCGTTGAAGAGCGGATGAATCTTAACAAGTACAACCCGTTCCAACTTTTTATCGCCGATCGCACGAGAGCGTTTTTTATGGTGAATGACGGCTCGCCAGCGCGAGAACTCGAACGCGGCGTTCATTTGTTAACAAACGAACACGGCCTCAATTCGTTGCGCGTTGGCGGAATTGAAGTGTTTGAATCGATTCACGAGCCGGCCGCCGCGGAAATGTTTATGAAGTCATTTTTACGCGATCATTCGCTGCACGACCGCGGACACCAATTTTGTAAACATCGCGAGGAGCGCGGAACCGTGTCGTCGACGATCATTAAGATTAGCGACGGCGCGGCCAGTAAAGCGGAATTTATACAATTCCTGTTCGCCGGCGGCGCGCCGTGCGTCACCGATTATTTACCCGGTGTTACAAAAAACGGAATCACGCCGTTCGCCCCGAGCGCATAGCAGCCGTCGTTCGCGGGAGATAATTGTAATCGGATGAAGTCTTCGCGCCGTCCCGAATTTAATATTTCGAAATTCACGCCGCCGTCTTTTGTGATCATCACGAGCCCGTCGCGGCCGCATACAAAAGCAATATTTTTATCTGTAAAGACTACTGAAGCTAGCGGTTTCTCGGTTCCCGTAAGGGTGGGTTTCCACGTCGCGCCGCCGTCGGTGGAACGTAAACATTCGCCGTTGTCGCCGACGGTAATGCCATTGCCGGCTGCGTCGAAAGCAATACTTAATAAATTCGGAATTTCGCCGACGTCAACGGCGTGATAGTTAGCATTGTCATCGCTTACGTAAAGACAGCCTTTCCCTTCCGTGCCGCCGGCGATAAAGCTCCGATTCTTAAAGTTTATAAAATCGGCCGCGTGCCGCGGCGCGCCTCCGGGAAAACGCGCGATCGATTCGATATGACCATTCGGCGAAATGCGCAGAATGGATGCTTTCCCGTTTTCGTCGGAACCCGCGAGAATCAAATTTCCGACTTCGCCGTTATCTTTAGGTATTGTTTCGGGAATGATCTTTACATATCGGCCCGGCAGTTCTTTCAGAATTGTAAACTCGCGGAATCCTTTATTTGTTTTATAAAGAACCGATCTGTTGCCGCTGCCTTGGAGCGCGACGCCGTCGCCGGGATTCCACATGACCGCTCCGAAGACGAGGCCCGCCCGATCAAATATATTAATTTGCTCCCAAGTCTTCAGATCCGCGGAAGCTAAAATTCGGACGCGGCGGCCCGGCGCGTCGACAAACGCGATCCAGCCGCCGACGTGCCAGCCGAGATTCGGCGCGTGAACGAGCGCTTCAACAATATCTTTCGCCGGGAGTGCCATAACACGGCCGGGCGGCACCTGCAGATTATGGGTATCGTTCCCATTTGTAGGTTCGGTGTCAGGCGATCCGGCGCACGACGGGACGCTAAAGATAAGTAAAATCAGCGCGAACGATTTAACAAATGGGTTCATCGGCCGCCCTCGCGCAGAAAGGTAATAATCGTATTTTGGATGGTTTTGCTATCTGTAGACGTCGCCAGATTCATCGTGCGTTGTTCGCGAAA
>JBJXHE010000093.1:0-15647 GCA_046160785.1 Planctomycetota bacterium
GGGCCATACATAACAATTTTCCGCATGGATTCGGGGGCTCAAATTTCGGAGATTCGCGCCGACGCTCCATTCATGGCCGGTCGGCCGATCGTTAGCATCGAGTACGCGCCCGCGGACGGTGGCGCCCTGCAAAACAGTAATATTTCCTAGATCCGAATTCGAAGCGTTTGATTTGATATCATAAATGTCGACGCGGATCGAAGCAAAAGATTCCGATTGAACCTTAATTAAACCGCTGAAATAGGAAATGCTTTGATCGCGATTGGGAATCGGCAGTTCAAAGTTACCATTGGCGTTAGTTGATACTTCTGTAGTTTCAGACTTCACCGATTCCGGTCCGAACACATCACTCAGATGGCGCTTCAGAGTAAACTGAATATTAGCGTTGGCAACAGGCGCTCCTTCGGGATCCACGATCCGTCCGCGAACCATGAATGAATTATTGGATATTTCGCTCGCCCCGGCGGACACTCTTCTGCTCTCGGTCGAAGTTGGTACAGTTGCGTCAAGACTATCGTTCTCATTTTCCAGATTTGATAGTTCTCGATCCTGCGCAGTACCTAATATTCCGTTCGATACGATTTCGCCCGCCGTATTCTCCGGCGGAATCCATAAATATACAAATGTCGCCGACGCGATTGCTACGACGGCAACCGCCGCCGCGATCATGTGCTTTGCTTGTAACAATAACGCAGCTGGAATGAACGAACCCGCCGCTCCCGCGCCGCCCCATGTTAACGATGGCACGAGCGCCGCGACGGCGCAACTCCAATTCGACCCGTACGATTTTTGCAATTTTGTGCGCAGGATCGCGAGCCCGCGCTGGATGCGCGTGTGAACGGTAGCAACCGGAATTTGATAATATTCGGCGATCTCGCGCGGCGCCAAATTTTCATAAAAGCGAAGTAACAATACGGATCGGTAATGTTCATCCAACAAAAGAACGGCTTCGACAACCTGCCGGCGAATCTCTTCTTTCACTACAATTTCGGCGGTTGACGGAACGCAAACGCCTCTCATTGCCCGCCGCTCGTGCGTTTCGCGCCGAGTGCGCGCACGGAATTGTTGTTTAACAAAATTCCGAACAACTGTAGCAATCCATCCGCGCGGCGAATCGGAGCGCGGCGGACGTTTGAGCGCAGCGACCCACGCATCCTGGCTCGCGTCGTCGGCCGACGAAGGATCTGTAATAAGCGTGCGCGCGAGCGAACGCAGAAAATTATCGTGGGTGAGTAGCGATTCGATCGACACGCTGGGCGTTTGTTGCATTTCACCACACAAATGCCCGCCAAGGCAAAACTGGTTCACGCGAGCGGCGGATGCTGCTAAACTCCCCGGCGCTCACGTAGTGAACACGGAGCCGCCACACCATGTTTCGAAAAAGCCTAACTCTCGCCGCCATTTTATTATTATTTGCCCTGCCGGCGTTGCAGCCGGCGAAGGCCGCGCCGTTTACTAACTATTTCACGGATCTATTAAATGAATTGAACACGCGGCTTGCGTCGCTGACAGGAACGTTAACGAAAGAGCAAAAGAAAGAGAAGGGGACGCTCACGTCAGCCGTCAAGAAAATAAATAAGAATTCGACTTCGCTCGCTACAGATATCAAAACGGCGCAAGCGCTCGTTACGCTCCTCGACAAGGCGTTTCCCACCGATCAAATCATCGGTAATTTGGAAGACACGCTCTTGGATAGTCTTTCCGGGGAGATTCAGAAAGCGATTAGTAAAATGGAATTCGACGGGTTGAACATGGTTGCCGGAGCCAATAAAGATAAGACTTTTACATCGTTATTATTGGCGAACAGCACGATGATCCAGGCCGAAGCGGCCGCGACGCGCCTCGATCGCGTGAAATTTATGAACGGCGCGGTGACGCTCATTGTTAAAGGTCAAAAACTAGTTGTTATATCCGCGAAGATTGTTAACGAAGGTGTGGCGTGCGTCGTGAGTGGTGGCACGTTTAAATCCAATACATCGTCGTTCGTTTTGACCGCCACGGATTTTACTCTTACGGCGTCGCAGAGCGGAAATCCGTCACGTACCATTCATATTCATTATACATTCCTTTCGCCGTTCAATGAAGGCACGACGCATACGCTGGTGCCCGGCACAGGATCCGTTTCTGTAACGTTGGACGGAATTACTACAAATTATATTATCGACAACGGAAGTCTAACTCTGGCCGTTCTCGACACCGCGACAAACACCGCCTCCGGATCGTTTGGATTCGGGGCGACTTCCGATGACGGCATGCAGACTTTTTTCAATGTGTCTCAGGGTTTCTTTATAACAAAACTCCTTGTTGTTCAGTAATTGCCGCCAGACTTTAAATTCACACGTGTGATTGCGGCTGGCCCTTTGTCATTACTGATATCATTACTGATCGCGTTCGCGCAGGAATCCGTTCCGGCGGAAACCGTTGTAACAAATCTTCCGTTTCAATTTAAAGACGCGCTCGTTCTTTCGTGCGGGTCTTCGCCGAGGCGAAACGCATTCGCCGTCGATCCGGTCTCCGCGAATTTTATATACGGAACGTGGAGAGCACCCGCGGCGGGAGATAAAGTTAGTATGAATCAGTTAAATACTAATGAGAAGGAACAATTGTGGACGAAGGCAACCGCAGGCGACGACGGCTGGCTTCATCACAATGCGCTGCGAAATGGTTATGCTTATTTTAGCGTTGACAGCGCGGCGGAGCGTGTGAGCGTCCTCGACGCGTCGGCGCATAGTTTAGTTTATGTTAACGGGGATCTGCGGACGGGCGATTGGTATGAAACTGGATACATGCGCATTCCGGTAAAGCTACAAAAAGGGAAGAATGAATTTGTATTTATGGCTCGCCGCGGCAAACTGCGCGCGCAATTATTGCCAGCGGCCGGGACATATCAATTCGATTCCGCGGATGTAACATTACCGGATGCGGTTGCGGGCGAAGCCGTGGATGCCTGGGGCGCGATTCCAGTTCTTAACAATAATGCGCGTCCCTCGGGTTCGCTTCAAATTGAAGTCGAGTGCGGCGGCAAAAAGTCGATGACGTCCGTCGATCCGATACTTTCATTTTCAACGCGGAAGAGTCAATTTAAGATTATAGCTCCCGCGCAGATGCAGCCCGGTGAACTCAGTATAAAACTAACTTTAATGGAACGCGGTGCGGATGGAACGGATCGTCCCATAAAAACGGGAGCTGTCGAATTGAAGCTTCGGGTTCGCGATCCCGGTGCGACGAGAAAAATAACATTTGTAAGCGCGATCGACGGAAGCGTTCAGTATTATTGTATCAATCCCGCAAAGTTAAGTTCGAAAGACGCCGAACCCGGCCTTGTATTATCATTGCATGGCGCCGCAGTGGAAGCGACGAGCCAATGCGACAGTTACGCGCGAAAAGAAGATATTTATATTGTTTGCCCCACGAACCGCCGGCCTTACGGCTTCGACTGGGAGGATTGGGGGCGGCTCGACGCGATCGAAGTTTTAACGTTAGCAAAGCGATCATTAAAAACAGATCTATCAAAAACGTGGCTCACGGGCCATTCGATGGGCGGGCACGGAACGTGGCAGCTCGGAGCGCTCTTCCCTGATCAGTTCGCGGCGATCGCGCCGAGCGCGGGCTGGATCAGTTTCTTTAGTTATGCGGGAAGTTCATTCACAGAAGGCGAAAAGGGCGTCGGCGGAATGTTAAAGCGCGCGTTGTCGTCGAGCGATACGTTATCTTTAGTCAATAATTATAAGCAACACGGAGTTTATATATTACACGGCGACGCGGATGATAACGTTCCCGTCTCAGAAGCGCGCAAGATGCGCGAGACGTTGCAGCCGTTTCATACCGATCTCGAATATCATGAACAGAAAGGGGCGGGCCACTGGTGGGGCGGCGCATGCGTCGATTGGCCGCCGATTTTTGATATGTTTTCGAAGAGAACGATTCCGAATTCTTCCGAAGTAAAAAAAATAGAGTTTACAACTCCGAGCCCGTCGGTTTCCTCTCGCTGCCATTGGATCGAGATACTACAACAAACGCGCGCGTTCACGCCAAGCACCGTGAATTTGAGTATCAATTCAGAATCGCGAAAATTCTCCGGTACTACAAAAAACGTTGCGAAGCTGGCGATCCATCCGACTCACGCGGGGATGTTCGCTCCCGAGGGTTTTTCCGTCGAGATCGACGGGCAAAAGCTACAGTTTCCCGATTTTCCAGAGAGTGGTGGCCCGCTTTTGTTAGCGAACGGCGACGACGGCTGGAAAGTTATCAAAACGCAAGGGTCTGGAGAGAAAAACCCGGCTCGCGGCGGCGTGTTCAAAGACGCGTTCCGTAACAATGTTTTGTTTGTTTACGGAACGCGCGGCTCGGTTGACGAGAATAATTGGATGTTAAGAAAAGCGCGTTACGACGCGGAAGTGTTATGGATGCGCGGCAACGGTTCCATCGACGTCGTTTCTGATTCAGAATTTAACTCAAAAGCGTTCGCGGATCGAAATGTTATATTATATGGAAATTCGGAGACGAATGCGGCGTGGGGTGCTGCGCTCGGCGCGTGTCCCATCAATATTAATAAAAAAGGTGTTTTTGCCGGCGCGCAAAAATTTGAAGGGCCCGAGTATGGTTGTCTCTTTGTTTATCCGAGAGCCGGTTCAAACGTTGCGTCGGTCGGCGTTGTCGGCGGCTCTGGAATTGTAGGATCGCGAATGCTCGATCGTATCAATTACTTTGTTTCGGGCGTGGGATTTCCCGACGTGACGGTCATCGGTTCGAAGGATACTACTGATAAATCCGGCGCTAATATTAAGATTTGCGGGGCAGGATTTTTTTCGAATGAGTGGCAGATCGAGCGTGGGGAATTTGCGTGGGGGAATTAGTAGCAATCCAAGATTCGCATTCGCGGCCCGCTTCGGTGAGCGTCATCGGAACCGCGCCGAGGCGCTGAATACAATATTCAAGAATGCCGCGCAGACGCGCGATGCCGCGGTCGGCGTCAGCCTGCGTCGCGACCGCGCCCGACATTTCCGGGACGAGTTCGCTCGAATGATAAAATATATTTAATACGGGGCTTCCGCTCGCGACGAGCGTATCGGCGGCGCGAATCATCTCCGGCAAATCAAAGCGAACCGGATACAGCCACGCAAAATCGACAATATTAAGAAAGTCTTTTGACAGAAGTCCGCGAAGCCGAATTTTTTGCGGAATCCGAATATATGCATTCTGGACGCTGCGCGGCACTTTGCGGGTTAATGCAATCGAAACGGGAATTTCAACAATCGGCACGTCGCCGGGTTTGCATATATCAATTCGACTGGGATGGTAGGGCAGCGCCGGTGCCATTCGAAAATCGGGGCCGCCGTCTTTTGTATGCTCCGCCAGCGGTGTGACGGACGTGTCGACTTTATATCCAAATTCCGGGAGCACGGCGAGCGTGGGGCCGTCCATGCCGAAGCGGCCCGCGCGAAACGAAGCCGGGCTCATTCCAACTAAATTAGCAATTGCGTTTGTAACAGTTGCAATTTTCGGCCGGATGAGTGCCGGGCCGAGGTCGTTCATATAATAAGCTACAGTTGTTTCATCGACGCGCCGCCCTGGAATTCCGTTGTAAGGCGGCGTATTCCACGGATGCAAATGCGCTCCAATTTCACAACGGCCCGACTTCGCGAGAGTCTTAATAATCCTCGCGGAGTCGCGCTGCGTCACGGGCGGATAATTACATAAATACGTCGGGCGAATTCCAATTTCATTACAAAGTTTTTGTAGCGCTGGCAGCGCTGCGGCGTTCGTGGTCGTCGTTGGATTTGTAATTTTCCACGACGGCATGTCTTCTTCGACGTCGATAGTTAACAAAACTCGCGGGGCGCGGGCGGTCATGGGAATCAATAAATCGATCGTCCGATGATCTATTTCAAATAGCCGTTGGCGCGGAGGTCGCGCATCACTGCGTCGGAGAGCGGCGCGGGCTTGATGTGACGCAGGCCTTTTTCGCTAAGAAACTCGGAATGTTTCAAAAGAGAATCAACGAGTTTTTGTATCGTCTCGCGAAACGACTCATCTTTGAATAAGTTATTTTGTTCGCCGGAGTCGGTTTCTAAATTGTAAAATTCATATTTGGGATACTTGGGCAGCTCGGGCGGCCGGTACGCGTTGATTTCATTAAGAATCAATTTCCACGGCCCGATCCGGACTCCGCTCATAACAAAACTGCGAGTGTCGTTTTCGTTCTCGCCGAATTCATCTTCGAGATATATCTTTTCCCGCGGAGTTTTGGCGGCCGAATCGGGAAGCGGATTCACCGATTGATTTACAAATAGATTTGCAAAGGATTTTCCGTCGCCGAGGTCCGCGATTCCCGTCTGCGCGGCGTCGAGCAGCGTCGGAGCGAGGTCAACGTTCGACACGGGTATATCAATTCGCTTTCCTTTCGCGACGCCGGCGCCGAAGAAGATCAGCGGAATTCGAATCACTTCTTGATAAAGAGAAAACCCGTGTCCGAGAACGCCGTGCTCGAAAAACTCTTCGCCGTGATCGGAAGTAATGACGACAATTGTATTATCCCAAAGATTATAACTTTTCAATTTTTCCGCGAACAATTTGATATGTTCGTCGGTGTATCTGATTTCTCCGTCGTACAGGTCGATTCCCATCAAGCGCTTTCGTTCATTGTGAACAAGCAGTCCGTGCTCCTGAGTAAATTGCGATCGATAGGGTTCCGGTGGACTGTAGGGTTCGTGCGGATCGATATAATGTAAATATAAAAAGAACTTCTCATTGTGATTGCTGTCGAGCCACGAGAAGAGGTGCCGGTTCACTTCGGCAATGTCGTTTTTATATTTCCAGTTGAATTGATACTTCGTGAGCCGTTTTAATATATTTCCAAAAACAGAGTCGCGAAACGTCGCCATCGTCACGGTGTCTTCGACGGGTGAATCGAAGAATTCGTGAAAGCCGCGGTCAAACTTGAAAATTTTCTTAATATTCGGATTACTAACAAAACCGGCCGTGACGTATCCTTTGTCCTGAAACGTCTCCGCGAGCGTCTTCATTCCGGGCGGAGTATTCAAATCACTCCCGTGGTACAGCGCGCCGTGGCGCGACGGAAAAAGCCCGGTGAGAATTGTAGCAGTTGATGGCTTGGTCCACGGCGCCACCGCGCTGCAATCTGTAAATACGGTGCCTGCAGCCGCGAGCGAATCCATGAACGGCGACGTCGGGCGTTTATAACCATAACAGCCGAGGTGATCCGCTCTTTGTGTATCAATTGTTATGATAATAACATTCGGTCCACCCGGTGCTCCGGGCGAGGCCACTTTTTTGTATTCAACATTTCCGGGCACCGCTGAGAAATCGAGCGACACGGCGCCGACGACGGCGAACGTTGCGATCAGAGCTCCGATTGTTAATGAAATCGGTTTTGGTAACAATCCGCCGTTCGCGGATTTCTCGCGAAAAGCGCTGATGATATTTGTAGCAACCGCGCCAATAATCGCCGCGGCGGGAAATGCAATCATGATGGCGGCCGTGCAGCCCGCGACGCGCACGGGATCGCGATACGCCCCGCCGCCGGAAAGCAACAGATCCGAGACGATCCACGCAACGCTACAGATCGCGACTCCGGAGCCGAAAGCGAGGCCCGGCGCCGAAGCGCCGAATGAAAACGAAAAGCGCTCGACAATTTTATAAAATATGATTGCGGAGAATAGTAATATAAAAAAACCGGCTGCGGAAACGGCGAGCGATTCGAGCGGCGATAGGTATGCTAACATTTCGCCAGCGAACCACGCCCCGGTCGTAATCCATATTAAAAATGACGCCGAGGATAATAGTAACATTCCAGCCGCGTGGTTTCCCTCCTCGCGATCCGTGGTGCGCGACCCGAATCTTAGTAATGGCGAGAGGCCCACGGCGAGTAACGATAATAAAAACGCGAGAAGCCCGAATCCGAGCGCGTCGAGCGCGGTGCGCTGCGCGAAAGCTAATAATCGCTCAGCGGTCTCGGAGCCTTCGCCCGACTGGAATTCGCGAATGTGCGCAATTGTAAAAACCGACGACGCGCTCTCGAAAACGCCAATAACAAAACCGGCGATGGCGCCGAATCGGGTGGTTCGCGAAATAAACAGTACGGAGTTCATTGGATATGATTAGTTTTGAGCCGCGGCGCGCGTTGACGAACGCAGCGCATTCGGCAGTGCGGAACGAAGCGCGCGCGACGAAAAAGTTATCATAAACGAGCCGAATCCAATCGTTCGAAACGACCCAATCGTGCGGAATTCGACGGCCGCAAGGCCCTTTCGCGAAACGGTTTTCTTAACATGCGCGTACCCTAGCAATTCCGTTTTGTTGCGCCGGTGCAGTTCGGCAAGCGTGAACCGCATCCCTGATTCATACAGTTTCCGGCCGCGGTGCGCCGGGCTCGTGAACGCTTTATAGATAAAAGCCTGGTTCGGAAGCAGGCGTCTTTTGATATGTCCTGGAATGTTAAGATTATTCCAGTTAATCCACATCGTAAAAACGGCCGGAGGATTTGTATTTGTATTGGAATTTATAACTGTCGTCGGAAAAGCGATCACGCAATCGTGGCCCATTTTGATGCGCGCGATACCTTCGTTCCGCTCGCGCTCATTGAGTTCGGTATGCAATTCGTCGCACGCGGCGATGTGCGGAACGGTTGCTAACAAAAATCGGTAGCCCGGCGGATTCTTAAACTCCGTGTCCTCGGCGCGGACGTCGCGCGCGAAGACTTCAAAAAAATCATAAACAAATGCACGGCGAATTCGGCCGAGCGCGCGGCGAATTGTTAAAAGTGGTTCCAATGATAATAAAAACTACAATGATAATTAAAAATTAATTTCCAAGATACAAATGCGCGGTTCCGCCCACGGTGGCGATGCCGCTCAACGCGGAAGGCTCAAAGGAGATCCAGGCAAAATCTAAGAATATGCCGCCCATCAAACTCGGATCATTAGGCATCAATAATTGCATCGTCACCGGGCTCGCGCCGTTCGCGTCGAGGTACCCGAGGAAATCAGGCAAGTAGCTCGGATGATTAACATACGCCCAAATGTCATCGGGAGTGTTGGGCATCACGCGCGGATCGGCTCCGTTTAGATATAACGAAAACGGAAATCCGGGAACCTTGCCTGAGACGCTCGCGACGGCGAGATATAAACGATTCGCGTCGCCGGGGCTTTGTATTTCAATCCGGTTGGAACCGCCCAATGTAACAATTCCGTGGGCCTTCATGTCGGCGCCCAATGCTAAGTTTGGATTGGTTGCGGGAGGCGGACCCGCGGGAAGGCCGTCGACGCCGACTTCAAAAATCGCGTTGCGATCTAATATAAATAAACTGGTTCCTTGCGGGCCGGCGGTTCCTACGCTTCCGGGCGCGAGGATGGCATCGACGGGTTTATTATAATTTCCGGTCACGACTGTTTTCACGCCGGTCGAGCGATTGATATGATAGATTCGTCCTTCGGCGGAAATTGCAATATACATATCTCCCGCGGAACTAAAGGCGATGCCGCCGTCGAGCGGGCCCGTTTTTAATAAATAAAAATCATTGCCGCGGTAGTGGCCGGCCGCCGCGGGATTGACCATTCCGTCGACGCGAAGAATCTCGCCGCCGCCGTCGCTCGCGTTTCCTTGCTGCGCAATAAATATATCAGCTGTGAGCGGATCGATCGCGCCGCGGTAGCCTCGGTTTGTAACAGAAATGAGCCGCAGGAATCCGTTCTCAAGGCGAAACAGACGTCCGCAATTGGGAGCTACAAATGAATTGGGCCGGTCGAATATTAATAATCGGCCCTGCCCGTCGACGAGCACCGACCGCAAGTCGAACACGTCTCCATTCGGATTTCCGAATATTAACGTTGTTGCGTTTGCATTTGTTGTATCAATTTCCCAGACGTTCCCGGTGCGGCTTCCAACAACAATTTTGCCAGTCGGAGTTGTAGTGATGCCGGTGAGGTCGCCGGAGAGACCCTGCCCCGCGCCTGCGATCACGGAACGAGCTCCCGCCAAACTCATATATTCAACAGTTCCATTCGACATCGAAATGTAAAATCCGGTGCCGGACGGACTCGCTACCATTTCGCGCGGCAGGTTCGAACTCGGAGGGAAATAGCCGACGGTGCGGCCGATCGGCGGAGCTGTAGCATCTGCGATCTGTGGCATCGGCGCGGCGACGCTCGGGATTTCCCAAAAATAATTATATTCAGCGACGAAGAGGCTCCAGCCCGTTGTGCTTCCGGAAGCTAACGTTGATTTTGCAATCGCGAGGCCCGCGGGATGATTCAAATAACCGGACGCGATTCTAACTAATTTTCCGTTGTTACGATTAAAACGGTGGACTGAAAAATCGTCTTCGGAGCAAGTGTATATATTTCCTTCGACGTCCATCGCGACGTCGCCGTCGGCCCAAACGCCGCCGTTCGAATAATTCATTCCGCTGAATCCGGGGATCGGCGTTGCAATATTTGTATTCGGATCGAAATTACCAATTCTTCCTACAAATCCCGAATTCACCCATTCGGTATAAAAGGGCTTAGCGGTGACAGGATCGGCTGTTATGCCGCGCATCTCGGCGAACGCCGCGACGTGTGTCGCGATTCCGCCCGAGATTTTTGTAATATTACCTGCCAAGAATCCCTGGCGCGATGCTACATAAAAATCGCCGTTGAAATCATAAACTAAGTCGACGCCGATCGCGATTTGATTGAACGGATCGGTAAACAGGGTCGAGACCTGGAAGGGCGATTCAACAATTCGATGGATGGCACCGGCTTCCGTTAATACATAGATAGAACGATCGGGACCGACGGCGAGCCCTTCGACGCGCGACGAAATGCCCTGCGCTTGATTTGCAACTGTAGTAACAGCAAGTGTCGATGTATTAATTCTTTTGACCGCCGCGTTTGTTCCCCAGAGATCGCCGCCGACGAGCAAATCAAAATTATCATCTGTCATCATTTCAAATACATTCATTCCCGTCCACACGCTGACCGAAAGTCCGCGGCTTGGAACCACGCCGAGCGCCGGCGCGTTTACATTTGTCGGACCACTAATATTCGGGTATTCAAAAATTGTTGTCGGATTCGAACCCGCCGCGATATATGCGCTGTAGCCCGACGCGCTTGCTATATTTCCGCTTGAAACTGTAATACTAATTCCACGCACGTTGCCGAGTCCGGTCGCGAGCACGGTTGACGATCCCAGCGTGCGATCAAAACGATACAGTTTCCCGTTCGAGACGATCAGAACGTTGCCATTCGCTTCAACGGCGAGGTCGCCATCATTATTAACAAAAGAATTTCCGTATAAAGTTGCCGTGTCGAGCGGCGTGACAGGCAGCGATTCGTCGGCGGTATGGACAGAACGCAGCGTGCCGCCGTTTCCCGAGTCGGCCATTAAAATATTGTTTGTAACAGGATCGTAAGCAATCGCGATCGGCGAATGTTTAACAACATAATAACTCCATCGCGATCCGTCCGAACTGATCCAATTGATAGCTTTCGTGCCGGTCGTCGGCGTCTGGCTTGCTACAAAATAATTTCCGGCGCCGTCGACCATCAGATCAGTGGGATCGACGATCATATATAAATCAGAATAAACTTTGACGGCGGGCGCGATGCCGCCGGGAAGTTTATAGATATCACCGACCGCGTCGACGACGGCAACATCTCCAGACGGCGTCTGTACAACTCCGCGCAGCGCGTTCGGAAAAGGCCCAGTTGTAGCATCCGCAAGAATGATTACAACGGCTCCGGCGGGGGTGATTCTCCCGATTTCGCCCTGTTCCGTGCAATATAACAAATTGCCGGTGCTGTCGACGGTGATATCATTAACACTACCGTTGACGGTCGTTAATGTTTGGATTTGCGATGCGGCGCTCGCGCTTACGACAAAGCTCGTGAAATACAATAATAAACCGGCAGCGAGGCGCAGACATTTTTCGCGCGGAGCACAACTGAAGAAATGCATCATAAAACTTGGAGAGAGGAGACGTGGGTCGTAAAGAATGGCCTGCCGGCTGCCATTCGGCTAGTACATAGAGCGAAGTTCGAAAGGGTTTCCAGTTTTTCGGTGTCGCGATTCGCAAGCAAAGGAGCAATTTGAATCGACGAGGCTGTTGCTAAGATTCGCGGCCTGCGGCGTTTTCGTTGTGACTTTCGCTGGTGGAAGGACTTGGAGCCGCGCTGCGCTGGTTCCACCAGTCGAAGACGGCTCGCGCGCCATAGGCGGCGCGCGCGCGAATCCGCGGGAGGGGAAACGCAAACGTTGTGCAGGGACGCGCTTCGGCGCCCCAGTCGGATTTATGTTGTGATTCGCCGGCCATGAAGTCGTAGCCGGAAATGCCCTCGGCGATCAAGTCGCGAATGACGAGCGCGCGGAGCGTCGTCGCAACGCGCCGCTCGCTAAAGTTAATATCAAATCCTTCCTGCAATTGATAATAAACATTATTAGCGAGCGCTCCGATTTGATACGCAACCGGCTGCCCTTCGATTTCGAGCCGCGCGAAACGCAGCCGGTTCGATGCTAAAAATGCGGGGGCGAGCGTATTATAAAAATGACGCCGCCGGACGTCGATAAAACTCCCGGGCTGTCCAGAGGCGTTCCAGCGCTTTCCGTGTAATTGATATAATAATTCCAAGTGTTCGTGAATCGTACCGACTTCGTGGCACCATTTGTAAACGGCTTTGTTCTCTTCGCCAAGGCGAAGCGCCTGCCGGACTTTGCTTCGAACGCGCGGTTTTAGTTGTTTAAGATAATCTTCAAATGTCGAGGGAAGCGGTGCAATGCTGCACGGAACGGAAATCTCGCGGCGCGTTAGATTTCGCCGCGCGGTTTCGCCGCGAAGAATTGTTAATGTTTCAGAATTGTTAGGAATGCACGACAGCACGACCGCCTCGGCATCGCGCTCTGCAATTAATAGATCCAGCGCGGCGCGCGCGACGATGGCTTCAAATCCGCGCTTCGCCGGAAAATCTAAATAATCAGAATCGAATGAGCCGTCGACTGCAAACAAAACGCGGCGCAGCGCGAACGGCGTGCGGCGCGGTTCATAACGAAAAGAAAGTATGCCAATCGGCGCGCCGTCGGTATTTGTTAATTTCCAGCCAAACAGATCGGACGTTGGCACGTACGCTTTTATGTATAATTCGCTCCAATCATAAGCATTGCAAAGAGCGTCCGCGCCGGCGCCGGCCATGATGCCGTTCCATGCTTCGCGCAAGCCGCGAAAGCCTTCGTATCCGCGCCAGCTCTCGGCGCGTAATTCAATATTCGCGCCGGGCGCGCGCCACGTCGTTACAGTAGTAATGTAGTAATAATGCTACGGATAAATTCCACGCAACTTGACGTACTTCGCGGTTCGATCGACGCCGAGCATGTATGCGGCGATGCGAGTTGTTACTTTATATCCTTCTTGATACTTAACAACGTCGTTGAACGCCGCGACCATCGTGCGTTCGAGAGCGCGGTTTACGCGGTCTTCATCCCAGAAGTAGCCTTCGCGGTCTTGCACCCATTCGAAGTAGGAGACAGTGACGCCGCCGGCGTTTGCTAAGATATCGGGAATAACAATAATTCCCTTCTTTTCAAGAATCGTATCGGCGGCTGGCATCGTCGGGCCGTTTGCGCCTTCGACGATGAGCTTCGCTTTGATATTCTTAGCATTCTGTTCTGTAATTTGATCTTCCTTCGCCGCGGGAACGAGAACATCGCACGGCACTTCTAACAATTCCGCATTCGATACCTTTTCGCCTAAGCGGCAGGCGTCGAGCGTCGGCCGTTTATTATTTTTTCCGGGCGTTTGTAAATATTCCATAATCTTAGGAATATCGAGGCCTTTTTTATCATAAAGACCGCCCGTGTAATCGGAGATTGCTACAACTTTATATCCGAGCCGGTGGAATTGTTCCGCGGCGACGCCGCCGACGTTGCCCGAACCCTGAACAGCTACAAATGTTTTCTTTGGATCGCCGAGGTGCCAATGTTTAAGAGCGGCGCGAGTTACAAATTCGGCCCCGAAACCCGTCGCGGTTCGGCGGCCTTCAGAACCGCCGAGGCCGACGGGTTTGCCTGTTACAACTCCTGTAACAATATGGCCCTTTTGCATCGAATACGTATCCATGATCCACGCCATCGTCTGTTCATTAGTATTCATATCCGGCGCGGGAACGTCGCGATCGGGCCCGATAATATCTGCAATCGCCCAAGTGTAGCGCCGCGTCAATCCTTCTAATTCTTTTTGTGACATTTTGCTGGGATCACAAATAATACCTCCCTTGGCGCCGCCGAACGGAATATTAACAACTGCGCATTTCCACGTCATCCACGCCGCGAGCGCGCGCACTTCGTCAAGTGTAACATCGGGCGCGTATCGAATTCCGCCCTTGTAGGGTCCGCGCGCAATATTGTGTTGAACGCGGTAGCCCGTGAATACTTCAATTTTTCCCGTGTCGCGGCGGACCGGAACTGAAACTGTTAACTCACGATCCGGTCTCTTCAGGACTTCATACAAATCATCGGGAAGATTAAGTTTGCGTGCCGCGGGCTCAAATCGCGCGAGCATGGATTCGTAAGCTTGGTTGTTATCTTTATGAAGCGGAGCAGCTTCACCCTGCGAGCCCGCAGCGGCGTTTTGTAGTTTTGAAGTCGCGGGGCGGCTCGACGCGGGTCGAGATTTCTTCTTGGCAGTAGCGGCCATACCGGGGAGTTCTCGTGTTTAACAAAAACGGCACCGCCGGGGGTGCGTTTTGGGTCGTTGGGTTGGAAAGATGAGGGGCGAGAGAGTAGCCGCCCGAAGTGGAGCCGTCCACGCGTCGGCTTACTATCTGCAAGTCCGCGGAGTGCGACGTACAATCGCCCGCCACCTTTTCCCATTCGAAATAACCATGATTTGTAAGAAGCTCCTCGTTGCCGTGGCTGTTGTTGCCTTCGGCGCTTTCGCCTTCGGCGCACTCCATACACAAGATAAAGAAAAGCCTTCGACGCGGCCGGCCGAGCCGGAGAAAACGAAAGTCGAGGTTCCGTTCTACGGAAATGAGAAATGTCCGATATCCGGAAAGAACGTGAATCGCGCGAAATCAAAAGAAGTCGCCGGGCAAATTGTATATTTCTGTTGTGGCGAATGCGTGAAAGCTACAAAAGCAGATGATAAAGAAGTGGCGTTGAAGGCGTATCCCGCCGACAAAGTTGTAGATTTAAAGAATACGTCTTGTCCGCTCATGAGCGACCCGATCGGCGACAGCAAAGAAAAAGCAACAATTATGGGGCGCACGATTCGGATGTGCTGTGACACGTGCGTTGAAGATGCGATGACGATGCCGGTTGTAACGTTAGCAAGGACGCTGAATCCAAAGATCGTCGATCTCGAAAATAAGAAGTGTCCCGTTTCAGATCACGATATTTCGAAGACGGACGTTGTTATTGTAAATAATACATTGGTCCGGTTGTGTTGCGGCGATTGCGTCGACGCATTCAAGAAAGAGCCCGAGAAAATGTTAAAAGCCGCGGAGGAAGCGAAGAAAAAGAAGGACAAGGAACGTAAAGAAAAGAAAGATAAAGAAAAGAAAGAGATGAAATAGTTGGGTACGGATTAGTTAACGAATAAAGGCCGGTTCGACCGGCCTTTTTTATTGAATCGCGGCGGGGGGGGGGGGGGGGGG
>JBJXHE010000094.1:0-8196 GCA_046160785.1 Planctomycetota bacterium
CACCGATGTCACAATCCACGGGTTTCGAATGCCAAGGATCGCTGCGTACAAGTCTTTGTCGTGCATTTCCGCGATCGTAAGGCCGGGAAGCTTCGGTTGCTACCCACACAAATTCCTGAAGACCCAATAAGTTGAATATATTAGCGCTCTGCCGAGAGCGTTAATCTTGCTAATAAAAAAGTCGGTATTTGTATTATATGTGTTATCGGAAACGGGAAATCCTAGCCCTCCTTGCATGGGGAAATTAATGGACGCCGTCTCACCCGTTACATAACTATTCCCATTTGCTTCTACTGCAATTCCATGTGCTTTGTCAATTCCAGTACCTCCAAGAAATTTGCCAAATATGAGTAGCCCCGGATCCACCGTCAACCGATCACCGTGCCGTACATCGTCGGCGACAAATCCGTAACAATCCTGGCCGGTTAATTGAAATCTACAATTAATATTTCGTTTGCGGCCAGTCACATCTTCCACAAACGCAACCGGCTTCTCCTGCCGCAACTCTCCAAACGGAGTCTCGCCGACGAGAGCGCCTGACTCATCAATTCTCATATTCTTGAGCCCACTGCACTGTATCCGAACTTGATCCAGATCAGCACCCTCCTTAAGAATCACATCGTACTCCAGCTTCTCATCTCGCTCGTAGTACTTGATATCAATTCCATCGTAAACATTCTTGTGGGTCACAAATCCGTAAGTCTTGCATTCGCGCGCCCACTTGCTTGGGTCGTTGCCAATAGAGTAGTTTTCAACTCCCTGCTGTACATCATTAGCCTCGACCGTCGAATCTTGATTGGCCTCGACAAAGGTGTAACCAACACCGCAGGCCACAACATCGCGAACTCCATACTTGGTTGTTAAATCCGCAGGGTCTGCAATCGGCACTTCGCGGCTCCTTACTAATTTTAGCGTTAGACCCTCCTGCGTCACGTAGGCCGCGGCTCCACCGCCGCGCGCGAAAAATTTTACTCTCGAATCCACCTGGCCTTTATTTTGAACAAAGTGAAGCGGCAGCTTCGAGAATTGTTGTTTCTTCTCCGCGTATTCCTTCTGATCCGGCGGCAGCTTTCGCCCCCCCCCTGACTCGGAGTGGCGGTCGTGTCTATCGGCCTCGCGGCCGGCGAATTTGAAAAGCTACAATAAAACACGGCGGTGATGCCGAAAGCGGCAATTGAAACGATCGAGAATGCTAATGTAGACCTGGAAATAGTCGGGACTCCAATTGAAAGGGACGCCTGAAGCGTATTCCGAATCACGAAAACGCGCAACCGCCCTTTTTACAATTCTGAGACCACGTTCATATCCGCCTTTTCGAGCCACGCGGGCGGAAGCAACTCCGAGCGGCACCGCGCGTATGTGAGCGATTCTATCCTAACGCGCCGCCTCAACCGCCGCAGTGCCCCAACTCGCGCGAAACGCTTTTCCGGAAACGCTAAGAATCAGTGTTGCTTTTTTATCTGCGTATTCCGCTAGATCAACACGGAGTCTCGTGGGCGGACTCCAGCGTTCATTTGTATATTTTACAGTTTGCGTTGCGACGGTTTTGATCTCCGCCGCGCCCGATTCTTGCAACTCGACCTTCCATAACAATTCCGTTGTGGCACCGTTCGCGGCGGCGTCGCCCGGCTTGCTTGTTAATGATAGAATCAGGCTCGACTGGCGCGGAATGGTAATATTATCAAACTGAAGCCGGCTTGGGACGGGCACTACAATTTGCGCGGGGTCTTCCTTCGCGGCGGCAGCTGCGTCGGCTTTTTGTAGTGATTCGCCGATCTGTAACAGCGCTGCCGGCTGAAGTTCCTTTAAATTGACGCCAAGATTCGTGATCACGTTCGGCGGCGCCGTGGGAATGTTATCAATTCCTAATTGAACCATCGCACCCGCGATCTCGCGCGCGATCTCCGCGTGGCCCAGAGCGGCGGGATGCACTGAATCGAAGAAATAAGTAGCATCCGGTTTATTAGGATCGTCGAGTGCTTCGCGCGCGAGCGCGACGCCGCGCCCGGGTTTCGAGCCAACGTCTTTTAGTATATTTGCATATTCCGCGCTTTCGCTAAAATTCTTGCGCGTCTTCTCCATGAGCGGCGCCGTCACATAAATAACCTTCGCGCCGAGCAGAGACGCTTCATTAGCAATATTTTCAAGATACCTGCGAAATTGATCTTTCGTAAGCCGCGGGCCGTCGGGGCTTTCTTTTTTTGTAAAGAATGCGCGCGCGTAGTCGTCGCGTTTCGACGGAGTCGAACTCGATAAGTGCTGTGACGGAGTCGATCTCGATAAGTGCTGTGACGGAGTCGAACTCGATGAATGCTGTGATGCTGGCTTCGACGCCGGATTCGACGCGGCCGCGGGTTCTTTTTTAACAAACCACGAAGCGGCGTATTTGTATAAATAAAGATTCCCAAACCCGAACGCGTCGCGCGCATTTTGCCAGCGTTGCATTTTTGCATCATTCTCTTCGTCGCTGCCTCCGATCGCCGGCATATAATCATTCCACGCGCCCGCGTAAACAACAATAACGTCGGGCGCCAAATCGCGGCCGCGCAAACGTAACAACTTCCACATTTGATACGTTGTGTAACCGGGGCACCCCGCGTTAATCACTTCCCAATTCGCGCCGTCCATGCGCAGCCATCGTTCGAGGCGCCGCGCATAAGTAGCATCCTCAAATACACCAATTCCAAACGTGTTCGAATCGCCAATGCACAAAACCCGCCGCGTGCCGGGAGGTTTTTTTAATATAAATTCTGGACCGCGGAATCCGTGGCTGCTGATCACTTCGCCCAGGTCTTTCAGTCGCGACGACGGCGGGATTTTCCAAAATAACTGATCATCGCGTTCGATCGGAAAGCCCGAGCCAAAATCCGCGTTTACAAATTCCAGCGCGGGCGGGGCTTTGCGCAGTTCGTCTCCTGAGAGTGTCGCGCGCAACGCGAGCTCCGCTCCGCAAAGCAGAAGTGCGTTTGTAATGATTGCAAACATTATGTTTCGCGCGATCGATGCCACTCGCGCCGAGTAGACCGCTGCGGTCGCGAAAACGCAAATAAATTGTTATGCTGCTCGCGACGCGTTTTTTATGAAAAAACTAATAAAACGATTGCTGTGCGCCGCGGGCGGTTTGCTGTTCGCGCTCGCGGGCGTCGAAGCATCGTTGCGATTCGCGGGATATTTACAAGTATCGCGTATTATTAGCGACGTGAAGTCCGTGGATCCGAACCGTCCAATTGTTATATTCTGCGGCGATTCGAATATTTATGGAGTGTACGTCGAACCGCATGAAACGCTGCCGCGCGCCGTCGAACGGATTACACAAAAAAACGGGACGCCGGCCGTGCGGTGTTTTAATTTTGGCGCTCCCGGATCGGCGTCGTGGAACGTGCTCGAACAAGTTAAAAGTGCACTTTACTTAAAACCCGCGGCGGTCTTTGTGCGTTGTGGCATCAATAATCTTTCGCTGAAGCCGCCCGACGGAACGTTAGGGTTTCTCGAACAATTCAATATTGTTAAACTCATTCGGTTTTATCAATTCAACAGCGAGATTAAACGCGCGCAACTGCATGTAACAAAACTTAAAGTCGGGCCCGGCGAGAATGAAATTGATAGCTTCCACGTCGCGGTGAGCCCCGAGAAGGGCGTTGTGTCCGTCGTCGACCGAGAGGGCCGAAATGTAGCATGGGACAAAATTACAATTCCGAACGCTACGCTGCGCGACGCCGAGCCGCGGCTGCTGGCCGATTTGCAGGAAATGGCGCGAATGGTTAAGAAGAGCGGCGCCGCGTTTTATTATCTAACGCCCGCGCTTGACGACATCAGCGCCGTGCTGCGCGAAGCCGCGCGGCGCGAAAATGTAGGAATTATTGAAAGCGGAGAAATTATTAAATCATCTATCCAATTTGGCGACTCGCGGCCGGCGTCGCAGTGGCCGTGGGAATTGTTAGAATCGCGGACCGCCGCGTTTTTAACACAAGACCGCCACTTCACAGCGCTCGGCTACGAAGTCGAGGCGCGCGCCGTCGCCGCCGAATTGAAGCAACTCAAAATCACGCCGGACTACGTTCCCGAAGACCCGCTCGCAGTCGCTCGCGATTATAAAATTCCGATTCCGAATATTACAATCGAACCGAAGGCAGACACGCCGAAGGGTTTTGTTGATTTTAAGATCGAGACGCGCGCAAACGGCCGGATCATCATGTTCGCCGGCCCGAAAGGTAATACTACATTTCGAAATCTTACTATTCCGCTCGACGCGGCGCCGTTCGAAGCGGCGCGCGCGCGTTTCGCAATTGCAACATTAATCGGAACCGCCGACAAAAACGGCGAAGCGCGCTTCGTCTTGCCCGCCGAATTACTGCGATCGCTGCCGCGGCCGCTGTACGCAATTGCGATATTGGAGACGGGCGGTTCCGGCGGAAGCGCACAGAGATTTCCCTCGGCGCCGTTTGAAATCGACGCCGAGAAATACTTCTAATAAATATAATCGCTTGAGTGTTGCGCGCGCGGCCACGACGATTCACGGCCCGATCCATTCAACACTTGAAAAATGAATGATAATCAAGGGCGGTTCGCCCTCGTTCTTCACAGCCACATCCCATTTGTATTAAGGCACGGCCGGTGGCCGCACGGCACCGACTGGCTTTGTGAAGCCGCCGCCGAATCGTATCTTCCAATATTAGCATCATTGGAACGTTTACATCGCGATAAGATTCCATCGCGATTGACGTTAACAATGTCGCCGATTCTTTGTGAACAGCTCGCCGACCCCGATTTTAAGAATGAGTTTTCTGAATGGTTAAGAGTGAAAGGCGAGCAGGTGCGAGCCGACTCGCGGCGGCCGGAGCTTTCACACGTCGCGGCGACTTGGCTCGCGTGGCTTTCAGAGACGCAGAATAGATTTGATACTATTGAAGGAAATATAGTATCCGCATTTCGCAAGTATGAAGAATTGGGGATGATCGAAATCGGCACGTGCGCGGCGACTCACGGATATTTACCATTACTCTCGCGCGACGAATCTGTATCTTTACAATTGCGCGTCGCGGTTGAAACGCACGAAAAACATTTTGGTAAGAAGCCGCGCGGAATCTGGCTGCCCGAATGCGCCTACCGCCCGCGCTACGAATGGACGCCGCCGATCGGACGCGACGCCGGAAAATACAGATGGATGCGGCAGGGAATTGAAGAATCTGTAGCCAAACTTGGAATACAATACTTTTTTGTAGACGCGCATCTCGTACATGCGGGAGATCCCCTCTCGATTTATCGTAATTTTTACAGTTCGCTCGCTTCGCTGCGCGGGTATGAAGAACGATTTCCGCAGTCGCCGAAAACGCGTTCTCCGCTCGCAACGTATCAAGTAAAAAGCCGCGGCGCGACGGCGACCGCGACGGCGTTTATTAGGGAACCGCGGACATCACTACAAATCTGGAGCCGCGACGAAGGCTACCCGGGCGACGGGTTTTATTTAGATTTTCATAAAAGAAATGTAGCAAACGGAATGCGGTATTATCGCGTGACGGGACCCGGCGCGGCGGATGCTAATAAAGCTGTTTATGAACCTGAAGTCGCCGCGGCACGCGCCGAGGAGCACGCGCGCCATTTTGTATGGTTGATCGGCGAAACGTTAAGATCGCGATCGGAGTCGGGCGAGCTCGACGGAATTGTATGTTCTCCGTTTGATACAGAATTATTTGGACATTGGTGGTTCGAGGGTCCGCTTTTTATAGAACATGTTTTCCGGCACCTCGCGGAAACGGATATTGTCGCCGTCGCCGCCAGCGATGAATTAAATAATACGGCCACGCGCGAAACTGTACAATTAATGGAAGGCTCGTGGGGCGAGGGCGGCGACCACCGCGCGTGGCTCAATAATGATACAGAATGGACGTGGAACCGGCTGTACGACGCCGAAGCCGACATCGCCGACGCTGCGAAGATCTGGAAAAGTAAAATTAGCGCCGCGTCTCCGGCGACATTAACAATCCTGCAACGCGCCATGAAGCAGGCGCTCCGCGAATTGTTATTATTACAATCTTCCGACTGGCAGTTCGCCATCACGACGCGCTCGGCGCGCGACTACGCGGAGCGCCGGTTCGCGACGCACTACGTCGAATTGAAGCGTTTGGCCGACATCGTCCGCCGCGGCTTAAATACGGAAATTACAGATCCAGAAGACTTAGCATACCTTGAAGCGATGGAACGCCGCGACCGCGCGTTTCAAAATATGGATATTGATTCTTTTATTAACAATAGTTCACTTTGAATTTTAACTAATAGATATAATTATGCCACGCGTCCTCGGATTTATTATGGCAGGCGGGAAAGGCGAACGTTTATTTCCGCTCACGCGCGAACGCAGCAAACCCGCTGTGCCGTTCGCGGGCAAATATCGAATCATTGATTTTGTATTATCTAATTTTGTAAACAGCGGCATTCGCTCGATCTACGTTTTAGTACAATACAAAAGCCAGTCGCTTATTGAACATTTGCGCGTCGCGTGGCCGAGCACCGGCCTCACGTCCGAACACTTTATTACACTTGTTCCGCCGCAGCAGCGGTTCGTCGGAGAGGCTCTCTATCGCGGAACGGCCGACGCGATTTCACAAAACTTAAATTTAGTGCGCGACTTCGATCCAGACTTAGTGATTGTTTTCGGCGCCGATCATATCTATCGAATGGATATTCGTAACATGATCGACGTCCATTTAAAAAACGGCGCCGAAGCTACCATTGCATGCATTTCTGTTCCGATCCAAGACGCGAAGGGCTTCGGCGTCGCGGGCACGGATGCTAATGGTAGAATTATTGAATGGGTTGAAAAGAGTCAAAATCCGCCGCACATCCCCGGCGATCCGACTCGCGCCTATGCGTCGATGGGTAATTATGTATTTTCGCGCGGCGCGCTCGAAGAAATGTTATATGAAGATTGCCGCCGGTCGACCGACCACGATTTCGGCCGCACGATCGTTCCCGAAATGATTCCGCGCGGAAAAGTGTATGCATTTGATTTCAATTGCGCGCCCGTCGAGGGAACATTAGCAACCGAGGAGCCCGGCTACTGGCGCGACGTCGGAACGTTAGAAGCCTACTGGGCGGCGCACATGGATTGTTTAGGTAAAGATCCAAAGTTTAATTTATTCAATCGCCGCTGGCCGATTCGAACGGGAGCGTCGAACCTCGCGCCCGTCGAAATCACGAATAGTAATATTTTCGATTGCCTGATCGGCGAGGGCGGCAATATCGAAGGGTCGCACGTGAAGCGAAGCGTGCTCGGCCGCGGCGTTGTGATCCAGCCCGGCTGCGAAATTGAAGATTCTATTATTATGGATTACACGACCGTCGGCGCCGGCACGAAAATGAAGCGTTGCATTATCGATCGCCACAATTCCATTCCAAAAGACTTAACAATCGGATTTGATAACATTGCCGACCGCCGCCGCGGCTTTCATTATGATAAAGCGGGGTTGACGGTGATGGCGCGCGGCTCGACGAGGGTGGGGTAACCCTACGGCGCCGCTATCAGCACCGACAGCGCATCCGACGCCGAGATTCCATTCTGACCACACACACTCCCCCATAGTGCTTGCGCGTAGTACGTGCGGCCGATCAGATTTGTATCATTGGGAATTGCGATAGGAGCGAAGCCGGTGCCAAGTCCATCGCTATTGAAATCCAAGGCGAACACTTCGGTTGAGAGTGGACTGATGAAGAGATTCACTCCGTAGAACGGCGACCCGGGAGTGTCCTGCGCGTCGCCGATCAGGCAGAGTCCGAGCGAGAGCGCAGGTGCGTTTGTACACGTGAATGTAAACAATTCATTCCCAATTGTAGGAAGTGAATTCGCGGCGATGTGCTGGCCTCCGAGACACGACCCAGTGCTGGCGCCGTACGTCAAGAAGTGCTGTATTGGCGCCTCGTCACCGTCGGGGACTCCGTCGAGATCGCGATCAACTCCGATGCGCGTTCCAGATCCGGAGGGTACAGAAAGAAACGTTAATATTGCAGTTCCACTCTGTGCTTTTGTTTGCAATTGCGCAAACGAGAACGGGCCCACGCCCGACTTGTCGGAGGTGAACGTCTGTGTTGGCGGATTATATATAAATCCGCGGCGCTCGCCGTCGATGAGACCGTGTGCGACAAGATTACTATTACCGTTGGCTGCCTGGCCGCGCATGAGATTCACATCATTCACGAGCG
>JBJXHE010000095.1:0-71061 GCA_046160785.1 Planctomycetota bacterium
AGCATAGCTGCCGGCGACGCGAATGTTAATATCAGTGCTTGCAACGACGCCGGATTGGGCCGCGTTTTTCGGACGCCTGCATCCGCTCATTTTACATATTCCGGTCGGAGTTTTTGTGTGTTGCGCACTGTTCGAGTTTTTTCAAATATTAAGAAAAGAGAGCGTGCGGCTGGCGCCCGGCGTTTTTGTATGGTTTGCCGCACTCGGCGGCGCGCTTTCAGCGGCGACCGGATATGTATTATCATCGGAGCGCGCGGAAGGAGATTCGACGCTCGAATGGCACCGATGGCTTGGAATTGTATCCGCGGTCCTCGGGCTTGCCGCCGCGGCGGTTCATTACTATTCGAACGACGGGGTGCGGATTCAAACGGCCAGAATGTATCGAATATTATTATTTGCAACCGCGATAATACTCATTCCAGCGGGACACCTCGGCGCGGGGCTGACCCACGGCGAGGGTTATTTAACAGAACCGCTCGGTGGAAGCGCACCACCGGCGCGCACCGAAAGCGCTCCGGTGGCGCAGGAAGGAATTGTAAATGTTGCAACTGGTACAAATAGTACAAATCCGGTTCAGCCCGGCGCGCGGACGTTCGCATCGGATATATTGCCGATCTTCAGCGAGCGGTGCGCAGCTTGCCATAATGAAGATAAACAAAAGGGCGAGCTCGAACTTCTCACAAAAGAATCGATACAAAAAGGCGGGAAGTCGGGGCCGTTGTGGATCGCGGGAAATCCAAACGAGAGTTTACTGATCCGGCGCGTGAAAAGCCCGCTTGAGGAAAAGGGGCACATGCCGCCGAAGGCCAAGCCGCAGCCGGCGCAGGCAGAAATTGATATGTTGGAAGCGTGGGTCGCCGCGGGCGCTCCGTTCGACGGCTCGTTTGAAGCGCCCGGAAAATTAGCTTCAGAAGCTACAATTACGAAGACGGCTGCCGTCGAGCCGGCCAAGCCCGAGTCAGAGATTAACAAAAAAACGGATGTTATAGATTCGGCGAATAACAAATTTCCGGACCCGGCGCCCGCGATCGCGGCTCTCCGGGAAAAGTTGATTCACGCACAGGCCGTCTCCCAGGACTCCGGATTATTATGGATTGATTTTTCGGCGGTTGCGAAACGCATCGAGGAAAAGGAAATAATCGAATTGTTAACACCGCTCGCGCCGCAAATTGTTGAATTAACATTAAGCCGGTGCACCATCGGCGAAGCCGCGTGCAAACTCGTTGCGACATTTACACAATTGCGTCGACTCGATCTTCGCGGCACGCCCGTTTCAGCGAAGGAAATAGAGCCCTTCCGAAATTTGTTAAATCTGGAAGAACTCGTGCTCGTGCAAACGAATGCAAATGATTCCGCGGTGGATGCGATACTCGCGATTCCATCGCTAAAGAAAGTTTATTTATGGGGCGCGGGTGTCAGCGGAGACGGAATTGTAAAATTAAGAAAAGAGAGGCCGGATTTGCGCGTCGACGCGGGCGATGCTCACGACGCAGCCGCCGAGAAAACGGAAGAGCCGGTTCAATTAACAAATGCAGCGCCCGTTCCGGGGAAGGAAAATGAACAAAAAACGGCGGTTCCGGGTCCTGTTAATAAAACGTGTCCCGTCACCGGCGCCGCGCTGAGCCCGAAGTATCAAATTGTTTTTGATGGAAAGGTCGTCGGGTTTTGTTGCCCGAACTGCCCGTCGAAGTTCTGGGCGAACCCGGGCGAATTTAAAGATAAGTTAAAGTAAAACCATGGAGCGGAAGATTCTCGACGAATTTATTGAATATTTAAATTCAACCGGGAATCCAAGTGTCGAGTCTTTCTTAAGAAGTCGCGCGGACGTTTCGGAGCCCGATCGCAAAGAGCTCAAAGATTATTATGAATATTTATTTCATCATTCCGCGGCCGGAGGCCAGCAACCGGCACTGCCGCCGTCCGTGCCGCCGTGGATCGGAGGATTTCGAATCCTGAGCGTTCTCGGCGGGGGAGGGATGGGTATTGTTTATCTTGCCGAGCAAATATCATTAAAAAGGAAAGTAGCATTAAAAGTAATCCGGCCCGAAAGCGCGGCGTCGCGCGAGTCGACGGCGCTGTTCGAGCGTGAAGCCGGAATATTAGCAAGCCTCGCGAATAAGAATATTGTAAAGGCGATTGCGTCGGGCGAAGAGAACGGAATTCATTATTTAGCGATGGAGCTTGTGCAGGGGCGCACGCTTGCGGAAGCGCTTCTTGAAAAGAAGGATTTTCTCGACGTCCCGGGATTTTTACAGTTATTTGCACAATTAGCGCGCGCGCTTGCCGTGGTGCATGAGGCCGGAATTGTGCATCGCGACATCAAGCCATCTAATATTAAGATTGGGGCTGACGGCGAACCGATTATTATTGACTTCGGCCTCGCGCGCGGCGACGACTTCGCATCATTAACATGGACCGGCGAATTCCGCGGCACGCCGTACTACGCCGCGCCCGAGCAAGTGTCGGCGCGCCACGGGGGCATCGACGCGCGAACGGATATCTATGCTCTCGGCGCGTCGTTATATCAATGTTTGACCGGGCGCGTTCCCCACGAATCGAAGACTACAGAACAGCTCTTCCATGAAATATTAACAAAAGATCCGGTCTCGCCGCGGGCTGTGAATCGCGATCTTTCGCGCGACGTTGAAACTGTAGTGATGACCGCGATGGCCAAAGAGCCGGAGCGAAGATATCAAAACGCGCGCGCGCTCGCTGAAGATTTAGAAGCATTATTAACTTTAAAGCCGATTCGCGCGCGGCCTCCCGGAACGGCGGCCCGCATTTATTTGTGGACTCGCCGCAACCGCGCGCTCGCGGCGTCGATTGCGCTTTCGACGACTGCCGCGATCGCGGTTGCCGGAATCTTTACTTTTCAATTTATTAATAAAGAACGCGCGTTTCGAACTGAGATCGGTTCCGCGCGCGCGTTATTAGCATCTGGAAATATTAAAGAATCGATTGAAGCATTCGACCGCGCGCTCGCGCAAAAGAGCGGAGATCCCGATGCGGCCCTCGGAAAAGCGGAAGCCGAAAAAATTCAAAATAAGCTCGCGGCCGAAAAGGAAATTCAAACGTCGCGAGAATTATTAGTAAGAGCGGCGGCGCTCCGGAAACGTATCGCCGTCGCGGAGCCAATTGTTAGAACGCTGGAAGTTGCACTTTATTCGCGATTCATAACAGATGGAGAGCGAAAACAGTATATTGACGCGCGCGACGAATGGACGGGCGCACGCGCCGAGTATCAAAAGAATATTGCATTAGCGATGGGCTCGCTCTCGCGCGCGGCGGCGCTCAACGCCGAGAAGGCGGCGCTCGATTCCGCGTTTTGTGAATATTACTTGGAGGAATTGTATGAAGCTCGGCGCGCGGAGAATCCGGACTTGCGCGAACGGGCCGCGCAATCACTTAAATTGTATGATAAAGATAACCGGTTTGGGACCGAGACCGAACCGCGCGGAAAAGTAATATTCGGCGAAGTCGATCCCGCTGCGGAAATTTATTTATTACGATTCGAAAATCAATCGAAAATCATTCACCGCGGCGAGCAGCGCCTCGTGCCGTTTCCGTATCATCCAGAGCGCGGCATCATGATTCCGTCGGGCAACGAAACTGTTATTACTTACAATCGGGGGGCGAGTCTTGATATCGAGAACGTTAGCGTGCGGCCGGGGAGCGTCGTTGGAATAGTACAATACGTCGCGCCGGATTCTACGGCGCACGCCGCCGGCCTCCGCACCGGAGATTTTATATCAAAATTTCGCGGCTGGCCGATTGACACTACCGTCTTAGCCGCCGATATTGATACTACAAGTAAAACGTACCAGGCGGGAGTGCGCGCGTTTGACCGCGTTATTAGCATTGCGGGATTCCCGACGCGTTCAATCTATGATATTGAAGGATCGTGGGCGAATCAGGTCAAACGGGGAAACCGTTTTGAAATTGTATTTGATCATGACGGCGCGGAAATCCGAATTGAATATTTAAGAAAAGAATATCTCGAGATGCCGCGAGAGTTTGGATTTGAGTTTGTTTATGCGCCGCGAATTTTGGAGACAAAGAAAACGGACAGCCGCGTTATTCTCGATGTTACATCTCCGGACGGCGCCGCGAAACGCGTGAAATTGCCGCCGGAGGAAATAGTAAATATATCGATGCGGCTGACGTCGAATCCGGTTTTCCGTCTTACGGCAAACAAATTTGATATTAAGAATAATGGAGAACTGGCGCTGCCCGAGGGTTCCTATCTCATTTGCGCGAGCTGGCCGGGGCGCGAAATGCAACGTTTTCCGGTTCTCGTGGAGCGTGCGTCGCCGAAACACATTCATATACAATTTGAGAAAAATGTAAGTATTGACTCGGTTTCAATGTTAAGGATTCCGGCGGGCGAATTTATTTCGGGCGGCGACCTTCAGGCGACAACGCCGCGCGACCCTAAAATTGTAAGTCTGGGCGAGTATTGGCTGGGGCGCACCGAAGTGACGCACGCTCAATATTTACAATTCATAAACGATCCCGTTAACTTAAAACCCAGCCAGGAATCTCGCGCGAAAGGAAGCGAACATCATATTCCGCGCAGGGGAATCGGAATACCACAATACACGCTGGCGGGAGATCGTTATCAATTTCCGGAGACGGTCGAGCCGGGAGAGCCGGTGCGCGGAATATTATATGAATCCGCGATTGCGTTTTGCGATTGGTTAACAAAAAAATCAGCCGAACGCGGTGAAAATTTTATATTTACACTTCCGACGCCGCACGAGTGGGAAAAGGCCGCACGCGGCGTCGACGGGCGCCATTTTCCGTGGGGAAACTTGTTAGATCTCGGTTTTTGTAATAGTGCAATTTCACGCAACCTCGGCGAGCCGCGGGCTATTTGCGAAGAAGTTGATAGCTTTCCGCGCGATGAATCGCCGTTTGGAATTGTAGGCTGCACCGGGGGCGCGAGTGAGTTTGTCCTCGGTGACTATCGATCATTCGACTACGGAATGGCTTGCGGCGGAAGTTTTAATAGATACGGGCGCTCCTTATTCTCGAGCGCGTCGCACAACGGCATGCAACGCAAAGCGGGCGAATTGTTTGATTTGGCGGCCGGCTTCCGCGTCGCCGCGCATCGCGCTAAGAAAGGTAATAATAACAATGAACGGGAAAAGTAGCTTCTCCACAAAACCAGAATTCTCCAAACTTCTCGATCGCGAGCGGCCTCACTTGGAGCGGCTCATTGCGCGGCGCGCGGGCGCATTGTTGCGATTTGATACGATTGATGATTTGTTACAAGAAGTCTTTCTCGAAGCCATGCGGTCCTTGCCGGTTTTTGTGTATCAAGGCGATCTCGCGTTTCGCGCTTGGATGATTAAATTATTAATTGGAGTCTTGAACGCGCGGCGCGATCATTGGCAATCGCTCCGCAGAAACGCCGGAAAATTGTTAAGAATCGACGGAAGATTCTCAGGTTCGCGATCTTCAATCCGCGGCACCGACCCGGCCGCGCCGGGGCCCGCCGCGTCGACGGTAGCGCGCCGGCGGGAAATGTTAACGATTGCGATCCGCGCGATGTCGGAACTCGGAACCCGCGACCGTCAATTGATAAATTCATTTGTAAATGACGAGTCGATTGATAAGATTGCAGAAAGGTTAGGATTGCAATACGACGCCGCGAAAAAAGCGAGGTTGCGCGCGGTGGAAAAAATCCGGAAATTAGTAATCAAAAAATCGGGAGAGGGCGGAGGAGCCGAGGTGAGCCGCGGGATTTGAACGGCGCCGGCCGCGCTACATCGCGAACGAGGCGGGCCGCCGGCGCCGAGGAAGGTTGTTTGCCTTTCGGATTGGCATTATATTCGTTTCGCTATGAACGCGGCCGCCATGAACAGTAAACAAATCTCCGGTTTGTTATTCATTGCGGTATTGTTTAGTTTAATGATATCCGCGTGCGGGCGCGCAGCGGGCGATCAACAGCAAGATTCAAATGCTCCCTCGGCGCCGACGGTTATTGTTGAAATTAACGGCGGGCTCAATATTGCGCATCAGGCGCGCCTTGCGAAGGCGATTCGCGACGCTTCGGCTTACGAAGGTTCGTGGCTAATTGTTAGTATCGATACGCTCGGCGGAAGTGTTGAAATCATGGGAGCGATGGGAAACGCGCTCCGCGAGGCGTCGACCTCCGCAAAAGATATTACAACAGTTGCATTTGTTAGCGGCGGCGACGCGGGCGGAGCGTGGTCCGCCGGATCATTCTTAGCGTTGGCATGCGATCGAATATATATGAAAAACGGCACGCAGATCGGCGCCGCGCTTCCGGTGGTTCCTGCAATGTTGCCGACGGGTTTTGGTATTGAATCGGCCGACAAATTCGCGAGCGGAAAAGTAATAAGCATGCTCGCCGCGCGGTTTCGCGAATATGCAAAGCAAACAAATCGCTCGGAAGGCATCGCGGCGGCGTTCGTTGATCCGACGCTCGGCGTTTATAAGGTTAGGCTTCCGGACGGCCGCGAAACTGTATATTCGAGCGACGAGCTGACGCGTGAACAGAATTCAGGAAAGAATATAAGTATACTAAAAGAGTATCAGGCGGTTCAGTCGGACAGGCCGCTCGTTCTGTCGGCGAATGATGCCTTTGACGCGGGTTTTAGCCAGGGCACGGTCTCCGGCTTCGACGATTTGTTATCTACCATTGGCCGCGAATCGTCGGCGCTCGTGCAGGTGGAACCGTTTACCGGGGAGCGATTTGTCGAATTAATTAATATTGCGACGCCGGTATTGCTACTTTTAGGAATTGTGCTCGGATTCCTCGAAACAAAGATTCCTGGATTTGGTTTGGCGGGAACGATTTCGACACTTTGCTTCGGGCTCGTTTTTTACGGGCGGTATTTGTTAGGAGCTGCGGAGATTCTGCATATTATATTATTTGCAATCGGATTGTTATTGATTGCCGTCGAACTTTTCTTCGCGGCCGGAACGTTGTACGCCGGCGTGCTCGGCGTGATTTTTATAATATTATCTTTATTTCTATCTTTTCAGAATTTTATCATCCCGCGCGACGGGCTCGACGCCGACTTGCTTGTGCAAAATATGAGCTGGGCTTCGGGAATATTCTTAACATCGACGATTATTATTTTCTTTCTATCTCGATACTTGCCGTCGGCGCCGCTCGTCCGAAGGATGGTGCTCGCGCGTCCGTCAAACGTCGAAGGAACCGGCGCGGGTGCGGCAATGGAGGCATCGCTCGTGGGCAAAACTGCGCGCGCGACTTCGGACTTGCGTCCCGCGGGCACCGTCGAGATCGATGGGCGCCGGCTCGACGCTGTAACCGAAGGATCGTACATTTCGCGCGGTTCCTTAGTTAGAATTCTAGAAGTTTCCGGAAATCGAATTGTAGTTATTATCGAAGATACAAAAAACGCATGAACTTACTTTTTGCAGCCGGTTTGCTCGGCCTCGGATTCTTAATGATCGTGGCTGAAGTTATGATTCCGTCGATGGGAGCGCTCGCCGTTCTATCGGTGCTTTCGCTCAGCGGCAGCGTTTTGTTCGCGTTTCGCGAATCTACAGATTGGGGCGTCGGATTTATATTTATAGCGTTGTTCGGCGGAGTTGCGAGCGCTCTCCTCGCGTTCAAGATTTTTCCGAAGACGCCGATGGGTAGGAAACTCATCGTTCGCGGGCCCACGTTTGCTAACGATATAGCCGCGACGGATCCGAAGGCGCGCGGTCTCGATGGAAAATCTGGAGTCGCGATTACATATATGCGCCCGGCCGGAATTGTAGAAATCGAAGGACGCCGCATCGATTGCGTCGCGGAGGGAGAGCTGCTCGCCGCGGGGACGCCGGTGAAAGTGATTCGCGTCGAGGGAAATGTTATATACGTTAAACCAGTATAATTAATTAATTTATTTGTCCCATCTTTTATTAACAATCATGCTGAATCTCACATCGTCTCTTCTCAGTTCACCTTTTTATTCCGCGGTTTCCTCCGCGGCGGTTTACCAAACAAATTGGACACCCTGGGATATTGGTAAAATCGCGCTGATCGGCATTGGCGGAATTATTGGTTTAATTCTGCTCATTGTATTTGTTAATTACCTGAAATTGTGGGTTCGGTGCGTGTTTTCGAATGCGAACATCGGTCTCTTTGAAATGGCGGCGATGGGGCTCCGAAAAGTGAATGTAAATAGTATCGTTGATGCTAAAATTACAGCGGTACAGGCGGGAATTGAGGAAATTACAACTCGCGATCTTGAAGCTCATTATCTTGCGGGCGGGCGCGTCGACCGCGTCGTCGGCGCACTCATCAAAGCGAATCGCGCCGACATTCGTTTAAATTTAAAGATGGCGACGGGCATCGACCTCGCGGGCCGCGACGTTGACGATGCGGTACATACTTCTGTTACACCTAAAGTTATTGATGTTCCCGATCAAGCAAAGGGAGAGTTTATATCCGCAGTAGCTAAAGATGGAATCGAATTAAAAGTAAAATGCCGCGTCACCGTTCGAATGAATATCGGGCGCGTCATCGGCGGTGCGACTGAAGAAACTATTATTGCACGCGTCGGCGAAGGAATTGTATCCGCGATCGGCAGCTCGGATTCTTATAAAGACGTTTTGGAGAATCCCGATAAAATTAGTAAAACAGTGTTAGCAAAGGGGCTCGACGCGGGCACCGCTTTTGAAATCGTATCGATTGATATGGCCGACATCGACGTCGGTGAAAACATCGGTGCGCGCTTGCAGGCCGACCAGGCCGAAGCCGACATGCGCCGCGCGAAGGCGCGAGCGGAGGAACGCCGCGCGCTCGCGGTTGCCCAGGATCAAGAAATGAGAGCAGAAGTTACAAAAAACCGAGCATTAGTAACGCTCGCCGAATCCGAAATACCAAAGGCAATGGCGGAAGCGCTTCGATCCGGAAACCTCGGCGTTATGGATTTGTATCGTTTGCGCAATATTGAAGCGGATACACAAATGCGCGATTCCATTTCGCGTCCGCCCGGAGGCCAAACGCCGCAGCAAGACGGGCCGCGAAAGAATTCTTAGTAATCAAATATAATATATTAACGTTCCATGGACCCGACTCTCGAAAAAATTCTCGATTGGATTGGAAATCTCTTATCCAAAAGAGAATTGTGGATGATTGGATTATTTGTGGTGGTGCCCACGATCGGATCGTTAATTAAATCAATTCAAGAAGCTAAGAAACGCAAAACCGAAGTCGAAGCGCAGCGGCGCGGCGGATTACCACAGTCCGCGCCGCCGCCGCCGCCGAAGAAAGTTATAACTCCTCCGGTCGTACACCGGCGCGAACCCCAGCCGGCGCGGAAAGCTACAAAACCGCCGCTTGCTCCGCCGCCGCCGAAGCCGGCGCGCGTCCGCGCGGCGCGGGTGCCGTCGAAGAGTCTGGCTGATCTTAGCTTTGATTCATTAGATTCCGGTTCAGTTGGTGAAACAGTTACTAAAGATCAAGTTTTCGCGGCCGTCGAAGGGCGTGCAGACGTCGATTGGTCGGAAGCCGCCGACTCCGGAACGAATGCGTTTGCCGAAATATTAAGTTACAATTCGCACGATTGGCGGTCGGTTATTGTTGCAACTGAAATTATAAAACCGCCGGTGGCTTTTCGGCGCGCAGCTATCTGAGACATCACCCCTCGCGCCCGGCTCCGTTGCTTTTTATAAAGGGAGGGCGGGACGCGATCCCTCTAAAAGATTATTTAATAAACAGGATTCTTATCGTTTCCCAAACGTGCGCGGGAAGCAGGCGAACGTCGTCGTTGAATTGCCGGACGAGTTCGTTGAATTGATAGGTAAAGTCGCGAAGCTCGCGTTTCGAGTGGCTAACGATGTATGCGGGCGCCCCGGTGAAGTCATGATACAATTCGCGCGCGTCCTGACCTGTCCAATCGCCCATCGACGTAACAGTTCCAGACAGCGAACGCCAGTCTCGCTTGAATTCTTTAGATAGATACGCGGGCCCGCCGGTTACTACTTCTTTTCCAGTCTTAAAATCGGTTTGCGTTTTGGATGCTACAAAAGACATCGATTCGCCAAAATTCCGCACGTCGGTTTTGACCTGCCCGGCGAACCACCCCGGCGCACCCGTAATATCATTATAAAACGTGCGCACGTCATTTTCGGCCCAACCGCCCATCGCGCGCAGACTGCCCATGCGTTCTGTTGTGCACGACGCGCCCGCGCAAATGAGTAATATTAAGACTGGAGATTGGTAGCGAAAACGCATTGTTAGTGATTTTGGAGCGGGCGGTTCGGCGGCGGTGATCTTACCTTGCCGATGTAGACGGGCGCACGGCCCGTTATCGGCCGGCCATTTCGACCGCGTCGATTTGGCCGTTCACGAGGCGGACGACGCGGCCGCAGCGGCGCGCGAGTTCGGGATCGTGGGTGACGAGCAGTAATGTTGTATTGAGCTCGTCCTGCAAACCAAACAATAATTCCAGAATGGACGCGCCCGTATCTGTATCAAGATTGCCCGTGGGCTCGTCACATAAAAGTAGTGAAGGCTTGGCGTACAGCGCGCGTGCGATCGCGACGCGCTGCAGCTCGCCACCTGAAAGCTGGCTTGGACGGTGGCGGTGGCGGTGATCGAGACCCACGCGTTTTAGTAATAACATCGCACGCTCACGGTCGTCATGGCGGCGGACGATCGATTCGATCAGCGATGCGCCGATGCGCCCCGACAACATTACGTTTTCGAGGGCCGTCAGCTCGCGGATCAAATGATAAAACTGGAAGACGAACCCGATTTCCTTGCGGCGGATTTCAGCGCGGCGGGCGCGTGTGAGCCGGCCGACGTCTTCGCCTCTTAACAATATTTTGCCGGCGGTCGGAGTGTCGAGCAATCCTAGTAATTGTAGTAACGTCGTTTTGCCGACTCCGGATTTGCCGACGAGCGAAACCGTCTCGCCGTCGAACAATTGTAAATTAACGCCTTTTAATACAGATACGGATTGCGATCCGATCCGGTAATCGCGTTGCAAATTTACAGTCTCAAGAAGTATGGCCATTTTAATTAGCTACTATTCGTAACGAAGCGCATTGGCGGGATCGAGGCGCGACGCACGCCAGGCGGGAATCAGCGATGCTAAAACTCCGGAAACTAATGTTAACGCGATGATCCAGGAGACTTGCGTCCAGTCGACTTCGCTCGGAATTGTTTTTAATACATAAACGTTCGGGTTAAAAATCCGGTTGCCCGAGACGAGTTCGATAAAAGAATCGATTTCATTAAGATTGGACGTTACTAATAAAGCCATGCCGACGCCGAACGCCGTGCCGACGAGAGTCATTGCGAGGCCAACGTCGACGAAGACGGCTAGGATTTCGCCGCCGGACGCGCCGAGCGTTCCTAGGATTCCGATGTCGCGTGTTTTCTCCTGTACCATCATTGATAATATTGCAAATTCAATAAACGCCGCGACGAGAACTACAATAAAGACTACAAATCCGAGGATCGAGCGTTCGTTATGAACCGCGTTCAGCAGCGTGCTCTTTTGTTCTTCCCACGTTTGAATCTCGGGAAAATAGGCTTCGGCTTCCTCCTCGGGAGTCGGGTTGTCGATTCCGCGGAGGCGCATGGGCGCGATCAATCCCGCTTTGCGTAAGTTGCGGCCGATCTCGATGCGCGCCTTGTTCGCGTTTTTGTAGTCATCGAGTTTTACTACAATTTCGGAAAACTCGCTTTGGTCTTCGGACAGAAATTTTTGAATCGCGGGAATTGTTACAAACGCATTGTGAACGTCGAAGTCGTGCTCCTTCGTTCGATACATTCCCGCAATATCAAAAAACATATTCGGGTGAGAAGGCTTTTCACGCGTGCTTTGCGGGCTCAAGGTTGCTAATTCCACGCGCGTTCCTTTTCTTAGTCTAAGATTCGATGCCATTGAGACGCCGACGATGATCGATTCTTTTTCGAGCGTTCCGGGTTTCTTTAATTTAGCAAACGGATCGGATGAATCTGTAACAGATTCAAAAATGAGACGTTCGTCGGGAGTCAAGCCGGGTTCGTCGCTGGCGAGAGGGGCGACCCATTGGTCAAAATTACTAACTTTGCGCTCGGCGACCGGGTCAATTCCGACGATTTGTACAATAAAATCGGAGCCGTGCCGCGCGAGCGCGAATTTATTTAAATTCTCGCCGGGGAATATGAGCGCAGCCCAAACAAAACGCGGCGCGACGGCTTTGACGTGCGGAGTTCCCTCCAGAATTTTTTGATATTCCGCGAATTTTCCGGGCATGCGCGGATGTCCGTCGGCGGTGTCCATAACCGCGCGTGGCTGAATTGTTAGATCGGCGAGCGAGCCGCGAATGAGTTTTGTTTGTTCTGATATAAACCCATTCATGATGGACATTACAATAATCACGGCCGCGACACCGACGCCCACTCCGAGCGCCGCGACAAGATTAATTAAGCGTGATGTTGCAAATCGGAGCCCAAGTGGAAACACGCCGGCGCGGCGGATTGTTAATATAAACGAAAAAAGGACGCCGAGTGCCGCGACGCCCAGCACGGCAACGAACAATACAATTCCGACGATTCTAAATATCGGCGTGAGCTCGGAAGCCGCTAATATCATTTGGCGGCAGGCCTGTCATCCCGCAACAGCGGAAATAATACAACTTCGCGAATAGAATTCTTACCTGTAAACAACATGACGAGCCGGTCGATGCCAATGCCGAGCCCGCCCGCGGGCGGCATTCCGTATTCGAGCGCTTGCACATAATCAATATCAACTTCGGCCGGCGCTTCCTCGTCTTTTGTAGCAACCTGCGCCGCGAAACGTTGTTCCTGGTCGATCGGATCGTTTAATTCACTAAACGCGTTTGCGAATTCCACGCCGGCTATAAATAATTCAAAACGCTCGACGACGCGTGGGTTGCCGGGTTGCCGTTTTGCGAGGGGAGAAATGGCCACCGGATAATCAATAATAAACGTTGGTTGTTTTAGTGTCTCTTCAACGCACTCCTCGAACAGATCGTTTGCTAATTTTTCCGGCGCTTTTCCGGCGATCGGAATTCTCAACTCTGCGGCCTTGCGGCGGCAGAACGCGTCGTCAAAGAAATCGCCGCCGACGTGTTTTTCAAACAAATCGAGATACTTCAATTTTTGGAACGGCGGGCGAAGGTCGACGTCGATATCGCGAAAGTTAATAATTCCGCCGGGCACGAGCGTTTGTTGCAATTCGCCGAAGATCTTTTCGACGAGCGCCATCATATGTGTATAATCGGCGTGCGCCCGGTATATTTCAATCATACTAAATTCGGGATTGTGGCGCGTATCAATTCCTTCATTACGAAAAACACGCCCCATTTCGTAGACGCGTTCGAGTCCGCCGACTAATAATCGCTTTAGATATAATTCCGGCGCGATGCGAAGATACAATTGACGATCGAGCGCGTTGTGATGTGTTATAAACGGGCGAGCCGTGGCGCCTCCCGCGATGGGATGAAGCATCGGCGTCTCGACTTCAAGATAATTTTCGGAATCGAGAATCCGGCGAATTGTTGATACAATTTTTGAGCGAGACTCAAAGATTTGTTGTATTCCTTCATTTGCCCATAAATCGACGTACCGGCGGCGAAACCTCTGATCTGTATCTTGCAATCCGTGCCATTTTTCGGGTGGGGGCGCGAGCGACTTTGCTAATAATTGCAGTGAATCTACAAAAAGCGTAGGCTCGCCCTTGCGCGTTTTGCCGGGGCGCCCGGTTGCCTGGATTTGGTCGCCGTCGTCGAGTTTTTCAAACAAAGTAAATATAGAATCTGGCGTGCCGTCCCAGTCTTCGCGGCTTCCGCGCTCGAGCGCTAATTGTAATTTTCCGGCACGGTCGTGAATGACTATAAATATCAATTTTCCGAAGCTGCGCGGCGTACGCATCCGGCCGGCAACTGTAAATACTAATCTTGATTGGATCGCGCCAGGAGCGATCCCTTCTGTAGCGTTTCGGATTTGTAATGTCGAATTGGGTTCTGCCGATCGCGCGGGATACGGATCGACGCCCTCCTGGCGGAGGAATTCTAATTTACGAAGCCGGTCTGGATGTGCGAGGTCTGTCATAGGACTTTGGGCCACACAGTATTGCGTCGTTGAGGCACAATCACTACGGCTCATTTCAAGGCTGAATTGTTATTTTTAATAATCTTTCGCTTGGAGCGATTGAATGTCTTGCGGTTTGGGGACCGTCGTACGGAATCCGCGCTCTTTGCGAGTGAGTTTTGTGCTGGCCGTTTTGAATGACAAACGCGGGCGCCTTTGCGGCCACGGAAAAATTTCCTAGATATTATAAAAAAAATGAGTCGCTAACTTTGCCTATAAATATCTAAAAACAAAACCGTTACAACGAATATTAACAATCCGTTTGTGCAATGCCGTCCAAGGCTCCTTGTTAGGGAACTTGCCACGAGGGATGGGTCGTCATACACTCCGCTTAGCCCTTCTCTCGTCATTGTCGACATTGTTGGGCACCCGTGCGAGAGCGTGCGGGACGCATTTTCGAATTGCTGTTTACAGATAACTCGAAAGGTGTCCGCAACGATGCGCTTGCGACACGGGGCAGGTGAGAACCGCTCCTGCCTCTTTTCCCTCATTTTCTCCCTTCACCTTTCGGTTTACGGAGGCATCACTCGATGCGATTCCGCTACTTACTTCCCGCAGCTTTATTAACTGCTGGAAGCGCTATGGCCCAAAATCCAAACGCAATCAGCGTTTGTAACTCGAACGGCTTCTACAATATTTACTGGGCGTTCGGGACTAACTTTCCGGCTGGTCAGCTTGGCAACAAGATGCACCAGGCTCTTCCGCCCGAACTCACCACCTACTATCGAAACGGCCCCGGCAACGTCCGCGAGCTCGATGCGCGTGGCGTGGAGATGGAATGTCTCTACGACACGGGTAATGCCGCGTATTCAACTCCTCGCTGGCAAGTTCGAAACACGATTCCAAGCCCGCTGAATGCTCAGCGTTGGTCTCCTGGCGCAACGATTTACGTTGACGTTCCCTCGGTTGTTAACCTAATTCCCGGCGGTTTCACGTTTGCACGCTTCCGCATTGCAATTCTGCATCCAGCGGTGCCAGTTCCTACTGCGCCAGCCGGTACAGGCGAAGCAATCATGGGCATATGGGAAGACTGGTCGAGCCAGTACGGCGACGGCAACGACTTAAGCCCGTTGAGCTCGGTTAACGAGCCGTCGACGGGTGGAATTCGTGCAGTCTCCTACTCTGGTGGCCAGACTGCCGGTGGATTGAACTTCATCCTTCCGAACCCGGGTGGTGTCAACTCCTGCGAATTCGGCTGGACATGGTTCTTCGATCAATCGATGGTCCAGATGGTTATCAACTCAACGTTGATTTCCGGTACAGGAACGATTCTTGGTGGCGGTGGCCCTCCTGCACCGTTCACTGTTCAGTACACGGACGGTCGCGCAGCGATTCACCCGAACGTTGGCGATGTGATTTCCTATAACGGTAACTCCTCTATCGGAGCTCCAGTCGGCGCATCACTCAGCACAGTTTGGTTTGCTCCGTTTGTGTCGTTCGAAGGGGATATTCCCGACCCGAACGGCTCGAACGATCCGGCTCCCGAAGTGTGGCGTTCCAGCTCGACCGTTTACATTCACTGCGTAAACGTTGCGGACTGGATCAATGACTTCTGCAATCTCTCAGCTCAGTGCACCGCGCCGGGCACGGGACTCGCAGCTTCGCCGTTTGGTGCTAATTTCGCATTGTGGATGGGTTTCGACCTCGCCAACGGTTTCTTCAACCTAGGCGCGTTCTTCAACGGCATCACCTTTGCGGATATTAGTTCTGGATTCCAGTGGGCAGGCCCCGAAGTTCAGATGTTTGACACTGCGGTTAATCCGGGCGGACTCGTCGCTCGTAACCCTGTGAACGTCGGTGCAACGGCAGCGTTTGTTGATGTGACCGGTGCTTTGATTCCGGGCATCAAGGAAATGCGAACGTTCATCGTTGGACCGCAAGCTGGTTGGACGCCCCTCTCGGTTGGACCGAGCCCGTTCTTGGGCTATGGTGCGCACCCAGGTGGAGCATCTGTCAGCGGCCGTACCTTCTCGATGCAGGCCTGGATGATCAATACGTCACCCACGGCTGTGCTTGACATGACCAACGTCGCGGTCTGCAAGCTCCAGTAAAGAGACCTAAGAAAAAACTGCTGAATTCAGCAGACACTTGGCCTCCGTCCGAATACGAAGTTGGACGGAGGCCTTTTCACTTTCTAGCGAGTTGAAGTTTATAGCTAACTACATCACGCAGCCCTCGTAATCTAAACTATTAAGTAAACTAACTATCCTGGATGCTGCTTAGATTACAATCTCGATCAAACCAGACTTAACAATACCGCCAGTTATTCTGCCACCATGCAAAACCGAAACCTTCGTCTCCTGTTCGCCGCTATTGGAGCCACCATCTGTGTAGCAGTTATTGTAACATTAGTGCTAACATCCTCGCTTTGGCCCGAAAGAGGTAAAGATTCTGGCAAAAAGACAATGGCCGGCGGAGTCGCTAACTTAAATTCCGAGAATGGAAACCGAGATCTTGCGACCGCGTCGAAGCCTGCTACCGGTCAAAATATTTCAGCGAACACGGCAAATTCGACGGTGGCTAAGAAGGCTGAGCCCAGTGGAGCCTTAGCACCTCCACCGATTCGCGAAGAGATCAGCAAGGGTTACTACCGGGATCCAAAGACCGGCGAAATGAAGGAAATGCCCGTAACGGTCCAGGTCATGCTGGTTCGCGATGCCGACGGCAAGCCCAGTATGGTTTCGCCAGACGGCAAGATGAATATGAGCAACGGCGAACAAGCCGCGGGACTCGCGCCGAAGAAAATTGATGCAACGAAATCGAGTGCGAAAAGCTCCGGTAATTAAGAATTAACATTTTTTCGAGCTTTATTAAGCTCGGCGATACTAATAAAAACCGCGCGGCCGATGTCGCGCGGTTTTTTGTTTTGAATTATTTGAAGAACGCAAACGACTTTTGTTAAATACAGATTGCACGAACGACGGTTTATTAAAGTGGATCAAACTAATAATTCCTCCAAGTTGTGGCCTTTGAATCGCGACGGGCCGTGGATTGGAATTGTAATATTTGCCGTTTTATTCCAGCCATTGATTGCGGTGACAACGCTGTCGCGCGCCTTTGATCCGCCAAAATCATTAGTTTTAGCCGTTTGCGTTTTTGTCTTCGGAAGTATTGGGATATGGACTCGGTCTCCGATTCGTATTGAATCGACGAATCGCGGAACAAGTCGGTTCATGGGGATTTTGTTAATATTAACGGCTGCTTCACTAACGATCGCACTTGCGCTTTCTCCAGATACGTGGCGGTCGTTGCTCGGCGGCCAAGGCCGGCGCCAAGGATGGATTACCGAGATTACTGAACTCGGAGTTTTAGTAGTATCACTTTGGGCGGTTTCCGGCGGTTTATTAGTTGCTTCAACAGTTGCAAGACTAGCCGTCATTGCTGCCGCGGGTGTCGGAGCATCGGCGGTTTGCCAGTCCCATTGGGTTGGCTTTCTCGATCCTACAAGATGGAATTCCGAAGTTTTTAACCGCGTCGCGGGCACGATCGGCGGGCCGAGCCAATTATCAACTTACCTCGCTGTTACAATTCCGATCACGCTGGGTTTGGCAGTTCGCGAGTGCCGCTCCGGTCGGAACGCAGCCGCAATTCTCGCGGCGTTTGTTTTTGTTATTGAAATTGTAGCGATCACATTCGCGCGCGGTACGCTCGGAATTGGCGGCGCGATTGTTGGCATTGCCGTTTTTTGTATCTTGATTCGCGCGAGCGGGAAAGTGGAGAAGTGGCTGAAATTTACGTTTGTGTCTCTTGGTGTAATTGTAATTATCCTAATAATATTGCTAAATTTTCCGGGCCGGCCGTTGGATCGGTTGACGCAAGGGTATTCTCCAATTCGCGATGTCGCGGAGAAGCTCTCGCAAGCAACAGATTTTCGCTATGGCTCAGGACGCGCGCGCGCCTTAATTGGGGAATCTACAGAAAAGGCTTTGGCCGAATCGCCGTCGGCTTGGATTGTGGGCGTGGGTCCGGACAGGGCGTGGGATGCTATTGCTAAATTTGATAATCCTGAGCGGCAAAAAATTGAAGGATTCGGAACGTCTCAAGACCGGCCTCATCAATTCCTGTTGGAAAAGTTGCTGAGCGCGGGAGCGCCGTACGCTATTTGTTGGCTAACAATTCTCGCATTAGCGATGGGGCTCGGATTGGAACGTGCGGGAATTATTAAGAATGGGATGCGTTATTGTTTATTAATATTATTTTGTGGTGCGATTGCCTTCGCCGCGAATGCACTTGCAATGAAAAGCATGGCTCTTTCGTCGGGATTCATGCTTCTTTGCTGCGCCGTGCTCCCTGTCATGACGGCCGTTTGGAACCAACTTGTGGCGTGGAGAAAGCGCGATAATACAAATAACCCAGACCCAATTATCATATCTTTTGTCGCGGCGATTTGCGCGCACTGGGTTGCCGGTAGTTTTGGCGTGTCGACGTCGTCCGAACGGACGCTGATATGGGTGGTCGCGGCGGTCCTCATCTCAAATAGTTATAATCAACTGAAGCCTTCTCCGAACGCGGCTCTCGCTATTGATATATCCAACAGCGGCCTGGTCGCGGGGGCGGCATGTCTTGCAGTATTTCCAATGTATAGTTACTACGGATTCGGCTGGTCGCTCGCGCCACGGCCGGTTTATGCCGCTGCGATTGTTCCTATATTCATTTTACTTGTTACATTCGTCTTGAGCCCGGTACGGCGAATTCGGAATCTTATTGAAGCGATTTGTGTATTTGCATTCGGACTCGCGATTTTCTACGTTTGTGTATTATTAACGCCAGGGGAGCGCGCCGACGCCGTCATGAATCACGCGGCCATGTCTATCTTTGCGCCGCTTTTATTTATGTTTCTTATTTTTGTAATGGTTTTTGAAGTTATAAGTAGTCGCGATACGCCGGCTCAAGATGCACCCGATCGAAATACTAAAAATCCGTTTGTTCGCCGCGCCGCCGCGTCCGTTTTATTAGCATGCAGTATCGTGATGAGTTGGATTGCGCTGCGTGAACTTCAATCGGACACTACATTTTTCGGTGCGCTCCACGCCGGCGAGTGGGCACGGGAACTCGAACAGACGGCTCGAACTAAAGATCTCGAACACGAAAAACGTCCATATATTGAATCCGCGCTCGAATGGAACTCGCGCGCCCACGCAATGGTGGCTCGGTCGCGGGAGATTGGCGCTCCTCTCGAGTTTCTCGGTTCTCCTTCCGTTCTCGATCGCCAGATTGAGAGCCAGCGCCCGAAATAGTTAAAACTGGTGGAGGCTAGGGGGTTCGAACCCCTGACCTCGACAATGCCATTGTCGCGCTCTACCAACTGAGCTAAGCCCCCGGAGTCCGCCAAACGGCGAATTCAGGGCGGGCATGTTAGGGTTCCGACAGCGCGATCGGAAGGGGTCAGCGACAGGCTCCGACTTATTACTTGCGTAGTCCGTATAAGATTGCCGAACTATTATTCCGCCAAATGGCGTCATAATAACGCCGACGACCAAAACAACGTGAACGCCGAACCCCAACCTCATAAGTCTTTAGATTCAGGGACTCTCGCAGTGGATCAAACCGCGAGCGCTCCCGCATTGGCTACAATTGAAGTATGTAAAAAGCGGCGCGAGGAAATCGGCGAAGCACTTGCTAACGTTCGACGCCGGAATCGAATTGCAGCATTCGGGCTATTAGTATCTTGCGTCATTGCAGTATCTGGCGTCGTCGTTCTTTGGATTAAAAAGTCGAACGAATCAACCGATTCATATTCATTAAAATTCCAGAGCCCCGTCACATTTAAAGTCTCTCCGCGAAAGCCGACGCCTGGCGTCGGAGCGCCCGAAATAAATTCTGAATCCCCGACGAGGGGCTCAGAAGACGCCGCCGCAAGATAATTAATAATCGGCCAATTCATATTAGGCCGGCCCGCCGCGGTCATATTCGATAGACGGCGGTGATTTTAAGTATTCTTGGTATTGTTATTGTAACTTGCCATTTGTTGGCAATTCTCCGACTTGTTCGCCATCGCGCCGCCGTGGAAATGTTAGATTGCGGCGCCTCAACCTCCGAGCATCCGCGTGTGTCGATCCTCATTCCCGCGCGCAATGAAGAAGAGATTATCGAGGCGTGCGTGCGCGGCGCGCTCTCGCAATCGTATTCAAATTTTGAAGTGATTGTTTGTAATGACGATTCGACCGACGCAACGCAACAGATATTACAAAAACTAGCCGCCGAGGACAGCCGTCTTCATATTATTAATAAAACGGGGCTGCCGCCGGCCGGATGGATCGGTAAGAATTATGCACTAAAACTCGCGTTCGACCGCGCGGACGGCGAATGGATATTAACATTGGACGCAGACTGCATTCTCTCATCGCGTGCGCTCGAATCAGCCGTGCACCGCGCGATACAACCGAAAGACAGCGCGCCAAGATCGTTAGTGTCTGCCCTGCCCGACGTCCGCTGTCCAGACTTAGCGAATCGCCTCATGATGCCCGTTTTTGGTATTTGGCTTAGCCTTGCGCTTCCGTTTCATAAAGTTAATAATCCAAAATCACCGCACGCGCTCGCGGCGGGGGGCTTTTTACTGATTCATCGGAATGCATTATTACAGTTCGGCGGTTATGACCGGCTGAAGTCGCACATCGTTGAAGACGTTCTCACGGCGAGGCTTGTTAAGAATCACGGGAACCGAATCGAACTTTTTCTCGGCCGCGGCAGCGTGTCTACAGAAATGTACGCGGGCTGGCGCGACCTGTGGGAAGGGCTAACAAAAAATACATTTGCAGCGTCCGACTTTAGTATTCAAAGATCGGTCATCGGAATATTTGCCATTTTAACATTTTGCGTACTGCCTATTGTAGTTTGTGCCGCGTCGCTGGCCTTGTTGTTAACTTCTCAGCTAAGCGACGGAATGCAAACGTTCTCGATTTGTTGTTTGGCCGCGTACGTATTGTTAGTTTCCGTTCACGCCGCCGTCCATGCTGATCTAAAACTACCGATAGGCCTCGCCGCACTGGCGCCCGCCGGTCACGCAATCTTTGCATGCGCGCTCGCGGTCTCGATGATTCGCGGCACATTTGGCTCGGGCGTCGGCTGGAAGGGACGGCATTATTATGGTTCGGGCGGCGAACGTCCCAGCGATGCCATTTTAACGAACCGGTCGAAATCGATATAATAAAATAACAAATATGGCTACGCCCGCGGCGGACACTAACATTGCAATGCTGAACGAGCTTTCAGCGAGCGCTCCGATCGAGGAAAAGATCATTGCAAAGAACGCGCGGCCCGCGAGAGAGAAACAGGATAATACCGTTGCGCGCCGGTCGCTCGAAACGCGCCGGTTCACGAACGATGCTACAATTGGGAAATGGATGCCAAACGGGATTTGTTGCAAAAGCGAGCAGGCGAGTATCACCCAAATGGATGTAAATATTCCCTGAATCGCGAACGAAATTGAAAGAACAGTTAAAAGCGTGAGCAGCACCGCCGATTCGCTCGCACGCGATCCGATCCGCGCCGTCGCATGGGCGGAACCCGCAGCGACCAAATTTAAGATAAAGTAGATAATTCCTATTAAAATATAACTGTGAATTCCGGCGCGTACGAAACTGGGTGTATAGAAATAGAAAACGATTCGCAGCGCGGCAAACAATGCTGCAAATAACACGCACGCCCAGACGAGTTCGCGGCTCGCAAGAATTGTTTTAATACTTTTGATTACTAACGATAACACGGCAGGTTTTTCTTTAGGATCCGCGTGGCGTGGCGGCTCCGCCACCCACGCGAGCACGGGAATCGCACAGAATGAAAAACCCGCCGACAGCCACGCCGTCGCTTCGATCGATTGCCATTGTGCAACGCCGCCGCCGATCAAGAATGCAGCCGACGTTCCCCCGAGCCGCGCAAGAATGCTGCGCGATTCGAATTGTAAATAATCAGATTCGCGGCCGAGCGCGCACAGAGAATCATAAAGAATCGCCGTCGTCGTTCCCGACATGAACGCCTGGCCCGCGGCGAGCAGAAAATGTGCAAATGCAAATTCAGCGAATCCCGACGCCGTCGCAATCATAACAAATCCGGCGACCTGCGAAACCGCAGCAAGCAAGAGAGCTAATCTTCTTCCGAACCGGTCTGAGAAAACGCCCGTCGGCACTTCGAGCACGAGTCCCGTTGCGTAATAAACAGATTGCAACGATGCAAATTCCGCGAGCGAGAGGCCGCGGTCTTCGGCGAGGAAAAGTAAAAATGGAATAACCGCGTATCCGTATGAAAACGCTTGATAGACGGGAACGAGCCGGAGATTTCGGTGTATTCGTTCGTTCAAATAATTATTTTGCTTCAACACAGAACGCGGCAAAGTGTAGCAACTGCGTGATCGCCATTGCCAATGCTGCGCGGTGGCGTCCTGCGGTTTCGCCTCCTGGCGGCACTCTCACAACATAAATAATATCGAAACGTGTCCGACGACTGCCTTTTCTGTAAAATTATCAATAAGAAGCTGCCGGCGGCGGTCGTCGCGGAAAGCGAGAATTGCATCGCGATCGAAGATAAGTTTCCGCAGGCGCCCGTGCATTGTTTAGTGATACCCAAGCGCCATATTGTATCGTTACATACTGCGGCTGATTCCGACGCGGCGCTGCTCGGCGAAATGTTAATTTTATCAAAAAAGTGTGCTGACGCGAAAGGCGTGGGCGAAGGAGGCTATCGCGTTTTAACGAATATCGGCGCCGACGGCGGGCAAGCCGTCTTTCATATTCATTTTCACATACTTGGCGGAAAACGGCTTGGCGCAAAGCTCGTGCAACCATGAGTTTCGTACAACAATGAATCATAACAATTCGAGCGACGACGCTCCGGTCATCGCGAATGCCTCGGTGAATTCGATCGAAGAAGTCCTCGTCGCCGACGCGGCGCTCGCGGCGCAAATTGTAATATTACTAAAAAAACAGGATATTCCGTGCGTGGAAAAACCGGCGCCAAACGGCCGCGGAAAATTAGTGATTCCGGCGGAGTTTGCGATGCAGGCGGTTCAAGCGATTGCTAAGACTCCGGGCCTGGTCTTTGAGTCCGCCGGCGAGCCTCACATCCGCCGTTTCGATCCGGAGCGCGATCAAACAATTCTCGACCATCCCGTTTTGAAACAAACGCCCGCGGACCACAAGCGTCGCGGAACTGTAGCGATCGACGAATTGATGGAATGCGTCACGCGCGGCAGCGAGCCCGTCGCGAAGCGCGCGGTTTTTTATCTTGCACGAATCGGAGCCGACGCGCATCCGGCTCTTGATAAGTTATTTATTCGCGGGATCGAAACTGGCAATACAGGTTTTGTTACATTAATGATCCGCGAAGGCAAAGTCTGCGAGTCGCGCGGCTCCGACGTACTTCCCGCGGGGCTCCGGACGTTATTACATTTATCCAAGCGTGCGGAGGAAAATGTTCGATTATTAGCGATCCGCGCGCTGGGCGCACTTCGCGCGCGCGAAGGAATTGTAGCGTTGGCTGACGCGCTGCTCGACGAATCCGCGGACGTCGCCATCGAAGCCGACGATGCATTCTTAAATTGGGGCGCGGCCGATGAACAGTTTGAACCCGATCTACCGTTAGATAAAAAACGCGCCATTGCTTCGAATCGAAAAAACTTCAAACCCAAATAATAGTAATAATAACTATGGACCGTCTACGAATCCGCGGCGGACTCAAGCTGCGCGGTGCGATCGAGGTGAGCGGAAGCAAAAACGCCGCGCTGCCGATCCTGTGCGCGACGCTGCTCACAAAAGATACATTAACAATCCGCCGCACGCCCAAGCTGCGCGATATTGATAATTTACTAAACGTATTGTTAGAAGTGGGCGTCGTGAGCGACCGCCGCTCCGACGGCACGATCATCGCGCGCGCGGAAGACGAATCCAAATCGCGCGCGTCGTACGAGCGCGTTTCGACGATGCGCGGTTCGTTTACAGTTCTCGGCCCGATGTTAGCAAAACGGCGCAAGGCAATTGTATCATTGCCGGGCGGGTGCGTGATCGGCGTGCGCCCCGTTGATTTACATCTAAAAGGCCTGCGCGCGCTCGGCGCGGATATTCATCTCGAAGACGGCTACGTGATTGCTACAGCTAAAAACGGCCTGCGCGGCGCGCGCGTTTTCCTCGGCGCCGCGAACGGCTCGACCGTGCTCGGAACTGCAAATGTACTCATGGCTGCAGTCTTAGCAAAGGGAACTACAATTATTGAATCGGCCGCGTGCGAACCCGAAGTCGAAGACCTCTGCCGATGCTTAGTATCGATGGGCGCCAAAATTGATGGAATCGGTTCGCCAACGTTAGAAATCCGCGGAGTCGAAGAATTGCATGGCGCCGCGCACGACGTGATCGCCGACCGCATCGAAGCGGGAACGTTTATATTAGCTGGAATTGTAGCTGGCGGCGAAGTTGAAGTTAAGAATTGCGAACCCGCGCAGCTCGGCGCGCTCTTCGACCGTTTGACCGACGCGGGCGCGCGTTTCGAAATTAAAGATAAATCGGTTTTTTGTTATGGAGGAAACCGGCTGCGTGCCACCGACGTTACTACTTATCCGCATCCGGGCTTTCCAACAGATCTGCAAGCTCAATGGATGACGGCGATGGCCGTGGCCGATGGCGTCAGCATGATTACAGAAAGGATTTTTCAGGATCGTTATCTTCACGCCGCGGAATTGATGCGAATGGGAGCACAAATCCGGCGCGACGGCCCCGTCTGCGTCGTGCGCGGAATTGATACATTGTCCGGAGCGCCGGTTATGGCGAGCGACCTGCGCGCGTCGGCTGCGCTCGTGATCGCCGGCTTGATCGCGCGCGGCGAAACTACAATTCGGCGCGTTTATCATATTGACCGCGGCTATGAATTTATTGAAAAGAAGTTAACAAAAATCGGCGCCGACGTGCGGCGCGAGGAAGACAAGTCGTCGTCCGGCGGAGAATTGGGCGCAGAAATGTGAATAAACCCCGCAAAAGAACGGAACTTTGGAGTATCGTTTCCTGTTTCCGATGCCCGGCGCATTCGCAGCCACGTAGAACCGACGCCCCACAATTCCTTGATTCCATGCACCCGATCGTTTGTTTCGGTTGGACGCGCCGTTTTGCTAACGGGCGCGGGTTGTGCGTTTCTTAGCATCGCTGGCTGCTCGGCCGCTCACTACCGCGACGATGCCGACCGCGAAGTTTATGCAATATTAGAAAAGCGGCGCGCGCAACTTCTCGAAAACCCGGGCGCCTTCACCGTTGAGCCCGCGCAGGATTCACTACGAAAGCGATTATTAAATTCGGCGGAATTGTTAAGTTCGCCCCAGTCGCGGCCGTCCGTACATTTAGACTTACAATCCGCCCTCGCGATCGCCGCCGAAAACAGCCGTTCATACCAATCCGAAAAGGAGCAAGTGTATCGAGCGGCGCTCGACCTCACGCTCGAACGTTATCGTTTAGGTTATATTCCGACGCTCTCGGCGTTCACCGGAATTTCGGGAGTCGGCGAGGAAGCCGTCGAGGCCGAGGGAAGTGTCGGCGCCGGCTTTACTAAAGTATTAGGAACCGGGGCGCGAATTGTTGCAAACATCGGTGTTGGGATTTTTAGAAGCCTGTTAACAAATGAAGGATGGAGATCTCTGCCGACAGAATTAAATATAGCAATAACGCAGCCGCTTCTGCGCGGTTCGGGCGCTCTGATTGTTGAAGAACAATTGACACAAGCGGAGCGCGATACGATTTATGCCATTCGCGGATTTGAAAGATTCCGTCATGAGTTCGCGGTCGACGTCGCGACGCGGCTGTATCGCGTTCTCCAAGACGCCGACACGATTGTTAATGAAAAAGCGAATTTTGATAATCTCGCGCTCGTGCGCCAGCGAAATGAAGAATTAAATAAGGCCGGCCGCCTTTCCGAAGTCGAAGTAGGCCAGGCGCAGCAAAATGAGCTTTCCGCGCGCAATCGCTGGATCGACGCGCGCGAAGCGCTCGAATCGCGCCTCGACGATCTAAAAATTTTTCTCGGGCTTCCCGTCGAAATAGATTTAGTGATTGATCCTGTCGAATTGCAAAAATTACAAAAAGAAAATCTTGTAACAGTTGAAATATTAGAAGATTCGGCCGTGCAGATCGCTCGCGAGAAACGTTTCGATTATCAAACTTCGCAGGATCGCGTCGCCGACGCCGAGCGCCGCGTTCGCGTCGCGGCCGACGCGCTCGACATGGGCCTCGACGTTACTTTTAATCATAGTGTTTCGTCGCCCGAGGGGCAGGCGTCGCGTCTTGATTTTAAGAATGCGTCGTGGGCGCTCGGTCTAAATGTAGATTTGCCGGTCGACCGTCTGCCGCAGCGCAATTCCTATCGTTCCGCGCTCATCGCGCTCGAAGCCGAGTTCCGCGCGGCGTCGCTCGCGACGGATAATGTTAGACTACAAATCCGAAACTCCGTCCGCGATTTGCGCCAATCGAAGGAAAGTTATGAAATCCAGAAACTTGCCGTTTCGCTCGCGGAAAGCCGCGTCGCGAGCGCGGAATTATTTTTACAAGCCGGCCGGTCGAGCACGCGCGATTTGTTAGAAGCGCAGGAATCGCTTGTCGCCGCGCGCAACGCGCTCACACGCAACTTGATTGAATTTACATTATCAAAATTAGCATTGTACCGCGATCTTGGCGCCATCATCGTCGACGAGAACGGAATTGGAGTCGATCAGTCCGTCCTCGACGTTGCGAAGGGTGCTAAGCTGGCCGCGTCCGAGCCCCCAAATAAATAATACAGAAATAATTTAAGCAAATAGATATCAAAAAATATAAATGACAAATACGCAAGGCCCCTCGGGGCGCCCTTCCAAAAAACTAATATATATCATACCCGCCGGTCTCGCCGTGCTGCTCGGCGGATGGTACGTTTTCAGCGGCAGCACTGAGGCCGCTCTCGACGGATTGCCGGTTGCTAAAGTTGCAAAAGGCCCGCTCCGCATTTCCGTGCTCGAACGCGGAAATATTCGTGCTAAGAAGACGACGTCGATTCGCAGCGAGCTCGAAGGAGAATCGAAGATTCTTTTTGTTATATCCGAAGGCAAGCAAGTGAAGAAAGGCGATCTATTAATTGAACTCGACGTGTCGCAGCAGGCTGAACGGCGCGTGCAGCAAAGAATTGGCTTTGACCAGGCCGAGGCGAGCAACATCGATGCGAAGGAACAACTCGCGATTCGGGTCAATCAGTCTGAAAGTAATATTAAGAAAGCGGAGCTACAATTAGACATCGCGAAGATCACGCTCACGAAATATATCGACGGCGATTTTCCGCAGCGGAAGCAGGAGCAGGAAGCGAAAATTAAGATTGCGGAACAAGAGCTTTCGCAGGCGAAAGATCGTTATGAATGGTCGAAGAAACTCTACGAAAAAGGATTTATAACAAAAACGGAATTCGAACGCGACGAGCTCGACGTCAATCGCGTTCAAATTAATATTGATCTTGCGAAACGCGAGCAAAACGTGCTCTTGACCTACGAAGATCCGATGCAACAAAAAAAGCTCGCTGCCGACGTCGAGGAAGCGGAGCGTGAACTGCAGCGTGTGCGGCGACAGGCCTCGGCGGAGCACGCGCAGGCGGAAGCTAATTATAAAGCAAGAGCGTCGACGCTCGAACTCGAACGTGAAAAACTAAAAAAACTCGAATCACAAATCGAGAAAGCTAAAATTTTCGCGCCGACCGACGGAGTTGTAGTCTTCGCGGGCGGACAAAACAACGGCCGCCGCCAGGAGGAAATGATAACAGTTGGCGCGCGCGTTAATCAGCGCGAGGAATTGATGGAATTACCCGATCCGTCGCGCATGGTTGCCGAAGCGAAGTTTCACGAATCCGTTATTGATAAAGTTGCTGTGGGCCAAAGCGCAATTGTAACAGTTGACACCGTGCCCGACCGCCCGTTCACGGGCGAAGTTACTTATATGAGCGTTGTGCCGGATTCGCAGTCGCGATGGTTGAATCCAGACCTGCGCGTCTATCGCGCCGAGGTCTCGATTGAAGGCGAGATTAGTGATCTTCGCCCGCAGATGTCCTGCGCGATCGAAATTGTAGTCGAGGACATTCCCGATGCTACTTATGTTCCCGTTCAGGCCGTGTTCCGCCGCGGTGGAAAACCCGTTTGCTATGTTGTTAGTGGTTCGACCATGACGCCGCAGGAAGTGACGCTCGGTTTAAGTAATGAACGAAATGTTGAAATTAAGAAAGGCGTCGAACCCGGCCAAACTGTATTATTAGCACTCCCGCCCGGCGTCGAACGCGAATTGTCCGTGGAAACTCCGAAAACTACAGTTGGCGAAATTGTAGATCCGGCCGCACCACAAGCGTCAGGGAATCGAACTGGCGGCGACAATGTTAACAATAACGGCGACGGGTCAGGACGCGCCGGCAACCGCCCTCCGGGCGAGCGCCCGAACGGTGAAAACCGCGGAATGCAAAATTCGCCGAATGGTAAGAAGTTTCAGCGGAAACCCGACGGCAGCGAAAAGCCGGACAATGCAAATGATACAACCGCGAAGCCCGGCGATCGAAGCGTAGTCGATCGTTAATATTAACGTTAAAATGAGCGAGTCCGCGGCGCAACCTGTTGCGATTCTCGACGCTGTTCGTAAAGAATACAGAATGGGCGAAGAGACGGTCGTCGCGCTTCAATCATTAGATTTAACGATTCGGCGCGGAGACTACTGGGCGATCATGGGCACGTCCGGTTCCGGAAAATCAACATTATTAAATATTCTCGGATGCCTCGACCGGCCGACTTCGGGACACTACATTTTGGCGGGCCGCGACGTCTCGACGCTTCACGACGACGATCTTTCCGAACTGCGAAATGAAGCGATCGGTTTTATATTTCAGTCGTTTAATTTAATTCCACAATTAACAGTTTTAGAGAATATTGAAGTTCCGTTATTGTATCGAACGGTTCCGCCTGCCGATGCTCGTGATCGCGCCGCGGCGCTCGCCGAGCGAGTCGGCCTCGGTTCGCGAATGAAGCACCGGCCCGCCGAACTTTCAGGCGGGCAGCAGCAGCGCGTGGCGATCGCCCGCTCGCTTTTTAATGATCCCGCGATGCTGCTCGCCGACGAAGCGACCGGAAATTTAGATTCGACGACCGCAAATGAAATATTAACATTATTCGACGACCTCAACGCCGAAGGCAAAACAATTATTCTTGTGACGCATGATCCCGGCGTCGGCGCGCGCGCCGATAGGATACTAAAATTAAAAGACGGGCGCGTGCAGGAAATTGAAGTGACCGGACGCGTGCGCGCAGGCGCCAAAGTATCATGATGAAACTCTCGGGCGCCCTCGGCGGAACGCTAAAATTAGGCCTTCGGAGCCTTTTGCAACATAAACTGCGCGCGGCGCTCACGATGCTCGGCGTGCTGTTCGGCGTGAGCTCGGTTATTGCAATGTTAGCAATCGGCGAAGGCGCGTCGTGGGAAGCCCAGGAGCAAATCAAACAACTAGGAAGTACAAATATATTAATTCGAAGCGTGAAGCCGCAGGATGATAAAGTTGGAAGCGGCCAGTCGCAGCGCGCGATTGTTTATGGCCTCACCGACGACGATCTTGAGAGAATTGAAGAAACCATTCCTGGGCTGCGCGACGTGGTGCCCGTGCGCGAGCTGCGGCTCGAAGTGCGATCGGGCGAACGCTGGGTGAATCCTCGCACCATTGGAACATTACCCAATTACTTTGACGTCAGCGGGCGCGAGCTCGTCGAGGGAAGATTCTTGTGTGATGACGATCACATTTCCGCGGCGAATGTTTGCGTTGTCGGCGTCGACGTTGCAAATGCACTATTTCCGTTTGAGTCGCCGATCGGTCAAATTGTTAAAATCGGGCCGGAAGCTTTCCGAATTGTAGGAACGTCGCAGCCGCGCGTCGCGGTGCTCGGTCCGGCAAACGGCGCGCGCGATGTTAACGGTGAAGTATTTATACCATTCCGCACGCTGCGGCGCTGGTTTGGTAATATTACATCTAAAGTGCGCCCCGGTTCGCGCGAAATGGAAGTTGTAGAATTACATGAAATTATCGCGCGCGTCTCCGACGTCGACCAAGTGGAGCCCGCCGCGCGCGCGATTCGCGAGGTCGTTGGGCGTTATCATGATAGTAAAAAGAAAGATTATGAAGTTGTCGTTCCGCTCGAATTGTTGCAACGCGCGCGCGAAACGAAACGCATTTTTAATATTGTTCTCGGGTCGATCGCCGGAATTTCATTATTAGTCGGCGGCATCGGAATTATGAACGTTATGCTCGCTACAGTTACCGAGCGCACTCGCGAAATCGGAATCCGGCGCGCGCTCGGAGCGAAACGCAGCCACATCGTCGCGCAATTCTTAGTCGAGACAATTGTATTATCAGCGTGCGGCGGAGTGCTTGGAATATTGTTAGGAATCACGATTCCTATCATTGTTGAAAATGCCGCGAATATTAAAACCATCGTGTCGCCCATTTTCCCCGCGATCGCTTTTTGTATCTCCGTCGGCGTCGGCGTGGTCTTCGGCCTCTATCCGGCCTGGCGCGCGAGCATGATGGACCCCGTCGAGGCGCTGCGGCACGAATGACGCCGTTCGCGAGCGATTCGAACTTCGGCGTTTTGCCGTCGCGTCCCGAATCACCGCCTTCACTAGCGCGCACGATGGCGTTACGCTCTCTGCCCAATTTTCCGATGGGCCGCCCAATTTTCCGGTCCGCATCGGATGTAAATAGAAAACTTGTTTGAATCGTTAACTGCGTCTCTCTCGAAGGCGTTCAAAGCCTTAACAAAAAACGACCGCCTCACCGAGGCGAACGTCGAGGAGGGGTTGCGTCTCGTTCGCCAGGCGCTGCTCGAGGCGGATGTTAATTTTAACGTTGCGCGCCAATTGTGCCAAAGCGTCAAAGAGCGCGCGCTCGGCGAGAAGGTGCTCGACACCGTTACTCCGGCGCAGCAGTTTATTGGTGTATTCCATCAGGAATTAACAAAACTCCTCGGCGAAAAAACTGCAACATTACAATTCGCGTCGAATCCGCCGACCGTCTGGCTCATGGCGGGATTGCAAGGATCGGGAAAGACAACGACGTGCGCAAAATTAGCAATGTGGGCGCGCAAGCAGGGCAAAAAGCCATTATTAGCAGCGCTCGACATCCAGCGCCCCGCGGCAATAGAACAATTAAAAACGTTAGGAAAGCAGCTCGAAATCCCCGTTTATTTTGAAGAAGGCGGCCGGCCGTCGGGCATCGGCGAACGCGCGATCAAAGAGGCGGAACGCAAGCTTTACGATATTGTTATATTAGATACGGCAGGGCGCCTCCACGTCGACGAATCGTTAATGATCGAAGTCGCCGAGGTGAACGCACGTACCAAGCCGCACGCCGTTATATTAGTTGTCGATTCGATGACGGGCCAGGACGCCGTCAATTCCGCAAAAGCGTTCGACGCGCGATTATCCATAACCGGAACAATATTAACAAAACTCGACGGCGACACCCGCGGCGGCGCGGCGCTCTCCATCGTGCAGGCCACGTCGAAGCCTATTTTATTTGTAGGAATGGGCGAGAAGCCGTCGGATTTGGAGTCTTTCCATCCCGACCGCATGGCGTCGCGAATATTAGGCATGGGCGACGTCGTTTCGCTCGTCGAGCAGGCGCAAAAAGCGTTCAGCGACGAGGAAGTGGAAGAGACCGCCGAAAAGATGTTGTCTGGAAAATTCGATTTAAATGATCTTTATTCGAATATGCAAAGAATGAAGAAGATGGGCCCGATGAAAAAAGTATTAGGAATGTTGCCGGGCATGGGACAGATGCAGGAAGCGATTGATCAAATTGATGAAACGAAAATGAAAAAAACCGAGGCGCTATTTTTATCAATGACCGATTGGGAGCGCCGCAATCCGGATTCAATAGAACTCGGACGTAAACAAAGAATCGCGCGCGGCAGCGGAAACACCGTGTCGCAAGTTAATGATCTGCTTCGCAGCTTTGACGGCATGCGAAAACAAATGAAACAACTTTCGAAAGTGATGCAAATGTCTCCGAAAGAGCGGAACCGCTTTCTTAAGGATATGCAGCGCACGACCGGCGGCGGACAGCAACAAATCGGCAAGCCGGGCGCTGGCCAGCGCGGCGGCTTCCTGCGCTAATAAAAACAATATCGAATATTAAACTAATAATTCACATCCAATTTTTACTAACTATCCTTCCTAACAGAAACCAACTCTTTCATTCGAGGTTTATCTTGGCTCTTGTTCTTCGTTTGCAACGTCTCGGCCGCCGCAACCGGCCGTATTACCGGCTCGTGGCTGCTAACGAGCGCGTCAAGCTCGACGGTGGATTTGTAGAAATTCTCGGAACCTACGATCCGATCGCTAAGGATGAGAAGCGCCTTAATATTAAGGTTGAGCGCGCCCAGTACTGGGTCAACACCGGCGCGCAATTAACAGAAACGGCGCGAAGTTTACTGAAAGAATCCGGCGTCGTGATTCCTATCAAAAAGCCCCGCAAGCGCACGCGCCCCGCGGGAAAGAAAGGCGTCGGCGGCGGCCGCCGCAAGCCAGCGCGATTTAAGATGAAGGTTGCCCGCCTCGCGAAAGCTGCAAAAGCGGCTCAGGCCGCTCCCGCGCCGGAAGCGAAATAGATATATTACTCGGCCAACTTCTAACAAATACGATCTGTGACAAGCCGGGCAAATCCGAGCGAGGTTCTCGCTGCGTTCGCGGCGCATTACAAGAAATATCGAGACTTCAAAGAAGTCCCGATTTTGGAGCGTCTTATATTATTAGTTATTGGACGTGAAACGGATCCCGAAAAGATGGATCCGGTTCTCGATAAATTAAAATCTGATTTCGTCGATTGGAACGAGGTGCGGCTCGCTCGAATTGATGATATTCGAAACTTAATAAGCGCGGCGGGCGTGCCCGACCCCGAGTCGCGCGGGCTGCGGCTGCGTGAATTGTTAAGTAAGGTTTTTACAGAACGCCACATGCTGAGCGCGGAATTTCTGCGCGACGAAGATAATAAAGAAAACCGAGCCGGGTTCCTCGCGGGCCTGCCTGGAATGGATTACCCGATGGTGCAAGCGCTCGAGTGTTCACTACAACTGGAAAAGAACGAGTTTCCGTTGTCGAACCATGCGCAGCGCGTCGGCCAGCGTTTAAATTGGTTTGCGCGCGGCAACGCGTTTACAGTTACGAAAGCTAAGAAAACGATGGAGGACATCGCGGACGGCGATCTCGTAAATTTAACCTATGCGATGGTGCGCGTGGCCGAAGATTATTGCCATTCGCGGTCGCCGAATTGTCCGAGCTGTTTTCTCATTACTCTTTGCCCGACCGGGAAAAAGTTTGGCAAAGAAAAAGACCCGAATGCAAAAGACGAGATCGAGGAAGAGCGAATTAATTAATAGACAATTAATACTTGCTTCCGGATCGCCGCGCCGGAAGCAATTGTTAAAATCGTCGGGTTACCGGTTCAAAGTTATTGTTTCGGACGCCGACGAATCGATAAAACGGGGACAGACCCCGAAACAGGCGTGCGTCGAGCTGGCGCGCCGAAAGGCGGGCGCCGCAGCCAGGATTTTTAGTAACTTATCAAATAAAACGGCGAGGCCCGCGGTGGTCCTCGGTGCCGACACCATCGTCGTCGTACGAGGGGAAATTCTTGGGAAAGCTAACGATCCGGCTCACGCGCGGCGGATACTAAAAAAACTCTCAGGCGCCGTGCACGAAGTGTTAACCGGCGTTTGTTTACAATTATTTCCCGAAGGCACAGAAAAAATCTTCGCCGTGCGCACGCGCCTCTCGATGCGCAAGTGGACCGCCGCCGAGATTGAAAATTACATATCTTCGGGCGAATGGATCGGAAAAGCCGGCGCGTACGCGATTCAGGAAACGGCCGACCGTTTTATAACAAAAATGTCGGGGTCGTGGACGAACGTTGTCGGCCTTCCAATGGAAAAAGTAACAAAAGAACTCGCGAAGCTCGGAGTTGATTCTAACAAATAGCGTTTACGGATTTGATAGAACCGCGTAAAACCACAAATCGCGGCTGGGCAGCGGATCGGGCAACTCTTGTTGTGAAGTCTTGACCCACACGTTCGCGGCTTCATAACGAAGCGCGAATCGCTCCACTTTTCGCGCGTCGCCGCCAATTGTAAATTCCATCGGAAATGATATGAACCGCCGGTTCATATCCTGGCAAACGATCTCCGCTGTATTCACGTCGCACGGAGTGATGCCCGCAACGGCGCCGTTGATTTTTACGGTTGCGCCAGGCGGCTGCGTTACAATTAAAATTTTCTTAACATTAGAATTAACAAATACCGCGTTTGGAACGTTTGGATCTCCCGTCGATGGAAGCGGGAACAGCCGCAGCGCGTTCGCGCGTTTACTAAAACTTCCTCGCCATGCCGAATCCGGGTCGGAGCAGCCGATAATTAACAATACTAGGAGGAGCGCGAGGCGTCGCACGGGCCGGTAGATTACCAATGGCTCGCGGATTCGCACGGCGCATGATTCGGGATCAGTTAAAAAGCATTGCGGATTCGAGCCCGGCCGCTATTCTTTCCGCCCGAAAACGCCCAAAGACCTATGAAAGAAACTGGACACCCGAATTACATCGCCTGCACCGTCGTTTGCGGCTGCGGCCACACGTTCGTCACACGATCGACGATGTCACGCATCGCCGTCGACATTTGCTCGCGCTGCCATCCTTACTTTACGGGTAAGCAGAAATTCGTCGACACGGCGGGGCGAATTGAAACGTTCCGCAAGAAGTTCGAGAAGAAACCTGCAGCGACGACGAATTAACGTTGCTGTTACAGTTGCGGGCTGAGCAGCCCGTGGCAAAAGTGCTCCGATATTTAAATATTGGAATTTTTTGTTAAATCGAGGAGAAGTGTTCGAGGCGTAGTAAGAACTTACGTCGAGAACGTCTCGACGATGAGTTAATAAAAAAGAACATATTCAAATAGGATGACTTTTGCCACGGGCTGCAAAGTGTGATGTTCACACTTCCGGCCCGTTCTGTTTTTGTAATATTACAATACTGACATGACTCTTCCCGCCGTTGCCATTAGCAAGCTCGACCTCTTGGTCAAGCGGGTTGACGAACTCACCGACGAATTATCAAAAACCGAGGTTGCAACAGATCCGGCGAAGATGCGGACGGTTGCAAAGGAACGCGGCGCGCTTGAGCGAACCATTGCGCCGTACGCCGAATGGAAGGATTTAACAAAAAGACTCGCCGAGGCGCAGTCGCTCGCCGAGGATCCCGAGATGGCGGCGCTAGTTAAAGAAGAAATTGCACAAATATCGCCTCGAATTGTTGTAATCGAAAACAACCTTCTCGACCGATTATTAGTCGACGATTTGCCTGGAGATCCCGACGCGGCGATTCTTGAAATTCGCGCGGGCACGGGCGGCGATGAAGCCGCATTGTTTGCAATGGATTTATTTCATATGTATCGAAGGTATATCGAAGGCGAGCGCTGGAAAATTGAAGTATTGGATCAGAGCGACACCGGCCTCGGCGGTCTTCGAGAAGTAACATGTAGCGTTCAAGGCCCCGACGCTTTTCGTAAACTAAGATTCGAGTCGGGCGGCCATCGCGTGCAGCGCGTACCGACTACAGAAACGCAGGGGCGAATTCATACAAGCGCCGCGACCGTCGCGGTTCTTCCCGAAGTGGAAGATATTGATATTGAGATTAAAGATGAAGATATCGTTGTGGATACGATGCGCGCCGGCGGGCCGGGCGGGCAGAAAGTTAATAAAACGGAATCGGCCGTGCGGCTCACGCACAAGCCATCTGGAATTGTAGTTAAATGCCAGGACGACAAAAGCCAGCATCGCAACCGCGCGACCGCGATGCGAATTTTGCGCGCGCGTCTTTATGAACATCGCCAGCAGGAATTAGATAAGAAGCGTTCCGAGGAGCGAAAGAGCCAGATCGGGTCGGGCGATCGCAGCGAACGAATTCGTACTTATAATTTTCCGCAGTCGCGCATGACGGATCACCGCATCGGACTCACATTATACAATTTGCCGGATATCATGCTTGGAAAGATTAGTGAGATCGTCGCAGCGCTTTCGGCGGCCGATCGCGAAGAACGCTTGAAGCGGCTGTAGTATTCATTGGAGATTTAGGATGTCGGGGGAAACGGCGCCGCTCTCGCTTTTAGATGTATTAAAACGCACGACGGATTATTTAAAACAACAGGGCTGCGACGCGCCCCGCCTCGAAGCAGAATTATTATTATCGAAAGGGCTCGGCATCAAGCGGATCGATCTCTATTTACAATTCGACCGGCCGCTTGAGGAACGCGAACTTGCGCAGTGCCGCGCGCTTGTCCGGCGGCGCGGAATGCGCGAACCGATTGCATATATTCTCGGCGAGAAGGAATTCCGTTCGTTAGCATTTGAAGTGAATCCCGATGTATTCATTCCGCGGCCCGACACGGAAACCGTCGTCGACGCCGCCGCCGCGTATGCTAAGAATCGGCCCGGAGATTTATTATTAGCCGACGTCGGCACCGGCAGCGGCTGCCTCGCGGTGTCGATGGCATACGAAATTCCGGCGTCGAAATTGATTGCTACAGATATTTCGCCGGCGGCGCTAGCGACGGCCGCGCGCAACGCGGCGCGCCACGGCGTTCACGAAAGAATTCAATTTATAGAATCCGCGTATTTGGATAAAGTTCCGGAATCATTACAATTCGACGCGATTGTTTGTAATCCGCCGTACGTCCTTTTGTCGGAACTCGCCGCGCTGCAGCCCGAATTGAAGTATGAACCGGCGGCGGCGCTTTGCCCTCCCGGCGACGACGTCAATAATATATTTGTAAAATTAGCCGCGGTCGCGCGCGAACGCCTCAAACCGGGCGGGCGCATCTTTATTGAAATCGGCGAGTCTCAGGCCGAGAGCGCCGAGCGCGCATTGTTAGATGCCGGGCTCGAGTTGCCCATGCGAGCCCGCGACCTCTCCGGCGCCGAGCGCGTCGTGAGCGCCGCGGCCGCGTCATTCCTGTCGCCGTAAACTTGTGAACCCTTAAGGGATTCGTAAGACTCTTCGACTCATGTTTCCGCCGCGGGCGCTCCGGGCGCTTGCAATGCTCCCGAAGACAATGTCCAACCCGGCCCACTGGCGGCCTACTCTTAATATATATGATTGAGGTTGACAAAGTAACAAAAAAGTACGGCCCGGTAACCGCCGTGGACCAGGTTTCATTTACATTGCAGCCCGGCGAAATTGTAGGTTTCCTCGGTCCGAACGGGGCCGGGAAAAGTACACTACTAAAAATGGTCTCGACGTGGCTCGAACCGACGGCCGGCAACATTCGCGTCGGCGGGCATGATACACAAAAAGAGCCGCTCGCCGTTCGCCGAATATTAGGATATTTGCCGGAGCACAACGCGCTCTACGACGGCATGCGCGTCGACCGATTCTTATCATTTATCGGAGCCGCGCGCGGCATCCGCGGCGAAGAATACAAAAAAAGATTTGATTGGGTTGTCGATAAATGTTCGCTTCAACTCATTCTTAAGAAACGCGTTTTTCAATGTTCGAAGGGAAACCGCCAGCGCATTGGCGTCGCCGCGGCACTGCTTCACGATCCTCCAGTTATTGTATTGGATGAACCCACGCACGGCCTCGACCCGCTTCAAGTTGTAGCTTTCCGCGATTTCATTCGCGGCATGCACGCCGACCGTACTATTCTTTTTAGTAGTCATATTCTAGCTGAAGTTTTGAGCATCTCGGAGCGCGTGCTCGTCATTCACGAAGGGCGTTTACTATTAGATACTAAAGTTACCGAACTTGCGAAACAAGCTAAAGAAAAACACACCGACGTCGAGACGATTATTCTTAGCCACGTTCGGTCGAATTCGAAGGCGGAGGTGCGCTAATGGCGGCTAAAGCTACAATTTCGCCGGCCGAGCTCGTCTCGGGCACGCGCGTCGTCGCAGCGCGCGAACTCGGCGCGTACTTCGATTCGCCGATTGCGTACGTGTATACAATTGCATTCGTCGTGCTCTCGAACTCGATCTTTATGAACGAGTTTTTCTTAACAGGCCGCGTCGAGATGCGCGGGTTTTTTGATAGAATGCCGCTTTTGTTAACTGTCTTTCTTCCCGCTGTTACGATGCGGCTGTGGGCGGAGGAACGAAAACAGCGCACGCTTGAATTGTTATTAACGTTGCCGATCGTTCCCGTTCAGGCAATATTAGGAAAATTCTTCGCGGCGCTCGCGCTGTTCGGGCTCTTCCTCGCGGGATCGATTCCAATTGTAATCATGCTATCCGCTCTCGGAAGCCCCGATCTCGGCCTCATTGTCTCCGGCTACATCGGTGTCATGTTCCTCGGAACGCTATTTTTATCGTTTGGAATGTTTTTGTCGGCGCTGTCGGGCGATCAGATTATTGCCTTTGTCATGAGCACCGTCCTCGGATGTATTTTTATATTCTCTGGGAATGATAAGGTCGTGGCCATTCTCGACGGCCTGTTTCCGTCTTTACAAATCGGCACGATTCTTAACGATACGATTTCGGTCATGCCGCACTACGACGCGTTTGTCGCCGGCACCGTGGAATTATCATCGATCGTATTCTTTACAACATTTAGCGCCGCGTTCGTTTGGTTAAATTCCGTCGTTTTGGAGAAAACTCGAGCATGAAAGCCGGGCGCATCCTCGCTGGCGCGATTCTCCTCGCGCTTCTTCTCGGAATTGGTGCATTCGCGGTGCGCGTTGCGCGGCACTACCGCGGCGCGCGCGCCGAGCTGGCGCAATTTAAAATTACGCAGCTCGATCCGGCGACGAAACAGCGATTACATACATTAAAAGACAAAGTATTCTTAACGTATTTTGTAAACTCTCGCGCCGAACTTCCGTCGCACATGCGCGGCCTCGAACGGAGCGTTAAAGATTTATTTGATGCCATGAAGGCCGAGGCGAAGGGTCTTCTCGATTATCAAATTATCGATCCATCCGATAAAAAAAACCAAGACATCGCGAGGTACGCGTCGAATCGTAAGATTTCGCCAGTCCGCGTTCGGAGCGTCGCGCGCGATTCGTATAGCGAGAAAATTGTATGGTCGGGCGTTTCGGTCTCGTACGGAGTGTTTCCGCCCGCGATTATTAATGGTATTGAGCCCGAGCATCTGGAGCGTCTGCAATCATTAATTGTAAGCCATTTGATACAGATGGAGAATCCGCGGATGCCGACGGTCGCGATTGCGGCTCCCAACAACGCGGCGAATTATAAAGAATTAATCGCGGCGCTCAGCGAACCGGATAAGAATACAAAAAAAGTCCGCGCAAAAGTTGTTGTCTTTGATTTCGCGGGCGGCGCAAAAATCCCGGCCGACGCGGATTTGTTATTTTGGTTTGAGCCCGGGCATGTCGATTCTAAACAAATCCGCGAACTCAATTTATTCTTAGAAAACGGCCGCTGCGCGATCGTCGCGGGTTCGGAATATGATGCAATTCCCACGGGCAATGAGAGCGGCCTTCAGCTCGAAGTTAAAAAGTTAAACTACGATTCCGAGCCGCTGCTCTCTGAATTTGGTTTGCAACCCATCCGCGAACTTGTGCTCGATCAAAATTGCGGCGAGCTCATCGCGGGTGCTAATAATGAAAAAGTCGCGGCGCCCTATTTGTTACGTGTGATTGGTTATAATCAGGATTTCCGCGTCATGCGCGGCCAGCCGAACGGGACGTTATTATTTGTAACGCCGACGTGCATGTCGATCGATGCCGAGCGCCTCAGCGAACGGCGCTGGACCGCGGATTTGTTAGTAACGACTTCGGACAAGACGTGGGTGAATCCGATTCCCGCGTCGAAAGTTAATGTTAAGGATCTTGTGATTGAAAAGGGCGAGCCGGTCGCGAAACTACCAATCATGGTGGGCCTGCGCCACGCGAGCCCGTGGCACGGATCGATTATATTCAGCGGCGCCGTGACGCCGTTCGTCGACGGATGGCACAAAAAAGAAAACACCGCGCACTGGAGATTACTAAAAGTATTAGTAGATTCGCTCGCTTCCGATGAACGGCTCGTTCAGATACAAGTCGGCAAGGGCCGTCTCGCGCCGATTCCAGAATTAACATCGTCTGAACGATTATTGTGGCGCTCGATTTGTGTCTTTCTCTTCGCAGGCGGCCTTGGAATTATTGCATTTGCGCGAGGTGGTGTTCGCTCTGGAACCGGCGAATCGGGGCTGACCGCGAAGGCGCGATCGCGCGACTCGATGCAAATCGTGCTGCGTGGAATTGTAGGATTTGGCGCAGCGATCGTTCTTGTGATCGGCGCGCGAGCGGTTTCCGCGCGCGTGGATTTGACCCATGAGAATATAAATAAACTTGCGCCCGAAACCGCCGAACTCGCCGCGTCGATGGGTTCGGATGTAACAAAAGTCGAATTGATATTTTCGTCGCACGAACAATTGCCGCCCGCGATGCGTTCTCCGGTGCGGCGCGCGCGCGACGTCGTTCGCGAAATCCGCCGCGCCGGAGCGAATTTGCAGACCATCTCGATCGAGCCCGACGGATTAGATACTAAGGATCGCGCCGCGCTCGAAGCGTCGGGCGTCACGCCGTTTCAAACGACGACGCAGGACGAGGAAACTACAGTTGCGCGAACTGTATACAGCGCGATCCGCATCACAAAGGGTGAGCGAACCGAAACGTTACAATTCCCAGATGTTGCATCCTTCGAAAATCTCGAATTTAGATTTGCCTTTGCGATGTGGCGCATCCAAACGGGAAAAACGGCGCACGTCGCGTTTGCTTCGGATATTCCGCGCCTCACCCCGGCGGAAGACTGGGATTTTTCACAAGCAAACCTGCTCGCGCCGAAGGGGGCGGATGTCTATTCGGTCGCGCGCGAAATTGTTAAAGGTTGCGATTTCCGCGTGACGCACGTGAATCCGCGCGAGCCCGTAATTCCTAACGATGTCGATTTGTTAGTTTGGTTTCAGCCGCGCCGCGACGTGAGCAAAATGTATGAAGCGCTCGCGACCTATTTACATAACGGCGGAAAAGCAATACTGGCAGCGCAACATTTTAATATGCAATCGCGCCAGTACCGCGGCGGCAAGAACTTTAAAATTGTCTATTGGCCGCAGCCGCAGTTTAACGACGTCGATCATTTCTATTTTCCCGACCTCGGGATTCAAATGGTCAGCCAAGTGTTATTTGATGATTTAAAAACTCGCATGGAGCTCGAATCGCAGGTTTTCCGATCGGCGATCAAAGAATATAAACCGATGGAGTCGGCGCTCCCGTTTTTGATCCGCGCTTCCGCCGCGAGTTATGCTACAGATTCGAATATTACAAAAAACCTGGGCGACCAGGCGCTTCTCTTTGCAAGTTTCTTGAAGTCGGACGAGACGCGTCTCAGGGAGCTTGGAATAACAGCAAAACCGTTAATGTTTACATCGCCGCGCTCGTGGAGTTACGCGTGGACTGGCGGATGGATCCCCGACGAATTGTTAACTTGGCCGCCGTCGGATCCGAAGCCCGAGGGAGATGTGAATCCACTGATGCCCGCGCGCGAAGAGAATTGGAGTTTGAATCCGCGCGTGCCGCTCGCGGTATTGTATGAAGGCAATTTTCCGGAAAGCGGGCCGTTATCTTTACAATCACTTTTTCCGGCGAGCCAGCCCGAGTCGCGAGAGCGGCCGTCGTCGAAACCGTCGATCGGCGGCGCGCCCGGAAAATTATTAATGATCGGCTGCTCCGAAACGTTTAAGAATTATCGAATATTACATAACGAATTCCGCGGGTCGCAGTTCTTACTCAACGCCGTTTCGTCGCTCGCGCTCAATGAAAAATTAGCAAACGTCGCTGTGCGGCGGCCCGTCTCGCGCGGATTTGATATCGAGGATTCCGACACTAAGATTTTCTGGCGCGTGTTCGTTCTCTGCGCGTTCCCAGGAATTTTCGTTTTGTTTGGCATTATTTTTCAGGCGATTCGCGCAGGGTCGCCCGTTCGTACGAGCGCGTAAAATTAACTGATCTGATAAATTAACTGATAATTTAACGCTGAATTCCTATGATGAAACAAATCGCCGGCTGTGCAATAATCCTGGGCGGGCTCATCGTGTGGGATCGCGTCATGACCGCGAACGAAGATGAGCTGAAGGCCAACACGGTGCGCGTCGGAAGAATTGTATCAAAGGAAGAGCGCGAGCGGAAAACGCCGGCGGCGATTGTTATTGAAACACAGGGCGGCGACAAATTTACTTTTGTTAAGACAGCGCCCGAGATTTGGAAATGTAGCAGTTACCGCAACGCTATCGCGAGCACAGAGCGCATCGAGCGTGGATTAATTAATAAATTATTCGAGTCGGAAGGGCACGTTCAAAGCGATGATTCGAAGCTCGCGGCGCAGTACGGCCTCGACGTGGCGGGAATGTTTATTGTTACAGTTCATGGCGATGGATTTATCAAAAACAAAGGCGCCGACGACGTTATTGCTAAAATTGATATTGGCGCCGCCGCGCACGACCGCGACGGCTGCTTCATGCGGCGGCACGGCGAACAGAAGATTTGGGCGATGGATAGTAATCCGCACCCGGAGCTTGATCGTCCGGCGCAAGTTAAGATTCCGCCATTGCTCGATCCAAGTATTATACCAATGTATTGGTTATCTTCGGCGCAGCGGGTCGCAAAAATAAAAGTCGAGCGAAGCGGCGCGGCCGCGTACGAACTCGAAGTTCGAGATATACAAATAACTCCCGAGGAAATGAAGCAGGGCAAGTCGCCGTTCGAATGGTATTATAAGAAAACCGGAGTTGAAGATCGGCTTTGCGAGCAAACCGCCGCCGTCGGATATACATCGATTCTGATGCGCGCGCCGTACTCGGACGTGCTCGACGTTGCGATGTTTAGTAAACTCGGATTTGATAAGCCAGCGGCAAAACTAACATTAACGCCAGGCCAGGGCACTCCGATGGAAATATTCCTGGGCGGAGTCATGACGCCGAATCGTAAATTTGCTATTTATAATGCGGCGACACAGGCCATTTACGAAGTGGAGCCTGGATTGGTAGAGTACGTTTTTCCGAAAGAAGGCGAATTGATAACTCCAGGCCGAAATGTTTGGAAGCCCCTCATGGACCAGATGTCGGGCGCGGGGGCGGCGCCCCGATAATTTGTAAGAATGTGCGATTTTCGGCTCCGAAAGGCGCGAAAATTCGCATCGACCGAAGAACTCGAAGCGTGGATCGTCAGTACTAATGTTGAACGATCCGACCATGACTACACCAGCAAACACCGACGAAGCTCTCTACGATCGTTTTGCGAAAGCTAATGATCGCGACGCGGCGTCGGCGCTGATCGAACGCTATCAAAAGCAAGTATTTGATTTTGCTTTTCGTATTGTTCGTGACGAAGCCGACGCGGCCGACGCCGTTCAATCGGCGTTTTTAGAAGTATTACGATTCGCGGCGCGGTTTCGCGCGGCGAGCAGCTTCAAAACATATTTGTATCGTATTGTTTATAATAAGGCGATCGATGTGCTGCGCGCGCGGCGCCGGAGGGCAGAAGTGGAAAGGTCGATTCAATCGGAAGATTTTGTATACTCGCAGTCGAATGCAAATAATCTGCAATTGATTCATTCGCTCGACAGCGCGATTCAGAGTCTTCCGGAAATTTATAGACTTCCAATTTTATTGCATTACCAGCGAGGAATGTCGTACGACGAGGTTGCGGCCGTCGTCGGGTGTGCGCCGGGAACTGTAGGTTCGCGGCTTTCCGTCGCTCGCGAGAAAATGAAAGAATCGCTCGCGAGCCTGGGTGCAATTTCAATATTACCCGGGTGGGAAGGAATGTTGCAAAACCTGCCGCAAGCAACTCCGCCCGCCGACCTTGGAGCACGATTACAAATGTTAATTCATACAACTGCACCTATATCAACTACAGCGGGAGCCGGAATATTAGCGTGGTCGGGCGCCGGAATCGCCGCCGCGGTCGTTGTCGCAACTGTAGTGTTTGCGTCGCCGAAGCCTGATAGCCATTTGGTTCATAACAATAACGTTTCGTTATTATCAACCGCGCAAGACCCGCCGGCGCCCTCTGGAACGCAGAATCCGCCACGGTCGCCCGTAGTGGTTCCGTCCGCGTCAGTTCCGGCGCCCTTTCGAAATGTTAAACGACAAGCCGAAGCCGAGCGAAACGCGGCGCAGGAATATAAGTTTAAGATTACAGGCAGAGTTGTTAATTCAGCGACGGGCGCGGGAGCGCCTGGGGTGACGGCGTATCTCTCGCAAATTTGGCCGCCCGACCCTGCAATACAACAAAAAGGCGACGATATCCCATACTCGACAAAGTCTGCGTCCGACGGAACGTTTACAATTGAACGCGGCGCGAGCGGGACGGTTATTATGAAATTATTTGCTTACTACGAGGATAGGAATCAGATCTCCACGCCGTTGCCCGTTTTTGAAGTCAACGCAGCGCGCGAAGAAAAAGTAAATTTAACGATGGGCTCAGCGCTCTCAGACCCGGAGTTTAAGAAAGGCCAGGCGCCGTCGGATCGCGTGCTAATCGAAAAGCTAACAAAAGCGTTCGCGCGCGACGGTAAAGCTACAATTACGGGATCGATCCAGCGCGAAGGCGGCGGCGAGCTGCCGGAGGATCTCATAGTTCGACTCATCGATAGCGATGGTGATCAAGCGCCGACGCCGCTTTATTTAGATCAAGAAACAGGCCGGTATTTGATGGGTCCGATGCCAGCGGGCGCCGTTCGAATTGAAGTGATCTCGAGTTCGCAGGGATACGCCGTGGCGCCGCGCGTGGAAGTATATGATGCGAAAGAAACCGCCGGTGTTGTATTAACAATGCGGACGGGAAATGCAAAATTCTCGGGTACGGTCGTCGACATCGACGGCAAACCCGTCGAGAACGCCGTTATAACCATTTATCCTGAATTGATAGAAGACGCGGGGCTCTGGGTGCCTGCGGCGGGAACGTATACAACCAAAAAAGATGGGCGCTTCGAAATAAACAATGCCGGCCCCGAAAATGATTTCTACAGATTGAGCGCAGTTTTCCACTCGCTTCGAAATGTAAAATTAACAAATCTCGCGGCGGATGGATCTGAGCTCAAGATTGTCCTTAAACCGAAACCGAAGGTTCGCGGAAAGCTCATTCTTAAATCTACCGGAAAACCTCCGAGCGGTTTTATACATATCCGCGCGTCCGAAGTCAGGCCGAAGATTCGATATAAAGGATCGTTTCAGACCATGGAGCAAAATGCACAGTACGATGCGCGGACGGGAATTTTTGTCGATGAAGTTGGGCAGCCCGGCCCCGTGACGCTTAGAATTGATATGTTTGGAAAGTTCGAGAAAGTTATCGAAAAACTCGACGTTCCCGAGGAAGGCCTCGACGTTGGAACGATCGAGATCGACGACCGAAAGTAAGTAATATTTTCAGCAGCCTGTTACTATCAATTCGCGCGGCCCTTGCTTTTTGAGGGCCGCCGCGTTTCGATTTCGCGATGCCGGTTTGCCCCCATTGCGGATCGAACGTTCGCCAGAATGCAAAATTCTGCCGCGAGTGCGGGAGCGATGCGCGCACGGGCTGGGCGCGCGACGCCGAAACAGATTCGTTAGAATTGCCCGATCGTGAGTTTACAGATGACGGCGATTATCAAGATTTCCTCGCACGCGAAGGGCTCGGAGGAAAACGCAAGGGGAGCGCACTGAAACGCTGGTTTGTTGTTACGGTGATACTTTTGGTTTTATTAGGCTTTGTTTTATTAACAGTGTTTCGGCCCTATTAAAAGAACGATCTATTCAATGAACGAATCTACGAAATGTAAGAATTGCGGCGCCACGCTCTCGGGGCGCTCTTCGAAATGTGAATTCTGCGGCGGAAGCGATGCGCCCGAAGTGTTGCGTCCATCCGTACAGCGAATCTCAAATTCAGCGCAGCAGGAATCGATTCGTGTCGACGACGGAACCACACCCGTGCGCCGCGGCGAATTCACCGCGGAAAAGATACAACAAATGACCGCGTCGGGGCGTTTCTTCGGGTGGCGCGGCGCGGTGCCGTGTTGCTGCGCGGGCTGCCTGTTGATCGTCGGCGGAATTATTACATTAATTATTTCGTTTTTTACGTGGCTGTTTTAGTAATCCGACGAATTGTTACGTTTCCCGAATCTTAAACTCCAGATTCAAACCCAAACGTTTACATTCTTCGAGGCGGCCGCAGTGCGCGAGTGCTTCGCGAACGCACAATTCCGTCGAGCCGGTGAATTGTAATAACCGTTCGGATTCCGGCGTCTCGGCTCCTGTGCCGGGGAGTTCTTTAACAAAACGCCGCCACCGCGAGAGAACGCGCGGATCGAGCAAGAATACAGATCCGCGGTCGGTCTCGCGCCGCATGAGGCGTCCGAATCCTTGCCGGAACATCGAGAGCGCCTCGGGCAAATAGATCGATTGTAAATATTCAGTTTTTCCGAGCGCGGCCTCCTGCGCGCGAGTATAACGATCGGGCGCGGCGAAGGGCAGTTTTGTAATAACGAGGTATTCTAACAATTCACCCGGGAAATCGACTCCATACCAAAACGTGTCGACTCCCATTAAAACGCCGCCTTCGGACGAACGGAAAAGCCGAGGCAATTCTTCCTTCACTCGGCCGTCCATTCCTTGATAAAAAAACGGAATGCATCGATCTCGAAACTCAGATTCGAGCGCGCGGCCGAGCGATTTGCATTGTTGCAAATTCGTGAGCAATACTAACGTTCGTCCGCGCGTTCGCTCAATGAGATAATGCAAGAATCGCTGGAGATATTGATCATAATCGACGCGGCCCGCCGCGTCGCCGAACGACGCCTGCGGCACGTCGTCGGGGATTGCTAATAAAACGCGCGAATAATCAAATGTCGGCGGCGAACGGTGCGTCGCGACTTCGCGCGGCTCGCGCTCGGGCGCACCTTCCTCGATCACGTTCAATCCAAGATAGCTTTTTGATAAATCAAATCCGCCGCCGAGCCAAGTTGACGCGGATAGCAACATGACAGATTGCATCGACGGATAATAACGATCGGCAAGCCAGCGGTTTGGTAATAATATGGTTCGCTTTGCGGTAATATTTAAATCGCGCGATCCGCGTCCGTACGATTCGACTTCAAGATCATAAAAACACGTCGATTCAAATTTGTATTCGTTGTCTACAATTGGAAGCCATTCTTGCAATTGGGCGGCGGTCTCGGCGAAGTCGTTCGCCGCGCGCGTCACGCGTCCGCGCGTTCTGTTAGATTCCGGAATCGCGGCCGCTTCGAGTGAAACGGCGAGTTCTTCACAAATACCGGAAAGCTGCGCGAGCGCGTTCACGAGTTGAACGCGCGCTTCTTTCATTAATATTCCTGACGGATGCGCGCTCGCAAAAGCAACAAATAACTGCTGCGCGGCCTGCGGTGAATGGATAGAATTCGAATGAGTATATTCAGAAAAGACTGGCGCGATCTGCACGAGCGCATCGAGCGCGGACGTCGCGGATTTCGCGGCTTGCCGCGCGGCGGTGCAGCCGGCCGCGGCGGCGCTTGCTTCAAATATGTTTTTTTGTAATAATAACTTTTCGATGTGCAAGATGAGCCCGCGGCCGGAGCGCGCGCCGCCGCGTTGAACTGTAGTATTTCGGCCTGAGCCCGCGACGAAATCCTCCAAATCCCCGCGCAGCGTTCTAAAGGATATTTCAATCGACCCCGCGCCGCGCGCCTGCGAATGGATATGATCGCATTCATCTAAAATCATGGTTCGCAAAAACAGCGGATCGCGCAGCACAAACGCATGATTTGTTACAACAATATTGCTGCGCTCCGCGCGCCGGCGCGCCGCCCACGCTCCGCAGCGCCGCAGATCCGCGCGGCGTTCACAACAATTCAGCCGGCAGCGCGCGTCTTTAATAAGTAATTGAATCGTCTCTTCGCCTTTGCCTTTCCTTTCAAAAAAGAAAGGTAGTTTTCGCGAAACGCGGTCGAGGTCGCCGCTCGGATCATCGAGCGCGAACAATGCTAAGATTGTCCACGCGATCCACGACTCGGGCGGGTCGACTTCGGCGGGCGCGGCTGCCTCGAGCGCGCGAATGCACAAATAACGTTCGCGTCCTTTCAGAACGCACGCGCGAAGCTGGCTGTCTTTCAATTCCGGAGTATTATCCATATTTATTTTTAGGGCGCCCGCTTTTCTTAATAATAACAATGCACGCGGATACTCGCGATCGAAAACCTGCTCTTGCAGCGCGATCGTATATGTTGATATTCCGACGCGCGCGCCCGCGGCTTTGGCCCAGAGCATCGCAGGTATCAAATACGCCATCGTCTTTCCGGTGCCGGTCGGCGCGTCGATCAGTTTTATTTCATTTCGCGAAAGCCCGCGCGCGATTTGTTTAGCAAGTTCGTGCTGGTATTTTCTGTAAAATCGCCGCGGATCACTATTTTTAGCAATCGCCGCCATCTCCCTCGGCAGGTGCTCTTCAAAGATCTCGTCAATGATTTGATAATCGCGCGTTGTTAACGATACGGGCTCGTTCGTCGCGTCCGGAAACGGCTCGCGCGCGAGCGCGTCGTCGATGTCCGCGGTCATTCGCGGCGTGGCGCTCTCAAAAGCTACAATTGCGTCGCCGGCGGAACCCGCGCGTTTACTTAAGATTCCATCGACGAGTTCCGCCGCGGCAGGAAACAGTTCGGCGTCGCGCGTTCCCCACGCCGACGGCCGATCTAACAAATCGAGCGATGCTTCAAATACCGAAGCGGCCGCGGGATCCGTTGCGCGTAATTGTGATATCACGTGCGCGAGCGCGCTCGTTGCTAACGATAATTCGGCGTCGGATTTGGATAAAATCGCCTGGCAGACGCACCCGAGCAATTGTTCCATTTCGAGAGGCAACAATTCGCGGCGTGGGATTTCCGACGCGCCGAACAGCAACTGTAATAACGAATCGCGGTCGGCGCTGCGGCGCCCCGGAAGGAACAAACGCGCAAGATCTGTAATTCCAACAATACACGGCGCCTGCATATCGAATGTTAATGAATCAGACGGATCGCGATCCGCGTGGAATTCTAACGTTGAGTCGCGCTCACACGCGCGCCACCAACGTAACAATTCGTCGCGGTCAAATGTTATGATCGTGCGATTGCTCAACTCCTCGCGAAACGTAGGAAACAATTCCGCCGCGGTCGCGTGGCCGTCGAGATCGCGCCCCGAGATTCCGTAAAGGCGGTGAAGACGCGCCGAGACGGCCTCCGCCGCCGGAGCGCCCGCGATGCGCGGATTGGCCAGCATTTCGACCGAGCGCGCGCTGCGCCCGTCGGGAATTCGCGCCGCGAGGCGAAAAACGCGATCGACGCGCGCGTCGGGGCCGGTCGCATGCAATGCGACAAACGCAAATGATCGGGGGCCCGGCATCGCAACAATGTAAACGATCGCCTATGATCGATCAAACAGGGTTAGAATTCCGATACGATTGAAAAACGTTTTAAATAACAAATAAACCAATGCCACAATTCACTCCAGTTTGTAAAACTACTGATATTCCAGCGGGAAGCGGAAAGCCGGTCGTCGCAGGCGGCGTCACTCTCGCGGTTTTTAATATTAACGGCGCGTTCCATGCGATCGGCAATACTTGCCCGCACCGCGGCGGCCCGCTCGGCGACGGGTCCGTTTCAGGAACTGTAGTAACGTGCCCGTGGCACGGTTTCGCGTTTGATTGCACAACCGGCGAAAACGCGGAAGGCCGCCCGATGAGGGTCGCTTCCTACAAAACGCGGCTGCAGAACGGAATGGTAGAAATCGAATTGTAGCATGCCGGAGACCTCACGGGGGAATCCGCTTCCTTCAACAGTTTCGAACGTATCCATTCCTGCGGCGGGAGGCTCCGCGGGCGCGGCGCCGAAAATGAAATTTGTTAATCAAGCGGCGATTTCAGTGATATCGCAAGCGGCGACGCAAATTGTTGTGATCGGCACGATGCTTATTATGCCGCGCATTATGCCGGCGGCGGTGAAGGGGCCGGCAGAATTAGTAACGATGCTGGCGACGTTTCTCATTGTTTTTAGTAACATGGGCCTGTCGACGGCGATTTTGTATCATCCCGATCGAGCCAATATTTCAATCGACCGAATGGCGTCGACGGCGCTCACGGCGGGCATTTGCGTGAGCGGGGTCGTCGCCGGTATTTGTTCATTCTTCTTCCCAAATTATTTTGCAACCGGACACGGAACGATCGTCGAACCGTGGCACGTTATATTAGTTCTCGCGACGTGCCCGCTACAATTATCCACTTCTTACTTAAACGCCACGCAAGTCGTCGCCGGAAATATTATAGGATTCAATTTTATACAATTCCTTCCGACGGCCGTTTTCGTTTCGACATTCTTTGGAATTTATCTTTGGCAGGGCGCCGAGTTCTTCGAACGCAATCCACATTGGTTTCTTTCGGGAATTGTTATTGCGCACGTCGCGAGGTGGACTATTAGCGCCGTGGTGGCGGTGTTTTTATTAAGAAAAGCAGGGCCGTTCCGCGCCATGATTGATTTTAGTTATCTTAAGAAAGCGCTGTCGTTCGGCGCGCGGCCGTACTTGCGCGACGTCTTCCAGTGCTGCACGTTCTACGCGACTCCGTATTATTTAGATTGGGAGGGATTCTCGGGCACCGAAATTGGATATTTTACATTAGCCGTCTCCGCGATGGTGGCCGTGTGGCAGCTTCCCGAGGCGATCCACATGATATTAGCAAACCGCATGGCGACGCAGAGCGCGCGCGACCGGCACTGGTTTACGCCAATCGTCTGCCGAAATGTTATATTTGTTTCATTCTGCGCCGCACTGTTCGTCGGAATTGTAGCAGAAGTTTTTGTTTCATTTTGGTGGCCAAACTACGTGGGCGCGATTCCAACCATTCGCGTGATGCTCGCGGGCGCGGTCTTATTTACATTATTTAAAGTATTGCAAACCGACTTGCTCGCGCGTGGCGAAATCAACCTCGTTCCGATCCTGAGCGGCGTCACGTTTGTTTTGTTAGCATCCCTAAACATCTTCGCGATCAGCGTGCTCGGCCTCCGCAATATTACCGTTTCCGCCGCGTGCGGCGCGATCGCGATGTCGCTCGTCGGAATCTATACATTAATTCATTACGCGCGCGTCTCCCGCAACCCGCTGCCGATCGTATTATTTATACAGAAAGATGATATTAGACTCTGGCGCGATTTCTTTAATAAAATTCTGAAGAGAAAATAATAATAAATTTAGTGTGTGAAGCATCGAGCTGCGGTTTTTTTCTCGCCGCCGGCTCCCAATCGCCATGCTCGCTAAAACAAGATGCGGCGCTGCGCACCGCATCTTGTTTTGATGCTCCGCGGGAGCCGCCGGCGGCGAGAAAAAAACCGCAGCTCGATGCTAACTCTAACGTTTACTAAAGATCGCGTTGGGTCGCGCGCGAGTACGCGATACACACCGGGCCCCAGCGGGAGCGACTACGCTCCGGGCATTGCCTTTTTCAAAGGCTTTATTAATACAAACAATAACGCGGCGACGGCAGCGCAGATGCACGCGATGACTAAGAAAAACTTCGAGTGCGACCACTCGGTCCACATCACGCCGATCGTGCCGACGAGTTTATTGCCCGTCGCCGTCGCGGCGAACCAGCCGCCCATCATTAAACCGCGCATGCGGTCGGGGGCGACCTTGGATACTAACGTTAGCCCCATCGGCGAAATCATCAATTCGCCTAATGTTATCACTGCGTATCCGTTAATAAGATACCAGGGAGAAACCTTGCCGGTGTCTCCGCCGTTGACGGCTCCCTGATACATAACTAAATACGCGGCTGCAACCAGCAACATTCCGATGCACATTTTCGCCGGCGTCGACGGTTCCAAATTGAATTTTCGGAGAAGCGCCCAAAACCAAATGACCGGGAATGTAAATAATATAACGAAGAGCCCGTTGATCGAACTGGAGATGATGCCTGAGATGTTTTCTCCGCTCACGATTCCCAGAGTTAATATATTAACAAAGATCGGAACGACCGCCGACTGTTGCCAATCTGTATTTTCCTTAGCCCAGTAATTCCACGTCGACGAGTTCTGGTGAAAGGCCATCCAGAACGCGATTACAATTCCAAAGATGACGAGTAACGCCGCGATGCGTTTGCCGTCGGAAACTTTATCAATTTCGAGATTACTCTTAGCGGCGGGTTTATTAGCGTTGCCGCCCGCGTTGCGTTCCAGGCGCGTGAGGTCCGCCTGTTCCACGTGACGTTTGAACATCCAAAGCAGCGAAATAGATATTAACATTCCACCGCCGGCGACGGCGAAGGCTACGTGATAACCAAATTTCGAATGCACCGCTTCCATCACGACGGGCCCTAGGAACGCGCCAAAGTTAATTCCCATATAAAAGATACTGTAGGCGCTACTCTTAAGTGTACTTTCCTCGGGATACATCTTTCCGACCATCGCGGAAACGTTAGGTTTAAAAAAACCGTTTCCGACGACTAAACATGCCAGCGCGGAATACATCACATATTCGGATTGAATCGCTAATAACAGATGCCCGGCCATAAAGAACACGCCGCCTATCATGACGGATCTTCTGTAGCCTAAGTATCGATCCGCGAGCCAGCCGCCGATCAGCGGCGAAAAGTAAACGGCGGCCATATAAGTAGCGTGGACCTCCGTCGCGTCCTTTTTCGACCAGCCGAATCCGCCGTTGCTATCTGTTAAATATAAAATAAACAGCGCGAGCATCGCGTAGAAGCTGAAGCGCTCCCACATCTCCGTCGCGAACAATACATATAAACCTGGGGGATGTTTTTCGGCGGATTTGGCCATGCGAATATTATTAACTATTTCTTAGAGGTCGTCGTACGGCGGCGCCCGCGTTTTTTCGACGGGCCCTTTGCGAGCCGGTCTGCTAACAATTCGAGCGCGCGTTCAATCGTTAATTCGTCGGGCGGAATATCTTTAGGAATTGATGCGTTCGTCGCGCCGTCGGTCACGTATGGGCCGAAGCGCCCTTCCAATACTTTAATTTCTTTTGTAGTAACAGGGCTCTTTCCTAACATTCTCGCCGGCTTCGCAGAGGCGGGCCGCGCGCCGCGCGCCTTCGGCCCGTACTTCGGCAATTTTAATAATTCGAGTGCTTCGCTAAGTGTAATTTTGATCGGAGAATTATCTTCGGGAATCGTGCGCGTGTCTTTTCCAGACTTAATAAACGGACCGTAACGGCCCGCGGCGGCAACGATATCTTCGCCCGATTCCGGATGTTTTCCTAACGTTCGCGGCAATGCTAAAACTGCGAGCGCGTCAGCGATTGTTACAGTTTCGGGCGACATCTCTTTCATTAACGATGCCATCTTGGGTTTGTCGCCTTTCTTGCCACTGGCGTCGCCGAGTTGGAAGTACGGTCCGAATCGCCCGACCTTAACATAAATCGGCAAACCCGATTCGGGATCGGTGCCGATCGTGCGCGGACCGTCGGACTTTTTTGATAACATTTCGAGCGCTTTCGCTAATGTTAATTCTTCGGGCGGCGTCTCGTCGGGAATGCTCGCGCGCGCTTCGCCGCACGAGAGGAACGGGCCGTAGCGGCCGACGCGCGCTTCGACGAGCACGCCTTCGTCATTCTTGCCAAGCGTAATTCCGCACGCTTCGCGCGGATCGATCTCGCCCTCGACTTTTTGTAATATTGTCTTTAATCCTACAGTTCCATTTCCATGATAAAATTGTTTTAAGTAGTCTACTGATTTGCGCTGGCCGAGCGAGATGAGGTCAAGATCGTCTTCCATCCGCGCGGTAAATGCATAATCAACAAAATTTGATAGAAAACGTTCCAATAAACGGACGACGACGAATGCGGTAAATGTTGGAACGAGCGCGTTGCCTTTTTTAAATACATAACCGCGGTCGAGAATCGTTTCGATAATACTGGCATACGTCGACGGCCGGCCGATGCCGCGCGCTTCGAGTTCTTTTACTAACGATGCTTCGGTGAGCCGCGCGGGCGGCTGTGTTGTGTGACTTTCCGATGTTAATTCTTCGCATTTTAACGATTCGCCGCGCGCGAGCGGAGGTAACAATTCTTCGCGGTCGGCGAGCGCTTCGTCGGGATTGTCGCTTCCTTCTACGTACGCACGCAGGAATCCCGGGAATTCTATTGTTTTGCCGGAAGCCGTGAATCGAACAGATCCGAAGCCGGGCGCATCACTAACAATCGTCGCCGTCGTTTGTTTCACGCGTGCGTCGTTCATTTGACACGCTACAGTTCGCTTCCAAATCAATTCATACAATTTGCGTTCGTCGCCGCCGAGCGAAGCCGCCGAATCGAGCGGGCGGAAGTGAGTTCCCGCGGGGCGAATCGCCTCGTGCGCCTCCTGCGCATTCTTAACTTTACTTTCATAAAAACGCGGCGACGAAGGTAAATATTCTTTTCCGTACGTTTCTTCAATTAAACGGCGCGCCGCCGAAATCGCCTGGCCCGAGAGCGAGGTCGAGTCGGTGCGCATATAGGTAATAAATCCGTTTTCGTATAAACGCTGAGCGGCCGACATCGTGCGGCGCGCGGTGAATCGAAGGCGCCGGTTCGATTCCTGCTGGAGCGTACTTGTAGTAAACGGCGCGTAGGGCCGCTCGACGCGCTGGCGTTCCTCGACGTTTTCAATTGTAAATTTAGCATTCTGGAGCGCGTCGCGCAGCGCCGCCGCTTTTTGTTGATTTAAATGAACGATCGAGGTTTCTTTTTCTTTAAGTTTGCCTTGATCGTCGAAGTCTTTTCCGGTCGCGACGCGGACGTGATTAATACTAAAAAGCGAAGCCTTGAAATCCTGAGGCTCGGATTTTTGTAACTTTGCAAAAGTAGCCTTCAAATCCCAATATTCGCTCGAATGGAAAGCCATCCGCTCGCGTTCGCGCTCGACGAGGAGGCGCACCGCGACGCTCTGCACGCGTCCCGCCGACAATTGTGGTTTTACCTTTTTCCACAATAACGGAGACACTTCATAACCATAAAGCCTGTCTACAATTCGCCGGGTTTCCTGCGCCGCAACGAGGTTTTGATCAATCGAGCGCGGATTCTTGAGCGCGTCTTCGATCGCGTCTTTTGTTATTTCATGGAATACTAATCTTTTGACCGGCATTCCCTTCTTTGGTTTTAATACTTCTAATAAATGCCACGAAATCGCCTCTCCTTCGCGGTCTTCGTCGGTCGCAAGATACAATTCGCTCGCGTCGTCGAGGAGCTTCTTTAGCTTTTTTACTTGCTCTTTCTTATCATCCGACACGACGTACAGCGGCTCGAAATCGTGCTCGACGTCGACGCCGAGCCGAGCCCACGGCTCTTTCTTAACTTTCGCCGGAATTTCCGAGGCGTTGCGCGGGAGGTCGCGAATGTGACCAATGGATGCTTCCACCGCGTACCCGGCGCCAAGATAGTTACGAATCGTTTTTGCTTTGGCGGGGGATTCAACAATGACGAGAGGCTTGGGCATGTGGAGTTAGCGATCTCAAACAGTAAAAACTGCAGACGCGCGGCGGAGAACGGCGCGCCGGTTATCAGGCTCTCTTCGGTTGAATGTCAAGCGCTCTCGTTTTGATGACTTCGAAACGCGCAGCCAAACCGAACGCAGATTCGCGGCGATTCACGTGGTAAGTTTCGAGACGCTTTTTGCATTGCAACAAATAAAATCGATCCCCACCTCCTCCATGACACTTCAGATTGAAGACATCAAAGTTCCAGGATACGAGCGCGTCGCGCGCGCGAACGACCGCGAAAGCGGACTTCATGCTTATATTGCAGTTCACGACCGGACGCTCGGCCCGGCGCTCGGCGGAATGCGCATGTGGAAATATAGTAATGAAGGTGAAGCATTAAATGACGTCATGAGGCTCTCGAAGGGGATGACGTTTAAATCAGCAATTGCTCGAACCGGCCTTGGCGGCGGAAAATCGGTGATCGTCGGTGACGCGAGAACGCAAAAATCGGAATTGTTATTAAGGGCGATGGGCCGGTTTATTAATGAATTCCACGGCGCTTATATAACGGCCGAAGACGTCGGCACGTCGGTGCCCGATCTCAAGGTTGTGCGCGAGGAAACGAAGTATGTGACGGGCCTGTCGCGCGAAGACGGCGGCAGCGGAAATCCGTCGCCGTATACGGCGATGGGATGTTTCGTCGGGCTTCGCGCCGTTTTGGAACAACGATTCGGATCCGCCGATCCCAAAGGAAAAACTGTAGCAATCCAAGGCGCGGGCGCGGTCGGTTCGTCGTTCGCGGAAATGTTAGCAAACGCGGGCGCGAATATTATTGTCGGCGATTTGTATCGAGAGCGCGCCGAGGCGCTTGCTAAGAAAATCGGCGGAAAAGTAGTATCGTCGGAGGAAGTGCTGGCTGCCGAATGCGACATTCTTGCGCCGAGCGCTCTCGGCGGAATTATTAATGATGCAACTATTGCGAAACTGCGCTGCAAAGCGGTCGCGGGCTGCGCGAACAATCAATTATTAGAACCGCGCCACGGCGATTTGTTACATGAGCGCGGAATTTTATACGCGCCGGATTATGTGATTAACGCGGGCGGAATTATTAACGTCGGTTGCGAACTCCTTCCGGGGGGATATAACGAAAAAGTTGCGCTTTCGAAAATTGATACAATTTATTCGGCGCTCAAGAGCGTCTTTGAAATCTCTGCGAAGGAAAACATTCCGACGTACCGCGCCGCCGACCGCCTCGCGGAACAGATTCTTGAAGAAGGGCGCGTCGCGAAGAAATAGCGATCGCAAGTTAAGACTGGTTTGTTAGAATTCTGGGAAAGGAACCTTTCCCATGAAAAAAATCTTTGCATTCAGTTTTGTTGCGTTTGCGTTGATTGCTAATTTCGCTGGCGCGCAGGAAGCTTACTATAAAAAACTGATTCGGGACGAGCGGCTCGAAATGGAATTGAAGGAGTCCGGCGTGGATCGCGACTGGAGGTTTTCTAATGTTGCAGCCCCCTACGCGGTGATTGAAGGCGAAGGGGAAATATATGTATTAATGTCGAACAGCGGGAATCTCGGAGCGACGGGCGGATATTTTGTCGCCGCAAGAACTGCTTCGCCGCGCGACCTGTCAGGTCAATTATTTATTCCGCGCGAAGACGGAAAAGGATATGTAACAACACGATTTGAGATTTCAGCGGAAGAGGCTTCGGCAGACGCGAAAAACGAATTTAATAATTATAAACAACAATTCTTTTCGCACTGGATGAATCAGAATGCGCCCGGGGCGGCCTACTTTCGTTATCAATTGAGTCTGGCAAACGCCGGTGCGACTACTGATGCTAACGATATGATGAATCGCCAGTTTCGCCGCAATCGGTTTGGGCGTTCGGAATTCGATAATACATTTGATCTCTTCACGGGCGGGCGAGCGCTCAGCGAAAATTTACAATTAGACCGGAATTTAATTGTTCTGCCGAAGGCCGGCGACGCGGTGGACATTGCTAGCATTCAAGGGATTACCGTTAAAGAATACGATTGGAAGCCGCTTGTAGCATCGTTAAAGCCCGAAATCGATTCGTTAGCATCCGTGATTCCGCACGATCAACACGCCGTATTTTTTAGTTCATTTCAGGGGATGATCGAATTGCTCGACGCCGCGGATTCGAGCGGCACACCGATTATACATATGATGGACGAGCGTGCCGAAGATGCACGAACCGGCGAACGTTACAAAAAACAACTGTGCCTTCTGACGAACGATCTCGCGAGAATGTTGGGGCCGGAAGTGATCAATAACATTGCGATCACGGGTTCCGACATTAATTTACGAATGGGAACCGACGTCGCCGTATTGTTTGATTGTAAGAATGCGGCGATCTTGAAAGGTTATATGTCGGCGAAGTACGCCGCGTTTTCATTAGCAAAGGAATTTAAGAAAGAATCGGGCGAGATCGATGGCGTTGCGTACGAAGGCGTTCGCAACTTCGATCGTTCGGTGTGTTCGTACATCGCGTCGCCACGCGGTGGTTCGGAAATCGTAGTTACGAATTCGCTCGCGCAATTGAAGCGTCTCGTGCAAACGGTCAAAGGCGCCGAGCCCGCGCTCGCGTCGACGGGCGAATATATTTATTTTCGCGATCGTTATAAAAAGGGCGAATGGATGGAATCGGCTTTCTGTATGATTACCGACGCGACGCTGCGCCGCTGGTGCGGCCCCAAATGGAGAATTGCCGACTCGCGCCGGACGCGCGCGGCGGGCGTGATGGCGGCGGTGCACGCCGAGCACGCGGCGAATCTTATCAATGGAACCACGGACAATGTTGCCATCGGCGACGGCAATCTCCCGAGCATCGGAGAATTAAAATTAACAAAACGCGGAATTGTATCGTTGGAATACGGAACGCCTGGCTTTCTGACGCCGATTATTGAAATGGATCTTGCAACGGTAACAAAAGACGAAGCGGCCGCGTACGAGCGGTTTCGCGATACGTATCAAAGCTACTGGCGTACGTTTTTCGATCCGATCGCGGCGAGGTTTTCGTTAACAAAAGAAAAAGCGAGTCTCGATATTACTATTATGCCGCTCATCGCGCAGAGCGATTACAACGATTGGATTGATATCACGCGAAATGTTAAATTAGAGCCCGGCGCGGGCGACCCGCACCCGGAATCGTTTTTTCATTTAGTTTTCGGATTTGATAAGAAGTCGAAGGAAGGCCGCGAAGCTGGCCGATGGTTGAAACCGTTCGGCATTGACGTCGATCCGCTCGGATGGACGGGCAATCACGTTGCGTTTTATTTTGATAAGAATCCGCTCTGGAGCGCGCTCACGACGGCGCCAGACAAAAGTGAATTCATCGAGGAGAACATTGCACAGATTCCGTTCGGGTTATTTGTAGACGTCGAGAGCGGCATGAAATTAACAATTTTTCTGACTGCGATGCGCGCGTTTATTGAGAAGTCCGCACCCGACATGACGAAGTGGGATATACTAAAACACAACGAACAGTCGTACGTTAAAATTAGCATGTCGGAGGAAGGTGCGCGCGACTCGGGCCCGTTCGAGGAGATTTCGATTTATTACGCGGCGACGCCGTCGATGTTTACATTATCCTTGCGCGAGGACATTATTAAAAACGCGCTCGACCGCGCGGCCGAACGAAAGGCGGCGAAAAAAGAGGGGGCCGCCGCGGCGCCTCCAGTTGTTAAGACGGAGTGGCTCGGCGAGAGCATGGCCGCGAAAGTCGACGGTTCTTCTCTCGAATTGTTACAAGCGATGAGCGGCGAAAGCTATCAAAAAGAAATGCAGCATCGCGCGTGGCTTAACATTCCGATTCTTAATGAATGGAAGCGAATGTTCCCGGGACGCGATCCAGTCGAGGTTCACGAATTGTTATTTCAGACGCGTTTGATGTGTCCGGCCGGCGGAAAATACAGTTGGAACAACGAGTGGAAAACGATGGAGTCTACAATTTACGGTTCGCCCGCGCAGCCAAAGTTAGGAATCGGCCTTCCGAAAGTATTACAACAAATCGGTTCGATCGGCCTCGGCGTAACGTTCGAAAAAGAAGGCCTGCGCGCGCGCGCCGAGATTGAATATAAATAACTGGGGACAGGTTTATACCTGTCCCCTAACCTGTCCCCAACGCGGCGACGGCGATGGCGTGGCGGCGCGCGGCGGTTTGTAACATTCCCGCGGCGCTGGAACGGCGGTCTTCGCGCGCGAAGTCGGTTTCGTTCGTTAACAATTCGCGCGCGATGCCAAATAACAATTGCGACACCGCGTCGAATTCGTTCGCGGCGCTCGCTAATGCAATGGCTAACGATTCTTCGGTGCCCGAATCGAAAATGCGCTCCGCTCGGTCGGTGAGCGCCGACGCCGCGAAGCCGCGCGCTTCGGCGAAAGATAACAAAAATTGACGGAACGCCGCCGGGTCGGCGACGCCCGCGCGAAGGTCGTTTTCCCAAATTGTAAATACATCATTTCCGCGCGCGGCTTCGAAATATTCAAAATCCCCGCGGAGCGCCGCGCACGCGTTTGCTAAGAATTCGCCGAGCGCTGGCTCTAGAAAATTTGCAATTTTATCGGATAAAACAAATCCGAACGCGTCCGTATCGGCCGATTGTATATATTCAACCGCGGTAAACCAACCGCACGCGCGGCCCTCGTGAGTGCGGCCGTCGGCGAAATAGTGATGTTCGCGCTTTCCGATAATATTACAAAAACCGCGCATCCGCGGCGGAGAATATACAGATACGGGCGCCGCGCTCGCGAGCGCGCGTTCCGTTAATACAAGTATTTCCGCGGGCGTGTCCGCCGCTTTGCAATGATAGCCGACCCGCGAGATCGCAACCGGAATGGCCGCGTTCCAATTATAATAATCCCACGAAAGAGCATTCGGCGCCATTCGACTTGCACTGGGATAGAAATGCCGGAATGCTAATGAAGACGACGCCGCAATTTCATACGCCGGGCGCGCATCGCCGTGCGCGGCAAGCGCCGCCGCAAGCGCGGCGACGGTCGAATCATAACAATCGGGAAATTCGTATTGTAAGAACTGCAAAGCGGCCAGTTGCTAATAAAAACTACATCGTTAAAACTTCGACGCCGTCGTTCGTAATCAAAAGCGTATGTTCAAATTGCGCGACCATCGTGCCGGGATCCTCGCAGAGCGGGGGGTACTTTACTAAACATCCCTGTTTGATGAGTCCGAAGAGCGTGTTCTCGACGCGTTGTGTATCAAACTCGGAAAAGTAGCGTCGCGCGATCGGAAGTCCGTTCCATTTTAAGATTGCGTCGAGAACGTCCGGGTCGACGTCTTTTGTTATTTTCGGTTTTTTGTTATTTGCCATAAATACTTCGGCGCGCCCTCGTTCTTCGACGTAGCCGAGCCCATCTGTAGCAAACGGCTCGATCGCGCAGACGGTGCCGACTTCAAGCAGCGAGCCCGAACCGCGTTCCGCAACATTAGGAATCTGCGGCGCCGTGTGAACTTTCCAGCGCCCGACGCCGTGGCCCGTTAAATTAGCAACGGGGTTGACGCCAAAAGATTTGATAGTTCGCCCGATCGCCTCGCCGATCTTTGATACAGATACGCCGGGGCCGGCCGTCGCAATCGCGCTGTCGAGCGCGGCTTTCGCCGCTGCTACTAATGTTTTTCCGCGTTCGCCGTCGCCCAAATCTATCGAGACGGCCGTGTCGCAAACATAACCGTCGACCGCCGCGCCAATATCTAATTTAACAACATCGCCTACTTGATACATTGTGGCGTCCGTCGGATGTGAACAATAATGCGCCGCGATCGAATTGCGGCTCGACTGCGCGGGAAACGCGGGAATTCCCCCGAGGCGGCGGATTTCCGCCTCAACCCTTTCTGTTACTTCGCGAATTGTTACACCCGGCTTTATTAATGAAACGCCCACGGCGCGCGCCTTCGAAATCACTCTGCCGGCTTCGCGGAAGCACGCGAGCGCGTGCGGGTCGCGCGCCGGAGTCGGGACGGGTTTTGAGAACACGGGCTCCAGCGTACTATGCGAATTGTCATAATTCACGGACGGCACGGCGTTCGTTAATAGAATCGACGCATAAATTCGCGCCGCGCCGAGGCGGTTGCGTATTAAATAACGCCCGTTCCTTTACACGCGAACTCCGATGAAACTACAAAAACAAAACGGCCCCATTAGTAATAGAAATCGGATTAATAGAAACTGGCTTTCCGTGGCCGCACTCGGATTCATGACGTTAGCAATGTTCATGATTCAGGGATGCAATGGTTGCTCGGAAAAAGGAGCTGTAAGCGACAGCACAAAGCCCGCGACGACGGAGACCGTGAAGGACGAACCTGCGCCAGCCAAAGGCGACAAACCGATGCCCGATCCCGCGACGCTCGGCGAACTGAAAGGAATTGTTAAGTTTGCGGGAGCGGTTCCGCCGCGCGTGAAAGTTGCATTGACCACGGAATGCCGCAAGGGCGCGATTGCGGAAATCGAACGCGAAGACGTTATTGTTAATTCGAACGGAACGTTAAAAAACGTTTTTGTATATATCAAAAAGGGCGATGCGATCACGGGCCTCGCGTTTCCGGTGCCGGAGGCGCCCGTCGTTCTCGACCAAGCCGGCTGCCAGTACGTACCGCACGTTTTTGGCATACAGACCGGGCAGCAGTTACAAATAAAGAATAGTGATAACGCGACGCATAACGTGAACATGCCGGGCGGGAAAAACCAGGGAATCAATACGGCTCAGCCCGCGAATTCGCCGCCCATTATCGTAAAACTAAAGAAGCCGGAAACGAAAGTATTATTGAAATGCGACATGCATCCGTGGATGAGCGCGTTTGCTAACATTGTGCCGCACCCGTTCTTTTTTGTGACTGGCGATTCCGGCGAATTTACAATTAAAAACGTGCCGCCGGGCAAATATACAGTTGAGGCAATCCACGAGATTTACGGCGCGAAGACGGTCGAGGTTGAAGTTGCGCCGAAAGCGACCGCGTCGACCGAATTTACATATAAGTAATTGCCGCCTCCCTTTGCGCGGGCGGGGGAAGTTTGCGCATCCGCGAAGAAATCCGCGTCGCCCAATAACGGGGACAGTCCCACTTCTGAACGGACTAATAACGGGGACAGTCCCTCTTCTGAAACGGGGACTGTCCCACTTATTTTGCCCAAGAAAACGGGGACTGTCCCCGTTCTTTAAGAGGGCGCGCAAATTGCGTACGCTATCGCCGCTGATGTGCTCCGTAGCAATCTATCCAAATCAAAAAATATGTTAAGAAACACACTCTTAGTTGTCGGCGCCATCGCGCCGTTTAGCCTTGCCGGTCTTTTTGTATCGTCTGGCGAGAATTCATCCGTCGAACCGAATGCTGCCACAAAGAACGTTGTCTTTGCGTCGTGCTGCGCGCCCGAGGCGGAAGCCGCGGCCGAGCCGGTTGAACCTACAAATATCCAGGACGGCGCGCGCGGCGACGCGGTCGTGAAAGGTAAAGTTAGATTCGACGGCGAAGCGCCGAAGCGCGACGCAGTTGATATGAAGGCCGACGGCATTTGTGTCAAAGCGCACGAAACGCCGGTTCTGAAGGAAGACGTTATTGTTGGAAAGGAAGGCGCGTTTAAGAATGTTTTTGTTTATGTTAAGAAAGGAATTGAAGGAAAGTATGAAGCGCCCAAGGAGGCGGTTACCGTCGACCAGAAAGGCTGCGTGTACATTCCGCACGTCTTCGGAATTGTAGCAGGCCAGAAAATTAATATTAAGAATAGCGACGCGACAACGCACAACGTCCACTCGTACGGCAAAAAAAATAAGGCAATCAATCAGGGCCAGCCGCCAGGCGCCGGCGATCTCTCCGTCGAATGGAAGGCCTCGGAAATGAGCCTTTGGATTAAGTGCGATATGCATTCGTGGATGAGCACGATCTGCCACGTCATGAAGCATCCGTTCTTTACAGTTACCGATGACAACGGAATGTTTGAGATCAAGGGTCTCCCGGCCGGAAAGTATACAATTGCGGCGATCCACGAAACGCTCGGCGAACAGACTGTTGAAGTCGAAGTCGCGGCGAAGGATTCGAAAGACGCGAACTTCACGTTCTCCGCAAAGAAGTAGAATTCGAAGAGCGGGCGGTTCACTCGCAACGGCGGCACTCCTGTGCCGCCGTTCTTTTTTGTATGATCTTCCGCGGTAAATGTCCGAACCCGCCGCAGCCTCAAAACGCAATCTTCACGGCCTCGCCATTGTGGCTTGGTGCGTTGCATTTTTAATGATCACGATCGGCGCGACGGTCACGAGCCGCGACGCCGGTCTTAGCATTCCCGACGCTGTTACAAATCACGGCGGCGTTTTTCCAGCGGACCAAATTCGCGGCGGCTATACCGATCCCGCGGGACGCCAATATTCGGGCGGTGACGTTTTTAGTGAATACTTCCACCGCGTCGTTGGGTGGGCGCTCGGAATACTAACGATCGCACTCGCGTTCTTTTTATATAAATACGATTCGCGCGCATGGATGCGAAAGTTAGGATTGGCCGCGGTTTTATTAGTTGGAATTCAAGGCGCGCTCGGCGCGCTCGGCGTCGCGCAGCGGCAGCCGTTATGGCTCGTGGTTCCGCACGCATTGTTAGCGCAAACATTCTTAGCGTTGCTGGGCGTTATCATTTACTTTACGTCTGGCGAAGGACGCTCATTTGTAGCAAATCATTTCGACGCGGGAAACGCGGGCCGCTCGGTGCGGCGCGGATTCTTAGCATTGGCGGCGATCGCATTCCTGCAAGTATTGTTAGGAGCGGCATTCCGGCACGGCAACGAATCCGCGGCGCTTTATATCCATATTGGCGGCGCGCTCATTTTTGCAATGATTTCGGCGGGGCTTGCGACGGTCGTCCAATCGTCGGGGCCAAGCACGGCAAAGTTTACAAAACCGATTCTCGCGCTTGGCGGCGCGGTGATGTTACAAATCTTTCTGGGCTTTCTCGCGTGGTTTTTTCGAAAGCCTAAAAATGAAATCGTCGACCGCCAAATCATTAATATTATATTTCCGACGCTGCACGTCGCGCTTGGCGCGCTCATAACAACAACGACGGTCGCACTCGCCGCGCGCGCGCGAATGTTTGAATTAGTATCTTCGGCGAAGACGCAGGGAACGCCGGCGTGACGGTCCAAACCGAAGCTACAAAAATCCACGCGGCTCCGGCGGGTCTTCGTGGACGTGCGGCCGACCTCGCCGAACTTGCTAAGATTCGCATCACGGGAATGGTAGCATTGACGGCCGCGGCGGGTTTCGATCTTGCACCGCAGCCCATCGACTGGGAAAAGTTTATTTTTACAGTTCTTGGAACAACGTTAGTATCGAGCGGAGCCGGCGCGCTCAATCAAGTGGTCGAACGCGATCTCGACAGCCGCATGCGGCGCACCGAACACCGGCCGATTCCGTCGGGGCGCATGAGCGAAGGATTTGCTACAGTTCTCGCGCTCGCGTTTGCAATACTAGGACAAGTATTCTTATTGTTATTTGTGAATACGCTGACCGCGGCACTCGCGGCGGGATGTTTACTATTCTACGTCGGCGTTTACACACCGCTCAAAACGCGAACGGCCTGGAACACGCTCGTCGGCGCGGTAGCGGGCGCGATTCCGCCGGTGCTCGGATGGACGGGCGCGACCGGCTCGCTCGACGTTCCCGCATTTGTATTATTTGGAATTCTCTTTTTGTGGCAATTGCCGCACTTCTTCGCGATCGCGTGGCTTTATAAAGATGATTACGCGTCGGCGGGTTATCAAATGCTGCCCGTCATTGATAAGATGGGGCGCAAGACGGGAATTCAAACGTTAGTTTACACGATTTTATTAATAATCGTCGCCGCGCTCCCGTACGCGCTCGGGCTCGCCGGAGTATACTATTTCGCGGGTTCGCTCGCCGCGGGGCTCGTGTTTTTGTTTTATGCAATTCTGCTGCTTCGCGGAAAAACGCGCGTGCAGGCGCGGAAAGTTTTGTTAGCTTCCGTCGTTTATCTCCCGGTCGTCCTGTCGCTGCTCGTGATCGACAAGACCGGGAATTAATATTGCTGGGAATTCATATTGCAACGCAACTGGAAAATACAAAAACGTTGAATGCGCCATGAATGACAATACAACAACCAAAACGCCTGGCGGCGCCGGTTTTTTCTTAACACTCGCCGCGGTCATTGGTGTTTCGACGGTGGTTGGAATTGTGTTTTGGAAATATGTTAAGAAAGACCCTCCCAGCGTCGTCGCGAAGAATGGTAAAGATACTCATAATAATTCGACGCAGGGAAGTGATGAAAACGGCGACGGTCCCGGATTCGTGATTGGTAGCGATGGCAAGATGACGCCGATCGACGGGTCGCGGTTTTCAGGATGGGAGACGGGCTTCAGAAAGGAAGGCGAAGGTTACGGAAAGGTGCCGCCGTTTAAATTTACAAATCACCTCGGCGTGGAATTTACAGAAAATGACCTCGCCGGAAAAGTATGGATTGCGGATTTTGTATTTACGCGATGCGCCGGGCCGTGCCCCGCGATGTCGGCCGAGATGAGCCGCCTGCGTTCAGATTTGAAAGAATTAAAAAACGTCGAATTTGTATCATTCTCCGTCGATCCCAATTATGACACTCCCGAAGTCTTAAAAAATTATGCTTCTTACTACGGCGGCGCTGGCGAAGGCTGGCATCTCATCACGGGCGCTCAAAAGGAATTGTTTAAACTTGCCGTCGCGACATTCAAAGTCACGGCGGCTCTGGAGGATCCCAACGATCCTACTAATATTGCGCACAGCACGCGATTTTTCTTGATTGATCGCGACCTCGTGATTCGCGGGCGGTACGCGAGCGAGGAGCGGGAACAAATGAGTGGCTTGCGCGCCGACGCTAAGATTCTTGCCCAGCGTCAATAGATATTGAGCGCAATTGATATAATAACCAATAGATAGAATGGCCAATAGATAAATGGATCTGACATTTCTGCCGCACGTCAACGCAACGCTCAACGCAACGAGCGGCGTTTTATTATTAACGGGATTTTACTTTGTTAAGAAAGGCCGGCGCGGCGCGCACAAGAATGCGATGCTCGGAGCCGTCTCATGCTCAGCGGTATTCTTAGTTTGTTATGTTATTTATCACTATTCCGTCGGAAGTGTTAAATTCACCGGCCAGGGCTGGATTCGGCCCGTCTATTTTACAATTCTGATCAGCCACACGATTCTTGCAGTCGCGCTCGTGCCGCTCGTGATCATGACTCTCAGCCGCGCGTTGCGCGAGCGATTCGACCGGCACCGCAAGATTGCGAAAATAACATTTCCGGTTTGGATTTATGTATCCTTCACGGGTGTGGCCGTCTATTGGCTTCTGTATCACGCCTACCCGTCCTCGGCGGTCCCTGCGTAAAACGAATGGCTCAACTCGTTTGGAAAACATTTCCGACATAGCCACGTGAACTGCATTGCTACTCAAGTCTGAAATGTTATTTGCCCGATCGAGCCCCCGCGGACGAGATAGGAAACTAACCGTCAGCACGGAGGAGCCGAATGATAGCATTTACAATATTCCTATGCGCGGTCTGCTACGCGGTGCTTTGCTTGCGAAGCGAGCCGTAACAAGCCGTTTTTCAGTATTATTACCATTATTATCTGTTATATCAGTTGCCGCCGCGTGCGCGAGTGCGCCCGTTCCGCCTCCGGTGTCCGGCGCTGCCGCCGGAATCATCGAATCGCGATTTGAAGTATTAGATTCGTCGACGGCGCCGCCGCGCGTCGCAGGTTACGTTGCTAAGACTCGCTTTGAATTCGAAAGCGGCAGTCTCGTTTTGTGGCTTGTCGAAAATGAACATTTCCAGGAAGCCGGTTACATCGACGAACACGGCCGCGCGTTTCGTAAATTACCATTCGAAGACGCGCCACGCTGGGTCGCAACGGCATCGATGGAAGAGTGCGTCCGCGAATTATTACAATTGAACCGGCCGGTAAAATTAACAAAGCTCGCGGGGGGATTGTTACCGGAAGGACTGCGCGGGTCGAAGGCGCAGGAAGCGGCAGCGGTGAAGGAAAAGTAGTATTCGCCCAGGTTAATTACATTTTAGAGTTATGGCCGCAATCGTCGGAATCTTAAGATTCTGAAAACGTATTCCAAATGTAACTAAAATGGACATGTTGTACTCGTCGTAGCAAAGGGCTTGACAGCAGACAAAACCACCCCAATCTAAAAGGCGAGTTCGTAGCTACTTCAGCCCGTTGGATCAAAACCATGACGCACACCAAACTTCGATTCGTCTCTCTCGCCTTGGTTTCACTGCTACTCAGTGCGCCGTTCGCTGTAATCGGTCTCGCCACTCCGGTTTTATTGGCACCACTGCAGTTCACCACTGTGGCGAAGGGCACACAGAGCGCATGGCCGAATGGGGAAGCCTACTATGTAATAAAGAATTTCACCCTTTGGCGGCGAATTTGGGAGTTGCACTCCCCGGGTACGACGCCGCCCACTATCGACTTTAGTGCCGATGATGTGTATGCCGCTTTTGCCGGTGCTAAACCGACCACCGGCTATGACATTGAGACCGTCGGGCTCGACGCTTCATCCACTGTTCACTGGGACGTCCACGCGACTCAACCGGGTACAAACTGCAATGTAAACCCGATACCGACGAAGCCATTCCATTTTGTAAAAGCCCCAAAGACTGGCCTACTCGCACTGATCTTCGTCGTCAATGAGACTGTTAACTGCCACTGAGTGTAGCACTGGCACATAGTGGCGGCGCGAGAATATTGGGTAACGGTTAAGAGGGCTGCCCATACGCCGGAGAAAAAGAGGGACTGTCCCCGTTCTTTGACCGCGTGGCTTCAACGCGAACTACTGCGTGATTAGTATAAATCCACTGCCGGAATTGCTCTCAGATCTTCAGAGAGCGGGAACGCGTTCGGAGTGCGGCAGACTATGGCGGAGCGTGCTATCTTGCGCTTGCCAAGTGCTTCGCGTGCGAATGCAAGATTCACAGCATCCGCCCGACTGGGTAGTTCACTCCACTTCGCCTCAAGGAGTTCAAGTTGTCCGGCGGAATCAACTACAAAATCAACTTCTCGGGTGCGGTCGCGCCAGAAGTACAGACTCCGTGCGCGGCCCGCGAGGTGTTCTCGGTGACGCAATTGTTTGAAGACGAAGGTCTCCCACAGACTGCCGATCGCGGGCGATCGATATAATTCTTCCTCGTTTCGAATACCGAGTAATGCACACAGTAAACCTGTATCTGCGATGTAGAGCTTTGGACTCTTGATGGTGCTTTTTGTACGATTGGAAAACCACGGCTCAAGCAGAACAATTTGCCCAGAGGCTTCTAGTGTTGAAAGCCATTGATTCGCCGTCGACGGAGCAATTCCAACATCGCGTGCGAGTTCGGCTTTATTGAGTAGATTCGCCGAACGTAGTGCGCACGCGCGCAAGAAGCGCTCAAAGTCGCGTAGACTGCCAACGTGAATAAGCGCACGCACATCGCGCTCGAGATACGTCGCGAGGTATGAATTGTAAAAAGCAACAGAGTCGATCTCAGTATTCGCGTGAAGCTCTGGAAAACCACCGCGCACTATCGCGTATTCTAGATGAGTCTTGGGGTCTGCCCGGCGGATCTCGCGCAGCGACAGGGTCTCGAGTTCTACAGCGTCTACACGACCGGCAAGTGATTCGCTCACACCCTTCATCAACGTAAACTTTTGAGACCCGGTTAGTAGATACTGTCCATATTGATTGCGGTGTGCATCGACTTCAGCCTTGAGATGCCGAAATAGTGCTGGCGCATACTGCACTTCATCGATGATGACCGGCGCGGGATGTCGATCGAGAAAGGTCCGCGGTTCCTTTTCCGCCTGTTCTGCTTCCGTGGGAAGGTCAAGCGAGACAAACCCATGCTTTGGAAAGAGCCGCCGCAGAGTAGACGTCTTTCCAGTTTGGCGTGCGCCCGTGAGTACTGTAACGGGTCGTGTTTTGGCTGATTGACGCAGCCGCTGTTCGACGTCTCTGGAAATCCACATGCGCGAAATATGCGATCGAATCGCATATTATGCAAGGAGAAAGGGGGGCTGGCCCCCTTTCCCGCAAACGCGTGTTACGGCAACTTCAATTCTTTTATCAATGCTGCCACCGGCAGCACTCGAACTCGCGCCTCGTGCGATTCATAGTCTTTCACTCCCGCATGCACCTGATACATGGGGGCTTTGGGAACGTGCCGCCGGAAATAGGGGAGTTGTGGGCTCAGCTCCGCTCCCGCGAGTTTCGCCTCAACGATGAATTCGATCTTTCCGTCGCGTGTTACTACAAAATCGACCTCGCGTCCTTCGCGATGCCGTAGATACTGTAATTCCATTTTATAGCCTTCGCTGTCTTCGAGGAGGTGGCAGTACTTCAGTAGCGCCGACGCAACCATGTTCTCAAACCGGGCGCCTTCATCTTCACACAGCGACCAATCCCACAAATAGAGTTTCTGTTCTTTCTTGACACTCTGCGTTTTCGAAAATCCAAAGGGGGCCAATCGAAAACATACATACAGGGATTCGAGCATGTCGAGCCAGCGCGCGACGGTTTCGTGTGCCACTTGCAGATCGCGTGCGAGATTAGCTAACGATATCGGAGAGCCGACGCGGCGCGGAAGGAGAGTCACTAACAAATCAATTTTAGAAACCTCTGTGACTCGCTCCAGTGAAACCAGGTCTTCATAGATCACACGTGCCTGCCTCTCACGCTGCCAGCGCCGCCAAACGGAGTCACTTTGGGCAAAAAGTGGCTCGGGAAAACCGCCGAATTTTAGTAACGCGTCCAGCGGTTGCGATGTGCCGATTTCACCGAGTGAAAACGGATGCAGGCGGTAGTAGTGGTAGCGCCCTTGTAGGGAGTCTCCTCCGCGTCTGTAGTGGTCAAGACGCGCCGATCCAGTGACAAGGAATTGTTTCTTGGAACGATAGTGATCGTAAAATCCCTTCAGCAGGTTTCGCCACTGCGGATATTTGTGAATTTCATCGTAGACGATTCGCTTCTGTTCGGTTTGGAGTTGGCCGGCGAGTATCGCCGATTTGTGCTGTACATAATCCCAGTTGTAGTAACCCGGGGTCTCCTCTCCATCGAGGTTTGTGTCGGAAGCGCCAAGCAGGTTCAATGCAAGCGTTGTCTTGCCGACTTGGCGTGGCCCTCCCACAAAGACCATTTTCTTTTTGAGGTCTTTTGCGATCAGTGATTCAAGATAGCGAGGCATTTGTAATCCGACGAATTTAAGGTGCATCGGATTTTAGGCGCGACGAAATTCAGATCAAGCAGAAATTTGTCGTGCTTCGCCTTGACAAAAAGGGGGACTGTCCCCGTTCTTTCCGTTATTGTCCGCCTGGCGGTAAATTCGAAGGCCGTTCAATCATTTCCCGCCAGACATCCAGAATCTTTACAAATCGATCTGGCTGATCGCGCCCTTCGGCGATGCCGCTTGTGATAACCCGACTGACGTCGATCGGCGACATCATAACTTTATGC
>JBJXHE010000096.1:0-13754 GCA_046160785.1 Planctomycetota bacterium
CCGTTCAGGTGCGTGTCCCGCGCGTCACCCGCGTTGCCGCGTATCGCGGGGTTCCAGCCCCGCGACACCCCGGGCGACCCTCCGGCCCGCAAACGCGTTGCGACCGCAAGGCCCTGCTCCGGGATCCGCACCACGCCGGAATTATAATTCAAGCTGCCGCTGGTCGCGCCGCTGTTTGATATATCCAATAAATTCCTCAAACGGCATGACTCCACGGTTCTCGCCGGAACGCGTACGAATCGCTACAGATGCAGCCTCGACCTCCCGCTTGCCAACGACACACATAAACGGCACCTGGTCGAGCTGCGCCGCCTTGACGCGTGTATTCAAATTGTTGCCCTGGTCGTAAATCTGCGCCCGAAATCCCTCATAGATGAGACGCTCTTTCAGCCCGCGGCAGTGTTCATACAATTCGTCCGCCACGGGAATGAGACCCACCTGGGTTGGGGCGAGCCAGAACGGGAATTTGCCTGCGAAATGCTCGATCAGGCCGCCGACGAATCGCTCGAAGGAGCCCAGCACGGCGCGGTGCACCATGACCGGCCGGTGGCGCTGGTTGTCCTTCCCGACGTATTCCAGGTTGAAACGCTCGGGGAGGTTGAAATCGCACTGGACCGTCGGGCCCTGCCATTCGCGGCCGAGGGCATCCTTTAATTTAAAATCAATTTTCGGTCCGTAGAACGCACCGCCGCCGGGATCGACCTCGGTCAGAATGCCGGTTTTCTGCGCCGCGCCGCTCAACGCACGGGTCGCGTGTTCCCAGACATCATTTGCGCCAATCGACTTTTCCGGACGGGTCGCCAGGTAGGCGCGGAATTGATAACCAAAGGTCTGCACCAGGTATTTTATCAATTCGAGAACACCCACGATCTCGTCCTCGAGCTGCTCCTCCGTGCAAAAGATATGGGAGTCGTCCTGGGTGAACCCGCGCACGCGCAGCATGCCGTGGAGCACGCCGGAGCGTTCATAACGATACACGGTGCCGAGTTCGGCGTAGCGGATCGGAAGGTCGCGATAGGAGCGGATCTGGCTCTGGTAAATTTTGATATGTCCCGGGCAGTTCATCGGCTTGACACGATAACAATGTCCGTCGATGTCCATCGGCGAATACATCAAATCGCCATAGTTTTCGAGGTGCCCCGAAATTTTATATAAATCCTCGGACGCGAGGTGCGGTGTGTAAACAGGCAGATAGCCGCGCCGCTGGTGTTCGGCCCACCAGAATTCCTCAATCACGCGCCGCGGGATCGCAAGGTTTGGATGCCAGAAGATAAAACCAGGCCCCACCTCCGGATGGATGGAGAAAAGGTCGAGGGTTTTGCCAATGTTGCGGTGATCGCGTTTGGCCACCTCCTCCAGGAATTGTGTATATGCCTGAAGGTCGTCTTTGCTCCAAAAAGCTGTGCCGTAGATGCGGGTCAGCTGTTCGCGCTTCTCATCGCCGCGCCAGTAGGCGCCTGCTACAGATAGAAGTTTGAAATATTGAATTTGTTTTGTATGAGCTACGTGGGGCCCCTCGCACAAATCGTGAAATTCGCCGTGCGAATAAAAGGTGATGGGCTCGCCGTCGAGGATTCCTTTCAGAATTTCCAATTTGAACGGCTGCTCCTGCCCGGTGAGGCGCTTTTTGGCCTCGTCACGCGGGACGGTCTGGCATGCAAAGGACTTTCCCTCTTTCGCAATTTCCCGCATGGCCTCCTCGACCCGTGGCAGGTCCTCCACGGAAACGCGGACGTCCTTTGGAAATTCGAAATCATAAAAAAAGCCGTGCTCGATCGACGGACCCACGCCCATGCGCGTGCCTGGCCACAACCGCTGAACCGCCGAGGCCATCAAGTGGGCCGTTGAGTGGCGGAGAGTTTCGAGCGGGTAGGGACCGGGCGCGAGTTTTCGATCGAGGAAGGATTCGGCTTTGGTTTCGGGCATGGGAGTGATTGGTCGCTTTTGCGCCGCTCCACGGGGAGCGCGCCCGACCTCCGGGGTTTGTGCGCAAGCAATATAAGAATAAACGGCCTCCGATCCAAGGACCGGGGGCGGGACGGCGACCGCAGGATTGCGCGGCGCATGGCGCGGCAGGCGGGCGATCGTGCCGGCTCTCCGAACGCACGCGCTTGAGCTGTAGCATTCGCGGCCCATGGAATCCCAACTCCCCGCCGGCCACGTGGTCGCGAATTACCGCATTCTCTCGAAGCTCGGCTCGGGAGGAATGGGAATTGTATACGAGGCGGAGGAACTCGATTCGGGCCGCCGCGTGGCGCTGAAAATACTACAATCGGATTTGCGACATTCGGAGGAGGCGCTGGAGCGGTTTCGGCGCGAGGCCGAATCGGCCGCCGCCATCTCGCATCACAATTGTGTATTCCTTTTTGGTGTTACAGAAATCGAGGGAGCCCCGGCCATTGCGATGGAGCTGGTCGACGGGGAAACCGTGGAGGAGCGCATCACAAAGTCAAAACAGCCGCCGGCGTCCCCCATTCCCATCGCGGCAGCCGCAGGGTGGATGCTACAGATTCTCGACGGACTTGGGGCCGCGCACCGCGCGGGTGTGATTCACCGCGACGTCAAGCCGTCCAACTGTTTTATTACAAATGATGGAACTGTAAAGATTGGCGACTTCGGCCTGTCGCGCCTGCTGGAGCCGGATATACAATTAACCCAGTCGGGCCAGTTCGTCGGCTCCCCTTTGTTTGCAGCTCCCGAGCAGATCAAAGGCGATGTCGTCACGCCGGCGACGGATGTGTATTCGGCCGGTGCCACACTTTTTACCATTCTGGCGGGGCGGCCTCCATTTGAGGGTCAGAACATCGGCGCTGTGCTGGCGAGAATTCTCGGCGACCCGCCTCCATCGGTTCGATCGCTGCGGCCGGACGTGCCGGCAGGCATCGATAAAATATTACAAAAAGCGCTCGCCAAGAATCCGCGCGATCGCTTTCAAAGCATGCAACAGATGCGCCGCGCGCTGGAGCCGTTTGCCGGCGATCGCACGACCGTCGCCGCCCTGGGCCGCCGCGTTGGTGGCTTCGTCCTGGACCAGGGAATTATCATGTTACTTTTCTGGACATTCGTGGTCCCCCTTTTATCATTTTTTAATATTTCTGCGCTTGGCGCGTCGTCGGATCCCGTGAATGCCCCGGCCGGCGACGTCATTGCAACGTTTGCCGCGTCCTTCATCATTGCAATTCTCTATTTTGGTTTTTGTGAGTGGCGGTTTGGAGCGACGGCGGGAAAGTGGCTTCTCGCGCAGCGCGTTGTCGACCTTGAGAACCGGCCACCGCGAGCCTGGCGCATCGCTGTGCGTTCACTTGTATTCCACGCCTTGATCATCACGTTTACTTTGGGAGTATTGTTTATCTCGGGCGGTTCAAAACAAACAATCACTGTCAGCCTGGCCCCCTGGTTTTCGATGATGGGTTATATCGTTGTGAATGTTTCGATGCGGAAATCGAACGCGTTTCGCGGGATTCATGAGCTTGCAAGCGGCACCCGGGTTGTGGAGTCGGCAACACGTCAATCCGGCGAAACCACCGTCCCGCTACCGGAGTTGAAGCCGCTCCCGGCGCCTGCCGCGGGTGCGGGGCCCTGGAAAATTCTTGGCTTGTTATCACAAACACCCGGGGGCCCGCTCTATCTTGCCCACGATTCAAAATTAAAAAGAAACCTTTGGTTATTTGTACACACGCGCACCGGCGACGCTCCGCCCGTCCCGCCGCCAGGACCGCACGACGTCCGCTGGCTCGGTCGAGCCGCCATCGACGGCGTTATTCACGATTCCTTTGAGGCGGTAGCGGGGTCTCCGGCCTCGGAATATTTAGAAAGACCACGTGCGTTTCCCTGGACCACGGCCCTTTCGATCGCCCGGTCGGCGGTCGACCTCGCAGGCGCGATTTCACAAGACACCGACCCTCGACGGTTGTGGATCACCACGCGCGGCGAAGTAAGAATTGCACCCTGTGCCGTTGGAGTTGCCGGCACTGACGCGCAGCCGGCGTCGAGCCCGCGGGACACGTTACTACAACTGGCAACGGTCGTACTGTTCGGCAATGCAAAAGCAACGGGCCACGGCGTTGGCGACGCCCCGATCATGGCCATGGAGAGGGTCCGCGCAGCACTCGATCTTCAGGGCTCCGGCGCCCTGGGGGCAGCAGCCTCTGCCATCCGCGAATCTGCCGGCGCGGCGTACGAAGTACGACGTGGTGTGCGCATGCTTCAAATGTTTATGGGAAACGTTTTGTTACTATTTTCGTTTTTTGTCATGCTGCCGATGGTCTATGCCGTGATCGGTCAGGTTCCTGGTTTTATTGTGGTCGCTCAGGAAATCAAACATCCTCTGCGGGTGGATTCTGCACCCGCGAATTTCGCATCGTCGGGAATTTCAATCAAAGAGTTGCGGGATGCCCGATTGACAATCATTCGTTACTGTGACTACGGAACGACTTTTCGCATGACGCTCCGCGGATCCCTTGGCGCGAACAATATTGAAATACACGAGGCTCTACCTCTACTCGAAGAGGCACGAGACCGGTTCCCGAACGTTTCGCGCGAGGACTACGCCAGGGCAATCTCAACCATCGAACAATCCATGCGCGTTGCGGAGGAAACCCTCGCATCCCGGGCGGCGTCGAGACTTGCCGCGTCTGCGGCTTCGCGTGCACATCAAGAGACACCGGTATCCACCGGTTTGACGGACGAGCAGAGAGTCATAAAACACGCAAGACTTAGTAGACCCATTCCCATCTGGTTCATGTGCACCGTTCTATTCTCAATCCTTGCGGGAGTGAACGCGCTCTTGTCGGCAGCAACGCGCGGCGGGATCTCCATGTTTGCTTTCGGTCTGCGCGTACGCTGGAGGTCGGGCGCACAGGCGCACTTCGGGCACATACTCCTGCGCGAGTCCATCGGCGTGCTTCCCGTGGCCGGGATACTGTACCTGGCCTCGAAGCTGGAGTCGGGCGAATATACAAACTGGTCCCATGCTGTCGGACTACTCGGAATTTGTCTCTACATCGGAGGCGGATTGATCGCGCTGCGAACACCGTCCCGGGGCATTTCCGACCGCATTCTTGGCACTAGAATCGTCGTCCGCTGAGACAACTTTTCAGGGCCCACGAGAATATTTAAGTCGCCGCCGTTCGCGCCCAAATGATGGCATTTTCCACGGCATACGCGCACCGTGCGCCCGCATATGACCCGCGCCGGAGTCAACGGGTCATGGTTACCCGAACCGCATTCGACAGGCGGCTTCCCCCGGCGCTTCCCACGATAACAACAAAATGAAGTGCGGCGCCGGGATCTGCGCCGGAAATGTGAAGTGCCGCGCGGGGAATTATAATAATTGTTTCCGTGCCGGAGGCCACAACGGAAGGAACACCGCTAAAATCCGGTCCGAGAATGTCGGCCCGCAGCGATTTTACATCCGCCCACGGGACCCAGTGACTTTTAACATGTGCCACGACACCGGGTACGCCACCCGCCTCGGGCGGCGCACCGATGACAACGTTTAATTCCGAGCCGCGGGCACAGGGAGAGGTAGTCAAGCGCAATTCAATGTTCTGTTTGTTTATGATCGGAGAGTTGAACAGTTCCAAGCGTGGTTCCATGTGACAGGAATTCCACCCGCCCGGCACCTCAAAGACTGCGGCGAGCCGCACGCCCCTCATCCCAGTTTCAAAAACAATTTTTCCGTGCTTGCGCACGTAGAGATCGCAGGCCTCGAACCACGTCGGACGCTCAAGCGAAATGATATATGATTTCTCACACACCGCAGGATCGTTGTGCGTACAGGAGGAGCGCAGGCGCGGGTTCACATTATAATATTTACCAACTTCGGAGCCAACACCAAAAGCGACGCGCGAGCCGGCGGGCAGCTGCAATTCACACCATTCGAAACATTTCCGCAGCGACGAACCCCAGTAGTCGAGCGGCTCATAAACGAAAGATTCGTTTTGAAACGTTTTTTTGTACTCCTGCGCGCCCGCAAGGCCGCCGACAAAATCATTAAAATATGTATTCTGGAATGGATGATATACAAAAGTGGCGGCAGCGCACGGCAGACACAAAAGAGCTGCTGTCGCGACCGCGTTGATGCGTCTCGCGACCGGTTTCAGTGCGCGCGCCATGAGGCGCAACTGCAACTGCCAGCCGAGGGCAGCCAGGATGGCGAGGCCCGGCCAGTAATGTTGAAAATTGCGAATGCCGTCAAACACAACAAGACGGCCCGTCGACCAGACGCCAATGACAATAAACACCCATGCGAGCGACAAAAGAAATAAACATCGCATTTTCAACGAAAGGCGTTTTATGTAAATAAGACATCCCAGGAGTCCGGCCCCGGCGGCAATGAGCGCGACGGGCGGGGTCGTGGACAGGAGAAGCCAAAGAGGTCCGCCGTTCATGCTTGGATTTGTAACTTTCCGCCTGGTCCCGATGGCTACAATTTCTTTGACGCGTTCCAGTGCCTCGCCCGGCTCAACCCAAAGATGCGGCAGATGTCCGAATAGAATGACGACGGCGATGAACAGGGATAACGCAAACACAAGGACTTCGCCGGCACGCGGAAGTCTTCGTTGAACAATCAAGATACAACACGTGCCTGCGGCCAATGGAGCTAACAATAAAAGTGATGTATGTTTGCACGCAAGCGAAACCCCAAACCACACTCCCCCCGCCAGCAGCGCACTGTAACGTTGGGTTAGAAAACCCCGGTACCATGCCAGCAGGGCAACCGCCCCAAACGTGCAGGACGGCAGATCTTTCATGTTGTTGTGTGCGTCGGCGAACATGCGGGGCGATAACGAGAGAAGCGCCGTTGCCACCAGCGCAGTGGCTCGATTCGACACTTTTGTCAAATAAAGATAAAAGAGCCCCAATCCCGTGAACCACAAGGCGGAGAGCCCCAGATGATAAGAATCCACCGGTCCGAGCCAGTGCAGGTTTTGATAAAATATCTTTCCAAACAGCGCGGCAACCCACGAAGCCATGCAACCATTGGCGCTTTGAGTATTACTCGCTTTTGCCTCCGCGTAGGAGAGTGTGCTCCACGGGAAACGCTCGCCGACGGGAATCTCATCGGGGGTCGATCTCGACGAAACAAAATGGTCTACATAAGCGGCAGCGCGCGGATACTCGGCGAAGGTGTCCCAAATCAGACCGTAATCCGCAAGCGTGTATAAAAAGAAGCAACAATAAACAATAAAGAAACACCAGAAATAGCGATGGCGGAGGACCACGGCGCGGAGTTCCTTCGCAATTGTGAAATTTGCAATCGTCGCCATTATTTACAACGCAACCGGGGCCGGCTCTTCATTTGTAGGTTTTCGTTCGTGGAGAAACCTGAGGCGCACATGTTAATTGCTACGCGGCGCGGGAGTAACCGAAAAGTGGTGCCGCTGGCACGCGTGGAGGCATACGGGGAAATGCGCAACTTCCAATTCCAGACCAAACTCTACTGTTCGAGTCTTCCATACTGTTCCAGCCGGCAAATGGCTTCAGAAGTACGTCTGTGCCGGGAAACCGCTTCACTGAACCCATCGCCTGAAATTACAAAAAACTTCAAACAGGCGCGCGAAAGAATGCAGATGGGAAGGAACGAAGACGAGAAAGAGACTGGACGGAAAATTACGTGGAAAGTTCAACCCGAACTCCGCCCCAGAGACTACAAATCCTTCTTCGCCCTCGATTTGGTAGCGGGGACAGGATTCGAACCTGTGACCTCCGGGTTATGAGCCCGACGAGCTGCCAGCTGCTCCACCCCGCGGTAGGGCCGACGAGAGTAACGGCGAGGCGGCCAAAGTCAAGATTGCGACAGGTACGTCGCGGTTATTTGTGACATTCGCGCAATGAAAATAAAAAGTTCGGCCAATTGGCCGCTGGCGCGCGCGTTACCTGCGTGCACGGTTGAAAACGTGCATGGGTTGGCGAGAACGGTGGACGCGCTTGGAGTCGCGTTCGGCGGGCGCGAGTCGACGGCAGTCGCGCCAGCTTGCCAGTTCATTTTTGAGGTGAAGTGGTGCGTTTCGTCCGGTGGTGCGTGTGGGTTCGCCCACACGCGCCGCCGGCGTTTCCTACAAATGCGAATTCTATCAATAAACTCGTATCAATGAATTTGTAACATTGGATCACCGAACAGCATGAACTTCATTCCCTGAAAGAAGATGCTCGGCGGATACCAGCTAGGCGAAGGCTTCAGACTCTGCAATTGTTGTTTGTCGAAAAAGTAATGAATCGAGTGAGTATACAAATCGCCGAGCCGGAGCGTCCGGTTCGGGTCTGCGATCTTTAACTTATCCAAGAATCCTTCCACAAGCGTTAACCCCGCGGGCTGGCTTCCGGTGTTGCAGCCGAAGTAGGCGACGGCGCCGTTGCTGCCACCTTTTAACAATTGTTCGCCGAAGCCGGTTTTATTGTAGTCGCCGGTCGCGTAACACGCGGGCGCGGGCGGCGGAATTGTAAAAACCTCGCCGTGATTCGTGCCTTTGTGCGCGGCGCCATTTGTATCCATGTAGCTTTCGTACGGCGGCAGCGTCGCGAATCGCGCGGTCGAACACCCCGCGGACAAGACGATCGGCGGAGCCTCAGCATTGTTGAAATTAACAATATCCCCCGTCTGCAGGCTCCCCTCCCAGCCGTGGTCGTGTCCATGTCCCGCGTGTACGACAAGCCCCGCGCCTTTTGTTAACTCCGTTGTTACATTTGCGGCCGACGGCAAAGTCTTGCCTTCATACAATAACGAAGAAGTCCAGTCCGCGGGCAGCGACGCCGCGAGTGTGTCGATCCACGCGCGGCAATCGACCCAGCCCTGAACCGTTACAAATACCGCCCGGCGTGTAGCCGTGTTTTTTGTAAAGACGGCGTTTTCGTACGCGATCGTTTTTGTTATAACGCGATCGAGTTCCACAATATTGCTAACCGGCCAGCGTCCAACCGCGACTTCGGGAATGTAATCAACCGCGTCGTAATTGATAGGATCGTTTTTGTTGTTTTCGCCGCGGACTTCGCCGAAGTACGACGCGTGAAAATCGGTTTTTGTAGCATTCCAATCGTCAAATGATCCATCTCGTTTGGCGAGATCGGCATAGTACAAATCCGATGGATAGAACGCGTAGTCGAACGCTTCTTTCGTCACGCGGTCGAGGCACATGTAACGAACCGGAAAAACGTCCGCGTCGCCGGCGAGAAGCGCGTACCGCAGGCCGCGATTTGTATATAGATCGTATAGGTAGCGTTTAACTTTCTCAGGATCGTCGACGCCCGGCGAACCCGCGAGCACGTTCTCCAAAGCTACAAATTCGAGCGCGACGTTCTTCGAGCGATACTTCAAATAGCGATCGAGCGTGGGTTGAAATGACGCGGGCGCAATGACTACAAATTCGACGGGCGCGCGGCGAGTAACATGTCCCGGCGCGATCGAGGCGCACGCGCCGAGAAAAGTGAGCGCGGCGACGAATGCTAACTTTGCGATCCATGCCCGCGCCGAATGGTGCATTCTTTACTCTTCCGGTTCAGCGCCCCACGCGCCCGTGCTCGCGATCTGCTCCTGTTTGACTTTGCTCACGTCAAATTTGTCGGCGGCAGCCTTCATCTTTTTTATTAATTCTTCGAACGAAAGGGTGACTTCCTTCGCGAACCGGATCGGGTTAATTCTAGCTGTTACAAACGGGCGCAGGTACGGCGACTGGAATCCGCGCTCTTTGAGTTTTGTTATAACGGCGGAGACGGCCTCGTCGAGTTCCATCAGCGCCTTCGCGCGCGACTCGCGAACGGCAACGGCTTTTTGTAATGATATATCTAAAAACTCCTCGACGCGCTTGAGCGCGGGGCGGTAGGCGCCGCCGGAGAAGCGTCCGTTTTTTTCGTAGCAAAGTCCGAGTGTTAGTAACACGGGCTCTTCGAATTCGAGCGCGAACTCGCTTTCTTTCCTATCCGAATCGACGGCGAGCGCGCGCTGCATGCGAATGACTTCTAAAGACTTTTCGCGAAGATTGTGAGTCTTCTCCGTGTTTAATGCTAATATCTTAAACGCGACTTCGCGATCGGGCACTAGCAACGCAACGATGGATTTTGCGCCGAGGCGCTGAAGCGATGCGCGGCGATGGTTGCCGTTCGGAGTCCAATACTTCTTTTCGCCTTCGCGCGTCGCAATGATCGGGTCGAGGAAAATCCCAACCTTATCAATCATTTCTGTTAGTTTCTTCATGTGCGAGTCGGACAGGTCGCGCTGGTACGGCGTCGGCTCGACCTGTTCGAGCGGCAATGCTACAAGTAAAACCCACTTGCCTCCGAGCGGCTCGCGATAACTGCCGATGACCGCGCCGCCGTCTTTTTCAACGCTTTTTGCTAATGTAACAATTTCTGCAGGCGCATCGCCAGTCATATCGAGCGGACCAAGTCCGCGCGACGACGGCTCGGCCTTTTTACGGCGCGGCTTCTTCGGTTTCGCGGGCGTCATTTTAGATATATTGATTAAAAAGTATTAATCCGGGAATTCGTTGAGCGTGTACCAGGCTTCGGCGTGAACCAATGGTTCGCCGTTTTCCGATGTAACATTTCGCAGGCGAATTTCACAAATACGGTCCTTCACCATGCCGTCGACCTTGAATGTAACTTTTCGCCGGTCGTCGCTAATCTTAAAGTCGGAAACCGCGTGCGACTTGCGGTCGATTTCTGGGGAGCCGTACGTCGCCCAATAGTGATAACGGAATTGTTCGATCGACGCGTACGGTTTCTTATCATCGCCTTCGCCCGCACTCGGCGCGGCGAGCGGTTTTGTAAATTCGATTTCAAAACCGTCTTTTAACAAATGCACGGTTTTCATTTCGAATGGAACGTTACCATTAAACGAAAGGCGCTCGAGCGAGAACAGTTTCGGGCCGACCGCTCCCCAGCCGCCGGTTGTGCAGCCAGCATACAATTTCCCGTCGGGGCCCCATACAATTCGTTCGAGGCCCGACGAAAATCCGCGGCGGAAGATCCATACAGTTCCCTGATCATTGCCTTTCACGTTTTCGAGCTGCACGCGCAGGATTCGCGAATTAGTAAATTCGCCGACGAGAAGCTGCCCCGCGAACGGGCCAAACAACCCATTCTGACTTTCTAACAATACGTCGGACGAACTCTCGCTCACGGTATTGTATGGAAGCCAGCACGTCGGCGGCGTCACTTCAACTTTAGCATCGCGATCCGGCAGCGCGAAACGCTGTCCGTAAAATTCGCCTTTCTTTACTTGTTGTAATTTGCACGCGGGGATGTAGTCGCCCTGGTTGTCGGTATAGTAAAATTCACCTTTCGCGCCGATGCCGGTGCCATTGGGCGTACGCAGTCCCAACGCTAATACTTCAAAGTTACCTTTCGGATCCACGCGCCACGCGCTGCCGCGCGCGAACACCTGCTCCTGCCGTGTCGCGCCGCCTGGCACGATCGCTAATCCTAACGTTCCGTAAAAGCTGCCTTCATAATATTCGAGGCCGAACGCGAATTCATGGAAGTTGGTCGAGAGCTGCCAGCCCGCATTGTAACATTGATAATCGTCGGCGACGCCGTCGTTATTCGTATCAATGAGTTTTGTTATTTCCGGTTTTTGTAATACATAGATTTCGTCGTTCACGACTTTGAGCCCGAGCGGCTCGTGAAGCCCGTGCGCAAACCGGCGCCATTTGAACTGATCCGGCGTTTTTGTTGCATTTTCGAGAATCCACACCTCGCCGCGGCGCGTACACATCGCTAACGATCCGTTCGACAGGAAATCGAGCCCGCCGATTTGTAATATAATCTCTTCGGGAATCGGGAGCGATTCGATCACGTAACTCTTCTCTTCGAGCGCAAACGGATTCTTACCTTTAATTTCTTGCCCTTCGAACGACGGATCGACGCGCGGTGACATATTAAATGCGTCCACATTTGTAGTATTGTATTTTTCTTCAATCGCTGGCGGCCCAGGAAGATGCGACCACGATAGCGTCGCACGAACCGTCGTTTCCTTAGCATTTTGCGACGATATTCGAAGTGTATAATCTGTTGTATCAGTTGTATCGTTTGCACGCATCGTCGAAACAGATAGGGCAGGGCTCTCGTCGTTCGACGAAAGAAACGGAATCAAAACTCCTTTTGTTGTATTTTTATAAATATTATATACCAAATCCGTCCCGGCTGCGAGCCCGCTCACAGTAATATAACAATCAACTTGCGGACCGTCAATTGTAAAGCGCCCTACAAATTTCTGTTTTATCAAAATCGGCTTGCCATCCGGCGCCGCGACCTCCATTTTAAATATATAATTTCCATTTTTTTCTTCATATCCGCGAAAGACTGGCGTCACCGCCTCTTTTGTAGATACTACATTTTGTCCGCTCGGAACTATAAACCACTGACCAGCGTCCTTCGGTGCTGTCCAAACAACCTCCCCCTCCGGCGACGGATACGGGCCGTGCTGCCCGGTCCACTGCGTGCCGTTCATTCTTAAGAATCCGCCCTTCCATACTTTTATGAGTTTGCCTTTCTCGGCATCATAAGCAATCGAAACGCCGCCGGGGAAACCGATACAAATCGCGCGCGGCGCCTCGTCAAACGGCGTTCTAACAATTGCGGGGCGATCTTCAACAATCCAGCTCCATCCTTTAGAATTAGCAAGTCCGACCGGAAGCGGCGCGTTGTCGCCAAGATTTAAATAATCATAAAGTGCGCGGATCTGGCCGTCGCCGTCGAGGCCGTGGCGTCCAGGCAGAGTCGTTGCGCCGCCCGGAAAGAACGTTGGCATTTTCGTGCCGGGCGAAAGCGACTGCGGATCGATCGCCCAGGCTCGAAACCAATTGTAGCGAATGCGGCCGGGCGAAAGTATCAAATCGGGGCCGCGCGAATCTAAGAATGCAACGTTCGCTTCCGAGCCCGCGAGGTCGTGGCATTGTATACAATTAAATCCTTTCCTGCCAATCAGGTTTTGACCCACAAGCCCCGCGTTTACATCCGTTTTCGGCGCGTCGATAGGAGCTTCGAGCGCGGCGCCGTCGAGCGCGGGCAAACCCTTTGCTAATATTTCGGCGCCCGCTCCGAAGTACGGCATTTTTATTTGCATCCACGGCCGCGCGCGCGTGTCGGAATTAAACATTTCGCGAAGCCACTCGGGACGCAACTTTTCACCCACGCGCGTCAGATCGGGCGGGCCGACTTGTACAATTTCGGAATGATGCTTTTCGTCGATCGCGATTTTTTGTAATTCATACAATTCGGTGCCGGCCCCGAGCCCGTCGCGCGAATGGCATTGTAAACATCCAAACCGGTTGATCGCGCGCTGCGAATCGAATGTTAAACTTTCCGAAACGCGCGGTTCCGCGGGTTTGCTTAAATAAGTTTTGAGCGCGCCGGCGTCCTCGTCGGAAAGGTCGTACTTCGGGCGAAGCGCGTCTTTTTGTGCATTCGTCAGCGCGCTGGCGCAGCCGAGGTCATTCGCGTTCGGAAGCCCGTTTTGTAAACTCGGCCCGACATTACTATTTGTTTGGTTATTTTCAATTTCGTGGCACGCGACGCAGCCTTCCTTGTTAACGATCGCGCGGCCGCGCGCGATCGAATCCGCCTCGGAGCCCGTGACCGCCGGAATCGCTTTTTCAAATTTCCGATCGCGCGCTTTCATAACATAACTCGCGAGATCTAAAGATTCTTCGCGCGACAATCGCAAATCGGGCATCGTGCCGGCCGGGTGCGTGTCAAGCGGTTTTTGTATAAAGTCGGCGAGCGCGTTCGTATGGATATATTTTGAACCAACTGTA
>JBJXHE010000097.1:0-35202 GCA_046160785.1 Planctomycetota bacterium
GGGACAGGTCAGGGGACAGGTAGAAACCTGTCCCCTGACCTGTCCCCTAAAATTTAATCTTAAAGTATTTTCGCTTGCCGACGCGGAGCACCGATCCGTTCTTCAGCCAAATGGTAGCTTTCGGATCTGTAGCGAGTTCGCCGTCGACGTCGACGGCCTTTTGAGACATCAGTTGTCTTGCATTCGAATTGCTTTCGCCGGAAAGCCGCGCAACGAACGCAGGGAAATTGTTAAATCCAACTTTTCCCGCGCTCCAATTCGCGAGCTCGGCTTTGAATGCTGGATTTGTAGCATCGACGCCTGCGTCGCTCGGCGAGAGAGTTAAGTGAATTTCCGGAATGTCGTCCGGCACTTCGCGTTTCGAAAATTGCTTTTCAAACGCGGCCGCTTCGTGGTCAGCCGTTTCTTTAGTATGCAATTCCTCGATCAGAATCTTAGCGAGCACGATTTTCGCGTCGCGCGGATTTTTGCCTTCCTTTAACAATTCTTCGATTTGTGATTTTGGAATTCTCGTGACTAACGTAAACCACGAGCGAAGCTGCGCATCGGGGATCGACATCGTCTTGCCGAATATTTCCTTCGGTTCGAATTGTAGTCCGATGTGATTGCCATAACTCTTCGACATCTTGCGGCCGTCGAGGCCTTCGAGAATCGGAGTTGTTAAGATCACCTGAGGCGCCTGCCCCTCTTCTTCCTGCATTTGGCGGCCCTGCATTAAATTAAACAATTGGTCGGTGCCGCCGAGTTCGACGTCCGCATGCACCATCACGGAATCCCATCCCTGCATCAATGGATATATCAATTCATGCACGTGGATCGCTTTGCCCGCTTTCATTCGATCTGTAAAATTGTCGCGTTCGAGCATGCGCGCGACCGTCCCGCGCGCGAGCAGCTTTAATACATCCGAAAATTGCATTTCGTGAAACCACTTTCCGTTTCTAACAATTTCGGCGCGGTCGAGGTCGAGAATCTTGCCGATTTGCGATAAGTAGCCTTCGACGTTTTCATCAATTTTCTCTCGCGTGAGCGGCGGGCGCGTCGTGTCGCGGCCCGTCGGATCGCCGACGAGCGCCGTGCCGTCTCCTAATATTAATACTGGCAGGTGTCCCAAATCTTGAAAATCGCGAAGTTTACGAATCACGACGGAATGACCAAGATGCACGTCGGGCGATGTCGGGTCGATTCCTAATTTGACGCGAAGCGGTTTTCCCGTTTGATTGGATTTAACAATTTTCGCGCGCAGCTCTTCGATTCGTATCAAATCGACCGCGCCGCGCCGAATCACATCGAGCTGCGCCTCGACTTCCGGAAATTTAGACATTTAAATTTATTTCAAAATTTATGATTAGCGTAAATCGTTCGAAAGAAACCGCGCGGCCCACGCGTTCCACGCGTGCAGGTCGAGCCCGCGTTCGCGATCTTTTGTAATATAACGAAGCGCGGCGATGATCGCGCGCGCGCGGCCTTGTTCGGCATTACTAAGTTTCTTCGCGAGCGCGCGCAGCGCGGCGTTTCGTTTGTCTTCTGTTACAAGCATCGCGGCCGGCAGGATCGAGCGATCCACGACCATTTCGCGGCGATTTAACAATTCCTGGAGCGCGCCCACCGGATCGACGGCGGCAGATTCGTAACCGGCCGGAAGACAAATAACAGTTCCGGGCTCGAATTGTATGCGTGTAATAAAAACGGGGCGTTTCCCGAATTGGACGTCGGCAGGTAACAATTCCGCGCCTACCGTCACCATTCTCGCAACGGCCGCGCGCGGCGCTTCGCCGTCGATCTGAAACTCCATACTAAAATTCCCGCCCTCGGGAATTTCAATATCATTCTTCAAGTTAACTGCAATATTATTTGTAAAGGATGATTCGCCGCCGTACGCGTCGAGGTCGGTGGTTGTAACTGTAGCAACGAGCCGAGTCTCGGTGACGGGCCCGCTCGAAAACAAACCGCCGCCGACCTTGCGCGGGATTGTTAATGTTCGCGCGTCGCCCTCATAATGAACATTACTCATCCGAAGCGTGAGCGGCACGGGGTCGCCGAGCGTCACCTGGTCGCGAATCGGATCCACTTTAGCATCGCGTTCGATCGCGCGGACGAGCGCGCGGCCCACGACGAGCGCCTCGACCTGATTTAAATAATCTTCAACGACGCCCGGCGGATCCATCTTGCGCGCCGAATCTAAGTAAGCGCGGCAGCGCATTTCGTCGCCGATTTCAAATGCGACGCGGAGCCGATTTAACAATTCGCCGAGCGCGGGGTCGATCTCCTCGCCCGCAAATGTAGCAATTCCGAGCGCCGGCTGCGCGATGGGAACGACTACAAATGACTGCTCGGGCGCCGCACGGCATCCCACTGAAACGAACGCATATAAAGCGCCGGTAATAACAAAAGCGGCGGACGCTGTGACGCGCCCGCCGCTCGTTTTAGTTACGTTTGCATTCATTAACAAAACAAAGTTCATTAACAAAGCAACTATTAACTTTGCGCCGGCGCACCCTCGGCAGGCGGTGTTTCCGAAGCTCGAAGCTCGGCGGCCTTTTGAGCCTCACGCTCGGCACGCGCCAGAGCCTTTTCGCGTTCGGATCGCTCCGTCTTTTCGCGTTCGGCCTGCTCGCGTTCGAGTCGCGTTTGCTCTTCAATTTCGCCGCGGATCTCTTTCTCGCGTTTCTTAATTTCCTTTTCTCGCTCAACGCGCTTTTGATCCTCGTTCTCCTCGAAATCAGCGTGGACGAACGACAAACCAAGTTTGCGTTCTTCGGTGTCAACTTTAATAACACGCGCTTCCACTTTCATTCCGAGTTTAACAACTTCTTCAGGCGAGCTAATCTTATGATCAGCCAGTTCTGTAATATGGATTAAACCTTCAAGGTCGTCCTCCAATTGTACAAATGCGCCGAAGTTTGTAATTTTTGTTATCAAACCATTCACAAGATCGCCGACGTGATAGTTCGCGGGAATTGTATCTTGCCACGGATCGGCGTTTAATTGTTTCAAACCGAGAGCAATACGCTTCTTTTCGGAATCTACAGATAAAATTACGCAGCGGATCGTGTCGCCCTTTTTGACAACTTCAGCCGGGTGCGAAATCTTCTTCGTCCACGACATATCCGATACGTGGAGAAGTCCGTCGATGCCTTCCTCGATTTCAATAAACGCGCCATAGGTAGTAAGATTGCGCACGCGCCCTTCGATAACAGTTCCGACGGGGTAGCGTTGCTCAACCGTGTCCCACGGATTCGTTTCGGCCTGTTTCATGCCGAGCGAAATTTCCTGCTTCTCTTGATTAATATCGAGAACGACAACGTCGACGTCGTCGCCAATCTTAACAAGTTCGCTGGGGTGGTTGATGCGGCGCGTCCACGACATTTCACTAATGTGAACGAGTCCTTCGACGCCGTCCTCAAGTTTAACGAAAGCGCCGTAGCTAACAATATTGACTACTTTTCCGCGATGGCGCGAGCCAACGGGATACTTTTGATCAATATTCTCCCACGGAGAGGGCGACTTCTGCTTGAGTCCGAGCGCGATGCGTTCGCGTTCGCGATCGACGCGCAATACTTTAATTTCGATCTCGTCCTCGAGTTTTAACATTTCGGACGGATGTGTAATTCTGCCCCAGCTCATATCTGTAATGTGGAGCAAACCATCAATTCCGCCGAGGTCGATGAACGCGCCGAAGTCGGCGATATTCTTAACAACACCCTTGCGGACCTGGCCTTCCTGGAGCTCGCTCAGCAGAAGTTCTTTCTTAACAACTCGGTCTTTCTCGAGGAGCTTGCGGCGCGAAACAACAATATTTTGACGTTCCGCGTCAATCTTAATGATCTCCGCTTCGACTTCTTTACCAATATAATCCGAAACGTCGACCGTGCGGCGAATATTAACCTGCGACGCCGGCAAGAAAACCGGCACGTGGTCAACTTCTACTAATAAACCGCCTTTGATCTTGCGTTGGACCATTCCCTTGACGCGATCCCCTTCCTTGTAACGGGAGATAATTTCCTCCCACGCTTTGCGGCGCATCGCTCGGCGCCACGAAACTGTAACATTGTCGGAGAGTTCATCTTGGATTTCTATTAAGACTTCAATTTCGAGTCCAGGAGTGAGTTCCATCTCATCGGGAAACTCATTCTTAGCAATCGTTCCTTCGCTCTTTCCGCCGTAATCTACAACAATCTCTTCACTACGGATTGAGAGGATTCGGGCTTTTACAATTTCATCAGGCTTAAATTCACGGACAGAATCAGTGATTCGTTGTCCAAACTGTTCGACGGTCAGCGTTGCCAAGAGTTCCTCGGTCTTGCGATCGAGTTCCTCGTGTGAAGGCGCAAACTTGCGAACGATGTCCCGAGCGGGCATCGATTTTTACTTCCAAAAAAGAGAAATAATGAAGTTGTTAACGCTTCGCCGTGTGGCGAAGTGAAACATTAACAATTCATGTTCGGACCGTTTTTACAGTTCGGCGGACTGGCTGACTCTTTTGTCAGCTTTTAATGCTAGTCTTGAGTCAAGCGGATGCGGGTACGGGCGCTTCTCGCGCGATTCCCACAATTGCCGCGCTTTTATCATTTGCTCGAGGATGCGTTCGCGAATGATTTCTAAACTTTCGGCGCCGCTCTTCTTGCCGTCTTTATTATCGTTAACATTAAAACCAGGGCCGAAAGAGAGAGCGATGCGTCCGCGCAACTTTGGAAATTTGCGTTCGCGAGAGAGCGCGTCGAAGGAACCCGCCAGACCCACGGGAATGAGCGGAACGTTAGCTTTGCGCGCCGCGAGCAGAATTCCTGATTTTAACTCTTGCATGGCGTCGTTTTCCGACCGCGTTCCTTCAGGATACAACACTACAAAATCACCGCCGTTCGCTAATTTAACAATTTCGCGAATCGCGGCGACGTCGGCTTCGCCCCGTTTAATATAAATCGGGCCGGTGCGCCGGATCCAATATCCTAATAATGGAATCTCGTCCAACGTGTCCCTTGTTACAAATCGCATGTCGCGCGGCACGGAACAGGCCACCGCGGGAACATCGAGAAACGACGAATGATTTGCTACTAATATCGCGCCGCCGGTTGTGGGCAGATTCTCCAGACCCATCGCTTCCATTCGAAAGGAAAGCTGCAAATACGTCCGAATCAGCCGCCACCACACCGCATACCAAACAGGCCCGTATTGAGATTCCGGACGAGCCGGGCCTGCTTTAAACTTCATAAGGCCTAAACTTCATTCCCGTTCACATTCGCGGGACGTGTTAGATCCGTGATCTGTATCTTTCGGTCCAAGATCTTTACAAATCTCGACGAGTCGATCGACCACCTCCGGAAGCTTCATGTGCGTTGTATCAATAACAAGCGCGCCATCAGCCGGCCGTAGCGGTGCGAGTTCGCGGTGCGAATCGTAGTCATCGCGGGCTTGGATTTCTGTAGCAACTCTTTCGATCGGAACGGTTGCTAATTCTGGGCGTTCCGCCTGCCGGCGAATCGCTCGAGCTTCAAGACTAGCTGTGAGAAAGAGCTTTCGGTCCGCGTTCGGAAAGACAACCGTTGCGGTGTCGCGGCCTTCCGCGACGACGTTGTGTCCGCGCGCAATCAGCCGCTGTTCATTTGTTAGTTTCTCGCGCACGGGTTTCAGCGCCGACACTTTTGATACTAACGAAGTGACGGCAACCGACCGGATGCGATCGCTAACATCGCGCTCGGGTTCTCCGGCGAATTGAATAAATATCTTTTCGCCGTTCTTTGAAAACCGAAGCCGCAGACCTTGGAGCACGGAAGCGACGCTTTCGTTCTCCAGCGGTATTTCCCTTTCACTAAGAAAAAGCGCGACGGCCCGATACATCGCTCCGGAATCTAAAAATAGAAACCCGAGACGGTTTGCTAACATTCGAGCCACCGTGCTTTTTCCCGCGCCCGAGGGTCCGTCCATCGCGATCACGGCGCCGTCTTGGGTCGACAAAGCCGAGTGATTGGTTGAAGTTCGGGTTCGTTAGGAAAGTGGGGCGAGAAGGCTACTGTTGGATGCCTTCAAAAGTCAATAATCCGGAGCCGCGGGCGGATTTCAGTCGTTAATAAAACCTTCAACCCGCGTGATCGCAGCGCTTTAAGTAGCGGGCCGAAACAAGTATACAATTCCCGACGCGTTGTTCTGCCAAGTATGGAACAGCTCGTTTCGGCGATAAACGCGGCGCACTTCCGCGGGCGGCGCCGCCGGATCGAGGACGACCACGTCGCCATCTTTAGTAAATCCGATCACTACAATAAGGTGTCCTGACGACTTCAAAATGGGCGCATGGGTTAGTTCGCCTTCCTTCCACGAATGACTAAGAATAACCGGGCGCCCCGCGGCGATCTCCGTTTCAATTGTATCCAATGAATCGCAGTGAACCGCGAACGCTTCGCCGATGTGCCGGCCCGCGACCGCAACGTTAACACTCCAATTTCCATACAGATCGGAAGTCGAATCATACACTTCTTTCGCGAGCGCAGCCGTTTCGAACTTCTTACCAAAAAACTCGAGCACCATCGCTAACGATGTCGGACTACAAATGCGACTCGCGATCTTCGGGTCTTCGGATGTTTGTGAACGAGGCGCAACTGCGAGTTCGCACCCCCACAGGGTCATCCACCGGTCTGCCAATGCATTTCCACAACGAACATAAACAACCTCTTTTTTATGAACATTTTCCTTTAAGTAATGTGTGACGCCGATCGAACGAATGAGATCGCTAACGTTTGCGCCGCCGCTATCTGTTGCGATATCTGTTAAAAGTCGAACCTGAAACGCCGCGGCGGTTTTTGGATCATACAATTCGAGCGTGTCCACTTTGACTCGTCCGAACGCGTCGCCTTTGTTCATTTGGCTTGCCCATTTGCCATCTTTACCAATCATCATCGTATGCCAGGCGGTCCAGTTGCCGTCGCACTCAACCCGCAACTGCAATATTACCCTTTCTCGAATCGGATTTTTAACATTAACGCTCGCGACCGCGCGGTTGAATGGATTTGTAACAATGATATCGGACGTCCACGCGCAGTCGCCGGCCGAATATTGCAAATCGACCGGCTCGAAACGGTTCCACGTTCCATCACGCGGAGCCACGCACGAACCATGCGCAAGCGCCGCGAAAAGACATAATAATAATTTTATTTTAATAATGAGTGGATGCCGGACGGAACTGCACTCGGTTGAATTTGGATGGAAGGACGCGAGTCCGTCTCGGGCGTTTTAACAAAAAAACACTTTTTGTGAACAATGGTTTTCGATGAGGGTTTCGACGGAACCGCGCGGCGCTCGCCGGGCGGCCGAATGCCAAGGCTGCGCCAGTATTGAACGCCCCCGAGGGAAACGACGGCGAGGATCATTAAAGAACCGGTGAAAAATAAGTATACAGATCGGAGCGACATCGGCGGCGCCAGTGTTAAGAGTTGTAGCGTTCGATTCGACGGCGCTACACGCCAAACGATCCGGCCAAATAACGGGGACAGTCCCCCTTCTGGCTTGCAAATAACGGGGACAGTCCCCGTTTTCGGAAGTGGGACTGTCCCCGTTATTGCGAAATCGGAAGTGGGACTGTCCCCGTTATCCGCGAACGACGCGTCGTGGGCGGTCGAACCCTCCGAGATATTTGAGGTCGATCCATTTCGCGATCGGCCCGATGAAAAACAGCGCAAACATGGAAGGCGCCCAGAGCACGAAGTCGATGCCCGGGATATGTAGTATGTGTTGCAGGCGGAAGACGCATTCGAGCAGCGCGATTAAGACTACAACTAGAATCCGGCCCCAGAAGCGAGATACGACCGTCGGCGGATCTGTAATCATGAAGAACATAAATAATGTTTGCATCGGGCCGGTCTGCGGGGCGGCTTCATTGCCAAACGTGTTTCCTGTAAAAAACGTTCGCACGTACGCTAATATTAAGAAACACGCGACGTACGTTAACGTTACGTGCATGACTCCCGCGCGCCACACTACAAATAGCCCCCACGCCCAAATGAGCGCGAGGAAGCCGGGCGAGTTGCCCCATTGCTGGCTCAGGAGCGCCATTTGGCTCGACGCCGTCCATAACATGACGCAAAGGCCAAAATTCGTCGGATTGAACAGATGCCTTCCTTTATAAGCAATCACGTATTTTGATAATATCGAAATACACGCGCCGATCGCGAACGGCCAGAGGATGTCGGTTGACTTTGTTAATATAACAATACTGATTCCTGAGATGTACCCGCTCGCGAGGTTCGGCCAGCGCCCGCGCACGGTTTGCGAGCACACGAGATCGGTAAGAAGCGCGGCGCCGATAGCAATAAAAAGCCGCGGGTAGCCGCCGAGGATTTCGTGGAAGAACTGGCCGAGCACGAGAATCGTCGTCGCGAGCCCCATTTGTAAATAACGGGGATCGATGCGAAACAACAAAAACTTCTTCGGTTCTTCGCTCACAATTCTCGAATGGTATGAATTTGCCGGGGCGTCAAGTTATCCACTCTTTGTTCGACGCCCGACGGCCAGCGGACGGTCGCGCGAATATTGATAACGTTCGCGCCGAGCCCGAAATGTAGTTTTTTCTCATTCTGCGAGCTGAAGCCCCCGCCGCCGTCGATCTGCTGTCGCTGCATCTTCTTTTCGCCGCCGGATTCCCATTCTAACAAAACCGACGCGCCGATCGCGCTGCGGTTGCTTTTTGTAGCTTCCAGCTTTATTTGTATCCACTGCCGCGCGGCGTCAACGTTATTTTTATAAATAAGCAATCGGTCTTTCTGATTTGCAACAATAATGTCGAGCGAACCCGTTCGGAACAAATCCGCGAGAACGACCGCGCGGCCGTCGAGCAGATCGTTGACGCCGGCAGCCGTCGCCGCGTCGACGAAGCCGCCAATGCCATCATTTACTAAAACGCGCGACCGTTCGTAGCCCGACAAACTCTTGTCGCCGAACGGCGCCCAGTGCGCCGAATCTTCTATCAAATCGCCGGCGCCACTGCCGACGCGAGACATATCATACCAATAATCGCGCTCGCGGCTGGCGGAAATATAACCATTCGCAACAAACAAATCCATCGCGCCGTCATTATTAAAATCACCGAATTGCGCGCCCCACGCCCAGCCGCAGTCGGCGACGTCGCCGTTTGCAACATTTGTAAAACGCCCGGTTCGAAGCAGCTTGTTCATGCGCAAGTTGTTGCCTTGTGCTAAGAATCCGCCTTTTGTGATATTCGTAACGTACACGTCGAAGTTGCCGGTATTGTTACAATCACCGACGGTCACGGCCATGCCGCTCTTGGACGTCGCGCTGAGCCCCGCGTCCAGCGCCGCCTCGAATCTCTTGCCTTCCTGATTTAGAAATAACAATTCCGAGCCGAAGTCGTTTGCAAGATACAAATCGGGCCAGCCGTCATTATTAAAATCGGCGGCGGCAACCGCAAGCGTCCAGCGAGTTGTATCCACGCCCGCCTCCGCCGTCACGTCGGCGAATTTTCCACCGCCGAGGTTTTTGTAAAGATAATTATGTCCGCCGTTATTTGCAAACTCCATGCTCTCCTGGCGAAACTTCGTCGACTTCAAATTCCACAGATCCACTTCGTCGCGAAAGTAGCCGGCTACATATAAATCGATCAGTCCGTCGCGATTATAATCAATCCAGCACGCCGTGTTCGAATTCATCCAGCGGCGCACGCCCGCTTCTTTTGTTATATCAACAAACCTGAGCGAACCGCCGGCGGCGCCTTGATTCTTAAACAATTGAGTGTGGCCGTATTTATATATAAAAACGTCTTCGAGCCCGTCGTTGTCGAAGTCGCCCCAGATCGAACCCATCGACGCGCCCTCGCCGGGTTTGTTCAGATCCGCAACGCCCGCTTCCTTTGCAATATCAATAAATTTTGCGGTTTCTTGATTCACTCCGCTTTGATTTATATATAACGCGTTCGGCGCTCCGAATTCGCTATTTGTAATATATAAATCGGGCCAGCCGTCGCCGTTCGGGTCGCACACGGCAACGGCGGCGCCCATGCTCGCGATGTCGGGCATCACGTTTTCGATAATCTTATCAAATACGGGCGCGCGGTGGACGAAATCGACACCCGCTTCTTTTGATATTTCGCGAAAAACGAATCCAAACGATCCGGGATCACCCGTATTCTTAAATAACGATCCGCGGCTTCCGTTTCCAAGCGCCCACGACGCCGCGATCAATCCTACAAAAAGGACTGTGACGGCGGCTCGTGCGCCCGGAATGGGATTCATATTTGTTAATAGTTGCTGCGCGTCATTCTTCAAGCGTGCTCGTGTCGCCGAGGGGCAACCCGAGATCCTTCGCTTTCAGAAGGCGGCGCATGATTTTGCCGCTGCGCGTCTTGGGCAAACTATCAATAAAGTCGATCTCGCGCGGATACGCGTGCGCCGCGAGGCGCTTCTTTACAAATTCGGAGAGCTCTTTCTTAAGACTGTCCGACGCAACATAACCTTTCTTTAAAGATACAAATGCTTTTACAATTTCCATGCGCTCGGGGTCGGGTTTGCCGATGACGCCTGCTTCGGCGACGGCCGGATGTTCAATTAAAGCGCTCTCGACTTCGAACGGCCCGACGAGATGACCCGCCGTATTGATAACATCGTCGTCGCGTCCAATAAACCAAATATAACCATCCGCGTCGCGCTTTGCGCGGTCGCCCGAATAGTACCATCCGTTTTTAAATCTGGATTTATACAATTCCGCGCGCCGCCAGTACGTGCGGAACATCGACGGCCAGCCGGGCTTTACTACTAAATCGCCCTCGACGTCCGGCGCGCACGGCTTTCCCTCGGGATCGACAACGTTAGCATCCGTACCGGGAATCGGGCGGCCCATCGAACCGGGTTTAACATTTTGCGTCGCATAATTAGAAACCTGGATGCAGCCCGTTTCCGTCTGCCACCAATTATCATGAAACACGAGGCCGAGCGCGCGTTTGCCCCATACTACAGCTTCGGGATTTAAAGGTTCGCCGACACTCGCCGCGTGATAGACCGTTTTAAAGTTATATTTTTTCGGAAGCTCCTCTCCCGATTTCATTAGCATTCGAATCGCGGTCGGAGCCGTATACCAAATTTCGATTTTGTAGCGATCGATAAAGGAATACCAACGTTCGGCATCGAATCCCCATTCTGCTACAAATACGTGCGCGCCGTTCAGCCACGGCCCAAACATACCATAACTCGTTCCGGTCACCCACCCCGGATCGGCGGTACACCAATATTTCGCGCCCGCGCGCAATTCTAAACAAATGCGCGCAGTATGATAATGTCCGAATGCCGCCATGTGGACGTGCGCGGCGCCCTTCGGTTTTCCGGTCGTGCCAGAGGTATAATGCATAATTGCAAAATCTTCGGGGCCGGTTTTGATACATTCAAATTCGTCGCTCGCGCCGGCGACCATGCATTCAAAGGATACTTCTCCGGGAAGATAACGATGGCCGCCGGCTCCTGTCCGATCTGTTATGATGATCGTTTCGAGCTTCGGCAGTTCGCGCATGACTTCGTACACGCGGCCGACGAGCGCGGGAGAAGTTAATATTACCTTTGCGCCGGCGTCCTGGACGCGGTCGCGCACGGCCTCCGGGCCAAATGCACTAAAAAGCGGCCCGGCCACGCCGCCACACTTGAGCGTTGCTAACAATCCAAAATACAATTCGGGAATGCGGTCGAGAAAAAGAAAAACGCGGTCGCCTTTCTTAACCCCGCAATTTGTTAATACATTTGCGGTTTTATTAATTTCACGCCGCATTTGATCGAAGGTATAATTCTTAACAGTTCCGTCTTTTGCCTCCCACGTGAACGCCATTTCGCCGCCGCGCCCCTCGGCGCAGTGCCGGTCGACGCATTCGTAAGCTAAATTAAAACCGCCGCCCGGAATCCCCTTCAATACCGATTTTAACTGATCCCACGCAAACGTCTCGCGCGCCGCCGCCCAATCGGGAAGATTGGTATGAAAGTTCAGATCGTTGGCTTTTGGTTTTTGTATCGTTTCGTAGGCCATGGTGGTGCGTCCCGTTGAATTGTTAGCGGGGCGCAAATTCTAAAGTCGCCGGACCGCCCTACGAATAAAAAAGGCCGCCGGGTGCTTGCGAACCCCGGCGGCCGTGCAATGACAGAATGCTTTTTTAGTAAACTAGACCATTCCAGAATTTCGCGCCGAGAGTTTACTTTGCGGACGCTGGACGAGATCGAACGGCAGCTCGCCGCCTTTTTCATCGAGATCCTGGAGCGTTCCGCTCGGAAGCGCGGCTTCAATGTTATGTAATAATCCGCGAATCCACGGCTTGTTCAGCCGCGCGCAGTCGCTGCGATCGCGCTCCGCACGCAGCCCGCTCAATACTGCAATTCGGACGTCCGCGTCGAGTGTTTGAGATTTTAAGACTTTGAATACTTCAATATCATTAATGGCATCTAATAATGCGAGGCGGTCCCACTCTATACCAATAAGAATGGATACAAGAAACGGCTGCGTCTTCCGAAGCCGTCTTAACAAATCGACCGAGCCGCGCGGGTCTTCGCGGCCGTCAACCACGACGACCGAAATCGGAGAGCTGCAAGCCTGCACGACGGCGTCGCTGTGCGACGGAGAAGTTAATATATTCGCTGGAATTGTAGAAAGCGTCTTCGCGAGGCGGTCGCGGCGCTTAACGTCTGAATCGACGACGAGAATCGCGGCGCTTCGGCGCGTTTCGGGCCCATCGATAACGGGCGGCAACGCGCGAGACTGGCTGCGGCGAATAGGCGGTGCGTCAAGAGTCGTACTACTCATTGGGAGAGGGGCTTCCGCTTTGAAGACCAGGGTCCGGAAGCTCTCCCGCGATCGGCTACCCCCTTCGCGAGTCTGTAGAAAAAAATCCTGGGCGAGCAATTGGACGCGGAAAACGGGGACAGTTCCCCTTCTTTGGAAACGCCAAATCGTTCGGCCTTTTCGTCGCGCTATCCAAAGATTGGATACTTCGCCAGGATGTTCTGGCACGCGCGAACCACGGGCGGGAGGTGCGTTTGGTCTAGTCTCTTCATGTACGTGTGCTTCTCAGCGAGGTCGTCTGTGGTGATGCACACTTCGAGTTCAATGGCTCCTCTACCGTTGCCCTTCATTGTCACCGAGAGCCACGGCTCAATCCCTCCGAGTTTTGCCGCACCCGAGAGCGTCGAATAGAGTTGTTCTGTTTCTGCGCGAAAAGTTGCGAATTCGCCACCGTGAAGTATCGCGCCCGTGGTGTACACGTGTGAATTTGTAGATTCGTTGAGCGCTGTCACATTTAACCAATTTGCGTCCCAGTACTCGACGGACTCGGGAAATTGCCGGCTATGTACCCAAATGCGCAAATCCCCGAGTTGGAGATCGGGTTCGCCGAGATGTGATAGGTCTAAGAGTTTCATGAGTGTGTTGATGTACGGAACCGTTTCGCAACTACGGCCACCATTTAAGTGCTTCCAAAACATACGGACCCATGTTGAACACGCTGCAGAAGGCGACCGCAGCCGCAGACATCAGTCCGGCGAAAAACAGTAATACTGCATTAACGAAATGTCTGCGAGGTCGGTGTTTCAATATTTGCAGTTCCACGATGATGAACCAGATAATGGCTAATAATACCGCGACTATTTTTCACCCGCGCTCGTTTCCTCGGAGGATTCAGGGTAGCTGAAAGAGCGAACGCCCATCGTAATCTCGAATGGCTCCTTCGGTTTCCAACTCTCTGGAATCATCCATTCAGGAAGAACTGTTACAAGCTTGTCTACTGCGAATTGCGCCCACGCCGGTCGGCCACTTGTTCCACCACCGATGCAAGGCACATTGATTTTTTCCTGCGCCGCTGTAATTGAAACTACAATTGCGATGACGCCCGCAAGGATCGTCATTGTTAGCAATGCAGTTTTGCGCGCCGCCGCGCGCAGTCCTACAGGGCAGTCTGCTGTTATTAACGTTCCATCCTTCCGGCGAAAGAAGCGCACGCATAGGCGTCCTTCTTTTTCGTTGATGAGCGCCGTCGCGGCGGAGGACGTCATCGCAGAAATATTATAAACGTTAAGTTTGCATTGTATACAATGTCGAACGCGGTCGTTCCCTGTCATAGATACCCAGGCAGCCGGACACGGACTCGCGACGGCAATTTCTTCGAGTTTCATGTTGGTTACACTGGACGTGTTCATTAGAAAGTAGTTCTACGAAAATCTGGCATCAATTCGGTGTATTCATTAGGAGGTGGGCGAAGCTACGTATGACGCAAATTCAGCAAGATGATCGAAACTCTGTTGTGGCAGTTCATGGTTGTCATTTGGCTGCGTGGGGCATGGATCTGCTCCCAGTCATGTTTCTCCTGGTAGTAGTCGGTGCTTTCCATGTGTGGTCAGGAAGGCGAAATAGGACGATTACATTCCACACGCTTCAGGCGGTTTATTTACAATTATTTTTCAATTGAAGATGTAAATGCAACGGCTGCGCCTTCCCGTCGCTCAGATCGATCTCCGCCGCTCCCACCAACTCCCCTGTCTGTGCCCATATTCTTAGTTTTCCGCGCGGTACACGAACAATGATCTCGGGTTTGCCGGAATGGGTTCCGCTCGTCGCAACGAGACGATCCAAGGAATCATAAACTTTGACTGTGTGCAGTGAAATCGGCTCGCCGGCTACATCTGTTGCATCCATCTTTAATTCAACGGGATCTTCAACCACGACGCGTATCTTAAAGGGCTTTCCGAGTTCGATCGTTGTAGCACTAGAATATACAAATCGATTGATATTGTTATTTACAGAGAGTTTTGCAACATAGTCGCCAGGCGGGATACCAATGAGTCGCGCTAAACCCTTTCGATCGGTCTGAGCCGCTAGTGTACATTCTGCTTGTGATGGGTCGTTGAGTGCGACAAGAGCATGTACATGGCCTGCGCGAACCGGTTTGCCGGCCTGATCTACAACTTCGATTTCACCCTCTGCGCCATGATCGAGTGCGAAATTCAGCTCAGCGACCGCACCGTCTTTAACGGTTATCATTTTATTTTGCCCGGCCAATGGTACAAATCTCGGCGTTTCTATCGATATAAGACTCGTGATGAGTGAGACCCGATACTCTCCCGGATCAAGGAGTTCAATCTTGAATTCTCCTTCACTGTTTGTCATCAAAAGCGGCCGGCCGTTGCGTGGTTCCGACGTCATCTCAGCGTACACCATCACATTCTTCACAGGAGTACCTTCATTCTTATCAATAACTCTACCTGTGATGACAGCCGAGGAGAGATCAAGAACAATGTCGGACGACGGCGTGTTCGGAATCTCGAAGCGCCGAACGCTAACATCATGATCTCGATAATAAAGAATTGAACACGGTCCCGGCGGAACGTCCTCCAGTAGAAACCTGCCGAATTTGTCTACTTTACATTTCCATTTGTCTGTCTCGATCTTGACTTTCGAAATCTTAGTGAGCAACGGTGTCAAGATCACTTCCCCTTGCACAAAGGGCTGTCCGTAGCGTGTCACAGTGCCGTGTACAGTAACACGCGATCCTGGTTTTGATTGCCTCGGAATCGATGAGCTCGCTAACGAAAAAGTGCTAACAACTATTAGAGCAACGAAAACAAGGGATGCGGTTTTCACGTTGCCCCCATCCTACGCCTCACCCTCCATTTCTCGAACATACAATAAACGAACAGTGCAATTGGAAGTCTTATCAAGGGGATCGCCATCGGCGGCATGACGTCAGAGCCACGGCCCGTGGATGTAAAGACTGGAATGAGGCCGATGGCCGTTTTCGTGGTGGTCATGAGGCACGCGCAGATCCGTCTAAGCCCCCCACCAACGCCCATGATCAAAGATACCTGATGGCCATTTCCTCGAATCCTCGCTTCGTGTTTTAATCGCATTCGTCCCGACTGCTACCCGAGAATAAACATGAAGCTGCCTCCCCTCGCCGCGTTTTGCCTCGCCCTATTCACTTTAACTTCGAGCCTCTGCTCACAAGACCCGCCGATGCCCCCGGGCGGTTTTGGATTTGTCGCGACTACGGATATCCCCGTCGTTTGGGCAGATGGGTACAACACACTCATGGACATCTACGAGCCGGCGGGGGTCGCGCCTGTGACGGGCTGGCCTGGCGTTTTGATTATTCATGGCGGTGGAGAGAGCAAGAATGTAGGCACAGTAACTAGCAAGGCAATGTCGCTCGCGAATGCAGGCTATGTCTGCTATGCGTACGATGTGCGCGGAGATGGGTCTACACTCGCGCTCAATCCACTGTGGCCACCGGGAAAAGTCCCCGAAGAGCTTTTACACGACTCAGCCCAATCTCACTCGATGGCACAGTCGCTTGCGCCCGGGATGATTGATCCCACGCGCCTTGCCGTTTCGGGTTTTTCTCAGGGTGGGCAACACTCGGCTGAAGCTGCGGCGTGGTCGGGAAGTCTCATTCCTTGCACGATCGCCGGTTGCACGATTACTACATATCCTACTCTGCTTGCGGTAGCACCTGAGGGACACGGTCTTGATTGGATTGAAAAGACGATGCCGGGCGGAGTCATCATCAATTCGGAGACGATCGATGACATGGGACCCGCCCATCCGTTTCTGGTATTTGTAAATGCCAATGACTATCTCGGCGCGTACGCATGGCTGCAGACTCAGTACTCCTACACTGTACTCGGGATACTACAGCAATCGACAGTGCCGATGCTGGTCGCCATGGCGTGCCAGGATTTTAAGCACCAGACCAATCCCTCGGTAGACGCATTCTTTACATTACTTGCGGGTGTGCCCCGAAAACTCTTCTTGACTACAGGCGGTCACTCTTCTCCTTACAATACTCATGAAGATGTCGTTCTAAACGACATGCAACGTCGATGGTTCGACCGGTTCTTAAAAGGGATATTGAATGGCGCGGATCTAGAAAAAACAGTTGAAGTTGCAATGCAACCGGACCTTCCGGCAAGTACATCCGCGACCTCGATTTGGGAACACCGTACTGCGGATGTGTGGCCCCCTCCTGCCACACCCACTCTGTTTCATTTCCGCGGCAACGGTTCACTTACGGGCGCCGCTCCACCCGCATTTGAAGCGGGTCCTGTAATAGTGCACACCGTCGCGGCTGGTTATGACGCGTTGACCTATGTACAACAGAACGCGAGCTTTAATCCAGGGCTTGCGTTTGCGAGCATGCCAAAAGTGAGCGTCCCATTCGAGACGGGCCCACTGCCGGAAATAAAGGAAATATTCGGACGAGTACATATGGTCTTGTATGTGAATGACACTACCGGACTCGTCCAGTTGAGTGCTGAAATCTCTCACGTCTCGCCGATGGGAGTGGAACAAAGAATCACAATGGGAACAGGTGCAATTCGAGACGGAGTCGCCGGACCCTACCAGCTCGAATTCGACCTTGGAGACATTGGATATGTTGTGCCGGCTGGACATTTCATACGGGTATCGTTAATGAACATTGCACACCACCAAGCACCGACCTATCAGCGCATTCGATATGTACCCTACTTTACGAGTACAACGACAACATTAAGAATCAGCCCTCTGGCGCCGAGCCGCGTTGAGATCCCTCTGCGCGACTATGTTGTGAATCTTGCGCCCCGCATGGCGAAAGCTTCATCTGCCGCGGGTATTTCACATGTGATGCGTGTCAGCGGTGGCGCCAGTCGCGCGGGCTGGATCTACGCAGTACTCACAGGAGCGAGCGGTGAAGCGCCAGGCACTACGTTCCCAGGCGTTCCGACTATTCCACTTGTGGTTGACTCGGTTACGATGGATGCCGCAAACGCGGCAAACGGCCCCTTCTTACCAAACTTCGTCGGAGTGCTGAATGCACAGGGATTAGCTTTCCCTCAAGTAATCGTTCCGCCGGGCGTTTTACCCGTACTCGTTGGTATGAGACTCACTTTCGCGGGTGTTGTTCTTGACCCTGCAGGGCCGCTTGAGGCCTTTGGTCCGACCACACTCGAAATACTGCCCTAGTAAAACGCGGCGCTTCACCCCTTCGGCCTTAGGGTGTACCTGCCAACCTCCGTTTCAGCCTCCACTCTTCAATGATACAATAAACACACGGTGTAATAAAAAGAGTGATCAATTGGATCGCCATGCCGCCGACGAGCGGGATCGCCATCGGTTGCATCACGTCGGATCCGCGGCCTGTAGATGTGAAGACTGGGATCAGACCGATCACAGTCGTCGCCGTCGTCATGAGGCAGGCGCGGATTCGTTTGAGCCCCGCTTCGACAACAAGGCTCCGCACTTCGGCGATCGTACCGGGCGTCTTGCCGCGGAATTGTTGTTGTAGATATGTCGATATCACGACGGCGTCGTCCTCGGCGACTCCGAACAATGCAATAAAACCGACCCACACGGCGACGGAAATGTTAACATCCCACATGAGCAACATAATAAAACCGCCGCACGCGGAGACGGGAATTGCGCTAAAGCACAAAAACGCGACCGACCAGCGCTTAAATGCTAGATACAATAAAACGACGTCTAAGAATAAACAAAGCGGTATTAATATCGAAAGTCTTTCAGTTGAGCGCACTTGATTCTCGAATTGCCCAGCCCATTGCCAGTGGGTGCCGGCCGGTATTTGTAGCGTTCCAGCGGCAACGCTGCTTTGTAACAATTTCTCCGCGTCTTCGACCACGCTCACTTCATCGCGGCCGCGCGTGTTGAGCGTCACGTACGCGACTAACATTCCGTTCTCGCCCTTGATTTCCGACGGCCCGAGCTGCGTGTCAATCTTAGCAACGTAGCTGAGCGGGATCTGCCCGCCCGCATTGGTTGATACTAATACTTTTTCGAGATCATCGATTTCGCCGCGCTGCCCGCGCGGATAGCGGATGCGGATGGGATAACGTTCGCGGCCCTCGACGGTCATGCCCACGTTTTCGCCGCCGATCAATTGTTCGATTACCCTTTGGACGTCTTCTATCAATAACCCGTAGCGTGCGATCGCCTCGCGGTCGATTTGAATATCAATATACGGCTTGCCTACAATTCGGTCCGCGACGACGTCAACGGCGCCCGGAACGGTTTTTAGTAATGTTTCCATTTGCGCGGCGACGCGCTCAATCTCCTTCAGATCTTTACCAAAAATTTTGACACCCATCATCGCGCGAAAACCTGTCTGTAACATCACAAGGCGCGTCTGAATCGGCTGCAGCCACGTCGGCAGCACTCCGGGGATTTCGGTTTTTTGTGTTAATTCCGCGAGGATTTCATCTTTAGTCATCCGCCGAACGTTAGGAAACCACTTTCTTAATAAACCGTGCGTGAGCTCGGGCCACGACTCCCAAAAACGCGGCTCCGGGAACGTGCGCCATTCGTGAACCGGTTTTAACATAATTATTGTTTCGATCATCGTGATCGGCGCGGGGTCGAGCGGCGTTTCGGCGCGGCCGAGTTTTCCGACGACGTTCTCCACTTCGGGAATGGTACGAATCGCGCGATTCTGAATTGCTAATACATCTAATCCTTCCGTGAGCGACGCGGCTGGAAGCAGCGACGGCATAAACAAAAAACTCCCCTCGTCGAGCGGCGGCATGAATTCGCGGCCAAGCCCCGGAAACGCGTGCCGCAGCGCGACGGCGGGTTTGCTATTCTTTATATCGATTCCTGCTGATTGTAATATATTCAAAACGGGCGCGCTGACTTTATCAAATCCGAGCCAGACCGTGATTCCCACCAAAAGGATTGAAACAGGCAATGTTAAGAACAATGCTTTGTGATTCAAGATCCAGCGCAGCAAGGGCGCGTATAATTGATGAATCGTGCGCGAGACGGGATTTTGATTTGTATCAAGAAGTTTTTCGCTCAGAATTTTATACATCACGAACGCGATCATCGCGCCCACGCCGAGCGACACGGGCCAGCCCGCGAGAGGCGATTTCGGCAGCCATTCGATAGGTAACATTCCGCGCGCGACAACGGTTGCTAATGATCCGGCCGCGAACGCGATCGCGAGCGCTTTCCACCGCGCAATTCGCGGCGCTTTTAACAAATACAGGCACGCGACGGGAACTACGGTAATTGCTAATATAAATGAAGCGGCGATGGCGAAACTTTTTGTATACGCGAGCGGGCGAAAGAGCCGCCCCTCCTCTTCTGTCAGCGCGAAGACGGGGAGAAAACAAATTAATGTATTAGATACCGCGCCCCAGATCGCTTCGCCGACTTCCACTGCGCCTTCGTATACGACTTCCAATCTTGATTTTCCGGGCGGCGCGTTTGTTAGTCTTCTAAAAATATTCTCCGCCATAATAATTCCCATGTCCGCCACATCGCCGATCGCGATCGCGATTCCGGCGAGCGACATGATGTTGGCGTCGACTCCGGCGAGCCACATTCCTAAGAATGCAATCGCGAGCGCGATGGGCATCGTCGACAGGATCGCGATCGAAGTCTTTAAATGTAACATAAAGATAAAGACAACCAATGCGACCACGACCAGCTCTTCGATGACGGCCTCGCGAAGCGTCGCGATCGTCTCCTCGATCAACTGTGTTCTATCATAAAACGGCACAATCTTAACTTTCGAAACGGATCCGTCGGCGAGCGTTTTTTGCGGAAGCCCGGCCGTTATTTGTTCAATCCGTTTTTTAACCTTCTCAATCACCTCGCGCGGATTCGCGCCGTATCGAATCGTAACAATTCCACCGGCCGCCTCGACGCCGCCGCGGTCGAGCGCGCCGCGCCGGAAGTCCGGTCCGAATTGTACTGTTGCGACATCTTTAACTTTTAGCGGCACGCCGCCTGTTTCGCGGACAACGGTCTCTTCGAGATCTTTTTCCGATTTGATAAATCCAGAGCCGCGCATAAACGTCTCGACGCCGTTGTTTTCTATAGCTTTCGCGCCCGTGTCGAGGTTCGTGCCGCGCACCGCGCGGTCGATGTCCGCGAAATGTATATTTGCCGCGCGCATGCGAATGGGGTCGACGTCGATTTGATATTGCTTCAAATAACCGCCGGCCGACGCGACTTCGGAAACACCCTCGACCGATTGTAAAGAATACCGAATATACCAATCCTGAATCGTGCGCAGCTCCGCGAGGTCGAACCCTTCGCCCTCGATCGTATACATATAAACCTGGCCGAGCGCGGTCGCGTCGGGGCCGAGCCGCGCTTCGACGCCCTCGGGAATATTAGCTTGCGCGACGGAGAGCCGCTCGAGAACGCGCGAGCGACACCAATAATAATCCGCAGCGTCGTCGAATACTAAGAATACCATCGCGAAGCCGAAACCCGACATCGAACGGATGGTTTTGACCCCCGGCGTTCCCGTGAGTCCGGCGGTTAATGGATAGGTTACTTGATCTTCAACATTCTGCGGCGAACGCCCGGGCCAATCCGCATATACAATAATTTGCTTTTCGCCGATGTCCGGGATCGCGTCGACGGGAATTTGTTGTATTGCAAAGATTCCGCCGCCGACCAAACCTGCGACGACTAAGAATACGATCGCGGGCGCTTCGAGGCAAAAGCGAATAATGCGAGCGATCATTTGGAGCTTCCTTCAATAAAGATCAAGCTCGGCTTTCCCTCGATTTGCGTCTGGCTATCAATTAAAAACGCACCGCGCGACACGACCGATTCGCCTTCGGCAAGGCCTGAAAGAATAATATAATAATCCCCGGATCGCGGTCCGAGCGTTACTTCGCGCATTTCGTAAGCATTCTCTTTTCCGAGAACATAAACAATCTTGCGGCGGCCGGCGTCGAGCAGCGCGGATTTCGGCAGCAGCAGCGGATCTGTAGCGTTCGTATGGGTAGCGGTTATCGCGGGCTTGCCGTCCGCGCCAAGTCGAATCTTAAATTCAGCGCGAACCGACATGTCGGGGCGCGCAAGGCCGCGCGGATTCTGAACCGGAACGCGAGCCTGGAGAGTGCGCGCGTTATTATTAGCAAACGTTTTGATAATTTCAATTTTTCCGGCGAACTGTTCGTTCGGGAGCGCCAGAATCGAATATGTACATTCGGAACCCGGCCCCACAAATAACAAATCCTTTTCGTACACTTCAATTTCGAGCACGAGCGGATCCAGTTGTATCAATTCAAAAAGCACGTCGCCGTCCTTGGCGACCATCCCCGGTTCCGCGAAACGCTCTTTAATAATCCCGTGCTTGGGCGACACCATCGTAAAACGCGGTTCGGGATTCTCGGTTTTTTCTAATTGTTCAATCTGCGAATTGGATACTCCAATTCGCCGCAATCTTTCGAGGATCGCGCTGCTCGCTTCGGGACTGATTGTACGGGCGATTTTTAATTCTAAAATCAGCAGCGGAAGCGACGAAACATACAAATCAACCAGAGGTTCGCCCTCGCGAACCTCCGCGCCTCGGAATGGAACATAAACTTTTTCGACGCGCGCTTCAGCCCACGACGCGATTTTGGATGTGTAGCGTTCGTCAAGTTTAAAATAACCGACGGTCTCGATTGCTACTATTGCCGGACCGCGCGCAATCTTAACCGTATCCACGCGCGCAACCTTGCGCCCGTGTTCGCTAAGAATCGTACCGGCGCCGCTCGCGCTGCGGTCTTCGGTCGCGGTTAATTTCATTCCGCAGAGAGGGCAATTTCCGGGCGCCGCGACGCGAATCTGCGGATGCATCGAGCACGTATAAATAACATTTCCGCCGATGGCGCTCTTGTTTTCGTGTACTTCGGGCGGCGCGAGGAACATGCCGAGTCCTATCAAAACGGCAACCGCCACTAAAATAACAAATACGGTTTTTGCGGATGCAACCGCGAACCTCGCTAAGATGTGATTTTTTTTCATGATATTAATTTTCCTTTGGGTCCGCGACTTCCGCGGCGTCGGCGCCGCAGCAGGCTAAAAGATCGCCGAGTGCTTTTTCGCGGTCGGTGCGCGCGCGCTCCAGCGCGCGTTCGATTTGTAGCAATGCTCGCCGCGCGTCGACGACATCGAGATACGTAACGCCGCCCCACGCGAATTGTTTTAATAATAAATCATAACTATTGCGCGCGCGCGGCCGCAGCTCGCTATCGATATAATCATATTTTCGCTCCGCCTCGCGAAACGCAGTGATGGATGCTACCGTTTCCGCGGATACGTCATTTTGTAACGTTCTGCGCTTTGCCACGGCTTCTTTATATTTAGCTTCGGCGAACGCGATCGCCGCGTTGACACGGTCGCGGCGAATAGGAATTGTAAATAATAATTTAAATTTTGTTTCTGTCCCCTCACGTTCGATTTCGGCTCCAACGTCGGGATCGTTCTCCGCGCGCGCGCGTCCCATCTCCGTCGAAAGCGATGTTAAGATTTCTTCGATTTCGCGCAATTGTGGATTTCGCTTCGATGCGAGTCGCACAAGCGCCGCGTCGCTGGCGTCCATGCGGAGCGGCGCCAGCGGCTGCGGTATCTGTAGTTCTTCGTAAGGTTCCCGCGACATCATGATATTTACTTTCGACATGGCTAATTTTCGCTGATTCACCGCAGCTTCGATCTCGTTTCGAATTTGAGCTTTTTCAAGATCAAGACGTATCAAATCCTGCGCTGTCGACGTTCCGATTGAAATGCGTTGTTGTATAATTTGAACCAATTCATCCAATAACTTTATTTCTTGTTCTAACAATTCCACTTCGCGCGCGCTTCCGTCGTATTCAGCAAAGACTTCTCGAAACCGGCCCTTCCTTTCGAAGCGCAGCGCGTCGTACCGCACACGCGCGGCGCGCGCTTCCTCGAGCGCGCGTTTTGCCGCGAATTGTAGTTTCGACGGCGCGGTGATCATTTGCGAAACGGAAAACATAATATTTTCAAAAAATCCGCCGATCGGTTCCGTTAACATCCAGCCGATGCCAATTGTAGGATTCTCGGGAGAACCCTCGATCACAACGCGCTCGATCGCGGCCGACCATGCAAAATAGGCTTCCTCAATGCGCGGGTCCGCGCGCAGCGAACGATCTAACAATTCCACATACGCGGAATCAGACTTAACCATTGGAAGCTCGCGCTCCTCGAACGGACGCGAATAGGTCTCGCCCGTCCCGGCCAGAGCCTCGCGCTCTTCACGCAATTCCGGCGGGATCGCGCGGCACGATACCAATGCAACAATTGGGAACGACGCGGCCGTTATTACAAAACTTGCGAATCGCACGGCACACACTCCGGCAAAATGAATAGTTACAATTACAAGAACACACGCGATCGAGATCGCAGTCTTCGGCTGGTTTGCAGCCGTCCGCCGGGGCTCCTTGGCGGGAGCGCTAGCGCGGCGGAACTATCTTAACAACGCAAAATCGCAGTTTTTTGTTTAGCATTTGGCGCGGTGCCTCGCGCCTTGAATTCAACTGTAAAATGGCTTTTCGAATGAAATGCTAAAAGCGCGCCCGGAAAAAATATATCCAAAACAGGCGCAGAAAATATCAATTCAACCGACGGGCGAACCTGGTCATTTGACGCAGTGAGTTGTGTGAAGCAACGTTTGCAGTTTTCCTGATGCCCGCTTTTTTTTGTTCCTTTCTCTTTTCCCGCGCAACAGCCCGCTGCCTCCGTACTCGCGCTCGAACTAAGACAACAATTCGCACACTCCGCCGCGCGCACACCGGGCGCCGCGACGAACAGGAAAAGCAGTATGAGGATGAGAAGTTGTCTCGACATTGCAAAACGAGTTTTGGAAGTATCGCCGAAACTCTATACGGCGCCACACTCAAAATTATGAAGGCGTGAACCGGCTTTCGGCCAAGGTGAATTTTAGTGTTGTTCGAGATCGTGCATTCGCGCGCGCGATTGCTCACAATACGCCGCATGGAATTTAGCCCGACGATCGGACTCGAAACGCACGTTCAACTCGCAACGCAAACAAAACTTTTTTGCGCTTGCCCGAACCGGTTCGGCTCCCCGCCCAACACACTCATCTGCCCCGTGTGCTCGGGCCAGCCCGGTGTGCTGCCTGTACTGAACGAACAGGCGCTGCGCCTCGGAATCCGCGCGGCGATCGCGCTCGGCGGGAATATTGCATCGTATACAAAATTCGATCGTAAACATTACTTTTATCCCGATCTGCCGAAGGGCTATCAAATTAGCCAATTCGATCTTCCGTTTTCGGAAGGCGGCGGCATCGCGCTCACTAACAATGTTTTTGTTAGATTGCGCAGAATTCATCTCGAAGAAGACGCGGGCAAGGCGATTCACGATCGCGGCACGAATACGCTCGTCGACCTGAATCGTGCGGGCGTTCCGCTCGTCGAAATTGTAACAGAACCCGACGTTCACTCGTCGGAAGAGGCTTTTGAATATTTAACAAAACTCAAAGAAACGTTAAAATTCTCGGGCGTCTCCGAATGTGATATGGAAAAGGGCAGCATGCGCTGCGACGTGAACGTTAGCATTCATCCCGTTGGCGTTCCGGGGATGGGAACGCGCTGCGAAATTAAGAATCTCAATTCGTTCGCAATGGTTAAGAAAGCGATTGAATATGAAATTGTCCGGCAGCGCGAAATATTAGAAAGCGGCGGAACGATTCGGCAGGAGACGCGCACGTGGCGCGACGCTGATCAAAAAACCGAAACACTGCGCACCAAGGAAGAGGCTCAGGATTATCGTTATTTTCCCGAGCCCGACCTTCCGCCTCTCAGGATTTCCGTTCAATTGATAGATTCGGTGCGCAAGGAACTTCCCGAAACCGCGGGGGCTCGGCGCGATCGTTATGTTGCACTTGGTCTCAACCACGAAGAAATACAAACATTAACGCTCGATCGCGGCACCGGCGATTATTACGATAAAGTTTACGAAGCCTGCGGCGACGCGAAGGCCTCTGCGGTCTGGGTGTGCGGCGAGATCAACCGCGTTCGCAACGAACGCAATCTAACATTTCCGGAATTTCCGCTGAAACCCGAACAGGTTTCAGAAGTTATCAAATTAGTAAAGTCGGGCCGCGCAAATCACAACGCCGCAAAACAAGTGTTCGACGCGATGGTCTCCGATCCAACAAAAACCCCCGCCGAATTGTTAAAATCGCTCGGACTCGAACAAATATCCGATCCGGCGGCGATCGAATCGGCGGTGCGCGAAGTGCTATCCGCGAACGCTAAGATTGTCGCGGAGTATAAATCTGGAAAAGAGAAGGCACTCGGATCTCTTATGGGTCAGATCATGAAAAAGACGGGCGGGCGCGCGAATCCGGCGGTGGTAACGGAAGCGCTGAAGCGAGTGATCGCGGAGATGTAGATGTAGCTACTGGTTCGGGCCAATGGCCGAGATCGCGGCTGGGTCGCGCGCGCTGGCTCGCCTTTAACCGGGGCGCTGGAATATGAGTAGTGACCAATCCGCCTGGACCACTGCCACGGTAATCGTTACTGACGCCTTCTTCCGCGCACTCCGGCGAGCTGCGCGCGCACGACCCAGCCGCGAATTTGTTAACAGTTAGCAGGAGCCAGATTCGGCTTTAAGGGAGAATGGCGAGAAACACATAAACGACGCACAGCGTCGTTTATGTGTTTCTCGTCGTTAACGACTCCGTGAAATCGGAACAGAAATGTTAAAGAAGGCAATCGCGGAATTGTAGTATTTCGTTATGCCGGTAGCGGACCGAAGAATTCCGCGGGTAGCAGCCGCGGGTTTTCAGCATTAGGGTAGTCCCACGCGCGAACAGTGATGTCGTACAGTCCGTCGAGAAAGCGCGGTTTGTTTAGTTCGTCTTTTTGTAGTGTATTCCAATGGCGCCTTGCATCGGAGGCGTCGAGCCTGATTCGCTCTTAATACAACTTGACGGCCTATCCATTCTTCTCGCGATACTGGTGATAGAGGCCTTCCCGCGCGCGGTCCAGTTCGGATCGCTGATGCAGATACTGTTCGACCGATGAAATATAGGCTTCCATGTCGTTGCTCAGGCGCGCCGACAGATCGCCTGCATGCATGCGGAGTACTTCGCGCCAGGGTTGAGCTTTCTCGGTCCAACTGTGCGGGTGGATCAGTGTGTGAATCTGTGGCAGTTTCCCGATCTTTGTACAGATGCATCCCTCACGCCAGTGAAAACCACTGTCCGCAAAATAAGGGATCTCGCGAACAAACTCTGGCTCGTACGCACACCGGTGCTGCTGCGAGTATTTCAACAAGAGCGGCCGTTGCGCAGGCTGGTGTTGTGCAATCGTGTATGTCTTTTTTCCCAACAATTCCTCAAAAATACGGATGTCGTTTCGCACTCCTTCTACGGGGTCGCGGCCAAGTTCCATGAAAAAACCGGGTTCATAGTGGAGCCCTACTTCATGCCCCAATTGTTCAATTAGACGCACGACTTCGGCCGCCTCGCGCGAAAGCAAATTATACGTGAGTGCATGGAGTCTAAAGTAGTAGCTCGTGGCGACACCCTGAGAGTGTTCTAATTCAGCCATGGCGAGCGCCGCCCACGGTGTGATGTCCACATCATGGCGAATGAACATAAACCTCTTGGGTCGCGAGCGGTGCAACAGGTCTTGCATGCGAACAAACTCGTACCCACTGGCGCGCGCTTTGTCGATAATCAAAATGTAATGTTCCAGACTATAAGCGTGACTCGTCATAACCAGCCTCCTGGATAGGTCCATGTCCTTGGATGCAATCGAATTCCCTTTTTTCTAAGGAACTCGCGGAAGGAGAGTGCCATGGGGCCCAGTACTCCACGAATCCGAGACTCCCCCAAATCAATTCCGACGATCTCAGCACCCAGATGCTCCCATGTTCCCGTTGCGGCTCTCATTCCCACGCGGACGTCCTCGTGAAAGAGTTCCGACTCTCCGGCCGGGAGCACAGGGGCAAATAGAAGTCGATGTCGCTCCTTGCCTATTACAACCATCCATTCCAACTCAACACCTGAGCTCCGCTCACGCACCGTGAAGCCACGCAACTGTAGCTGCCGTGAAAACTCAAGGATGATCTCTCGAGCGAGTGACTCGCGTTCGAGCGGAGAGAGTTCCGCTGCAGCACTCTTCAGGTCTTTAGCGGGCACACCACCATAGAGTCTGCCCGCGGGAACGGAAGTAACCAATGAAGAGCCCGACAACAGTATCGACCCCTCCCCCATTTCGACGCCCGGAAAGAGTATTCCGCTGATTCCAATCTGGCAGCGATCCCCAATCCGGACACCCGCGAGTCTATTCGGAAATCCGTCTAATACACTCGCGCCAAAGGAGTGTGTCATAACGACGGCACCACGGGAGATCACAACTTCGTCGCCTATTTGTAGTTTTCGACAGGGGTTCAAGTGTACATGCTCACCCACAAAACCGTGGCTTCCCACGATCAACTCAGCCTCTGGATCCATGCATCCTCCACCACCGATTTCCACATCCGGGGCGAAGAATGCATTTTCCCCGAGTGTTAGCTTTCTACACTTCACTCTGCAACGCGCGCCCATGTGAGCCAGCCGCCCGAATTGTAGTTCTCTGGCCTCGATGTGGCACCCATCATCGATTCTCACGTCGTCTCCCATAACCATTCGCTCAGCAACAATGAAGGAGCCCTGACCTATGTAGACATTCTTGCCAATCGCAGCTCCGTGTTTGTTATAGAGTTTGATTTTTAGTTCTGAGGAGAGACCGCCGATTGCTGAGCCTTCCCTGCGCAGATGCAACAGGAATTCACTGTCGAGGCAGCCATCGTTCGCGCCCGGCGAAGGCACAGCGACGGAGCAAGTACTGTCTTCACAGGCTGGCTTTTCAACATGTGGTTCCTGTGCTGCCGCAAGTCGCAGTGTCTCCGCATGCACGTCGACTTGCTCACCATCCGAACAAAGAATGGCTAACGGCGCGCCCGTAGGCAGACGCGCACCCTCAGGGGCAAGCTGCTTCACGAGGCGGCCATCCGACTCTGCATCGATCTCAAATGTAGCCTTTAGTGTTTCGACGGCGACCACGGGTTCACCGCGGCGCACGGCCGCTCCTTCAGCAGCCAGCCAGCGCGCGACACGAATCATTTTTTCGGCGGTGCCTAGATGCGGCATGTGGATGAGTTGTGGCATGTTATTGTTATTTCGTGCGGTTATTTCGTGTTTGCCACCAGTGCAAGCGCTGCTCGCAACACCTTTCGCACCGACGGCATGACTACGTTTTCCAATTCTGGACTTGATGGAATTGGACAGTGTTCCGCTCCGACGCGCCCCGGCGGGGCAAGCAGGCATTCATGTACTTGCGGAAGTAGTTCCGCGATCACCCGGTCGCACACACCTCCCACGATGGTTGCCTCCTGTACAAACAGGAGCCGCCTTGTCTTTCGGATCGATGTTAGACACGTTTCCGCATCCAACGGGGCTAAGCTCCGAAGATTAATAATCTCTGCCGAAACACCGCGGGCTGACAGCTGCTCTGCCGCTTCGCGACACAGTGAGAGCGCATGTCCATAGCTAATCATCGTGAGATCGGATCCCTCACGGTCGACGCAAGCCCGCCCGAGCGGAATTGTATAGTCGGCAGGCGGCATCGGTCCGCGCTCAGGGTAGAGGAGCTTGTGTTCAAAAAACAAGACGGGCTCGTCACTGCGAATCGCTGTCCTCAGTAGTCCAACAGCGTCGTTGACCGTCGCTGGAAAAACCACACGCAGCCCTGGCACATGCAAGAACCAAGACTCAAGACTCTGAGAGTGTGTAGCGCCGTAGCCGTGGCGCCGGCCCACGGGCAGTCTCAGTGTGAACGGCAAGCGCACCTGCCCGGCGTACATATAGCGAAGTTTTGCCGCGTGGTTTACGAGCGCATCCATGCAGCATGTTACAAAATCACCGAACATGAGCTCCGCGACTGGCCGCATTCCTCCCATCGCTGCCCCCACCGCCATTCCTACAAATGAGTTTTCACAAATCGGAGTTTCGCGCACACGCTCCGGGCCGAATCGAGCGAGAAGGCCGCGAGTCACTCCGAAGGCGCCACCGTATTCTCCAATGTCTTCTCCCAATAGGAACATGGTTGGGTCGCGCTCCATCTCTGCTCCGAGAACATCGCGCAGAGCCTCTGTAAACGACACATCGTGTCCGGCCGCGATGTGCGAATGACCAACTGTAGGTGGCGCATACAAGACATCGAGATCGCCCAGCGCAATTTCTGTATTTGCTGCTGTGTTCTCCTGCGGCTCTTGCATCGCGAACGCTACTGCACTGCCAATCTCGCTCTCGACTTCATTTGTTATCAACCTGATTTCTGCCTCGGAAATGCAGGCTTCGGCTGCGAGAAGCTCAATGGGATCGCGCGCGCGCCATCGACTCTCTTCTTCGCGCGATCGGTAGTTTCGTGGGTCGCTCTTTGAGTGTCCACACATCCGATAGGTCTTGCACTCAATAAAGCCAGGGCCGCCGCCGCTCCGAGCGCGATCGAGAAGTGGCAAGACCTCCGTCGAGACTGCAATCGCATCGTTTCCGTCGACCACAGCCGTTGCCATATTCACATAACGATCGGCCCACTCAACGAACGACTTGCACGATGCATAACGCGAAACCGATGTTGACATGGCGTAGCCGTTATTCTCCAACACAAAGACTAGAGGTAGATTCCATAGAGACGCCAGATTGAGGGTCTCATGAAAATTGCCTGTCGCCGCGGCGCCGTCGCCAAGATAACAAATCACACAGCGTCCCGAATTTACTAATGATAACGCAAGCCCCGCAGCCACAGGCAGGCCGCCTCCTGTAATTCCGTTGCTCCCCATGTGGCCTATTTCAAGAACGGCGCAGTGTTGGCTCCCGCCCTTTCCTTGACAGTAGCCACTCGCCCTGCCCGCAATCTCCGCGAGCATTCGATCAGCGCGAGCGCCCTTCGCTAATAAATGGCCATGACCCCGATGTGTACTCACAACCAAATCGTCCTCGTGCATTCGCAAGGATACTCCCGCTGGCACTGCCTCTTGCCCAATGCACAAATGCGTCGTTCCGCCGATCACGCCCTTGGATACGAGTTCTTCGAGTGCCTCTTCGAATTTACGAATTCTTAACATCGCGCGATAGAGCGCGACTGATTCGACCCGCTGCATCGTCTGCCTCAATCCGCTGGTGATGGACGCCGGGGAAAATTCGCGGTGATTCACCCGGCATCGCCATGCACATGCAGGTCCACTCCTTTACGCGCTTGACAATAGTCAAGTCGTGATCTGTATCTTCGGTTTAGTGTACCGGGTGGGTTTCGAATGGACACAGATGCTGTTACCTTTCGTTACACTCGGACAGCCCTCGAGCATCTTCTTGGTTACAAATACCGCACAGGATGTGCTGCTGAGATTGGAAGACGATGCCAGTTTCCGCGGCACATACTCCTAGACTATTCCTTGTTCTGCACTCGCACACGCGCGGTCCGTTCCCCTTTGTTACCTTTCGCGTCCCACGCGCGAACGGTGATCTCGTACAGTCCGTTGGGAAAGCGCGGTTTGTTGAATTCGTCTTTTTGTAGTGTATTCCAATAGCGCCTTGCATCGGAGGCGTCGAGCAAGCCGTCGCCGCGTGCATGCGTAATTTTGTAGTAATGAACTACGCCCGCGGCGGCGGCCGAGGGTGGATATCGTTTCGAGTCTTCAAATTTAACAAATAACGCGGACGCGGCGCGTTCGTCGCCAAGTTTGCCGCGCTGGTCAATCACTAATTTTCGCCACGGCTTCGACTTTTCGCTAAGAATCTCAACTGTAATAACGGGAACGCCCCAGTTGCAGGATTGTCCGGAGTATGCCGCGTCGGAAATACCAACAATAATATCGGCCTTTCCGGAAATGATAGGAATCGCGTCCGCGCCGCGCGGGAATTCGTCGAACGTCCCCTTCTTAACAAAATCGAATTCCGGTTCGACGACGGGCGAAATTTTATCGTCGTAGTCGAAGTACTGGATCGGATCGAAGAGCGATTCCATCACTACCTTTCCGTCAGCGCCTTTTTCGAATCGCACATAGTTAAGATGTAAATGATCGGCGCCGGGCTTTCCGCCGACGGTGAATTTAACAAGCTTTCCGAGCACCTGCCCGCGTGCAATGCGGTCCCCAGTCTTAAATTGATATTGATCGGGATCGACGTGCGTGTAGCACCAGCCTTCGCCAGATTTTCCTTTCGGCACTACAATAAAAAAATGGTGCGTCTTCCAGTCGGGATAATTTGTAGCAATCAGCGCCACCTCGCCCGCTTCGACGGCGCGCACTTCCGTTCCGGCCGGATGCAACATATCCAATCCGCCGTGAATGTAAGCATCGGTCGGCTGCTGATAATTATTAAAAGCGTTCTGGTCGCGGAAATTCCCCGCGAACGGCCAGGGCAAATGTTGAAACGGCGGCCCAGTTCCAGCTAGCACAGTGCGCGCCGGAAGTTTTGTTGCATCTGTAAGAAAGATCTCCGCCCTCGAAAGTGAAGCTAGCGCTTTTTTTGCATCATCGCGTACGAGATATTCTAATTCTCCAGTCTTAGTATTTTTATAAGTAAAAGGATCTTTCGCGGCAAGTTCTTCGAGCGGTTTCACGGCGCGAGGATCGCCCGTCATTGCGAGCGCCGACGCCGCGCACCGCCGAACGTTAAAATCAGAATCCGCCAGCGCGCGGATCAGCGGTTCGACCGCCGCCGTCTCGCCGATTTCGCCGAGCGCGTTCGCAGCCATGAATCGCTGTTGCGACGTCAGCGCGCGGTTTTCAAGAACCTTAGTAAGCCCCGGAATCGCAGCCTCGCCAAACTTAATAATCGATTCGTAGCTCCCTGCGGCACCCGCTTGAAATTGTTCGAGCGCCCGATCGAGCGGTTCCGTCTGAGGCGGCGCGCCGAGAATTGTAATTATTAACAATAGAGCGGGAGTCATGATGCGAAAACTCCTTCGGTCGATGCCGGGTTGAGTCTCATCGCTGCCGCGTTTTGCGAAAGTCTTTGTAACGAAACCGAGCCCGCAGTTTCATTGGACGTTTCAAGCCTTACAATTTCTCCCTTCCTCCGGGAGCGTAGCTCAGCTGGTTAGAGCAGGCGTCTTATACACGCCTGGTCGGGGGTTCGAGTCCCTCCGCTCCTACCATTTCGGCTCCTACAAAATGACCGAACCGAAATCCCACAACGCTAATTTAACAAAACGGCCGGCGAATGACCTTCCGGCGTTTCGTGCGCCATCGGCTGAGGATCGGCGCGTCGGGTTTGGGCAGGGCTGGGTGCTCGTCGCGGGAATGTTATGTTTGGCAACTGTATTCATGGGAATTGTATGGACGACCGCGCCGCGCGCATGGCGCGGATGGCTCGTGGGCGCGGGCGTATTATTTGTTACATTCTTTTTGTTAGCGCCGATCGCGGCGGTTTTCACGCGGCGATTATATAAAAAGCAGCGGAAGTCGAACCGGTCTTCGTAGTCGTTGCATTCAGGTATCGCGGTGCCGACATTACAATTCATTTTTGGTTTTATCATTATACTCGGATACGCGTCCGCGATTGCATTGATTCCACGCGTAGTTTTAGCAAGACGCGAATCGGCCGCCACGCTTTCGTGGCTGATGTTTTTGTTATTTGTACCTGTGCTCGGCCCGATCGCGTATTGGTTATTTGGCGAACGCAGGCTCAAACGATTTGTAAGAAAGCGCCGCTTCCTCGGGCAGACTCTGTTGCAATCGCGCGGCGTCGAGCGAGGGCGCGCCTCCTTTGAGCCAAATCCCGGCCTCGATGCGCGCGACCGTGACACTATTATTATTACTACAAAACTCGCCGACGTGCCGCCGTCGGCCGGCAATGAAATCAAAGTATTTATTGATGCGAACGAAGCCTCGGAGGCGATGCTGCGCGCGATCGACGATGCAAAGAACCACATCCATTTTGTAGTTTACATATTCAGGCCCGACGAGAGCGGCGTGGTGTTTCGCGACCACCTCGTCGCCGCGGCGAAACGCGGCGTTAAAGTAAAATTACTAATCGACGGCGCCGGATCATTATTAACAAAAAGAAGTTTTTTTCAAAGCCTCACCGCCGCGGGCGGCGAACTCGCGGTTTTCCTGCCTGTTAACATTTTCCGCGGGCTCTACCACGCGAATCTTAGAAATCACCGAAAGATATTAATTATCGACGGCGCGACGGCGTTTACGGGCGGCCTTAACGTTGGCGACGAATACGGAAGCAGCGGCATTCGCAAAAAGCGCCAGCGCAAATTTGGGCCGTGGCGCGATTCACATTTACAATTACGCGGGCCCGCCGTCGCGGCGCTGCAAGACGTGTTCGCCGAAGATTGGTATTTTACTACAGAACGCGAGATCGACGCCGCAAGCGCGTATCCGGAATTGTTAACTGCGGGAGATTCATTTGTACACGTTCTGCCGAGCGGTCCCGACCTCGACTGGGAAGTGATCCATCATGCTATTTTTACAATTATCACAAAAGCTACAGATCACATTTTCCTAACAACTCCGTACTTCGTGCCGGATCGTTCGATGCTCGTTGCGCTCGCGACCGCGGCGCTGCGCGGCGTCGACGTTCGATTATTATTACCCGGGCAAAGCGATCTCGCCCTCGTGCAGGCCGCCGGCCGATACCACTATTCCGAATTGTTAAGAGCGGGTGTGCGGATTTATGAATATCAAAAAGGCATCCTGCACGCGAAAACCGTCGCCGTCGACAACCGCTGGGCCACCATCGGCTCCGCAAACCTCGACCTTCGTTCGTTTCGTATCAATTTCGAATTAAACGTTGTCGTCTACGGCTCCGCCTGCGCAACCGGGCTCCACGAAACGTTTATTAAGGATCTCGACGATTCTGTAGAAATAACAAAAGAGGAAGTCGCGCACTGGACATTCGGGGAAAAGTTGAAGAATGCATCGGCAAGGTTGGTTGAGGGAGTTCTATAGCGACGCTCGGTGTATTGCGTGCTCGCTCGCATAACCGTGGCGCCGGAGTAATAGTAAATACCAACGCGCCTGGACCACTGCCGCCGAATTGTTACAAACCCCTTCTTCCGCGCACCGATGCGAGCTGCGCGCGCAACACACCGAGCGTCTAGGGGCCAAGAAAGAATATTATGATTATGCATTCACGGTTGTGTTGTCTCTGCTCCGGTCCCGCATGGGGTCAGGCACCCCTAATAGGCGTGCCTGGCACCCCATGGGACATAACTGTCACTTCGTAGCCATAAATTCTTTATCAACAACATTCAGACTCTTACAAAAAATTAGGAGTGCCAGGCACGCCTATTAGGGGTGCCTTCCATGAGAAGGCCATCTGTGTCAAGGCCACCTTGGTGAATCTTTAAATCTACAAAACCGATCCGCTCCGCCTCGCTTCCATCCGCACTCGGTTTGAGCTCGAATTGTAGTGAG
>JBJXHE010000098.1:0-5363 GCA_046160785.1 Planctomycetota bacterium
CGTTGATTGAAAATGCCGTGGCGGCGCGCGCACGGATGGTCGCAGGCCGCATGCGCAACCCCTCGGTCGCAAAAGATATATTACAAATATCGCAGAACTGCGCGGAATTGTTACGAGGCCGGCGAATCCCCGCCGTCGTCGCGCACGGCGACTTGCGCGCAAAACATTGTTTAATTTTGGAAGACGGAACCTTAACTTCGATGCTCGACTGGGGAACGGCGCGTGAACCCAATCTTCCGCTCTTTGATTTAATACATTTTATCATTCACGACCAGAAACAACAATTCGGCCAGACGCTCGACGCCGTCGCGACGCGCGCGCTGCATCCGCGGGCGTTCGCCGGTCATGAGGAACGCGCGATCCGCCGCTATTGTGAATTATTACAGATCGACGATTCCGTTCGCCGCGCGTGCGAACTGTATTATCCGATCGAAGTCGCCGCGACCGCGTTCTTGAATTGGGACTACGACCGCCCGCACTGGGTCGAAGTTAATTTTAGCGAAACAATCCGGCGCGCGGCGCAGTATCAATATTAGATTTAGCGTAATATTTACTTTACGCGGCCGACGGAGATTTGAAAGCGCGCCCGTGAAGCCACGCGGCGGGGCCGATAAAGCAATACACAAAACCGGGAAGCCCGAAGCGAATTCCTATTTGTAAATAGGCGATGGCGATCGAGACGATTCCAACGCATACAAAAATAAAATAGTGGCGGGCCCGAAAGCGCGCTTCGCTGGCGGCGTGTTCGTCGAGATCGAGCACAGCCCGCATTTTATAAGCATGCCGGTACATCAACGCGAAACATACAAAAACGGCGGAGAACCCCGCGCCGTATAACATAAAAATCGACGCGAGATCTTCGGCCGTGAGCGCCACGGGCTGGCTGCCCACTGCGCTCAGCCCGAAGAATTTTAGAAAAAAAAGATGTGCCAGCGATTTGAGCGGGAAAACAAAAAATAATATTAAGAATAAAAGTATTGAATTGATCAATACCGTTCGCGCGTCTTGCAACGAATACCGGCGGAAGAAACCGTTATGAACGCTCCACAACAATACTAACGCTCCAAATGTAATTCCAAACGCCGGCAGGCCTCGCAAATCGTCGATGAGTTTTTTGTAGCTTGTCGGAACTTCGAGCGAAACGACGAGGAGCGTCGCGGCAAAACCAAACACGGCGTCGCTGAAGGCTTCGATGCGCAGCACTTCGCGATTTCGAAACGGCGTTCTCATCGCGAACACCCTCGCAACCTCGCTCACCCTTCGCAACTTTTCGTTCCGTTAGCCCAAACCGGCTCGTATGATCGCCGCCCCATTCCGCCGGATATTGCTATCCCGTATTGCTAGCAATGGAGGCGAAACGACCACCGGGGACGTAGCTCAATTGGTAGAGCGCCTCGTTCGCAATGAGGAGGTCGAGGGTTCGACTCCCTTCGTCTCCACCAACCCGCGGTCGCGAAAACGATTCTCATTCTTCCGATCTGTTAGAACCACGATTTGTTAGATTCGCTGAGAATCTTAATAATCTCGGCCCCGAATCGTTGAAATTGCCACGGATTCAGCCCGGGCGCTTTTTCTAATAATTCAAGAGACGCGGGCCGCTCCTTTGCTAAGAATTCGAGCGTGCGCCGATTTAATATACCGGTCGCGTCTATATTTAGTTTTTCGGATTTGATGGTTCGCCACTTTTTGAGCCTGTCGAGCGCCGCGAGTTCGTCGTCGGGCGGACGCGGCACGCGCGGCGGTGGAATCCACGGGCCGTTTTGCCGCGCACGCGCGATCGCTCCGAGCGCCGCGGGGCCGAATTGTTGTTTTAGCTTCGGCGGCAGCGCGCGCACCTGGTCGAGTTCGCGCGCGTTGCGGGGCGAGAGAAGTGCTAGAACTAACAATAATTCATTTGTAATAATTCGAAACGGCGCGGCGTCGGCTGCCTCGGCCAATCGCTCGCGTTCAATAAACAATTCGCGCAGTGACGCAAGCTGGTTTGCATCTAAACGATCGCAGCCTTTGATTTGTATACATTCGTCGGCGTTAAAATTCCGTTCGCGCGAAGGCGTCGCGGCAACGCGCTCGCATTCATACAAAAACAATTCCCAAATATCTCGCTGCTTCAGTTGCGGCTTGATGTCGCGCGCCAATTGTAATAAATATCGCGTGTCGTGGCGCGCGTACTCCAATTGTTCTATCGAGAGCGGGCGCTGGCTCCAATCCGATCGCTGGAGCGATTTGTTTAATTGTATTCCGTACCGGTCTTTTAATACATTTGCGAGGCCGGGAGACTTATTGCCGAGGAGCGAGACGGCAACGCGCGTGTCGAAAATCCGGCGCATCTCCGAAATGCCCGCCGATTTTAATAATTGAACGTCGTACTCCGCGTCGTGGAAAACCTTAAGAATAGAATCTGATGCTAATACTGGCGCGAGAGCCGACAGCTCCACGTTCGCGAGCGGGTCAATAATATAATCCGCCGCGGGCGACGAGACCTGTATCAGGCAGACTTTCTCGCGATATGAATAAAAAGAATCCGCTTCAGTATCGACGGCGATCTCACTACAATTCTCGACGTCGCGCAAAAATTGCGATAATTGCATCGATGAATCGACGAGTATCGGAGGCGGAATTTCGCTCGGCATGGCGAATCAACAATTCTGCGGCTTCGAATTGCGTAGTGCCAACGATTCAAATCGCTCCTCGTAACTGCACCGGCCGAACAGGACACAAAAAATGACTCACTCCATTCACATGGCTTCCGCTGTTTTTGCTTCCGCTCTCGTTTTGTTTTTTGCAACTCCGCAAGACAGCGGCACGGCCTCCGCTCCGGCGGCGAGCCAGCCGGCGGTGTCCGCCGCGAACGAGGAGGTGATGAAATCCATACTAAAACTTTCGGAAAAGCAAGTGTTACAAATCCGCGGATCTGTAGCAAAGGAAGAAGATGAGGATAATCCGATCGGCGGCGCAATGATGATGATGTCTGGCGGCGAAATGGGTGCGAGCGCGTTTGAAGGATCATTTGATATATACGCCGCAGGTGGTGAAACGATACTCTTTAGCGAGGAAAACGGGCTCGGCTTCGGAATCTACAAAAACGCCGATCGCACGATCACGCGCGAAACGTACGACGATCAGAAAATGAATATCGCAGTATTTCGGCGCGAGGCGCTTGCATTTGTAGATATGGCAAATCTACAAAAACGTTTCGCGAAAGCGGCCTGGACGAAAGAACCGCCGACCGGAGAACTCAACGTTTACACCGCGAAAGTTGATAAGAAGCTCATTCCTGCGGCAAAGGGCGCCGGCATGGCGCCGTCGATGGAAAAGATCGTTCGAATTGATACTAAAATTTCAACGAACAAAGCCGGCGAAATTATTGAACTACAATTTTCAGTTGTTAAGAAAGACCCGTTTGCCGAAATGATAAAACGCACAAAAATCGACCAGGACGAGAACGGCGCCGGATCCGCTTCTATTAAGATTGACCCGGCCGATTTGATGAATGACAACACGAAGGATACCGATTCGGGCAACGCTACAACTTACAAATTCGGCATCGTGTCCGGCGACATGAACCCGCGAATTGTAGCTTTCCAGAAGGCGATGCAGGCGCTCGGAGAGAAGAAATAGCGTTTTTTTTGTTTCGGAGCCCCGTGCAAAGTCGCGGGGCTCGAAAAAATCTTTGGGGCTTCAGCTTGAATTAAGCTGGGCAGGCGAAACTCACGGGCGTGCGGAGTACACAACCCCCCTTGCCCAATCAGGAACGCCATGTTTCCAAGCCCACGCCTCGTATTTTTTGCGATCTCCATCATTTCCATTGGGGCGCTCTCTCCGCTCTCCCCCGCCAAGGCACCCTCATCGAAAGAGTGTAAAAGAACCGCGCAACTTCTACGGAATGTTAAGAAAACGGAGCTGCAAAGCACCTACTCCCTAGCGGTAGCGAAATGTACGAATACCATCGACCCCGTGGTTCGCGCTCAATGCCTGCAATCCGCTAAAGATGAACTCGCTTCGGGTCTCGAAGAAACTACAGCTCAATACCAAGCTCGATTAGAGCTGTGCGATCAGCTCGGCGGCGGTCCGTACGATCCGTCTATCGTACCCGCCCAGTTTGTTAGCGGAATCTCACATCCATTCTTTCCTCATGTGGTCGGAACTGTCCGTACTTATCAAAAGACCACGATTGAAGGAACTGAAACAGTCGTCGTTGAAGTTACAGATCAAACCAAGACGATTCTCGGTGTTGAGTGTATGGTTATTCGTGACACGGTCACTCTGAACGGCGTGCTCGTTGAAGACACACTCGACTACTTTGCACAAGACGTGAATGGTAATGTTTGGTACTTCGGTGAACTCGCGATTAACTACGAAAACGGCGAGATGGTTGACCTCGACGGGTCTTTTATCGCCGGGACGAACGGTGCCAAGGCAGGTATTGTTATGAAGGCGTCGCCGGCGATCGGCGATACCTACCGTCAAGAATTTTTTCTGAATGAAGCTGAAGACGCCGCCACGATTCTTAGCCTTACCGGCACGGCGGTTGTACCCTTCGGTACGTACCAAAACTGCCTTGTGACTCTAGACTTCACTCCGATCTCGCCCGAAGATGAAGAGAATAAGTACTACGCGCAAGGAATCGGTGTCGTACTCGAAATCGATTTGGAAAGCGGCGAACGACTCGAACTCATTGATATTGTCCAACGATAATATTAAAGCGATCTTAAGATTCATTTCTATTGTCCCACTCATTAACCTGCGGAGAAACCTACCATGCAAGCTCATCGTTTATTGTCATCAACAGTGATTGTCGCGGGCTCGGTGCTCGCTTTAGCCTGTTCGACAGGCAATGCACACAAATCAAAGACAAGTCCCGCGCGCACGACACATGTGGTGGCTGCGCAAGTATCCGGTAGTATCGGTCTGCGACATGCGATTGAACGTGCGTTGTCCGCATGTGCTGGCAGTGCGGTCGAAGCAGAGTTTGAAACTGAAGTGAACAACGGAACTCGCTCCGCGTTTTATGAGGTGTTGATTGTCTCCAGCGACAATCGACTCATGGAAGTCACTTTGGACGCTACGAACGGCCAGATCGTCAGGACGGAAGTGGAAACAGACGCGGGAGCCGCCAAGGAACTCGCCCTTTTCCGCGAGATTCTTAAGCACACAACACTCAGACTGACCGACCTTGTCGCGAAGGCAGAAGCCAGAGGCGGTGTCGCCATTGGAGCAGAACTGGAAATGGAAGGGAAGGCGGTTGAGTGTGAAGTCACTCTGTTGAAAGATCAGGCAGTGATGGAAGTTTCCGTCGACGGCAAGACTGGAAGTATCATGGAATCCGAAGATGATGATGACGACGACGATGATGATGACGACGA
>JBJXHE010000099.1:0-4029 GCA_046160785.1 Planctomycetota bacterium
ATGCTGTTGTAGTATGTGTCATGGGTCGGTTTTCGTCCTTTGGGCCTCGAGCCCGCTCTACTTGGGAATCTTAATTTTAGATATCCCGCGGCGGAAACCGGCCTTCTCATCTCATCTGACCCCCTAAAGATCAATTCTTCTATCAAATACCATATTGCGGTCGAGACGTGATGATAATGATTCGATCATGGCGGAAAAGCTCGGTTCAAGGATGCCGCGGAACTTTTCTTGATCGTTAATTTTAACAATAATTTCTTTGGTAACGTCGATGAGGTCTTTGTTAAGGAAGATCGTGAAGCCGGCGGGATCGTGTTTCTTAACGTTGATCGCGATTTCCTGTCCTTTGATTTCGGCGTCGACGCGCATGAAGTCGGCAGGATCGTTGCAACGAAGCCAATAATAGTTTTTTGTTAGATAACGCGGTCCGGGCGAGACGAACTGAATTTCTTTAGCATGTTCCCATGTTAACGTTTTGGGGAACGTCTTGCGTTTTCGGTTGAGTAGCCACTCGAATGCTTTTTGAGGTTCGCCGGGAGCGTACGCGTGCGCGAGACCTTCGACGCAACGAAAGTTAATATCATAATCCGCGGGGTGCTGTTTCTTGAGATCGGCGAGAAGTTTTTCTGCGAAGAGATAACTGTAAGGAAGGCAGTTTTTGTCTGCGGATCCTGTTGTGTAGTAAAGCGGCACGTGCCGAACGTTGGGTACAAATCCGTGGTGGATTTGTGTTATATTCGCACTTTGATTATCGGGAGCCGCGAAGAGAACGCCGTGGAACGGCAGCGCGCCTGCTAACAATTGCGGATGGCGCCCGGCCATGAACCAGCTGCCTGAGCCACCCATGCTGAAACCCGCTAAGTAGATGCGGTCGGGATCAATATCATACGTGCGTTTTGCTAATTCTATTAATGTTAATAAAAACCGCTCGCCCTCGACGGTGTTCCACGCATCGTGAACTAATTGTATCGCCTGCGGAAAGATGCCCATTAATTTATATTTACCGAGCGCGCCGCTCCACGTTCCCTGAGCTTCCGACTTGTCGCCGGCGCCCTCTCCGCCGCCGTGCAAACCTATCAATAAACCCGTTTTTGTACCATCGCCGCCGCTCGGCGCGTTGACTACAGAATACTCGGCCTTTCCCCATTTTGTAGTCATCGGCGCGGCGGGATCGAGCTTCGGCCCATGCTTGCGCGCCGCTTTCCAAAGAATATTACGAATATCCTTTTCTGATGACTGCGGAATTGGATCGAGGGCGCGCGCGCGTTCCGTCAGTTTTTGTAGCTTTTCGGAATCGAAGTCATCAAATGCAGTCGCGGGGCGCGCCTTGAACCAATCGTCGGCGAGTGTCTCGATGGCCTTCCGTTTTTGTGCATCGAGCACCGCCGGTTTTGTTGGATTCTGAATCGCGGGCGCCGCGAAAAGCAGAAGTATTGAGAATGAATAATAAAAACGCACGGCGGAAGAATGCCGCGGCGTGGCAAGATAGACAATACAAATGTTTCAAACGATTCTGTTGGATCTCGACGGCACGCTCATCGACTCGGCGGCGGACATCGGCGCGAGTGTGAATCACGTGCGCAATCACTATGGGCTCGGCGCGCTTGGCCGCGCGGAGACAGATGCGGCGATCGGCGACGGCGTTCGCGTTTTGTTAGAAAAAACGCTATTAACAGATCTGCGGGTTGCATCCAATCCCGCGGCGCGCGACGAAGCTCTTTTATTATATATGGAGCATCAATCGCAACATTGTTTAGATCAAACGGTTCTGTATCCGGGCGTTGCCGGCGCACTCGAGAAATTATCAAAAAAGGCGGCACTCGCGGTTGTTAGCAATAAACCGACGGCTCTTTGCGTTAAGATTCTTCAAGGACTCGGAATGATACAATACTTTCGCGCGTGCGTCGGCGGCGACACGCCGGCCGGAAGAAAACCTGCGCCGGGCCCCGCTCTGCGTGCGCTCGAAGCGCTCGGAGGCAGAGTACCGTGGGACACTCTTTTTGTTGGTGATTCGACTGCCGATCTCGAATGCGGCCGCGCGGCACTTATGGCAACATGCGCTGTGTCCTGGGGCTACCGCCCTCTCGAATTGTTACAAACGCTGAATCCCGACTTTGTGATACATCAAATGTCGGAATTACATGAAATTGTGAAGTGGCCCGAGGGAACGAGCAATCTGTATGAAGTGCTTGGCCGCGAAAAAATCTATCAACTCGCAGCGGCGTTCTACGCGCGCGTTCGGAACGATGAACGCATCCGGTTCATGTTTCCGAAGGATTTTAAGGATGCGATTGAGCACCAGGCGCTGTTCTTTATACAATTCTTTGGCGGCCCTTCGGAATATAATGAAAAACGCGGCGCGCCAAGACTACGAATGCGCCATGCTAATTTTCCCATTAATTCCGCCGCGCGCGACGCGTGGCTTAACAATATGATTGAGGCGTCGGGCGAGGTCGAGCTGCCGGAACCGGCGAAGGGGATCTTTTTGAGATATGTAACTTATACCGCGAATATGTTAGTGAATAAGGATGTTCAGTGACGAGGCTATTCGACGGCTATATTTGATGTTTTTACCTTATTCCCAGAATACGAATTAAAGCCGGGCGCACCGTTCTGATCGCGGAGATCTAATCCCAGACTGCCCGACGCCGTGTTGAGCGTAATTATATTATCTTCACCGCCGATCTGAATTCCGTCGCCTCCGGATTTAGTACATTTGTTGGACGTGAGCGTGTGCCCGTCGCCGGACAGTTCAATATCAATTCCGTCGCCGGCAGAATTCGATACGCTGTTCGATAAAAGCATAATATTCACGGCGCCAGCTCGAATGTTAATTCCATCGCCGCTTGACCCTGTGATTCTATTCTGCGAAATGGTCATATTGATCGCATCGAGCCGGACGCTAATTCCGTCTTCAACGGTATTTGTAATAATATTCTTGTGAATGGTGTGGCCGTCGCCGGAAACGCGAATTCCGTCGTCGATCGAATCCGAAATCTTGTTTTGTGTAACACTGTGGCCGGTGCCCTGGAGTCGAATGCCGTCTCCGCCAGCGCTAACAATCTTATTTTTAATAAATTGATTGTTGACTCCGCCCGCGGCGCCGTCCTCGAGTCCAATCCCGTCGGCGCCGGGATCTGTTATGGTGCATTGGTTGACTATATTATTGCTGCCGCGAATGTGGATTCCGTCGTCAGCGGTCGAATTGATCTTGCATTTGTTGATTGTCGAATTTGTTGTTTCGCCGTTTTTTCCAGTTGAAAGTTGAATTCCATGCCCCGCCGGATTGCTAATGGTGCATAATTCAATAACTATTCCATCGCAGTCTTCGACGTCGATTCCGTTGCCTGAGATATCGCTCACGGCGCACTTCGAAAATGTAACATCAGTGCAATTCGTTACGTGAATGCCGCGGGCCCCCGAATTGCGGACTGTGATTCCAGTAATAAACGCATTGTTTGTATTCGTGATCGTGAGCGCGGCTCCGATGCCGCCGCTGATGACGGGCTTGCCCTTTCCAATAATTGATATATTCGGTTTATTATCAATAATGACGTTTTCGTTATACGTTCCTTTCTTGATGGTGATCGTCGCGCCGTTGCCCGCGTTGTCTACGGCTTCTTGAATCGTTGCAAAATCATCGGGAACGGTCTGCGCGGCGGCGGCGCCCGAGAAACAAATTAACCCGGAGAATAATAATAGTAGAACGTTATGAATTCGGACTTTGTCGGTTCGATCGTGAGATTTGTAACTTCGAGCGCACGCCGAAACGGCGCCTAGATTTTTGAGGAGTAGTTCGAGCATCCCTGTCTAAATCCGCGACCGCCCAGCGCGGGGACAGGGATATTTTCATCTTGCTAGGGTTGCAGCATATTCACGATGGACCGGCTTCCTCTAATGGATAGACTCGGTTTATTATTTACAACAACTTGGCGCCGGTTTAGGTATTAAATTTCAATATTGGTCGTCTTAAATTTATTTCCGGAATACGTATTAAATCCAGGCGCGTCGTTCTGATCATCCAGATCGAAG
>JBJXHE010000100.1:0-7782 GCA_046160785.1 Planctomycetota bacterium
GGCGGAACCGCAACTGTAATGATCCTCGGCGAATTGTGTACTCGCGGATGTAAATTCTGCGCGGTGAAGGCCGGAAAACCGAATGGTAGTGTTGATGCAGACGAGCCGCGAAAAGTAGCAACCGCGATCGCGTCGTGGGGTTTGCGATATGTTGTGATCACGTCGGTCGACCGCGACGATTTAACAGATCAAGGATCCAAACATTTCGCCGAAACGATTTCACGCCTGCGCGCGCTCGCGCCGCAATTGTATATTGAAGTGTTGACGCCCGATTTCCGCGGCGACCGAAATTGTATACAAACGGTGCTCGACGCGGCGCCGCACGTATTTGCACATAATATAGAAACCGTCGAACGCTTACAATCGACGGCGCGCGACGCGCGATGCGGATACCAACAATCGCTCGGCGTGCTGCGCGCGGCGAAAGAGATTCGCGCGGGAATTCATACAAAATCGTCGGTCATGTTAGGTCTCGGCGAAACCGACGCCGAAGTCGAACAGGCGCTCGTCGATCTGCGCGCCGCGGGCGTCGATTTTGTTACATTGGGCCAGTATTTACGTCCGTCGCCGTGGCACCTTGAAGTACAAGAATACGTGACGCCCGAGAAATTTAACTATTGGAAAGCACGCGGCGCCGAACTCGGATTCTTAGTAACGTCGAGCGGCCCGCTCGTTCGTTCGTCCTATCGCGCGGGCGAGTATCAAATAGAATCGATATTACAAAAGAAGACCGCGGAGACAGAATTGTGAGTTTGCCAAGCGACGCAGACTGCCTTAACTATTATCGGTCGATGGTGCGCACGCGCGTGTTCGACCGTCAAATGGTAGTATTGCAGCGCCAGGGAAAAATAGGATTTACAATTCAGTGTGAAGGCGAAGAGGCGTGCCACGCGGGCACCGCCGCGCATGTTGATACAAAAAAAGATTGGATATTTCCGAGTTACCGCCAGCAGGGAATCGCGCTCTCGCTCGGAATTCCGATGCTGGATTTGTGTCATCAAATGTTCGGCAATGCTAAAGATAAAGGATCCATGGGCCGGCAGATGCCCGTGCATTTTTCATTTACATCGCCGGTTCGCTGGGTTTCGATTAGTAGTCCTCTTGGAACGCAAATTCCGCAGGCCGTCGGCTGCGCGCGCGCGATGCAACTCCGCGGCGAAGATGGAATTGCTTTTTGTTGTTTTGGCGACGGCAGCACGTCGACCAACGGTTTTCACTCCGGTATGACGTTCGCGGGCGTGTGGAAAGCTCCAGTTGTTATGTTATGTGATAATAACCAATGGGCGATTTCCGTTCCGACTCATAAACAAACGGCGTCGGCGTCTTTTGCAATAAAAGGAAAGGCGTACGGCGTGCGCGGGGTGATCGTCGACGGAAATGATATATTAGAAGTTCACCGCGCGGTCGGCGAAGCCGCTCATCGCGCGCGCAACGGCGGCGGTCCGACGCTGATCGAATTAGTGACGTATCGCATGGGCGGCCACTCGTCGTCCGACGACCCGCGGCGCTACCGCGACGACGCCGAAGTAAAAGTAGCATTGACGCGCGATCCGGTCTCGCGATTTGAAAACTACTTAAAAGACAAAAATATACTCGACGATAATACTAAGAATCAGATTTGGAAAGACGCCGAAGCGGAAGCGCGCGCGGCCGTCGACGAGGCGAGCGCCGCCGGCACGCCCGCCGTCGAGACGATGTTCGACGATGTTTACAAATCGCTTTCGCCGCGCCTCGTACGCCAGCGCGCGGAATTGATGCAAACAATGGAAAAATTCGGTGCGAACACCGACGAGACGGGCGCGTTTCCGCTGTAAAAGCACATCAAATTATAAATACACTTTTGGTAATATAACTTTACGAATCTATTTATTTCCGAATGGCTAAATTAACAATTATACAATCCGTGAACGACGCGATCCGGACGGCCATGCGCGCCGATTCGAACGTCGTCATTTTCGGCGAAGACGTCGGCAAGAAAGGCGGCGTATTCGGAGCTACAGATAAAATTCAGCAGGAATTTGGCGAAGCGCGCTGTTTCGACACGCCGCTCTCGGAAGACGGAATTGTAGGAACCGCGATTGGCATGGCGCTGAACGGCCTCCGGCCCATCGCCGAAATACAATTCCAGGATTTTATATATCCGGCGTTCGATCAGATTGTTAGTGAAATGGCGAAGTTTCGTTATCGAAGCGGCGGGCAGTACGCGTGTCCGATGGTGATTCGCACGCCGTACGGCGGCGGCATCCGTGGCGGACTTTACCATTCGCAATCGGGCGAAGCTTATTTTTGTCATACGCCCGGACTGCAGGTTGTGATTCCGTCGACGCCGTATGATACAAAAGGATTGTTAATATCTGCAATTCGCGGTTCCGATCCCGTTATCTTTATGGAGCCGAAACGCATCTATCGCGATCCGTCGCTCGCGGAAGAAGTTCCCGAGGAATTGTATGAAGTGCCGATTGGCGTTGCGCGCACGGCTCGCGAAGGATCGCACGCGTCGGTTTTTTGTTATGGAACGATGGTTCCTGTTTGTTTACAAGCGGCGGAGCAGGCGGCCGCGAAGGGAGTATCATTAGAAGTGATCGATTTGCGAACTTTGTTGCCGCTCGACGAGGAAGCAGTCTTAACATCCGTTCGAAAGACCGGCCGCGTAATTGTAGTACACGAGGCGCCGAAGTTTTGTGGTTTTGGCGCCGAGATTTCCGCGCTCGTCGCGGAGGAAGCCGTCGATTCGCTCGAAGCGCCCGTCGTGCGCATCGCGGGATTTGATACACCTTTTCCGAACGCGCTCGAAAATTATTATATGCCCGACGCGCGGCGCGTCCTCGACGCGGTCGACCGTGTCATGCGTTATTAAAGAAAATACTCATAAACAATCCAAACAATTAACTAACAAACCTATTTAATACAATGAGCTACGAATTTCGATTACCGGACATTGGCGAAGGAGTTCACGAAGGCGAAATAACAAAATGGGCCGCCGAACCCGGCGCCGCGCTCCAGCGCGACCAGACCATTTTGGAAGTCATGACGGACAAAGCTACAGTTGAACTCACGACGCCCGTCGCGGGAAAATTGTTAGAACGCAAATACGAAGCGGGAGCCGTCATCAAAGTCGGCGCCGTTTTATTTGTAGTCGACGACGGAAAAGCGGAAGTGTCTACTAATCTTTCGGGACATGGCGCGCCGGCAGCCGCGCCCGTGAAAGCGGCACAGCCGCCTGCGCCAGTTGTAGCATCCAAACCGGCTTCGGCACCAGCGCCGATGGTTGCAGCGGCAGCACCCGCTCCGGCGCCGATGGCATATACTAACATTCCGCTTGGAAAGGTATTAGCCGCTCCCGCGACGCGGCGCGTCGCACGCGACGCCGGAATTGATATAACACAAATCCCGGGCACGGGCCCGCACGGCCGCGTGACGCGCGACGACGTCGAACGTGCAAAACTGCCCGCCGCGGCATCTGTAGCATCGACGAATGGCGGAATGACTACAAAAGCGCCGGCGGCTCCCGCGCCGACATTACAATTCACGCCGGTCGCCGCGGCCGCGATGGCCGAGGACGTGCGCGTTCCGTTCCGCGGGCTGCGCCGCAAAATCGCCGAGGCGATGACGCGAAGCAAACGCACTGCGGCACACTTTACAATTGTCGAAGATTTAGATGTAACAGAACTCGTCCGCGTGCGCGAAAAAGCTAAATCTCTCGGCGAGAATTATGGAATTAAAGTTACATATCTTCCGTTTATTATGAAAGCGCTCGTGATTTCGCTGCGCGAGAATCCGTCGATGAACGCGATGCTCGACGAGACGACGCAGGAAATCGTCCAGCGCGGAACGATGAATTTTGGCATTGCCGTCGATACTACAGATGGGCTCATCGTTCCCGTCGTCAAGAATTGTGAAATGAAGGGCGTGTTACAATTAGCAAAGGAAGTGACGGAGCTCGCCGAGAAAACGCGCCAGCGGAAAGTGAGCGTCGAGGATTTGCAGGGCAGCACGTTTACCATTACGAACGCGGGCAACATCGGCGGATTATTTGCAACTCCGGTTATTAACTTTCCGGAAGTTGCAATTCTTGGCGTTCACCGAATCCGCCGCGAGCCTGGAATTGTAGTGCGCGACGGAAAGGAAGTGATCGAGCCGCGTTCGATGATGATGATCTCGTGTTCGATCGACCATCGCCTCGTCGACGGCGCCACGGGCGCGCGCCTCATCACGCGAATGAAAGAATTGTTAGAAGAGCCCGCGTTGCTCACGTTGTTCTAATTAAATATTAAAGAATCACCGTGGCCGCGACTTCTATTGTTTATAAACAGATCCTGGACGAGAACGGCGCCGTCGCCGGCGGCGCCGACGCTCGCGTTCCGAATTTAACGAAAGATTTCGCGTTAAAGTTATATCGCGGAATGGAGCAGACGCGGCTGCTCGACGCGAAAATGTTAGTGTTGCAGCGTCAGGGCCGAATCGGATTTGTAGGAACTGCGACGGGCCTCGAAGCGGCGACGATCGGCTCAGGCGCTGCATTTGATATGAACGATTGGATTTTTCCCGCTCTACGCGAGGGCGGCGTCGCCGTGTTCCGCGGAATGCCGCTCGACGAGTACGTCGGGCAGATGTTTTTGAATATATATGATACTTCGAAGGGGCGGCAGATGAATAATCACTTTCAGCACGCGCCGTCGAATTTTGTATCATGGAGCAGTTGTATCGGAACACAGCTTCCGCAGGCAACGGGCGCCGCGCATGCTGCTAAAATTCGCGGCGAAAAAACTGTAGTATGTGCGTATCTTGGAGACGGCGCGACTTCGTCGCCCGAATTTCATAGTGCAATGAATTTCGCGGCCGTGTGGAAGTCGCCCGTAGTTTTTGTTTGTATTGATAACGGATGGGCGATCTCCGTTCCGTCAAGTCAACAATCCGCGGCGCCGTCTTTTGGTAGTAAAGCGGAAGCGTACGGAATGCCGGGCGTCGACGTCGACGGAAATGATATATTATCTGTTTATACAGAAACGAAAGCGGCCGTCGATCGCGCGCGCGCCGGCGAGGGGCCCAGTTTTGTAGCATTGAAAACGTATCGAATGCTCGGGCACTCGTCGTCCGACGATCCCACCAAATACCGCGAGGCCGGCGAAGTGGAATATTGGCAGCGCCGCGATCCGCTCACGCGTTTTCGTATATATCTAATCCAGCGCGGATGGCTTTCAGACGCGGAAGCGCAAAGGATACAAAAAGAACTCGAAGCCGAGATCGACGCCGCGATCGACCGCAACGCCGCTGCGCCGAAACCGCCGCTGCGCGCGCTCGTCGATGATGTTTACAATAAAGTCACGCCTCGCCTCGTCGCCCAGCACGACGAATTAGTCAGAGTTTTGGATCAATTCGGCGACCCCGCCGCCATCGAAGGAAAGTTTCCGCTGTAGAAAGTTAGGTTTTGCCGCCTGTCTAGGCGGCCATGTTCGGCGCCAAAAAATCTTTCAGATTTTTTTCCATGAATCCGCGCCCGTGCCCGGTCATTACCGCAATAGAAACAAAAGGGGTACTGGAACCCCGACGGAGGGTACCCCGATCTTGCTTGCGTGGGCTCCGTTACCCAAGGAGGGCGGGTAACGGAGCCCAGTTTTAACAATTGAGGTTTCGCGGCGGAGCCGCAGACGGAGCATGCGAAACAGTGCGAGTTTTAGTAAAGTGCGGCGCCCCAAATTTAACGCATGCAAACATTACCGAGACCGTCGCTCGAACAGGTCGCCGAAATTTATAATAAACCGCTGCTTGATCTCGTTTTTGAAGCGGCGTCAGTCCATCGACAATATCATTCGCCGCGCGACGTGCAGCGTTGCACATTGTTATCTATCAAAACGGGCGGGTGTCCGGAAGATTGTTCATATTGCCCGCAGAGCGCTCACTACAATTCCGGAGTTCAAGATACGCCGTTACTACAAGTAGACTCCGTGCTCAACGCGGCCGGCGAGGCGCGCGGGCGCGGCGCAACGCGATTTTGCATGGGCGCCGCGTGGCGCGAAGTAACAGATGGCCCCGACTTCGACCGAGTTGTTGAAATGGTCTCGGGCGTTTCAAAATTAGGAATGGAAGTGTGCTGCACTCTCGGAATGTTAACAAATGAGCAGGCACGAAGACTAAAACTGGCCGGCCTCACCGCCTACAATCATAATTTAGATACCTCAGAAGAGAATTATTCCAATATTATTCATACACGGACGTACGCCGACCGGCTCGCGACGCTCGGCGCGGTGCGCGAAGCCGGCCTTCAGGTGTGCTCGGGTGGAATTGTAGGAATGGGCGAGCGTGCCGAAGATATTATAAAAATGTTATATACACTTTCGAATCTCGACCCGCATCCCGAGAGTGTGCCCGTGAACGGGCTCGTGCGCGCCGAAGGCACACCGCTTGAGGATCGCCCCGCCGCAGATCCGTTATTGTTAGTTCGAACTGTAGCAACCGCGCGGATCTTAATGCCGACGACGCGCGTGCGTCTTGCGGCCGGACGCGTCGACCTCTCGCCCGAAGCTCAGGCCTTAGCATTCCTCGCGGGCGCAAATTCAATTTTCTACGGCGATCGTTTATTAACAACTCCGAATCCCGGGAGCGACGCCGACGAGTTATTATTACAAAAACTCGGGCTCGCGGACGAGCGCGGCGAAATGCAACAAAACGCGAAATTGTTACATCACCACGGCGACAGCCACGAGTGCGGCACGCACTGTCTAGATTAAACTTGTCGTTCCGCCACGAGATCGAATCGAATTTAGAGAAAGAGCTCGCGGCAACAAAAGCCCGCGGTTTATACAGATCGATCAAGCCGCAACCGGCGGATCGCGTCGATTTTGTAACAAATGATTATTTGTGCCTTTCGCGGCGGGAAGAATTAGTGAACGCAGCCGTTTTGGCCGCGCGCAACGAAGGCGCCGGCGCGCGCGCGGCGCGGCTGCTCGGCGGCGACGGAGCGGCGCATCGCGCGGCCGAAGAACGTTGCGCGAAATGGATGAAAACGGAGTCCGCGTTATTATTACCATCCGGCAGCCAGGCTAATTTTGCAATATTGGGCGCGCTGCTCCGCGAGGGGGACTGCGTATTTTCTGATATACATAATCACGCGAGCATCGTGGATGGAATCCGGCTCACGAAGGCGCGTCGTTTTATTTATTCAGCACTCGAAGATCTCGAAGACCAGCTTCTATCCGCCTCGAGCGCGCGACGCAGAATTATTATAACAGATGCAATTTTCTCGATCGACGGCCGTTTCGCAGAGTTGAATGAAATTGTTGCATTGGCGGAAATGTATAAAGCGGGAGTTGTCGTCGACGAGGCGCACGCCGCAGGCGTCGTCGGGCCGAAAGGACGCGGTCTGTGCGCCCGCGAAGGCGTTGACGATCGCGTTCTTGCGCGCGTTGTGACAGGCGGCAAAGCGCTCGGCGTCGCAGGGGCGTTTATTGTAGGATCGCGATTTGTTATCGACTCGGTTATTAACTATTCTCGCGCGTTTATCTTTACAACTGCGCCGCCCGCGCCCGTCGCCGCCGCGCTCGCGGCAGCGATTGAAATTGTTGAAAACGCCGACGCAGAACGCGCGCGTCTCCAACATTTACAACAATTCTTTCACAAACAATTAGAATCAAACGGTATCGAAGTTGAAGAGCGAAATTGCCCGATTGTTTATATCGAGCTCGGGAGCGCCATGCGCGCGGCCGCCGTCGCGGAATCATTACAAAACGAACTTCTCGATATTCGCGCGATTCGTCCGCCGACAGTGCCGGTGGGATGGAGCGG
>JBJXHE010000101.1:0-3245 GCA_046160785.1 Planctomycetota bacterium
AAGTACACAAATCGCGGCGGGGCTGCTCGCGCGCAGCGCGCATCAGTGCGCGGAAGAAGGCGTTGTGTAACGCCGAGCCCGGCAGTGGTCCAGGTGCGTTTCGTTTAACTAATATTCCGGCACCCCGGTTATGCGCGCGAGCACGAGCAGCCCGCCGCGATTCTTGAAACGACGCCCAGGTTCTCTAAGCCTTCAGAATTTTTTTCGATATGCCCCTTGTGGTATGCGCAGTGTGTAATATGCTAGCCATCATGCATCGCGCACAAATCCTTCTTGATCCGTGGCAGTTCGAAACGCTCCGTTCCATGGCCGAGCGCACAGGAAAGAGTATTTCTGAACTCGTTCGTGAAATTCTTAATGATCGCCTCCGGCCGCTTGCTAAGAATAAAGGAAGCGACCTGGACGCCATCGAGGGAATTGCTAACGATGCGGGCGCTTCGGGACGCAACCACGACGCTCTTCTTTACGCTGGCGTGAAGCCGCGCCGTACTAAGAAAAAATTATGATTCGCGTATTCGTCGACAGCAGCGCGTGGTTCGCATTTATCAATAAAAAAGACGCGGAGCACGCTTCGGTGCGGAGTGCTATGAAAAACTTCGAGGGCAGAATGGTTACAAGTAATTTTATATTCGACGAACTCTTGACTCTTTGCAATTATCGCCTCGGCCACAAAACCGCCACCGCCGTCGGAAATTTTTTATTAACTTCGAATTCGATCGACCTCGTCCGTATGACGCCCGACGACGAAAAAGCCGCGTGGGAAATCTTTAAAAAGCGCCACGATAAAAACTACAGTTTCACCGACTGCACGTCCTTCGCGCTCATGCAGCGCCTCAAAATTGAATCGTGTATTGCGCTCGACGACGACTTCGCCCAGGAAGGATTTAAAGTATTGCCGGTGGTTGAATTGTAATATTAACACTCCGCACGCCCTGCGGGGATCGCATCTCAGAATTGTGGCTGCGCCACAATTCCGAGAAACGATCCCACCCCCTGACGCGAAGCTAATACACGACGCTTGCGTCGTTTATTAGCTTCGCGCCGTGTTCCCCCAAAGGACATCGCAGGCTAAATTGCTGCAACCTAACAAATCGGGGCGGGGCTGCTCGCGCGCAGCGCGCATCAGTGCGCGGAAGAAGGCGCCGCGTAATGACCGGAGCGGCAGTGGTCCAGGCGCTTTTGTAATGACTAATATTCCGGCGCCCCGGTTATGCGCGCGAGCACGAGCAGCCCAGCCGCGATCACAATAATGCGCATCGCCAATCTCTCCCTCCGCCACCCGCCTTGCCCGCCAATCAAAATATTGTAATATTACGACCCGCCGCCAACGATCATCGCCTACGATGCTCCACCACCAAGTTTTTATTAGCTACGCCGCCGAAGATCAACGATTCGCCGACGACGCCGTCGCCGCGATCGAAGCGCGCAATATTCGCTGTTGGATCGCGCCGCGCGACGTTGCCGCCGGCACGCGGTGGGGCGGAGAAGTCGTCAAAGCGATTCGCGCGTCGAAAGTATTAGTATTTATCTATTCGAGCCATTCTAACCAATCGGTTCATGCGCGCGACGAGCTGCTTGCCGCCGTGAGCGCGGGAATGCGAATTGTACCATTTCGAGTCGAAGACGTTGCCGCCGCCGATGAGGTTTCTCTTCATCTAGATCCGCTCCACTGGATCGATGCTACAAAACCGCCCGCGGAAGTTAATATTAGAAAACTTGCCGGCGAAGTCGAGTCGATTGTTAATAACACAGCTACGCTACAAAACCACGATAACAAAAAGCGCCCGCCGCCGCGCGCCGCGAAGTGGCCTCTGCTCGCCGCCAGCGCCGTGATCGCGGGCGGTATTTGTTGGGTTCTCTTTTCGGGATTTTTTAAAGCAAATGCCAAAGGAGAAACGCCGGAACGTGACGGCGACGCCGCGGTTGGCCCCGACATATCCATTCAAAAAATAACCAATATCGACGAATTATTAGTACAAGTTCGACGCGCCGTTCCGCTGAAACAACTCAAGGTCGAAACGCACTCCGGCACGCCGCCGGTTGCAAGAATCCGCGGAACGCTTTTTAACGAACGCGAAAAGTCGATTCTTAGCGAGAGAATTCGATCGTTTGGAAAGACAGTGCTGGACGAAACTACAATTGACGCGGCATCTGTAAAAAGCAGCATTCAGTCCGAACTGGACAAGGCCGGCGTGCGCGGCGCCGTCGTGTCTCTATGGAAACTAAAGAATCAAAACGATCAAGTACTCGATATTAAATTTACCGTTTTGCCTGAGTTTTCCGGCGACGCGGTTCGCGCTTCGGCCTCGCAATTTATCTTATCGGACGGGTTGATACAGATATCGCCCGTCCGATAAGTTGCAGTTACTTATTAAATCATACTACTTATTTTCAATTCGGATCGTGAGCATGCCTTCGTTGGATTGCTCAACCATCAAATGAACGGGCAGATTCTTCTCGCGGAGCTCGCCGAGCGATTTCGAGAATTCCGCGTACGTGCAAGTGTAATAAAGATCAAACGTGCCGATCCCGCCTTCGCGGCCCGCGTCGAATTCGCGCGGCTCAATGTTTATTTTGCCCGCGCAGTGTGTTTTTAATAATAATCCCACGTTGTCGCGGTCCTCGATCGATTTCGCATTCTTAACAGTTACCTTCATGGTCGCGGGGGGGCTCCAGCCGTAATATAAACGTTCCGCGAGCCTCGCCGACGATTCGTCGGCGGTTCCTTTAAACGTTTGTATCATTTCATCGATTCCAAATCCGCTTGCGAAACTGTTACTAATGTGCGGAACGGTCGCGGCGATTTCGCCGTTTTTCACTCGGACCGCGCGGAATGAAAAGTTGAGACCAAAGCTGCCGTCGGCGATTTTATCAATTCGGCCGGTCGCGTAGACGAGGATGTCGGCCGAATCCTGTTGTTTTAATAATTGTTGTAATTCTCCGTCCTCAAAAATTCCAGCTTTCATCTGTAGTTTTTGGAGAACGTTGCGGACCGTGCCGGGGTCGAGCGCCTTGAGTCCAAACAATTCAAGGCGCGCAAGCATAAAATTCTCGAACTTTCTAAAATTAAGATAAAGTTCGTCGGCATTGATAGCTTTCGACGGACCCGAATGAGAAACCGCCGGTTCAACCGACGCCCCGCTTCCGCCGCCGATGGAGGAATTGTTAACAACCATAATTAAATTCGACGGATTCACGGGCTGCGACGACGCATCCGATTTCTTTCGTTCGGCTTCGTAGCGCGC
>JBJXHE010000102.1:0-12759 GCA_046160785.1 Planctomycetota bacterium
ATTCGCCGGCCTCGTAACAATTCCGCGCAGTTCTGCGATATTTGTAATATATCTTTTGCGACCGAGGGGTTGCGCATGCGGCCTGCGACCATCCGTGCGCGCGCCGCCACGGCATTTTCAATCAACGCATCGGTTCCAACGTCCGTTTGAATTTGTAACAGCGCGAGCTGTTCCGCTAATTGTAAATACGTTCGCGCGCGCGTCGGCAGGCCCGTGTGCTGCGACGAAATCATGCCGGCTTCGCGCGATTCAACAAAAACAGATACGCCGTCGAATTGATAGATTCCACGCGCGCGTGGAATCTTAATATTTTCCGAAAGCTTGCGAAATTGTAACAAGCAGTCTTGATGAATCTGGCCGAGGCGAATTTCCTTCGGACACAGCGGGACGCGAAAGACGAGCGATTCGGCTGGGGATTTTACGAGCGCGATCGCCGCGTTGCCGCGCGTCGCTAGCAAGTGTTCAATTCTAAAAGTCGTGTCTGGATTCTTAGTCTTGCTAAAATACTGCCGGATGGTTTTGTTAAGTAACGTTTCGCGCGCGATCGCTCCGCCCGGTTTGCGTCCTATTAATAAAACCGACGGCGCCAGCCACTGAAACAATCCCGCCGCGTAACCCGCTGATTTTAATAAATTCTTGCGTTCCTGCGGCCCGAGGTCGATGCGCGGCCAGCGGTCGGCCGCCACGTTTACTAAATTATGATAATCGAGATGCGAAACATACGGAACGTATCTTTGTACTATATCAAAACCCGCGTTTCGCAACCGGCGCGCGTAGCCGCGCGGCGTGAGTTCTTCATTAGTAATCGAAAAAACTCTTCTTAAGAATGCGCCGCCGCGCCGTTCGAATTTTCCGTGCAGCCCGGTGTATCGTTTATATCCAAACCGGTTCGACGCCAGGAGGACGCACTCGCCGCCCGGTTTAAGAGAGCGAAACGCCTCGCGAATCCAGAAATGTAAATTATCTTTTGCGCCGTGTTCAACGCGCGGCAGTCCCGCGGGCGCGTCGGGCAAAACAACCAAATCAAAGTGCGCGTCCGGAATATTCGATAATTCGCCTCGGACGATCTCGCATTGCGGCTCCGGATATTGTAAATGTTGGAATCGTAATTTTACAAAACGCAGCCGGCCGGGCGACGCGTCGGCGATCGTGACGCGCATTCCGAGCAGCGCGAGCGCGGGCGCGGTTCCTAATAATCCGGATCCAACAACTAAAACGTTAGCATTCGCGGGGACGCTCGCAAGCAGCGCCGCTGCGCCCACCGATTCGCGCGATCCCCATTCGGCTCGCAGCGCGAGTTCCGCAGGAATTGTTGCTAACAATTCCTCCCACGCCTTTCTGTAGTCTTCTCCGGCTTCAACCGATTGTAAGAATGCATGAAACCGTTCGTCGCTCGCCTCGAAGGGAGCGGGCGCGTCGTTTTGTAGAGTTGATTCGTTCGCCAGGGCCAACCGGCCCAACATAACAGAAAAACGAATAATAGAAAACTAAACGACGCCGACCGGTTCTGTTGATTCGATCGTCACATCGTTGTGCGCCAGCGCCTCGACGCGTGAAACCAGGCGCGAGGCGTTCGCGATCAGAGCTTCGGCCTCTCGTTCTAACAAATCAATGTCGGAGCTGGATTGTGATACTATCGATAACGCTACAATTCCGCCGCGCAACTCGCGGTTGGCTCCGAATTCGGCCGCGAGCGATGCGACGAGTTTTCCGCCGGAGACCGGAAATACAAAATTAGTTTTAACAATTTGTTGCGTATTATCAGAAAGCGAGCAACCCATAACTGTTGATATATCTGATCCGCGGACGTCGCGCGCCGCGACGGGAAGGTCGTTTTGATATTGTTCGAAAAGCGCGAGCGCGGCCGAGTTCAATTCACAAATCGTTCCGCTGCCGTCGATTCTTAACATTGGATTTGTATATGCATTCAAGCCCGCCGAATCCGTCCATTCGCAAGGCGCGGCCGCGTCAACGAGCCAGCCGAGGAATTCGCCATTCGAGCCGTGAATCGGCGCGACGCCGGCGTCCATCACGAATCCATATAGTTGAATTCGCGCACGGCGAGGTTTCGCGAAGGGCGCACCCAGGAACTTTCGAATCGCCGCTGCTTCTGCCGCGGATGTAATCACAATTTCGCCCTCATTCGCGCGAGCGAGGCGCGGCGTGCGATGGCCGAGTTCGTCGATCCGGGCCAGCAGGGCGCGCGCCGAACGGTTTGCCTCGCGAATTGTAAGATTGGGTGAAATCCACAAAACAGCGCTTGCAAGTTCTTCCATTAATTGGTTTTGCACGAGAGTTCCTCCAAAAAGACTACTAATATTCCAGCCGGCTCGCGGCACCTTCGCCGTCAGTTTCGGCTCGGCGCGGATATAAAGTGAAGCCGCGCGGATTCATTCAAAGTTCACGGCGCCGACATCGAATGTTGGCGAATCCATGAATACTCTTGGCGTTCATCGGTATTTGTAATTTTTAATGAACTCGTGTTTGTCGCGCCCAGGGTAAGCCATGGCGCCAAAACGAATTTCCCTGCATCCTCTTTCCTTCCCCAACCCCTTCGCTTGTTTCCTATGAAAACCCCGAAACTAACTCTCGGCGCTTTGCTGACCGGCATCATCGCCGGCCCAGCCATGGCGCAAGATATATTTATGTGCGGTCAGACCGACATGATCTTGACGCGCACGAATGATAAAAATAACAATAACACTGCTAATGAAGCTGGCGAGTATTCAAAAGTCGCCGACGGCTTTGCAGCCAATTTGTTAAGAGAAGGCATTGATATCAAAGCGACAACAATGTTCGGCGCTCCCGGACTTTTGTGGCTTGATAATCGAAACTCATCGACGCAGCCAGCTCACAAGGCTCTCACCAAGCTTGTGGATGTGAACGGCGACGGCATGTTCCAGGATAGTGAAATTTCAACAATTATGGGAACGCTGAACGGCCCCGGAAAATTTGGCGCATCGTCGGCGGGCAACACGTTTCTCGCTGGAATTTGTGAAGATTCGGCGGGGAATGTTTATGTTGCAAATAATCAGTTCAATTTGACGACGCCGGTGTCGAACGGAATCTTAAAGATTTCAAATATATTAACAACTCCGACGGCGGCGCTAGCTATAACAACGGCGGACATTGTATTAGTTTATGAAGATACAGCTACGCCCAACGGCGGCGGTACGAACACAACCGGCGGTTCGTTCGAGCGCATCGCGATGCGGAAGGCGACCAACACCATTTATTCCTATCATACCAAAGACGATGTTATCTATTCGCTCAGGGATATTGATTCCGACGGCAAGTTCATCACTGCCGGCGAAATTGTTAACTTCGTGAATTTGTCCGGCCACAAAGCAGGATTGGCGCGCAATATTGATTTTGACGCAGGTGGCGTCTACGCGGCTCGCGGCTCCGACTTTGCTAACGTTACACCGAGCGCGACGAATGGTAATTATCTCGCATTGCTTTATAACGAAGTTAATGAATCGAACGGCGTCGTTTGGCTCGGAACGCGAACGCAGACGCAAAATCTCGGTAGCACCGATATTTCAGGTATGATTCTGCGCTGCGAGGATTTGAATAGTAACGGTACTTGTAATGATGCCGGCGAAGTTAAGATTTTCGTCGATCCGTTCGGATTGCCGTTTGGAACGTTTCAGTATAATGGCGTTCCGTATCCGCCTTCGATGTCGAATACTCCAGGCTGGTGCGGACTCGGAGTCGATACGGTCACTGGAAATGTATACGCAGCGTGCAATGACGGCCCACAAGATATATCCGGCACATTCAAAGCAGATATCCTTTGGAAATTTGTAGATAACAATAACGATGACGACGCGAATGACGTTGGCGAGCAGATTGCGCTTTGTGTACAGCGGCCCGCAGGTTCGTTCTTAAATGAAATCGAAGTATGCAATATTGGCTTCAATACCAATTTTCCGACCGCTTCGAATTTTGAAGTTCCCGGCGCCCAGAATCCGCTAAATATCACTGCATTGTGCAATAGCGGTTCGGGCAACCCTAATGTTGTTCCCGGAATCCGTTTTTACAGAAACGCCCCGTATCTCGGCAACCCCGACTTCCAGATTTCTGTAACAGGAATACAAATCGGCATTGACTATGCGCAATTGTTTATATCAGAAGCAGACTGGGATCCGATTTTTGTAGGCGCACTCTGGGCCGCGCTCTGCCCGGGCGATCCGCTCTTTTGTGTCAATCCCGGGAACCGCAATTTGGATGAATGGTTGCCTCTCGGCATCTGGAATACATCTTCGCCGATGTATAACGATCTTCTCGATTTGTATGCAACCGGAACGTTCTGGGTCGATGCTGTAACTCTTTCGACTGCGGACGCGATCATGGGTTCCTGCACCGGACCGAGCGGCTCCACAAAATACATCGGCCGTTACGACTTTAGTTTCTTGGTTCCTAACAATCCGATTCTCGCGGGCAAGTCGTTCCGTGCGCAATGGCACGTCGGCGATCCTTTGTCGCTGCCGCTCGTCGGCTCCGGCTTTGCGTTCCCGCGCGCGGTGTCGGATCTCGGAATTATAGTTGTCAACTAGAAATTGAGGTTTTTGTAGTAGATCATAAAACTACTATTCTTGATTGAAAAGAGAGGCGCCGCGAGGCGCCTCTTCTTTTTTGTGCATTCGCTTTTGCAACCGGATTCGCTCCAGCCCGTGGCACTGTTTTGAAGGAAAAGTTTTCGTAGGGTGCTGGGGCACAGTGCTCATCATTAAGAATCGGCCCTTTTGCTAGGAAGTGGCAGCCGCCGACAAGGAACATTGAAGCACCGCGCGTCCGAGTTCGCGGTGGTTGCCCGGGGGGGTCATGTTACAAAAAGGTCTTGCGCCGTTTCGGCGTGTTGGATTATTTATATTCGTTGCATTGTTGATATTTGCAAAGACGGCCGGCGGCACGACCGTCGAGCGCCTGTCGCTTTCGGAAATCACGTCGCGTGCGGCGCGAATAGTAGAATTAAGAATACGGGAAATTGCGACTTTGCGTGACGCAAAAAACCGGATTCTCACGCGCTATCGCGCGGAAATATTAACAAATCTGAAAGGGGTGGAATCTAAAGATATCGAATGGACGTCGCCTGGTGGAACGATGGGCGATGAAACGCTCATAATTCCGGGAATTCCGAATTTTAGTCTTCACGAAGAAGCGATTCTGTTTCTTTCGGAGCCGTCCCGGTCAGGAATTGTAGTGCCGATCGGGCTCGGCCAAGGCGCGTTCCGCGCGCGATTTGATACAAAGCGCAAGAAGGCAATTGTAAAACCCGACCTCGCGGGTCTCGAATTGTTAGATCCCGCCACGGGAAAACGCGTCGAAACGAGCGCGGCGGAATGGGAGCGCGAAATATTTATAAATGAAATTCGCCGGATGGTGGCGCGATGAGCCGGGATCGCCGCAGTCTTATTAAGTTTATTTCACTCGCCGGATTCGTTGTCGTCTTTGCCGCGCTGATCATTCATGAAACGCGCGCGCACGACGCGATCCGCGGGATCGGCGGTAAAGCAATAAATTGGAACACGGCTTCGATTGGAATTGTGATACATCCGGGTGGCGACCCCGAAATCACAGACGACTCCGAATTATTAGCAATAAGGCTTGCTTTTCAGGAATGGCAAAACGCGCTCGGCGGCGAAATTACATTTGTCGAACCGATTGTAAAAAATCCGACCAGTATGAACGTCGACGAACTCGGTACGCACCGAATTGTATTCGACGGCGGCGACGACACAGGCTACTTTCCCGTTCAAACCGGAATTGTTGCATTGACGCCGATTCGTTATAGCGGCTCCAACGTTATTATTGATGCTGACATCGTCTTTAACATCCGCGATCATAACTTTTCGACGTCGTTGCAATCATTAGCATTCGACGTTCGCGACGTCGCCACGCACGAAATTGGACATTTCCTGGGCCTCGACCATTCGCCGCTCGCCGCGTCGTCTCTCTTTCCCTATGTTAGTTTGCAACAAACGCTGCACCGGTCGCTTGCGGAAGATGATATATTAGGCGCTCGCAGTTTATACAAAACGGGAGCGCCGCTCGGCAAAATCGAGGGAACTGTAAATTATAATCAAAACGGGTCCGCGGGTGCGGCAGTCAAGGGGGCGCACGCGTCGGCTCGGCGAGCCGACGGCCGCGTCGCGACCGGCACCATTTCGCGCGGGAATGGTAATTTTGAGATTCCGCTCGAAGCGGGAACCTATCAAATATCGGTCGTTCCGCTCGACGGCCCGATGACGGTTGACAATCTCGTTTCGAATATTCAAGCCGATGAGAATTTTGGATGTGAAACGGCGGGCGGGATTCACGCGCCTGTCGAGTGGAATATTCTTAATAATACAATTGACATCGGCTCGGTTGTCTGCGGATCGTCCGGCCCTGCGATCGAAAGCGTGGGGGCGTCGCTGCCGATTGAATTAACCATTGGCGCCGGGAAGGCGATGTACGCATGGGGTTCGCAATTGGATCCCGGAACGCAAATGTTCGTTCCCGGAGCGAATTTTAATATTACAAATATCATTTCGTCGGCGGGCGGTCACATGCTGAGCGGCAACATTACAGTTCCCGCGAATGCTACAGAAGGCGCGTACGATTTGGCCGTGGAAAGCGCGAACGGCCAGTACGCCATCGAGCCCGGCGCGCTCGACGTGCGGCGCGCGCCGCCGACAATATTACAAATCTCGCCGGTGAGCGGCGCCGTTTCCGGAGGCGACATAATTACGATTACTGGAACGGGATTCGTGGCGCCGTCGGCCGCTCCTCTGCCGAATGGTAATATTAATACCGGCACGCGCGTGATTCTCGGCGACCGGCTTGCCAATGCAATTGTAGAATCATCGACAAAAATTATTTGTACATCCGCGGGCGGCGCGCAGCCGTCGAGCGTCGACGTTATTGTTATAAATCCCGACGGCCACGAAGCGCGAAAAGTGAAAGCGTTCACGCTCGACCCGCAACCCGAAATTCATTACTTATTTCCAAATACGGTTTCTGCTTCCGGGGGCGCGATGATCCGCGTACACGGCCAGGACTTTACAACGAATGTTTCTGTAATATTAACTCCAGCCGCGGGCGTGACTTCCGACTCGGGCGCATCCGTGGCCGCATCGGCCGTTTCGGCTTCATCGACGCGCATCGATGCAGTCGCTCCGGCGCTCGCGCCCGGAAATTATGATATAACAATTACACTGGAGGGCGGTGCGCAAATATCGTTAGCAAACGCGCTCCACGCCGTCGAATCCGCCGATCCGCAAATATTACAAATCACGCCGCCCGCCGCGCCGAAGTCCGGCGGGGCCGTGATCCGCGTTCTCGGAAGCGGTTTTGTAGTGAATTCAACGGCCGCGTTCGGCGCCGACCCGTTCACGGGCGAGGGCGGCACGCCAGCAACTGTAAACTACATTTCGGCAACCGAACTCGAAGTAACCGTTCCCGCGTCTGCCGAGACGGGCGAATCGAATATATTAATAAAAACGCCGGCTGGCCAAACGAATGTTGCGCCGGGATTTACTTATACTGCTGATTCATCTATTAATTCTCAGAACGGATCGGGCGGAGGCGGCGGAGGAGGCGGCGGCTGCGCGGGAGTCGCGATCGGATTATCAAATCGGATTCCTCCAGGCAACGCGAACGGCGCGATTCTTAGTTTCGCATTATTGCTGATTGTCGCGGCCGCGATTCGACTACGGTCGATGCATGCGGCCGCCGCTCGTTGTTAGCATTCTTCGGCGCGGGATGTTATAATCCCGTGAATGGCTAACGATACAACCATCGATATTTGTTTTGATATTGAAGTCGCCGGGATCGAGTGGGAGGAAGTCGACGAACTCACGCGCGGGTATCTGCTCGATCGCGAGCGCGACGAGGCGCGGCGCGCGGCGATTCCTGAGAGTACGGCGTTGTATCTCGGGCTCGGAAAGATTATTGCAATTGGAATGTGGAATCTGGAGTCGGACCAGGGCGCGTTATTGTTAGAAGGGCCTCCTGGTGGAAAATTACAATTAACGGATTATGAACGAATGCCCGGATGCAAAGTCGCTCGCGGAACGGAATCGGAGATACTCAAAGAATTCTGGAAAATCGTCGGGCCCGGAGGGCGGCGAAAACGATTAATATCATTCAATGGGCGCGGATATGATATTCCGCACATGGCTGTTCGTTCGGCGATGCATCAAATAAAACCGTCGCGGCAGCTCGATACAAAACCGTGGGACCGCGATTCGCACGCCGACTTAATGGATATATTAAACTTTGGAAATTCGGGCACGCAGTTTCGTTATAAACTCGATTATTGGTGCCGTCGATTTGATATCGAGAGCCCGAAGACAAAACTGGACGGATCGCAGATCGCGCGCGCGTACCGCGAGAAAAAAATTGAAGACATCGGCGAATATTGCCTTCGAGACACGCGCGCGACAGCGGAACTTTATCGTAAAATTAAACCCACGCTCATCGATTTATAATGATACAGATTCGACGCGCTGCCGAACGCGGCGCGACTGCGACGGCGTGGCTCGACAGCCGCCACACGTTTTCATTCGCGGATTATCATGATCCGGATTTTGTATCATTTCGAACTCTGCGCGTCATGAACGACGACCGCATCGCGCCGGGCGCGGGGTTTCCGCCGCACGGGCACCGCGACATGGAAATTATTACTTATGTTCTTTCGGGCGCGCTCGAACATAAAGATTCGATCGGCGGCGCCGTCGAGAGCGGCCGCGGCGAGCTGGTGCGCGCCGGCGAATTGCAACGAATGACGGCGGGCACTGGAATCGTTCACAGCGAATACAATGCTTCAAAAACGGAGCCCGTTCATTTATATCAAATCTGGATCACGCCGGACCTGCGCGCGCTCAAACCGTCGTATCAGCAAATTACAATAAATAAGCCCGCGTCGGGCACGGGCATTTTGCTTGCCGCTTCGCGCGACGGCCACAGCGGATCGTTAACGATTCACCAGGACGCGGAATTGTATATTGCAACGATTAAGTGCGGCGCGAAGTTAACATTTGATTCCGGCATCGGCCGTTCCGTTTGGATTCAGACCGCTCGCGGAAAGGTAACTATCGGCGACGCGTCGCTGGAGGAAGGCGACGGCGCATCGACGGTGATGAGCGAGCCGCTTCGCTTTTCCGCGGCGGCGGATGCGGAATTGTTAATATTTAGTTTGGTATAATCAGGGAGTCGCGGCTGCCACGCGCGCGCCGTGCTGCCGCGCGGCAAATACAAGCATTCCCCAAAATAACAAAACCGCCGCCGTTTCGAGCGAAGCGGCCCGAATGAATGCGGCGTTAGCCGGTCCCACAACTCCGCGCGAGCTTAGCGCGAGGATGAGGCTTGCTAAGATAAATATCAGCGTTATCCCGCGTATAAGTACGCGACGAGCTGCTGCCCGATTTGAACCGCAATGAGTAGCATTGTGTAACAAATACCAAACGAGCGCGAATTGCGCTGGAAGCAGCCACACGTAGTGTGCCGTCCACGTCTTGGGTGATACTAACAATAGGCACGTCATCACGAGAGAGCACTCGCAAAGAATTGAAAAACGACTGCGTTCCCCGCTGCGCGCGAGAAAAAACACGGAGACTAATGTTATAAATGAAATGCCGGCTAATATTAACTTTGAAATAAGATTGAGCTCGGGCCGGGAGAGCGCGGGAAACCGGAACGCCAGCTGGTAGTGAAAGCGTTTGCTTTGAACTGCAAGTCTATACGAGCGGCCGGCATGATAAAGTAACAAATCCGGTCTTTCACAAAACCGCGGGAATGTAGCAAAAGTGTTTGCTAATGAAAATGCGAGTTGGGGCTCGACGCGCTCTTCCGGCTGAATTTCGAGGAAGTGTTCTTCAATCGCCGCGGACAGGGCGAGGTTGCGCGGATCGGTGCCCAGCGTTGCTTTTGTATAAAACGGTTCGATCATTTTTTGATAGAACTGTTCGCTGATCTCGATCGTGCGCGCGGGTCCGAGCAATATTGCTGGTATGACCCCGTTAAGTAATATTAACGAAAGGACCATTCCCAGCAGCGCGCGCCAGCCGCGCCGCGCGACGAGAACGGCGCCGAAAAATAAGGGTAGGAATTTGATCGTTGCCGCGGCGGCAAACCAAAATCCCGCTCGAAAATCGCGTTTTTGATATAGATCGACAGCGCCCAGGATCGCGGCGAGCAGCACGAACGAATTTACATTTCCATGAATGAGATTATTGTTTAAGAACCGATACGCCGCTGCACCGCCAATGATTGTAACAAGAACGGGCGTCGCACACGGCGCGTCGCCGGGCCGCGGTATCGTTAGCAGCCTGTACAATAGATAGATTGAGAAAACGGCCGCCGCGATTTGTAATATTGACCAAATCAGGGCCGCGGTTGACGGCGCAAGGCTGCCGAGCGGCGCCATTGCGGCGGCGAATGCCGGAGGATACGAATAATTGATTTGATATAAATCGCCTTCGAACGCGCGGCGCCCTGCTTCTAAATAATCGGAGAGCGCCGTGCCGCCGTGGCTGTGCGTCGATTTGTGTAGATTGCGAATCTGGCGCGCCGTTTGCGTAACTGTAAAAATAACAATTGCGATTATTAATACCCATTTTCCGCGACGGAGCGCATGCGCCAGCCGGGATTCCATGTGTGCGAGGAATCGCGAATCTGTCGGGGGCGGCGGCGTAGTGCTATTCACGAGCGGCGCGAAAGATAACGTAGGACGCGAGCGAAGACGCTTGCCGCGCGGCGGCGCGACGGGCAGTTTTGTTGCAATGTCAACCTTCGCGATCGAGCTCGAATCCTCCGGTCTACTCCTCGAGGTGCGGCTCAATGACGTCCGCGTTTACCGCGACTTCAGCGGCACGCCGCGGATTCGCGAGGATCGCGTGAATCATTGGATCGTTCCCGGAGAAAATATATTAGAAGTCTGGCTCGGGCGCGTCGCGGATTGTAATGATCCCGAGTCGTTTGAATTAGAATGGTTATATTGGGGCGAAGGCAAGACGCGGAAATCGGCCGACCGCATTTCCGGATATCGTTATAATAGAGAATTAATATTACCAATCGGCGAGACGCGCCGCGTCTGGGACTCGATTCTGAAACCAGAGGATGACTTCGGGTCTTGGGCGTGGCAAGACGCGGACGAACAGCCGGTTTCCGACGCGGATCGGGCGGAGATTATAAGTGTTGTCGAAAGTTTATATCAGGGAATTGCAAAGAAAGATATTCTTGGCGTCCGCAAAAAACTTTCTATACAAAACGCGGAGATGGCGCGCGCGTACGGCGTGTCGCCCGAGGATCGCGATCATAAACAAAAGTCGTTTTTGGAACAATGCGTTGCCGCGGATCGCTGGCGCCTCGAACCGCTCAAGCCCGAATTGTTTCATTACAATTCGCAGGCGGGCGGGCGGCTTGTGTTTGTAACAGATCCGAACGGGTTTCCACCGGTGCGCGGCGTTTCCCAGTCGACGACGTTCGATTTGCCGTGCGGTTTCAGCCGCGTGAACGGCGTGTGGACGGTCGTGCGATAACTAACTCTGAAGAATTCGCTAAGAATTTGGACGCGCCGCGCGTTGCGAATTAGCTATGACAACAATCTGTTTTCTATTTGTAGTGTGCGTCGGACTGGCGGCGGGTTCGTGCGCGAGCCGCGAAATGGAGCCTGCGGCGAATTTCCCGACTTTGGAGCAGCAGCATTCTTGGATGCCGTTATTCTTAGAAAACGCAATTGTTAAGAATCCGTTTTCAACGAAAGCAACGAAGGAGTCCGCGGAAAACAAATTAGTAATAATATTAAATAATATGAGTATACGCGGACGCTGGGAGTTCGTGGATGAAGTCGTTTTTGATGGAAAGGAATGGAGGGCGCAAAGCGGCTCGCATTTTCGGCCTTGGTATTATTATTTTGGAGACGGCGGGAAATTAAACAGTTCCTTTCGCGCTCCGGGCGCGGGAGAGATTCCGTACGCGTCGTACGACGGCGAATTTGAAATAAACGGGGAATTGTTGCGAATGCGTTTTCCAACCGCGGGCGTTTCAGACTGGCAGGAATTTCAGTCGTTTCGAATTGATAATAATATTTTGATGCTGGGGTATGACCACTTTTATCAACGCTGGCAGCGCGTGCAGTAGAGGCTTGAATTAGCAGCGGAGAATTCTTGCCGAGAGGCGGGAATGTGTGAAACATTCGCGGCGGGGATCGGATTCTTAAGTATTGTTGCAATTCCGTGGTAGGAATTGTTGCGCCGCCGCTGTCCGGCCCCCGAAGGGCAGCGGCGCTGTTTATTACCTTTCGGATTCGTAGTGTTAGCGTCGGGGGATGGCTATACTACGGACGGCCGCGGGGCGAAAGTTCCGCGGCCGGTTTGTTAAGGTTGAGGGGGGGGCTGGGTTTATTAACGTTATTGGTATAAATGGGAACAGATCGCGGCGGGTCGCGTGCTCGCGCGCATAACCGTGGCGCCGGAATATTAGTTAAATGAAACGCGCCTGGACCACTGCCGCGCTCGGCGATACGCGACCCGAACGGCCGCGCACCGATGCGCGCGGCGCGCGCGACCCGCCGCGATCTGTTATATTGATAATGTGGGGTTGGCCGGAGGGGTTTTGTTAGTTTGCGGTAGCAGTGAATTGCCCCACGGCCTCCTACGATTGGACAGGGCGAGAAACAAAAACGGCGACGCAGAGCGTCGCCGATTTTGTTTCTCGTCAGTGGGTGGGGATGGGGTCAGGCACCCTCGACACGACGCGGTACGCGTCGTG
>JBJXHE010000103.1:0-22362 GCA_046160785.1 Planctomycetota bacterium
TATAGTAATTTTTTGTTAAATCAAGGAAAGGCGTTTGAGACGTAGTAAGAACTTACGTTTAGAACGGCTTGACGACGAGTTAACAAAAAAGAACATTTTTGAATAGGATGACTTTTGCCACGGGCTGATAAGGATCTCTACCATCATTTTGTTCGATTCGAAGGAGCACAACATGACGCTCTTCTATTAAATAATATTTTGACGGAGCTTGAGTTAGATCGGATTCGAGTTCACTATAGTTTCCTGAGTACGTTTACACATTGTCTTTATAGCGCGCTCGACACGGTAGAGGGAAATTATAAACAATCTCCTTTCGTAACAAAATTGAACGACTTACAGCCATTTGATCATATTATTTCAGAATTGGTGTTGTCTTATTGTCTTAAGATGCTGGAATATAATATTGAGATGCTTAAAACGCATAAATTCCGCGGGTGCAGTTTGGATAGATTGGACGAACTGCAAACATTTCTAGATAAGGTAAGAAAAGAAATGTCTCACTTTTGGTTTATATATGAAAGTCCAACTCAATTTGATATCGAATTAAATCGACATCGCGCGGAACGGTTTCCACTGTTAGGAAAGCAAGTTCCAGAGACGATTGAGTTCTATTATCCTGATCCACTTCGCCGGCTGCAAATGCTTCACGGCCGCTAGTTATAGCATCTGTCGAAACAATTATTGATCAATTTCAAGAGATCAAAAATATTAGCACTGTTAACAATTCCATTGTCGCGCACTCGATATGTTCTGTCTTCATTTGTAACATCCCCCAAAAACTGGTGCGCCGAGAGGGAGTCGAACCCCCAACCCTCAGCTTCGAAGGCTGATGCTCTATCCAGTTGAGCTATCGGCGCGCGCGGCGCATTCCGCGGTGTCGCGGCCGCCGCGTCAAGGGCGCGTCTCGCTCGCTATATCATTTGCGAATCAAACAATCGCGCGCGCGAGGATTCTCTCGCGGGCGCGTTTGCTACGTATACGATTGCAAACCGCATGAAAACGATCGCACGAATTGCCGCCGCATCCGCGTTAATGTTAATGATCGCGTGCGCGTCGGGTCCGGAGTTTCGCGTCGAGGAACTGCGAGGCCGGCGAATTGTTGATATTGACCGCGCCGTCGTCGCGACCGAATATTATCCTTCGCGCCGCGTGATTATTGTTAGTCGCGATCAGGAAGAAAACGGGATCGGCGGATTTACATTTGCATTCGAAATGGAGAATGCCATGGAGAATTCAAATGTAAGTAAAACGGAGCCGTTCGAACACCAATTCGAACTTCCCGATGCTCCTATTCGAACGTCGCTGGCCGTCTCGAGCGGCAAGTCGCGCGGGTTTTTTAGTAAAGAAGCGCACGGGGGAGTGCGCCTCATCGAACGCGGCGATTCTATCATATTATCATTAGACGTTGCATTTCTCGGCGGCGCCGTCGACGAACGCCAGACGCTGCCGCCGAACATTTTTTATGAAGATAAGAACCGGCTCCGCATCACCGGAACCTTTCAGACCTATAAACGCTGAGGCCTATAAATAGATCTTATTTATTAATTCGACGCGAGCCGCGATCCCGCGATTTCAGGCGCGGCAAGATAATTAAAGTGTTCAGTGAGGCGCGCGTACCACGGAAGCTGGTTTTGATTACAAATGCGCCCGATCGCCGACGCTGCCATCGACCGCGCCGCCGACTTCGCGTTTTCATTTAATAATAATCGCACGAGCGGCTCGATCGCAGACGCCTCGCCGATCCGGCCGAGCGCGTCTGCCGCCGCCGCGAGCAGCGTGGTCGACGCGCCGCCGCCAGAATTAGCAATCGACATTAATTTATCAAATACCGTTTGATCGCCAAGCAATGCTAATGAAACGGCGGTGTCGCGGAACACGAGCGGATGCGAGTGCGATTTTTCTAATACTTCATGCAGCGGAGCCGCCGCGTTTTTCGCGCGCGCGAGGCCGAGCGCAATAGCATAATAACCGCGGTGCGTGTCCGACTTCACGCGATCGACGAATTGTAATATTGGTTTTGCCGATGCGGCGTCGCGCCGCAGACCGAGCGAAATGGCGAACGCGCTTGAAACTTCAGGATCCTTAATTGTGATCATCTGATCCCGGAGCGCGCGCGACGTTTCACTAAAATTCGCGCTGCGGTTCGATGAGCTGCGTTCTAATTGATTGAATCCCGCGATGCCGAGCGCGAGCGCCGCCCACGCGCGGTCGATCGTGCGCCCCGTGTTGCGCGTCGCGATTTGCAGTAAATTCGCCGAGATCGCGTCCGCATTTGTATTATTAGCATTCGCTGAGCCGGCGATTTCGCCGAGAGCGATCATGGCGAAGTGAGCGGTCTTCGGCTCGTCGGATTGTACAATTTTCGCGAGCGCCGGTATCGCGGCCGCCGCGTGTGCGTCGTCGATTTTTGTTAAGAGTCCGAGCGCGTACGCGAGCGACGGCCGAATAGTATCATCGCCTTTTCGTTTCGGCTGGGCGAGATCGGCCAAGATTTCTTTAGCATACCGCGCGCGTTCGTTGGCGGAGGCGTTTTGTAAAATTCGCGCGACCGCCACCGGAACTTGCGCCGCAATATTAGCATCGGTTTCGCGGCGGTTTTGATAATACTTTTCAAGCGCCGCCGCGCTGGCACCTTCGCCGTCGGGAATCAAAGTCAATGCTAAGATTGTCGCAACCGGAAGTTCGTGATGAAATTTACAGAGCGCGCCGTCTGTTAATAATGTGTTTGCTAATGATTTGCGAATCTGCTCGCGGAAATGAGGGTTGCGCGTGCCGCCCGCGAGGAGCCCCAGCGAAATCGCGGCGTTCGCGCGTACATCGCACGCGACCTTCGTGACCTCTTGTAACAATTCGCGCCCTTTTTGTTGGTTCTCGAATATTGAAATTAGCGCTTCAGTTCCGCCCGTGCATTCTAAGATTCCGAGGCCGAGCAGCGCCTGGTTCGAGATCGACCGATTTGTATTCTTTAATTCTCGAAGCAGCGTTTCTGCAATTTTATCATCGCCGCCTCCCGCTTCCGCGAGGCCGGCGATGCACGCATTTGTAATCACCGTGTTCGACGCCGGCGAAAGTTTCGAATCTTCATAAACGCGCCGCAATGCGGGAAGTGCGTGTTGCGTTATTTGTAGTCGGGACGGACGCCGGTACGTGCTGTCCGGTTTCGATTCTAAAAGTAGCGAATCCGATTCGCGCGTTTCAGGAGTCACCACTGAAGTTAACAATTCGCGAATAGCTAAGAATCGTTCTTTATTAAACTCCCACCAGTAGCGCCACGAATCATAATCCGAAACGGATGTAAAGATTCCGGGGCCGTGCGCGCCGCCCGGAGTCGTGGGGCCCGGTGTGCCGGGCGCCGGGCTCGTCGGCCCGAAACCAGGCATGGACGGACTCGGCGGCGAACCGTTGCCGCACTGCGCGCGCGTTTGAAATACTAATGATCCCAGAGCCACCGCGGTCGGAATTATGATTCGCAGGGTCGTACTCATGCGCTGAGCTCTAGCAATGCCCGCACCGCGCGCGCCCAAGGATTTATACAACAAATCTAACAGCTAAATTTCACGGCCGCGCGGCGCCGTTTCGTGCGAAACAAAACGAACGCCGTGCGGCCGCGCACGGGAATGTTACAGATCCCCTTGGGGGATCGCGTCCGGCCCTGCTGGCCGGCGCGAGGGGGGGAAACCTACTGCTCCCAAATCAAATCGTTCAGCGTTTCTACAAAAGCGAAATAGTTAAGATTCGTGGAGATGCGCGCGTTCCACGGCTCCATGTCCTTGTCGCCGATGAGGCCGAGCGCGACGGCGCCGAACGTCCGCGCCGAAGTTGTAAATTCTTTTTTAGGATCTTTAACAACGTCGATGAGCGAGCCCACGGCGCGATAATCTCCGACGTAGCCCAGCGAATCAGCGACCGCGGATTGTATAATAAAAGATTTATTCTTAGAATCGCGCAATACATCAATTAAAACGGGGACGACGGCTTTTTCGCCCATGAGGCCGAGGCCAATCGCGCATTGTTGAAATACCGCCGGGCGGCGAAGATTATCTTTGAGGAAAGTTAATAATGCGGGCGCCGAATCGCGCGCGCCGACGAGGCCGAGCGCCGTCGCAAAGAAACCGCGCACGTCGTCAACCTTAACATCAATTAAACATTTCATAAACGAGCCCGACGCGCCTTTCGCGCCGCGGAGCCCAAGCGCAATCGCGATGGCCGAACGCTGTTCGGGATCCTTGATTTCAAACATTCGCTCTTCGAGAACTTTAACAATCGGATCCTTGCCCGACGACGCTTCGAGCGCGCGCGCCGAACCCGCGCGTTCGTTTTGTTTATATCCACTAATTCCAAGCGCGATCGCGCTCCACGCGCGCGTCGTGACGCGCCCGCCCGAGGCCGAAACGCGATCTAACAAATATTTTTCAATGTCCGCCGCCGAATCCGCTGTCCCCGCAATTTCGCCGAGTGCAATAATCGACATGAACGCGGCGTCGGGGTATTTGGATAATTGCTGCTCGACCGAGTTTCTTAATGTTTGTATTACAAATGGAGAAAATGTATCTGATATTTGCGTTACCATTCCGAGCGCGATGGCGATTCCGCTGCGCGCGAGCCGCGGTGCGCCTTTACCTGCCGAATTTGGATTGCCGCCATTCGCGGAGCCAGGATTTAATGTTTGTATTAATGATTTTGCGAATCGTTCGCGTTCGGTGGCTCCCGCCGTTGCGTAAATCTTAGCAATCGACGACGGTACGTGGGCGCAGACGATCTCCTCGCGTTCTAAATGATCGAGAAAGTAACGTTCGAGGATGCTCGCCGAGACGCGCTCGGGATCGGGAAACATTCCGATTGCTAAAATAGACGCAACCGCGACGTCGCGCTCCGACGCGCGGCGGTTGTCTTTACTAATAAACGGAGTTGCTAACGTTTCGCGAATTGTTTTTAAATGATGCGGATTCTTAGTATGTGCGCCGGCGAGACCGAGGCCGTACGCCGCGACCGTGCGCACGCGCCACGGCACTTCACTCTTATTCCCGCACAACTTGCGGCCTTCCTCGTCGTCGAGGTAGACGGATCGCAAGATACTAATGGCGTCGGGCGACCCGAGGATTCCAAGCGAAAGCGCCGAGTTTTCAACAACTGAAGTATTCGAATGTGAAAGTAATGATTTTAATTTTGAACAAACCTCCGGCGCGCGCTCGCCGATTTTTGCGAGCGAAATCATGGCCGCATTCAGAATTAATGCTTCCTTTTCATTGTTGAGGATTTCTAACAAAACCGGCGTAACTTCATTAGCAAGCTGCTCTTTTGTAGCATGCATGCTCGACACTCTCCCACCACTTAACAAATCGTCGCCCTCTCCGCCCGTCACCGGACCATCGAGTTTTCCAATCTTTTCGCGAAGTTTAAGAAAACGTTCTTTATTAAAAGCCCACCAGTACGTCCACGATTCTAGATTTGGACCTGTATCAAGCCCCGGCGTCATCGGACCGGTTGGAACCGGTGCCGGAGTGCGTGGGCCCGACGGCGCAGGTGTGGTGGGTCCGGTCGGAGCAGGAGTCGTCGGGCCAGTCGGAGCAGGGCTGCTCGGCCCCGGAGTTTTCGGGCCGCCCGGTTGCGGATGGGGCGGCGTCGGAATGACGGGGCCCGGACCGGGAGTGGGCGCCGGGCGCGCAGGCCCGGGCGGCGGAGGAGGCGGAGCCGGAGGCGCGTGGCCGCCGCCGTGGATAAAACTATGTATATAAATGGGGGGTGGCGCACACAGTGCGGCGCTCTCAAATGCTACAATAAAAACTAAGAATGAAACGCTGCGCAATTGTTTGAACATGTTCGTCTCGTGTGGTTTGCCACGGGCTGATGAGGCTATACGATCGGTGCGTTGATGGGTTACAGATTTCTTCGATTATTATTAAAATCGTCCGGCCGCGAATAGTTATAAATTGGGGGCTTCGCCGCGTTCGATCAAATCGGATGCCCGGCGTTCCTTAGCCGAACCCTCGCGGCGCGTCACACAAGTGCGCCAGCCGTTTTTGCGTATAAGATTTCGCCATGAAACTCATCGCGGCAGCGCTTGCCGTAACGTTAGCGGCAAGTTCGATCCACGCACAATTTACAATTCAGGATGAGAATGTTGCAATTCCGTTGGAATTAGCATTCTCGTCGCGCGCGCTTTCGAAACGCGACCAGCCGGCCGTTTCGCCCGACGGCAGATTTGTAGTCTACGCCGTCGAAGAACCCGTTCTGCGGCGAGGCGAAAAGGCGGCAGGCGCGAGCCCGCGCGGCGTCCGTCTTTTCTTGACCGACGTAACAAATGGCGCGACGCGCGCGCTTTCGAAGGAAGCTACAAATTCGCGGCGGCCATCGTTTTCGCCCGACGGTTCGAAGATCGCGTATTATTGTGATGAAGACGGATTATTAACGTTATGGATTTATGACATAACAAAAAGCGCGGCGCGAAAAGTTATAGACAAGCCCGTTTTGATACATGAGCGCCTGGCCGACGAGCCCGTTTGGATCGAAGGCGGAAAAGAAGTATTGATCGGATACTCGCCAATCCCTGTCAGCGCGGGCCCGGCCGCTCAGAATCAAAAATCCGAAAGACTACCGGAAGTATACAAATCGGATGAGCCGCCGCCCGCGGAATATGCTAAAAAAGAAGTGCTGCCTTTCTGGGATGCTCGGCAAATTGCATTTGTAAATATCGAAAACGGAAATGTAAGAAATCTCTCCGGCACGGGCACGGTGCCGCCCTCGCGAGCGCGGCTGTCGCCGTCGGGAAAATTTGTATCATTCGATTCCGGCTACAGATCGCTCGATCTCGCGGAGCCGCCGTTCTCGCGCGATCTCGTGGTCTGCGACGCGTCGAATGGAAATGTACTTTTTACAGAATCGAATTATGCATTCGACGAATCCGGAGAATATGATGAATCGCACCGCTGGCATCCGCTCGGCGACGGCGGCGATCGTTTATTTTACTTTTCCAAGAAACGGCTCTGCGTGCGCGACTTTAAGAATGGCGCCGTGACGGAGGAGAAAACCTACGGCGAAGGGCTCGGCGAGGCCGACCGGCGATTCTTATATTTCACGCGCGACGGCAGCCACGTTATTTTTAGTCTTGTTCCGAACGGTCCGCTCGAAGACCGCCGGCTCGGCGTGCAGGCGGTGATTTGCGTGGAATTAGCAACTGGAATTGTAACAGCGCTCGGGTTTCCGGAGCACACGCGAATTGTAAATATCTTTTGCGCGCGGCCCGGAATCGCGTTTCAGCCCGAGAAAGGTAAACTCGCCGCCGTCGCGCGCGATTTGCAAAGCGGGCTGTCTTCATTTGTAGAAATCGACATGGAGTCGGGAGGTATTACAAAACGAAAGACGGGGACGTTCCGCGCCGCGAGCGGGGGCTCCGATTCGAAACATCATAATCTGTTGATCCAATTTGAGAACGCGCAGTCGGGCGCCGAGATCTATCAAATATCGCGCGACCTTAATACAATAAAAAAAATCACTGCGGCCGAAAAACGTTATGACGGACTCGCGCTCGCGAACGTTGAGGTTTTTTCGACGCGCGTCATCGCGCCCGACGGCGCGCCGCGAATTGTATATTCAAGTATTTTGCTTCCCGCCGGAAGAAGTAAAGATATGAAACTCCCGGTGATCGTCTCGGTGCGCGGCGGCGAACGCCATTCGATCGAAGCGGAATTGTTTGGAGGCGGAAATGTAGCATCTATTCCGTCGGCGATTTTTACAAGCCGCGGGTTCGCGGTTTTATTTGTAGATTCGCTCATGGAATCGCCCGGGAAGCCCGAGAGTCCGATCCAGAATTTAAAAGAGATGATATTGCCGCAAATCGCCCGCGCCGGTGAACTTGGTTTTATTGATATGGATCGCGTGGGAGTCGCCGGCGATGCGTACGGAGGCTACAGTGCAGCATCATTAGTAACCACGACGCCGTTTTTCAAAGGCGCCGCGGCCGTTTCTGGAATGTATGATTTGACAAGTTACGAGACGTCGATCCGTAATATTGAACATTCGCCATTATTCAGAGCGGACAAAATAACAACTCCGTTACTGATGATCCACGGCGGCGCCGATCGCGAGCGACCCGCCGCGGATGCGCATAAAATGTTTCGCGCGCTCAGCCGCCTCGAAAAAAATGCAGAATTAGCAATCTACCCGGGCGAAGACCACCGGCTTCCCGATTGGTCGTTCGACCATGCGAGCGACGCCGCGCAGCGATTGTTAACGTTTTTCGGAAAGTATCTAAAGGGGGAGTAGTTGCCTGAGCCTATCCCAAAACCTCTCCAGTCGCCGAATCTTACAATTCATCCACGCCGACATCGTTACACTGTATTTATTGAGTAATGGGTTCGGAATACTGCTATGGAATATGCCAGCAGAATTGTGCCTTGTCGGCGCGTCAAATTGTAGCTTCGGCTCGGTCCGAGGGTTTTTGGATAGGCTCTAATTATTTTTGATAGTATTCTCGCGAACCCAAAGTGTGAATTCAGTTTTTTTTACAGTTTTATTTGCAAAGCCTTCAAACATGACAACGACTTCGGCTTCCGCCCCTCGAAATTGATGGCGATTTTCTTTTAAGAATGCATACATCGAAATGAACGCAGTACGCTTATTGCCGTCTACGAATGGATGATTGCGAATGATAGCATCCGCATAACAGACGGCGAGTTCAATGATGTCGGCGCCTTCATAATTAAATAAATTTTTTGGGCGGTCGAGCGCTGATTCTAATAATCCATGATCGCGCACTCCCGAAAGTCCGCCCTCCGAGGCGAGAGCGAATTCGTGTGCGCTTAAAACGAAATCAACGATCAGCCACTCGGGCGTTTTCTTCATCGCTTTGAGAGTTCGCGGATCGCGTTTCGGTATTTATTCATACATTCCACAGCATGCTTCATCTGCCTTTCAAACTCGGGACTGTACGCGGTCAATTGATACCCACAGCGCACTTCTGTTAAGAATACGGAATCGCCTTCCTTAACATGCATGTGGCCCGTCGCCTCCGCGGGAAGAATGATGCCGAGAGAATTGCCAATTTTTCGAATGTTAACTTTGATCATAGTTGTTTTGGAGCTGTTTCAACGAAGGTTATAACTTACGGCGCGAAACGTCAAGGCCGCCGGCAGGTGCGGTGCTTCACAGAAACCTGCGCCTTTCGCGCGCGCACAGGTTGTGTTAGCTTTCTCGCCGGGCCGCAATATTCCGTCTGGCGGGGGCCGCTGCCGGACGGCGCAAATTGCTACAATTCGTACAACTATGAACCATTCGCGTTTCGCGGCATCCCGTGCGTCTTCGCCGGGATTCTTAGTAAGTATGGCGATGGCGCTTTTCGCGGCGCCGGTCCTCGGTGCGGCGTGTTCGCGCGTCGTCATCAACGGAAATCTTAATCTTTCGGATTATGAGCATCGGGCGTCGCGCACTGAAACTAAGAAGCTCGAACTCAAAACGTCGGAAACGTTTTCTGTAAATATTCGCGGAGGCAAACTTAATATTCGAGTTTGCAAGGGTTCTGAAACGCCGTCGCTAAATGCTACAATTACGACGTTCGGCGAGACGAGCGAAGAAGCTGCAAAAAATCTCGAACTTGCGAAGTTTATTGTAGAGCGAGGCGAAAACGGAATCGAAGTGCGTCTCGACGCCGGCGAGGTTGTGATACAAAAACCAGGCATCTACTCCCGCATGTTTCCAACGGCCGATATCGAAGCGATCATTCCGCAGTCATGTTTGTTAAAATTATCAACTGGCGCGGGAAGCATCAACGCCGAAGGCCCGTTCGCGGAGTGCGACGTTGATTCCAAATACGGCGTGATTCAATTATCGAATGCGTCCGGGAGCGTGAAGGCGCGCAGTTCGAGCGGCAATATTCAAATATCAAAGGTAAAATTGGCTGAAACTCTCGACGCGCACAGCTCGTACGGGCATATTACAATTCGAGACGCGCAAACAAAAACTCTTCAGGTGAACAGTTCCTCCGGAAATATGATGATTGAAAACACGGAGGCCGAATCGCAAAAAGTTAAGACTTCGTACGGAAATATACAGATATTGCGCGTGACGGGCGCACTTTCGCTGCAAAGCTCCTCGGGTAATATTACGATTGACGACGCCGAGCCAGGATCCATCGACGCGGAGACGGGCTATGGGAATATTAATATTAAGAAAACCGGTGGAAAGTGCCGTGCAAAAACTTCGAGCGGAAATGTACAAATTAGCCATTTCGAGGGAGCCGTCGACGCTCGGTCGAGCTATGGCCGGGTGCATACCGACGGAATTCTAACTGCTCTCCAAGCGGCGAGCAGCTCCGGCGAAGTGAAAGCCACAATTCGCCCCGGCAGCGTAATGCAACAAAACTGGTCGCTCACTTCCGGCTACGGTAATATTACAATAAAACTCCCGGACGATTTCGCCGCGGACGTGGATGCAAAGACGAGCTATGGCAGCGTCGATTGCGATTTTCAGGAACTCATGGCCGGGTTTACAAAAAAGGACCGCGCGCTTCGCGGAATACTCAATTCGGACAGCGCGCCCAGCGGCGGAGTTCATACATTAACTCTCAAAACGTCGAGCGGCCGCGTTTCTATACAAAAAATAGCCGATTAGCAGATTTGCTAAATCGACTGAATTTAATTAATATTATAACAGATTGGATCGTGTAATATTACATTGCGACATGGACGCGTTTTACGCGTCGATCGAGCAGCGCGATCATCCCGAGTGGCGGGGGCTGCCGGTCGTCGTCGGCGGTTTAGGGCGGCGCGGTGTTGTATCAACGGCGTCGTACGAGGCGCGGAAATTCGGCGTACGGTCGGCGATGCCGACGGCCGAGGCGCGCGAGCTCGCGCCGAATGCTATTTATGTAACGCCGCGCATGAATGTTTATTTTGAAGCATCGCGTCAAATATTTGCAATATTCGAACGTTATACTCCGCTCGTCGAATCTCTCTCGCTCGACGAAGCGTTTCTCGATGTTACAGCAAGTCGCGATCTGTTCGGCGACGGCGAAGCGATCGCGCGATCGATACAAAAAGAAGTGTATGAAGCGACTTCGTTAACAGTTTCCGCCGGCGTCGCGCCGTCGAAATTTGTAGCGAAGGTTGCGTCGGATCTTAAGAAACCGCGCGGGATCACGGTCGTGCGCGCGGGCGAAGAGCTACAATTCCTGGCGCCGCTTCCGCTCTTTCGATTGTGGGGCGCCGGAAAAGTAACAGTTAAGAATCTTGAACAAATGGGAATGCATACCATCGGCGATTTGCAACGTTGGACGCTTGCAGATTTGACGCGCGCGCTCGGCGCGGCGACGGCCGAACATTTTTATGAACTTTCGCGCGGGCGCGATCCGCGCGAGGTCGAACCCGAACGCGACGCAAAATCGATCGGCCACGAAACGACGTTCGAATATGATATAACAGATAACGACGCGTGCGAGCAGGTATTGCTGGAGCTTTCGGAGAGCGTCGGGCGCCGGCTGCGCAAAGACAACGCGCGTGGATTTGTAGTGAAGCTCAAATTGCGATACCCGCCGTTTATTACATTATCGCGGCAGAAGAAACTCGACCGCGCGGTCGACGACGATATTATTATTTATAATACAGCGCGCGAATTGTTTAGAACAACGCGCACGGCGAACGAGCCCGTGCGCCTGCTCGGCGTTTCGGTGGGGGATCTCGTTTCAAGCGACGCCGCGCGGCAAACTACAATTTTTGAAGTGCAAGAAAAAGATCGCAGCCACGAGCGGCTGCTCAAGGCGGTCGACGCGATTAAGAATAAATTTGGCGAACGCGCGATCGCGCGTGGAAAGACTAAGAAAAAAGAATTATAATAATCCGCGGCGAATTCGCGCGAGAATTCCCTTCCACATCGCCGCGTCGCGGTCGTCGATTCCGCCGCGTTCGAGGAGGCCGCGAATCCTCGCTAGGATTCGTGCGGTGCGGTCGTGCGGAGTGCGCGGCGGTTTAAATCCTAACGTTGCGAGGCTCGACTGGAACTCCAGCATTAACTTATCAATTTCCTCGCGGCCCGCGTTTTTTTGTACATTTCTATTTTGCGCGCGCGGCTCGCTCGATTTTACAGTTGGAAACGCGACGGCATGGCATGCTAATAATACGGACTGCGCCAAATTGTAAACGGGGCGCTCCGGCGCCGCGGGAATTGTAAATATCTGCGCGCACGGCGCGAGGTGCGATTCTTCGAGACCCGACTGTTCGGGGCCGAACACGAATCCTACAGTTCCGGATTTTGCGCGCGCGGAAATCGCCGCCGCCGCCTGCGAATCCCACAATTCGCGTTTCGGTCCGTAGCGGCGGTTGCGTGCGGTGAACGCCACCAGCCAGTCTATTCCCGCGAGCGAATCTTTATAATTACTAAAAAGTTTTGCCTGATCGAGAACGTCTTCGGCGTGCACGGCCGTCCAGCGCGCGCGTTCCCCGGGGCGCGCGTCGCGCACAATTCTCAATTCGCCAAAACCACAATTCTTTAGAGCGCGCGCGACCGAGCCAATATTAGCATCGTCGCGCGGCTCGACGAGAATGGTAACGATTTGCGGAGCGCGCGAGCCTTTCAAAAGTAGATTTTACAAAACTATCTTTCGACGTTCATACTTAACAGAAACTCCGCGTTCGATTTCGTCTTTCGCATCTTTTCTAATAAAAGGTCCATCGCTTCGACGGGATCTGTTATATCATTCATGAAGCGGCGCAGCGTCCAAACGCGTTTGAGCTCGTCTTCAGCCATTAACAAATCCTCGCGGCGCGTGCCCGACATATTAATATCAAGCGCGGGGAAAATGCGGCGGTCGGCGAGGCGGCGATCGAGAACGAGTTCCATATTTCCCGTGCCCTTGAATTCTTCAAAGATCACTTCGTCCATGCGCGAACCCGTGTCGACGAGCGCAGTGCCGAGGATTGTTAACGATCCGCCTTCTTCAATATTCCGCGCGGCGCCGAAGAATTGTTTAGGTTTCTGCAGCGCGCCCGCGTCGATGCCGCCCGAGAGAATCTTACTACTGCTCGGCGTTTCTATATTATGACCGCGAGCAAGACGTGTGATCGAATCTAACAATATGACGACATCCTTGCCGTACTCGACCATGCGCTTTGCTTTATGAATCACCATGTGCGCGACCTGAACGTGCCGCGACGCAGGTTCATCGAACGTCGACGCAATCACTTCGCCGCGAATCGAGCGTTCCATATCTGTTACTTCTTCGGGACGCTCGTCGACGAGAAGAACTAACAAATGACATTCGGGATTATTCTTAGATATCGAATTCGCGATTTTCTGTAATAATACAGTTTTACCGGCGCGCGGCGGCGACACGATGAGCCCGCGCTGCCCTTTGCCGATCGGCGAAATTAAATCAATAATTCGCGTTTCGAGGATGTCGTGCCCGGTTTCGAGCACCAGCCGCTGATTTGGATAAATCGGCGTGAGTTCCTCGAACGGCGTTTTTGTTAATGCTAAGGCCGGATCTTCCTCGTTAATGCTATCAACGCGCGCGAGCGCGAGATATTTTTCATTATCTTTCGGCGGGCGGACGGCGCCCGTGAGCATGTGGCCGGTTTTGAGGCCGTGCCGTTTAATGATCATTTGACTAACAAAAACGTCGTCCGTATTTGGTAAATAATCATTATGCGCGGGGCGGATGAAACCGAAACCTTCGCCGAGCACTTCGAGGCAGCCTTCGGCGAGCATGTAGCCGTGCTTCTTGAGTCTTGCGCGTTTGAGTGCGCCCTGCACGGCGTCCTTCTGATTCGAATAGATATCTTGAAGCCCCTCCTCTTGACATGCTTCAAATAATTCCGCGAGCGACATCTTCTCAACTTTCTGAATGGATAGAACACCGCTTTTTAACAATGCCGCTGGAATTTCATCCATTCGCGGAATCGGGATCGGCGCTACAAATGTGAGCGGCTGCGGCGTAAATAACAATTCGCGCGGATTGTGAGATAACGACGCGGGAGGCGCGACCGCGTACGGGCTTGCTACAGTTCGAACGGGTTCGCGCGGCGGTTCGAATCCTATATTTGGCGGATTTGTATTATTGGCGGGCTCTGGCTCCTCCGGCTCCGCGGCATCCGACTTCTTCGGCCGGCCGCGGCGTTTTTTCGCTGGCTCCACTTCAAGAGTTGTATCTAATTCGCTCGCTTTTGTAGCTTTTGTGCCGCGGCGACTTTTTGTAGTAATCGGTGCATCCTCGATCGCGCCGCTAGCCGCCGGCGACGCAGGCATAACTAATTCTGGCGGCAGCGCGGACACTGCCGGAAACATGCTTTCGTCGTCGTCGCGCGGGAGACCCGAATAATCAATTCGAGGCTGAAGCGGGTTGTGATGCGAACCCGGCGTCGTGTGGGATGTCCTATTGGATATATTTCGATCGAGCGGCGAATGCTTGCCTCCGCCCATCGTTGGCTTTCGGCGCGGGCCGCGGCCTTGCGGCCGGCCGTGGGAGCGTGGACGCGGGCGGCCCATTACGAAATCCCTCCTGGGATTATTAAAGATGGATTCACGAAGATCGTTATCATCATAAAAAAAGAAATCGTAGGATAAACTGTAGATTAACTATTATTTGCTAATTATTTGTTACTAATTATTCCTGCGCGGCTTTCCAATCGTTGAGGAGCCGGCCGCGGACGCCCGCGGCTTCCGACGCGAGCGCGTCGCGCGAACCCGTGTTCTTAATAACATAATTCGCCTTCGAACGTTTTACGTCAAGATTGCTTTGATGCTTTTCGCGCAGTTCCACTTCATTAGCATTCCAGCCGCGAATGGAAACGGCTCGCTCTGCGCGCACCGCGGGATCCGCGTCGATATAAATAATCTTGTCGCAGATTTGCGTGTAGCCGCTCTCGAAAAGAAGCGGCACGTCGAGAATGAGGAGCTTTGGGTTGCCCGTCGCGGCGAACCGTCTTTTGCATTCGTGGATCGTTGATTCGATTTTTTTGCTAACAATCGGATGTAAATATTGTTCCAGCGCGGCGCGTTTTTGAGGATCGCTAAATGTAATCTTTGCCGCGGCGGCCCGATCGAAGCCGCCGCCGTCCGTGCGTAGCGACGCGCCGAGGATCTGTTCCATTTCCGCGATCACGCCCGGTTCGTTTTGTAGGTTTTTAACAATCGCATCCGCGTCGATCACTTCGCCGCCGCCATTGTCCGCGAGCAGCCGCGCGAACGCACTCTTGCCCGACGCGATTCCGCCGGCGAGACCAACGATCAGCGGCCGCGCAGTCATTTTGTAACATTTAAAGAAAGCGGAAGTGTCAAAATAAAAATTGTAATTTTCGTTATTGTTAATAATAGCGATCGGCAATTGTTCATTTGCGTGATTCGGATTTCGCGCCGCGCTCCGCGGACACAAACGTTTCGAGCCTTTTGAAGAATGGAGCGGCGCTTCTGTATCAACTTCTGTATCAATTGGAGCGGCGGTCCGGGCGTCGTGCGATTCGAAAGAACGAACGCGTCGGATCGTTGGGTGCCCGCCCCGCGGATTAAATCCGGCAACCGAAGAAGCGAAACCTTATGAATCGTCCCCGACTATCGCAAGACTCTCGGGCAAGCCTCACACGCAGAATTGTCGCATCTCGCGGCTTGACCGACCGCTGGCTTCCCGATACAAGCGCGAGCTCATTTTTGTTACCCGTTTCCCGTTTCTTCCCGCCACAAGCAGAGGCTCGGATGCTTCATCGTGATGTCGCGTTCCATCGTGAACGCGGTGCAGTTCCTCTTTACGCTGTTATCATTCTCGTTGTTACTACTCTCGCGGGAGTAATTGTATCATGGATGCTATCGCAGAAAGTTACCGGCGCTGAGAAAGCTACGGAAACAGTTACGACTGAACTTGCTTCTGCGAGAAAGAAGTTCGAAGACACTGAAAAGAAGTATCGCGATTTTACTGCAAAAGTAGGATTTGACGCAGGCGGCCCCGACGGATCTGTAGAATCGGCGGCCGAGCTTGTCGAGCAAGCTAAGAAAGCGCTCGGGAGCGACGCGCCGGTCGGCGGCAAAATTCAAGATTTATTGTTAGCAGCGCTGAAAGTGAATGCTGATAAAACGGCGCTCCTCGCTTCCAAGGAAGCCGAAATTAAGCAGCGTGAAGCTACAATTGATTCGGCCAAGAGCGAAACAACTACAATTCGCGGTGATCTACAAAAGCAAATCGACGACGCTAAGAAAGCGTCCGAAGACCAAAAGAATTCCGACGCCGCGCGCATTCAGAATCTAGAATCGCAAATCGCCGAAAAGGAGCGTGCCGCGAAGGAAGCTACAGATAAGCAAACCGCGCTCACGGAGCAGTTGGAAAAGGCAACCGCGGAATGGCAAAAGACAAATAGTTTAGTTGCCGCGAAAAACGCCGACCTCAATCAAAAGCTAAGTTTCCTGCGTTCGCCCGCCGAGCCGAAGGGTTCGATGGTCGACGTGAGCGACGCGCTTCCGATTGGTTATATCGATCTCGGCCAGCGCGAGCGAGTCGTTCCAGGCATGCGTTTCGAAATTGTAGATTTTGACGGACAGCGCAAGATGCGATCGAAGGGCTACGCGGAAGTTACTAGCGTTGAGCCGAGCATGTCGCGCGTTCGAATTGAAGCTACAGATAAGATTCACCCGATTGCGAAGGGCGATTTATTGTTAAATCCGCTTTTCGATCCGAAGGGCGCGCGCAAGGCCGTGCTTATCGGGCGATTTCCGTTGAGCGCGGGCGGCCGCAAGGGCGTCGAGCAGCGTTTGAAGGATCTTGGAATTAGTGTTTCCGACAAGGTCGACGCGTCGACGGATTATTTGATTCAGGGCGATCCCGAATTTTCGAACACCGGCGAACCGCAGGACATGGATTCCCACCCTGAGGTTCTCTCCGCAGGGAAGTTTGGAACGCTGCGTTATTCGTTGAAAGACCTGAGTGGTTATTTCCGGAACTAAATAATCCCGAAAAGCCCGCTTTATTGGATTATCATAATTGGGCTTCCACCCGGCGGGTGGGAGCCTTTTTTATTAATATAAGTCTTTTGATATAAAAGTACCCGCGAGTAAATTAAACAATTCCTCAATGGCTGAACGAATCGACGACGTGCGCATGAGCATCGGCGAGCATCTTGAAGAGCTGCGCCGCCGTCTGTTCTATTCGTTAGTTTCGTTCTTCCTTGTTTTTTTTGTAACATTTCTTTTCCGCCAGCCGGTTCGCGATTTCGCGCTCGCGCCGCTCACCCACGCGATGATTCACGCGAAAGCGGTTTATGAACAAAAGAAATTGGAGCCCGCGTACGTCCGCAAAACATCGGAGTTAAAGATTCAGGAAGGGCCGAAATTTGTTGTAGAAACTACAAATTCCGCGGGAGAGAAAGTATATGAAGAAGCTAAATATCCAATGGTTGTCAAGGTCATCGACGAGCACGAATTGGATCTTCGGCCAACGGTGCTCTCGCCGCAGGAGGGCGTGTTTCAAGATTTAAAGTTATCGATGCTCGTTGCGCTTCTCTTTGCGGCCCCGTTTTTATTATATCAAGTTTGGGCGTTCGTTCGCGCGGGTTTATATGATAACGAGCGCAAGTCGATCGCTCCCTATTTGCCATTTGTTATATTGATGTTTGTTTCGGGCGCGGCGTTCGGATATTTCATCATGCTTCCGCTCATTCTGCGCGAACTCGAGACGTGGCTGCCCGTCGAGAAAATTAATATTCAAAACCGGCTGCAAGAATACCTTTCGCTATTTTATACATTTACGTTTTGGCTTGGGCTCATCTTTGAAATTCCAGTTGTGATGATGATGCTGGCTCGCGTCGGCATCATTCGCTCGCGAGGATTCATCCGGGCGTGGCGGTGGGCGGTGCTCGGTGGAGTGCTGGCCGGCGCGATTTTGAATCCGGCGCCCGATGTAATGACACAAATGATCTTCGCCGCTCCAATTGTAGGCTTATATTTCCTGGGCTGCGCGCTCGCTTACCTGGCTGAACGCTCCCGCGAGCGCGCGCAAGCCCGCTGACGTTTTTATAATATTTCCCTTAAATCAATTCTTTTTAGTAATTATTAATAAAAATGAATCTTGGCATTATTGGCCGTCCCGGATCTGGAAAAACAACCTTGTTTCACGCGCTCGGCGGGCCCGTGCGGCCGAAGGCGCCGCAGTCGCCGACCGACGAAAAAGTTGTAGCATCCATTGAAGTTCCCGATCCGCGGCTCGCGTGGCTGCGCGAATTGGAGCAACCGCGAAAGTACACGCCCGCGCGCATCGAATTTGTAGATTTGCCGGGTCTGCCGCCGAAGGACGTCCGCGGCAAACCGGAATTGTTAGCATCGATGCGCGACTGCGACGGATTTGTTATGGTCGTGCGCGCGTTTGAAAATGATAGTTATCCGTACGAGGGCGAAGCCGCGGCCAACCCGCTCGCGGAAGTCAATTCGCTGCGCGAAGAATTTTTATTTGAAGATTACGCCGTTCTCGCGAAGCGCGTTGAGAAACTAACAGATGCGCAAAAGAAGCCTTCAAAAAACCGCGAGCGCGACGAACAGGAACGTATATTTTTACAAAAAATTCTGGCCGACGTCGAAGGAAAGGGCATGTCGGTGCGCGACGCGATGGCGCAGTATTCCGAGTCGAAAGACGCGGTCTTTCTTCGATCGTTTGCATTCCTTTCGCAAAAACCGATCATCCTTATTGTAAATATTACAGAAGGACGGCAGGACAGCGCGAATGTTAAGGAAGCGGCGGCGGCGTTTCCGACGTCATTAATTGTAAACGCGTCGATCGAAGAGGAAATTGCATCCTTGGAGCCCGCCGACCGCGCGGGTTTTCTTAAGGATTTCGGTATTACAGAACCCGCCTCGGGCCGCCTGATCCGCGCGGCGTATACCGCGCTTGGGCTGCGCGCATTCTTTACAAGCGGCCAGGACGAAGTGCGTGCGTGGACGATCAAAGGCGGCGACGACGCCGTCGCGGCCGCGGGCCGTATTCATAGTGATCTCGCGCGCGGGTTCATTCGCGCGGAAGTGACGCCATTTGATGCATTAAAAGCGGCGGGGTCGTGGCGCGAGGCGAAAGCTAAGAATGTCTCGCGGCTTGAAGGCAAAGAATACAAAGTGGAAGATGGTGATATATTAAATATTCGATTCGCTGTTTAATGTTGCAATGCCGCGGTTTCTCAAGGGCGAAATTTTAGCGATCGGCGACGAGCTGATTCAGGGTTGGAACGTCGACACGAACTCCTCGGAGATCGCGCGTGAATTGTTAATTCACGGCGTCCGAATTGTTAGAATCGCGGCGGTCGGCGACGAATGCGTTGAAATTAAGAATGCGTTCGATTCGTCGTGCAAGCGAGCGGACGTTGTTATTGTTACAGGCGGGCTTGGACCCACGGACGACGACCTCACGCGCGAGGGCGCAGCGGCGGCCCTGGGCGTCGAATTAGAATTTGTTCAAGAATGCTGGAAGGCGATCGAAAACCGCCTGCGCGGAAGATATATCAATATTCCGGAAAGTAACAGAAGGCAGGCGTTTCGCCCGGCGGGTACGTCGACGATTATAAATAATAACGGAACCGCGCCCGGTTTTCAGTTTCATCTTGCGAACGCGGAGGTGTTTTGTTTGCCGGGCGTTCCTCGCGAAATGCGCCCGATGCTTCACGACAGCGTGATCCCTGAAATTCAACGTTTACATCCCGAGGTTTCTAAATATTACAGAAAAACGGTGAAATGCTTCGGAGCGCCGGAAGCAACGATTGGAGAAATGATACAAAAATGGATGGCCGCGCGCGACGCCGATCCGCTCGTCGGCATCACCGTTAGTAACGCAGTTCATACCATATCCATCCTGTCCGCCGACGAAACCGTTGCTAATGATACGGCTTCCGCCATTGCACAGGCGCTTGGGCCGCTCGTGTTCTCGACGGAGAATGAAACATTGGAAGCGGCGGTTGCAAAATTACTTATTTCACGAAAATTAACAATCGCACTGGCCGAGTCTTGCACCGGCGGGCTTGCGTCGTCATTGTTAACGAACGTGCCCGGTATCTCGAAGGCTCTCATGGAATCATTTGTTACCTATTCCAACGATGCAAAAATCGCGCGGCTCGGTGTCGATGAAAAATTAATAAAACAATTCGGCGCCGTTTCGAAGGAATGCGCGGCCGCGATGGCGGAGGGCGTGCGCCGCGCGGCAAATACACAAATCGGAGTCGCGATTACAGGAATCGCGGGGCCCAGCGGGGGCACGCCCGAAAAGCCGGCCGGTCTTGTTTATTTTAGTGTTTCCTTAAATGGCAATATTACGACGCACGAAAAAAACTATACAAAACTGGAACGCAACTTTTTGCGCGATGTGGCAGCGCGTGAGGCATTAAATCTAGTGAGGCTCGCCGTTCAGAGCGAATAGGCAAGTCTTTCCGATCGGCGGTTGACGGAGTTAACCGGGACAGTCCCCGTTTCCGATAGTCGCTGCGTCCAACAAACGGGTCTACAGAGGGGTCTCTAAAATGTTGCGAAATGTCCTAGCATTTATTCTTAGTTTTGTTCTTGCGCCGGCCGCGGCTGCCCAGGGTTTTACTCCGCGCAATATTTGGATTGCCAACTCAGCAACCGACACCATTGTTGAATTTAATTATAATACTCTCTCGGTTGTGCAAACATTCGGCGCCGGACTCAATCTTGAAAATCCATCAGAATTAGCCTTTGGCCCGGACGGTCGGCTCTATGTAGCGTGTAACACCGGAAATCGTGTTGTAGCTTTTAACGCTCAAGGGGTCATCGAGACGCAGTACACGGTGGCGGATTCAATGGATATCGCTTTCGGCCCCGATGGAAAACTATATGTACTAACTTATCTGGCTGGAATCAAAATCTACAATTTGAACGGAACTTTTGTTAAGTCGCTCGTGGATTTTAATGAAATTCCAGAAGCGACGGGAATGTGCATCGGGCCGGACGGACATATTTTTGTATCATCGCAAGTGTTAGATCGTGTGGTTGAGTTCGACGCCGGAGGCGCCAAGGTGCGTTCGATTGGCGCAGATTCAGGTTTGGAGTTTCCCCAGGATGTAACAATAGGCGAGAACGGTTATTTATATGTTCCGTCGGGAGAATCGCACTCGATCTTTGTATTTGATAGGTTGGGCGTAAATGTCGGCGAGTTCGGCGGATTATCACAGGGAGGGAGTCCCGCCTGCGTTGCCACCGGTTTTGGCCGCGACTTATTCGTTATATCTTTTTGGAGCAGCGCCGTCGCGCGCTACGACCGCGACGGAACCAGCCTTGCATCGATACCCACGACGGGCGCGGCCGGCGGCCAAGCCATTGCAGTCGCGCCGTTGCGTTATCTATCAAAAATCTCGGGTTCGATCATTAGCGAATCGTCATTAACAAAAGCATCGGCTGGAGGAACGTTAACAATACTGCCGGGCACCCATCGCGTGTTTCTTACAATAACGAACGGCGGAGCTCTCGACGGCCACTACTGTTTCAACGGCTCCGAGCGCATCGAATTGCAATCTTCGAGCGCCGGCAAAAAGATGATGTTTTCCGGGGTCCAGATCGGTGAAAATATAACAATGCCCGCGACATCGTCGATATTATTAACGGCAAACGGCCATTACGATTCGCTTTCGCGCTTCACTCCAAAACGCTTCACCGGAACATTGCATATAACAAAATCAAATCTCGTGTTCTCCGGGGCGATTACTGCAAATAAGGCGGCATTGTAGCGACAATATTCGAAACCGGGGCAACTGGGAGGTTGCAACCGGCGTGCGCACGCCGTACACTATGCGCATGAAACGCGCGAATCTTGTGCTTGACGCAGATTTATTGGACGAAGTCACCCGACTTTCGGGCGAGAAAACCTATTCGGGAGCGGTGACACGTGCTCTCCACGACTTCGTTGGCCGTGTCAAAGCTCGCCAAATCTTAAGTCTTCGCGGAACGGGTCTGTGGGAAGGCAACCTATCTGAAATGCGCGATGACCATGCTCGTGCGGCAAAGAAACCGAGGAAAAAATAGATGTATCTAGTTGATACATCTGTTTGGATTAATACATTTCGTCGCGACGATCCGTTCGATCTCGAAGAAGTCGTACCGTATGATTCTATTGTTACTTGTCCGCCAATCGTGCAGGAAATCCTGCAGGGCTTCCGCGACGAGCGTGCGTGGCGAACCGCGCGAGAATCTTTATATTCGCTTGCAATTGTAGAATCGCCGATGAGCATCGCTGTTTTTGAAGAGGCGGCAAATCTTTTCCGAGCTGCAAAACGCGCCGGATTTACAATTCGCTCGTCCGTTGATTGTCTCATTGCAGCGTGCGCGATCCGTAATGATTTGGAAGTTTTACATTGTGACCGCGATTTTAGTATTTTGGCGAAAGTATCTAATTTGAGGGAAAGGGAC
>JBJXHE010000104.1:0-36966 GCA_046160785.1 Planctomycetota bacterium
TTGCTATAAATGCTTCGCTGAGTCCGGCCTCGGCGATGTACAGCGCTCGATTATTATTAGTGCTCTGCTTTTGGCGCATCGACATGCCTGTCTGCACTTGTAACATTGCGGCAGACATCGCCGCAGCAAGTACAACAACAACGAGTGACGTAGCCAGCGCGCTTCCGCGGCGGCGATTAAGTCGTTGTGGATGTAATGTTAACGTTTTCATGATTTTCCCCCTTTCCGTTTGTAATATTGGCTTTTTAGACAATAAGTTACTTTTTTATTATGCAGGAATTTTAGTTAATTGCGGCACGTGACCGTATTATTAAGAGTCGCCTTGTAGACGCGCCCGTGCGGATCGGTGCGCTTCAACGTCATGCGAATGTTCACTTTTGGTCCCACCGAATCAAACGAAAGCCCCTGCTCGTCGACGAGACCGTTTCCATTATCATCTAATCCGTTGGGCGATTCTCCTTCGAGGCTCGTGGGAACCCAATTCGTCCATACTACAGTTCGAGCTTCGGGCATATCCCAATTCTGGCTCCATATGATCGAGCCTTGTTCTTCGACGTATTTGATACGTTCCTTGTCGCCCCACACGGGCTGGCCATCTTGGTAACCAAGACAAGTTTGATATTCGAGCGTCGGCGTGTTGAGAGGCGCCTTTTTGATAGGATTCAAATCCGTTTCGCTCGAAGACATGATCGCGCGAGTGATGCGATCCATACTGAGATCCGCCTGTTCATCAACTACTTTTTGTAGCACTCCCGATTGAATTGTATCCGTGCTCGTTTTCATTACCATTGAGACGTTCAAAGTAATCAAGACCAGAATTGTTACCGCAAATGCAATTTCCACCACGGTAAATCCCGATTCGGATCGAGGCCGGCGTCTGGTCAATGGATGATACATAAACAATCACGCCTTCTTCTTTAGACTTGAAAAGATACAATACATAACCATTGATTGCTTTCCCGATTTACCTTTCCACTCCACGCGAATACAGACGGGAAGAATAATATAATCGCTCGCGTGATCTTTATCATCAACAACGGAATCGCCGTTGATGTCGCGCGGAAATCCTAATGCTGTATTTTGTACATCCTCGCGCAGAGGCGCAAATTTTGCGGGAAGCAGAACTTCGCCCGGGAACCCGTCCAGATCTGTATCAAGCGGCGACAAATCTTCAATTGCGAAATGTGCTCCTGGAGCGGTGCCGGCTCCGCCCGGATCGTCGGATGGTTCATGATTATATCTAGCAAAAAGCTCCGATGCAGGAAGGCTTCTCATCAATTCAAACAGATTTCTTGCTGCGTCGACCGCACGCGCTCGCTCATATTTCGAGGCGGAAACGTTGACCGTCGACCCAATTGTAGATGTAAGCAAAAACACAGTCGCGGTCGCAACCACGAGCGCAATGGTTACTTCTATAAGCGTCATTCCGGATTGACGTCGATGGTGTTTCATATATATCAATTAGCCCCGATTCTTCCTTTGTTCGAGACCCCTTTCGGGCTCCCTGTTCGTCAATAGCTAATACGCTACCGTAGCGATATCCAAACGGGCTGCGACGATCGCGAATTTGTTTCCATCGCGGGCGTGGTTGATTGCGAAATTCTTTCCTAACTTACGAACACTTCTCAAGTCAAAGCTTGCTACAAAAACAACCCGGGCGCGTCAGTGCTTATTTTGCACCGCGCGCCCGGTTCGGGATCGATTTGTAAGAATCAATCCCTATTTGATATTACGAATCTTCTAATTCGTAATTGTTATTGCCACTGCGTTCGACGAGCTGATTCCAAGCGGAGAAGGCGGCGGGCACTGGCCCGTCCAAACCCACAGCGCGTTGGCGTAGAATGTGAGTCCCACGAGGTTCACGTCATTGTTAATGGGTGCCGGCGCAATGCCGAGCCCGTTCGCGTCACTAAAGAAATCAAATGTTAACAATTCCGTGGACAGCGCAAAATCGTTATAGGTAATAAATCCGAGCCCGAATGCGTCGAGACCGCCAACAATCGCAACGTCTGAAACGATGCCCAAGCCGAGCGTGCTCGCGGGCGCGTTGTCGCAACGAAGCTGAAAATTAGCATTACCAATAAACGGCGCGCTGTTCGCGCAAATGTGATGTTCGCCGTCGCAACCCGGGGTTCCGATACCAAAATTCGAGAATGGCAAATTGCCCGGAATTGTAGTTGTAACATCGAAGAACGACGCGCCCGCACCCGCCGCAAATTGATCGAGCGAAACCGCGCCCGAAACCGGCGCCGCGTTGCTGTCAAAGAAGATATTGTAGAAAGAGTTCCAGCGAATCGGATTATTAGTCGTCGAAACAGTTAATTCCGTCGCCGACTGTGTCATCGACCAATTGTTATTTGCATCGTCATCGATGTCGCGGAAACCAAAATTAGTAATCGTCGTGCACTGCGAAATCGGAAGCCGGAATCCGCCGACGCCGCGCGAATTGTCGCGATTGTGAATCGCGTATTCGTAGTGATAGATTCCGTTCGTCGGACCCGTCACTTTTACGCCAACATAAACGCGGCCGTCATCGGCGCCGTTCGTATTTGATGTAACAGTTGCGCCGCTCCACCGCTGGAGAATAGAACCATACGTCGGGCCCGCATCTGTAGTTGAAATGCCCCAAGAGTTGCCGTTCCACGTCGGCGTGAACTTTCGCGAACCAATATTATCGCCACGCTTATTTTCAGCTTCGCTGCGAACTACATAATAACCTTGATAATAAAAATCGCCGGGAATTGCAAAATCGCCGTCTTCAACGCGGATTCGGTGTCCGACCGATCCGAGTGCACTGGCTTGCCCGCTCGTGAGGCTTCGAACTCCATCACAATCTTGCGGAGATCCAACAGCCGGTTCGCCTTTATCAAAATGCGAACACGCGGCCGTCCATGTTCCGAGAAATGGATTAATTTCGCCGGGAGGCCCGAGCCAAAAGTTATCACCATTATTACCCGTCGAGTACGTGTCCGAGCAGCCAACGCCTAGAAACGTTCCACCGCTAGGATTCTGACACGGCGTGCACTGGCTGTTGCTTAATGCAAAGAATCCATGTTTACAATAACTGTAATCCGATATTTGGAAAAATCGCCCGCCGCGATCTTTACCAATAAGAAATGCAATAAAAGGATGGTTTTCTTGCATTGCGGCGAGCCACGGAACGTTAACAGTTCCAACGTTGCACGAGGTCGTCGTCATCGCGAGTCCGTTTACTCCGTTCGGATAGGTTCCCGTACGGCCTAACGCTGTAAGCGATTTTACTTCTCCAAGCTTAACATCGAGTCCATTGATAGTATTCGATTGAGCATTAACAATCGAACCGACGCCGAGAAGCGCGAGCGCAACCGACGGCAGAAGTCCTGGTCGAAACATTTGTTTATTATCCAATGAGGGGCCAACGAGGGGTCGTGAGGCGAAAAGGGGATGATGGACGTAGTCGGTGCGGGGAGAGTGGATATTACCGCGAACTCAATAATTCGAGACCATACGTAGGTTTCGCGCAAGTGATGGGGTCAGATTTTTTCAAACTGCATTAACAACTGGCGAAATGTTTATTTTGTGAATCTCAAGTTTTCTATTGGGCTTCGTTGCCGGTGCGCGTGTGTAAGTGCAAGCGCTAGAGCGTCGGCCGCGTCGTATGGCCGAGGCGGTTCTGTTAATTGAAGTAATCGCGAAATCCACGTCGCGACCTGTTCCTTGTCGGCCCCGCCAAATCCTGCGATGGCACGCTTGACCGTCGCGGGCGGATATTCATGAATCTCGGCCCCGATGCGCGCCGCGCAAAGTAATGCAATCCCGCGGCCCTCACCAATTCGAATCGCAGACGGGCTGCTCTTGCCAACATATACTTGTTCAATCACTACAATATTCGGCTTCTCGCGGTCGAGAATGCGTTCCAGTTCGTTATGTATATATAATAAACGATCCGAGACAGGCGCCGTCTTCTTCGGTTCGATGGCTTCACAATGCACGAATGTGGGATGCGCGCCGCCAACTTCGATCACGCCGACGCCGACGACGCGCGTGCCAGGGTCGATTCCGAGAATGCGAAATGTAGTTTTCAATAATAGAACTTTAACAGCAAGCGACGGCATTCTTTCGTAAGATTCACCACGTATGCGCTGTGCCGCCATCATTGTCGCCGCCGGACGCGGAACCCGTTTTGGGGACCCGCGCAATAAAGTACTTTTAACTATTGACGGAAAAAGTGTAATCGAACACGCGGTGGCGCCTTTTATTGAACTCTCCGGCGTCGGCGCGATTGTTATTGTTACGAATACAGCCGACCGCGCGGAGGTCGATTCGCACCTGCGGCCGCTCGCGCGCGAAAAGCAACTTATATTTGTAGACGGCGGCGCGAGGCGCATCGATTCTGTAGCAAACGGAGTTCGCGCGACGCCGAGCGGCGCCGAGCTGGTTGCGATTCACGACGCCGCGCGGCCGTTAGTACAAAAAGAAACGATATCAAATGCAATCGATGCCGCGGCGCGGTCGGGCGGCGCGGTCGTCGCGCTGGGCGCTGTTGATACAATAAAACGTTCAGCCGGCGGCCGATTTGTTGATATTACAATTCCACGAAACGAAATCTTTCATGCACAAACGCCACAGATCTTTCGGCGCCGCGAATTCCTCGCCGCCATCGAGGCCGCGATCGCGAGCGGCGACGATTTTACAGATGATGCCGCCGTCGCCGAGCGCGCAGGAGTACGCGTGGAAATTGTAAAAGGCGATTCCGAAAATATTAAAATTACAATTCCGTCCGATTTGACGCGCGCCGCGCAAATCCTCGCGCAACGAAGCGGCGCGGCGCGCGACCTCGGAATCCGCGTCGGCAGCGGATTTGATATCCACGCGCTCGTCGCCGGGCGGAAATGTATACTTGGCGGAGTTGTTATTGATAGCCCCGTCGGTCCGCACGGACACAGCGACGGCGACGCATTATTGCATTCGCTTGCCGACGCGATTCTTGGCGCCGCTGGGCTCGACGACCTCGGAACGTTGTTTCCCGATCGCGATCCGAAATATAAAGATATTGATTCGCGGGATATATTAAAAGCATGCGTCGCAAAAGTTAACGATGCAGGTTTTCAAATTGTCAACGCGGATTGCATATTAATATTGGAGCGCCCGAAGATCGCCCCCCACCGCGCCGCGATTCGCGCGTCGGTTGCAAAATTGTTACATGTCGACGATTCGTGCGTGAACGTGAAAGGCAAGACCGCCGAAGGCTACGGCGACATCGGCCAGGGCCGCGCGATCGCGGCGCAATCGACCGTGCTGCTCCAGCGCATTCATCAGTAATGTTGCGAATTGTTAAGTTCGCATTTGTAGTGACCGCGCTCGCGGGCGGCGTGCTCGCAATTGCGTCAACGTTAACATTGCCGGCCGGGCCCGGGCCCGGCGGATTAACGAGCAATTGGACTGCGCAGCGCCTTGGGGTCACGTGGGAGGTCGCAGGGCCCGTCAATGAAGAAGATATCAAATGGCTCGCGTCGACCGGCGCAAACGGAATTGTACAAATGCCGTTTCCGCAACAATTGCGCACCGACGAACCGGAATTGATACATCCCGACTACCGTGTCTGGGGCCAGCGCGACGACGGTTTGCGTGTGACTTCGCGCCTCGCGCGAAAGTACGGAATTTCAACACTACTAAAACCACATTTGTACATTGTGGACCGCTCGACCGGTTTCTGGCCGGGCGACATCCGCATGCCATCGCGGGAAAAATGGGATTTGTGGTTTTCAAACTACCGAAAGTTAATATTACATTACGCGCAACTCGCCGCCGAGGAAGGAATGGAAACGTTGTGCGTCGGCGCGGAATTGAGGCAGACGATGTCGCACGAAAAGGAGTGGCGCGCGTTGATCGCGGACGTTCGAAAAATCTATCCCGGAATTGTTATGTACAGCGTGAACTGGGATGATTATGAAGATTTTACATTTCCCGACGCCGTCGACGCGATCGGCGTACAAGCTTATTTTCCGATCGCGTACGGCCTGCGCCCGACGCGCCGCGACATGGAGCTCGGCTGGGAGCACGCGCTCAAATCATTTGATAAGTGGGTTCAGAAAGTTAATAAACCGATTGTTTTTACAGAAGTGGGTTTTCATTCGTGCCAGGGAAGTTTCGCGCGCCCGTGGGAATGGAAGTTTCCGGGGATGCCCGTCGATTTTGAGATTCAAGCCGAAGCTTATGATGTGACGTTGAATGTACTATTAAAACGGCCGTGGCTGCGCGGAATTTACATTTGGAAATGGCTGCCCGGCCAGCCGAATCCTGCAATTCCGTCCGACGACGGTTTTTACCCGCAGGGAAAACCCGCCGAGGACGTGATGCGCAAACACTTCAAAAACGCACTGTCGTCGAAGTAATTAATAGATATGTTGCGTTATTGTATTATCGGATTGTTTATGTCTGGCGCGGCTCTCGCGCAAGAGTCCGAGCCCGCAAATGCGTTACATTTATCTCTCGAAGAAGCCGTTGATCGCGCGAGCCCCGCCGAGCGCAAGAAAGCCGCGGACGCGCTCGCCTCGCGAAATGAAACATTAGAAAACTGGTGTGCTGCTGCGAAAAGTTTTGGTAGTTATCAAAAAATCGAGCCGGGCGTCCGGCGCGACAACGTTCAACTGTGGACAGGCAAGGCTTCGCAGGAATATTCTATTATTACTTATGTTCCGTCGGCGTACGACCCTTCAAAACCCACGCCGTTATTATTAGCATTGCACGGCACCGCCGGGTCTGGCAACGAAATGGTGGAAATGTGGCGGTCGTCGGCGGAGCGCGGTGGTTTTATTGTTGTCGCGAACACCGAGCCGCTCGCGAAAGAAGGCTACACTTTTAAGTCCGAGGAGCGGCTCGCCGCGATGTATACGATTCGGTGGGCGCGCCGTATTTTTAATATTAACGAAAACAAGATTTTTGGCACCGGCATCAGCCGCGGCGGACATCTGTTGTGGGACACCGCGCTGCGCAACCCCGATTTGTATGCTGGCATTTTCCCGATGATCGGAGGGCCGTGGGCTGTGCCGTCGGGCGGCCGCGCGAACCTTCGCTACCTGCCGTCAATATTACATTTACCAATTCGCGATTTGCAAGGATCGAAGGACGATCCGGGATTAGTCGCTTTATTACATTACGCATTCAAGAAACTTAAAGATTTGAAAGCGGCCGACGCGGAATTGATCGAATTCCCGGAGCTTGGGCATTGGTTCAAATTCGACGCGGTCGACTGGGTTGAATTTATCAATTCGCGCTCGCGCAATCCCCGCCCCGGGCAGGTTATTGTTACAAGCGTCGGCAAGCACGATTCGGCAAGCTCGTTCTGGGGCGAAATATTAACTGTTGGAAAAGAGGTCCAGGAAGAATTTGTAACAAAACTCAATCCGGCCGAAGCGGCGAAAGTCAACGCGATGGACGCGAGAACGCGCTCCGAGTGGTGGGATCAGCAAGCGGCGAAGCACACCGCAAAACTAGAATTAAAAATGGTCGCGCCGGGCGAGTTTTCCGCGAAGGGCACCGGAGTTGTTAAATTTCGTTTGTTATTAACGGAGGGAATGTTCGACCCGAAGAAACCGGTCGTTGTTAACTTTAACGGGAAGTCGAAGAACTACGCCGTCAAACCCGACAAGAAAATATTATTACAAAATTTCGTCGATCGTTTCGATCGCACGATTCTACCCATCGCTGAAATTCGTGTTGAATAGATTTGTTATGACACCATTGCGTTTATTACTTTTCGGAGCCGCCTTTGCTGTTCTTGCCCTTTCTCCGGTCGAAGAAACCGGGTTCGACCGCGCGCTTCGCGGCGCCGAGCTATCATTAAAATCACGCGATCTCGAACAGGCAAAGAAATTGATACATCGCGCGCTCGAGCGCGACCCGAAATCCCCTGCCGCGTGGGATCTGCGCGCGCGCATCGCGGAAGCCGGAAATGATATTGATGAACAAACGTATTCATTGCATGTCGAGCTTCGATTATTAACAGCACAGCGCGCGCCGTACGACGCCCAGTCTTCATTACTAAAACGCATCCGCGAGTTCGACCCGCTCGCGAACGAATTTATTAGTTTAAGAAAAAAGTTTGTTGAGAAATTCCAGCCGATCGCGGATCGCTACGAAAAAGACGGCCGGCCTCACTCCGCGATTCGCGCGCACCAGATTCTGCTCGCGCTCGATCCCGAGCGAAGAGACAGCGAAGACGCGATCCAGCGTATATCAAAGTTCCCCGATCCGAGCCTCGCGGAGACGGCGAAACCGAAAGATCTGTTAGCTAACATTTCTGACGAGTGGATTAAGAAATTCGACGCGGAACATAACACATGGGACACCCGCGCCAAGATCGACCGCGATAATTATACTACGTATACCGACGCCGGCTACGCCGTTCTCGTTCGCGCGGCCGAAGCGATGGAACAGATGAATGCGTTCTACCGCGTTTTCTTTAAATATGGCGCGCCGGGAGAAAACAAAAAGATTGGTAAAATTGAAGTGCATATATTTAAAGATCGCGATGAATACTTAAAAAAGGGCCAGGGGCCGCCGGTTGAATGGTCGGGCGGCCAGTTCACGGGCGGCGCGGTCGAGACGTACGTCGGCGACGGCGGATTTGAACAAATGGTAACTGTATTATTCCACGAGGCCGCGCACCAATTTGTATCGATGGCGACGAGCGCCGCCGGCTGGCTCAACGAAGGGCTCGCGTCATATTTCGAAGGAACGCGAATATTAGCAAACGGAACTGTAGTTATGAATTTGCCGGCGAACCACCGGCTGTTTCCGCTCGTCGACCGCATGCAGGCCGGCTGGATGACGTCCGCGTCGGACGGGCTCGATCCCGCGAATGCTACAAAAGAACCCGAGAAGGCGCCGACGTTTCGAATTGTATTAGAAAACAAATACGCGTGGGGCCCGCCGTGGTACGCGCCGACGTGGGGCGTTGTTTACTTTCTGTGGAATTATCAAGATCAGGTCGACGGCCGTTTTGTATACCGCGCCGCGTTTCAGGAGTTTATTAATGCTTCCGGAGGCCGCTCCGGACAAGGCGCAATTGAGAATTTTGAAAAAGTAGTATTATCAAATCCGTCGGCGCCGACGCCGAAGGTCGACCCGAAATTGTGGAAACAACAATTGCCGCTGCCCGCGACGGTCGACGAACTAAATGATGTCTGGAAAAACTGGATGGTCGAGCTGCGCGACGAGCAGATGGGAAGATTAGTACGTTCGAAACCCTACTTGACGTGGGCCCGCCACGCGCTCACTCGCGGCGAAATCGAGATTGCTACAGAACACTTTGAAAAAGGAGTCTTAGCAAACCCCGACGACTCCGAGCTCGTCCTCGAATTTGCAAAACACCTGAACACGAATCTTAAGAATCCCGACCGCGCTTCAAAGCTCGTGCTCCAGGTTTTGCGTTTCGCCGAGTCGAAAACTCCGCCCGATACGAATCTTATTAAACGCTGCGATTCTTTCTTACAACAATTGGACGGAAACTACACTTCAATCGAAACATTATTAAAATCGCTGTCGGCCGCGGCGCGCACCGTTTCGCGGCGCTACCTGGACGCCGGGTATCCGATGATGGCGATGGACGTTTCGTGGCGCCTCGCGAGTGATCTTAATTTAACAAATCTTTATGAAGATTACGAAGCGGCGCTTCGGAAGTGCGGGCGCTCTCTAGCGCTTTTTAAACTTGCTTATAATGAAAAGGATTTGTCCGGCTGGTCGCAGGGCGGGAATACAACATTTCAGCCCTCCGGCGAATCATTAGCAACCAACTTTCGAACGTATTCCGAAAAGGATTTTGATTTCAGTTCGCTCACGCTCGACACGGTGACGCTCGGCGATTTTTCGTTTGAAACGGAAGTGTTGGCCGAGCCCGGAAAAGTGAATTATTGCGGAATTCTCTTCGGCAAAAAATCGGATAGTAACTATCACGGTTTTATTTACTTTCCGCCGCGCGGAACAGGAGCCGAATTCGGCCGCGGATATATTGATTTAACAAGTTTCTACGGTGCGAGCCAAACGCGTGTGTGGCGCCATAATCCCGTCAAGGCGGAAAAAGTAACATTAGGAACGGCGGCGTCGGTCTGGCACAAAATGCGAGTGGACGTCGCCGGAAAATTAGTTGATGTATTTTTTGACGACGAGCTGGTTGTTACACATGAATTCCCGTCCGTCGACGTCGTGCGCGGCGGTTTCGGAATTGTAACAGGTGTTGGAAAGGCACAATTCCGCAACATTCGTTATCTTGCGCGCGGCGCGCGCGACCGCGCGGCACAGATCGAGCGAACTATAAAATTAGGCGACCGCGCCAAGGGCCCGCAGGGCGACGGCGGGAGCTGGCTCGGGACAGAAGCTCCATTTCCAACAATTCGGTATTGGTTAAAAAACCCGCGCACGAGCTGGAGGGAGAAAGGTAATGTTCCGACGCTCCTCGTGTTTTGGAGCGTACAACAAAACGAGAAGATCCCGATCGACGTTTGGCTCAACGATGTTAACAATAGATACGGGCCCGTCGGACTCGAGATTATGTGTATCGCGATGGCGTCGGACGCCGCCGAAATTGAGAAATATTTAGATAAACATCCGATGCCGGGATCTGTAGCACTCGACCTCGCGCGAAAATCCATGATCGGCGATTCATTCACCGCGTATGGAATTGATAAATATGGAATGCCGCGTGTTGTATTAATTGATACAGATTTTCAAGTGGTGTGGGAGGGCGATCCCGGATTGAAAGCGGGCGAGCCGTGGACGCCCGGCCGCGAAACATATCTCGACGCGCCGCTCGATGAATTAATTAGTAAACGAAATTTAAAAGAAGTCGGCAAATGGCGAAAGGACTGGGTCGAGAAAGCGCTGCCCGCCCTGAAATCGGGCGATTTTACAATTGTAGCACCACTACTAAAATCGGCGCGAGCGATGGACGCATCCTCCGACGAACTTGTAGCATCGGCTCAAAGTAAATTATCCGTTCTCGAATCCGCGATGGCGTCGATCGACACCACGGCGCGCAACATTGCCGATCTGCGTTGCGAACCCGCGGTGAATACACTCATCGCGTGGGGAAAGTTAATTGATAAACAAGTGCCGGCGCACGCGAAGCTCGCGGTTCAAACCATTGTTGATTCTGAACATTCGCGCAATTGGAATGTTACCGTTGAACTTGTTAAGAATGCGCGGTCGAAGATGCCCGCCGGAAAAGAAGTAGAAGTCGCCGGCAAGCTCGTCGACAAAATATTAGATTTGGAAGGCCCATTTTGTGAATACTACGGAAAGGAACTGCGGTCGCTCGTGGGCTACAGCGACGTGCCCGGAATACAAAAATGGCTCGCCTCGGCCGAACACTTCGCCGGCCAATGGCTCGCGCAGACGTACTTCCGCTGGTAGAACTTCGCGTTTTTTAATATATCGTATCGCGCTCTGTAAATAATCTCTTCGGCCGCCCTCCGAGAATTCGCGCGAGCGCGGAGTTTAACGATGCGGGATCATTATCAAATCCGCCGTGAGTCTTGCTCGCGGTTTGAGAATACATATCTCCGGGCTGGCCGGTGATTACAATTCCCGGGTATCGGTCAGCGCCCGAATCCAGTTTTATAAACCGTTCCATCCCCAGAATGGGCGTAGCGCGCCGGTCTTCGAACGAATTACTCACTAAATACAACAGAGACTTGCCGTAGATTCCAACGGAATCATCGCGTTCGGCTTGGTCATTTAATATATATAATGTCGGGGCGGGACACCGGCCGCGTTGTACTTCCGGAATAATCATAGACTCATATTCGTCAATGCGGATCGCCGGCGCGAAAAATTGTAACGTTTTGATCGGAACGCCGAGATCCGCGAGATCCGAAATCGCGTGCGCCGCGAAAATGCTCCCGGCGCTGTGCGCGACAATATGCAATTCCCAATTGTAATGACTGCCCGCGCCCTTCTCTTGCTTCGCCGCCTCAAACGCTCCGCGAACGCAATTGATAAGTTTCCTCATGCCGCCGTCAGCGTGCTGCGACGCCAGCCGTGCGTTTTCTTTCATTTCATTCCACAGCGCGGAACCCGGTGATGACATCGTTAATTCAAACGTTCGATCCTTAGCATCGGCGAGGCCGTCGCGAAATTTCTTGATCCAATCCTGAATACTGCCCGAGCGCGTGTCCTCATCTGTAAAGATGTCTTCCATAATATTCTTAATCGACTCGCCAAATCCCGACTCCCACATGATATGAACAGGATAAATTTCGTTTTCAAGCATCACGTCTCGAAATGCTATAATTCTTTTCGCGGCGTCGCGCTCGGAATTCAGGCCTCCGTGAAGATACAATAAAACGCGGCGCTTCTCCCAAGTCTTCGATCGCCCGGGAATGCATTCTGTTACAAGCCGCTTGAGGTCTTCCTCCGTTGTCCAATAATCGCCCGATTCAGAGAGCCGGCCATTATTACCAATATCAACAACGTACGGACGAACTTCTGTAATCGGAATCGTCTCCGACGCGCGGTGGATTCCGCTATTCGTCTCCGCGTTTTTTGTATAATCCCACAAATCCATTTTTACTGGAACGCCGAGCTGCGCCACCCAGACGTCGGTCGCATGTAAAAGATAATCTTCATAGGGCAACATCGCGAAACCGCCTGCGCCCCAGCTCTCTCCCCACGAATTCTGAATAATAAAACCCTGGGATGTGTAGCCTACAATTGCGACGGCGTGCCCGCTGTCGGCGCGCCCGATTCGTTGAATCGTCGGAATCTTTAATTTTCGGCGCGACGAGCCCTTGCCGGCTGTAACAATAACTTCCGTTCCGTTCGGCGCCGCCCAGCCGTCGTGAACCATTAATGTTATATATAATATCCCGGTTTCGTTGAGCGCCGCGTGCATGTCGCGCACTTGTTTGTGTTGCACGCGATAAAACGCCCCGCCCGGCGTGTCGAGCGCATCGGCGGCTATATTAGTATCGAAATGTTTACGTCCGGCCATCTCCTTCTTCCACAGTGGTTCGCGGCAGACGCCGTGGCGCACCCATCCGATCATCGCGCCGCGAGCCGACGAGCCTTCATACTTTTCGCCCGGCCATTCATCATAACATCTGGCCATTTCATACAGCATCCGCGGACTCACGTTTCTTTTTACTTTTCGAAGACGTAACAAATAATTGATCACAGCTGCCAGCGCAAATCCCGTACACGCGCCCTCGGAGCCCTGGTCGAGCACAACTGGATTTTTATCTATATTAACAATTTCGTCGGACAGGCTTCCGAGCTGCGGTTTATATATCCAATCTCTTAGGTCGACTCGGTCGGGAAACGCATCAAGTTTTGCTAGTATTTTTTTTGTCATGTTGCAGATTCCTCTCGCCCGCGGCGTGAGTGCTCCGCGGAACTAGAACCTATCCCAAAGGTCTCGGACCGAGCCGAAATCATAATTCGCCGCGACGACGAGGCACAATTCCGCAGGCATATTCCAGAGCATTATTCCGAGGAATTGTAACGAAGGCGGTGCGGATGAATTATAAGATTCGGCGAACGGAGAGACTTTGGGATAGGTTCCAATTCAACGATTTGTAAAGATTCCTCAGAAACCGGTTCAGGGCTTCCACCGAACGCAGATTCAATCTTCGAAGCTGCGATTTGCCAAGAGTAATTTTCAGCGGCGCGGCGCTGCGCGGCGCGGCCAGCCTCAGCACACCGGCGTTCATCTGTAAGCCACGCGAGGATTTCATTTGATAGAAGTTCCGGATCGGCGCGTTCAACGAGCGAGCCCGTCACGTTATGAACAATAATTTCACGCGCGGCGCCGCGGTCGAGCGCAATAACAGGGCAGCCCGACGCCATCGCTTCGAGAATAACAATTCCAAACGGTTCGAATCTTGACGGACATAACAATAAAGAAGCGCGATGATACCAATGCGCGAGCTCGGAGCGGTCGTCGCCGTCGAGCGGCCCGACCCATTCGATTCCTTCCTCGCGGACGCCGGAGACTCTCGGGCCGATGATGACTAATTGCAGGGCTTCTTTTGTTAATTTGGACAATTTCGCTTTTTTCTTAGCAATACGAAACGCTTCGACGACGGCGGGGCCGTGCTTGCGCTCCCAGTCGCGGCCCACGAATAGTATCGTTTTCATATCATATCCAGACCGCTCCCCCGGCGCATGTTCAAGATTCGAACCCGCGCCCGTTATAACTAATTTTTCACGCCGAATTCCGTAGTCGGACGCGAGCGACCGCGCGCACCACGCCGTGCGCGGAAATAAATATTCGCATTTATTAAATATCTTGCGCTGCCGCTCGACGCATTCATCGATTTCTCCCGGTGTCAAATCGGCAAACCAGCTTTCGCGCGACTGTGCTATTTGTGCAAACGTGGCGTCCATCGCCGCGCCGACCGGTAACTTTAGTTTCTCGGTCGCGTCGCTCGGAAAAAAATTAGTGCCATACATCAAAACCGCATCGGCGCCCCCATTCATAACACTGCGTTTCATGAGTTTAACATTCGCACGAGCGCTGCGGGCCGCGATCGCGCGGCCGCTCCAATCGCACAAAACTTTTGCAGCCTCGATGCGGCGCGTGAGTATTTGATATTTTAACCTTTCGATGCGGCGATAGATTTTCGGAAGTTCAACATTCTCCGCCGCCGCGAGCGAGCCGCGCTGCCGCATTGCTAATAATAAATGCCGCACCGACCCCGAAAACGTTCGCGGGCCGAATGGATCTCCAGTAACTAATGCAAGAATTCGCACGGCGAATCGAAGAAAGTACTCCCGAGCGCCGAATCGAACATCAATATATCTTTTCCGGCGATCTACTGTCCGAACGAACTCCCGAACTGCATTTCATAGAATCGTTTGTAGGCGCCGCCCAGTCGCAGCAATTCGTCGTGCGTTCCTTGCTCGACGAGCTTGCCGCGGTCGATCACTAAGATTCGCGTCGCGCTTCGAATCGTCGAAAGGCGGTGCGCGACGACGATCGACGTGCGCCCGGCCATGAGACGGTCGAGTGCTACAAATACAGCCGTTTCGCTCTCGGCGTCGAGCGCGCTCGTGACTTCGTCTAATAGTAGTATTGACGGGTTCTTTAACAATGCGCGGGCAATGGTAATTCTTTGGCGCTGGCCGCCCGACAGCCGCGCTCCACGGTCGCCCACCTCTGTATTCATTCCGGCGGGAAGCGCGTCGACGAATTCTAATAAATTCGCGTCCTTGAGCGCCGAGCGCACTTCCGCATCTGTAGCATCCGGTTTTCCGTACGCTACATTTTCGCGAATCGATGCATGAAACAAGAACGGCTGCTGGTCCACGAGCGCCCACGCGCGAAACCATTCGTCGGGGTCGATTTCATTAATATCCGTTCCGTTAACATAAATATTCCCGGAATCGGGATCGTTAAAGCGACCTATCAAATCGAGCAATGTTGATTTTCCAGACCCCGACGGCCCGACGATCGCGATCGTCTCACCGGCTTTCGCTTCAAAACTAACATGGTCGAGAACGAGTTCTTCGTCGTACGCGAATGTAACATTTCGGAGCTCGAGCGTTCGAATCGGCTCCGATAGTTTTTTAGTAGCAACCGACGTCATCGTTGCGCCGGGTTTCAAATCCAAGACTTCAAATAAACGTTCCGCGGCGCCGAGCGACTCTTGAATCGTTTGATAACCTTTCGAGATGCGCCGCAGATGTTGATACATCGTGCCGAATACAGAAAACCAAATGACCATCTTGCCAACGTTAGTTTTCTCTCCGTAATAAACCTGGAGTACGGCGATTCCGCAAAGCAGCAGCGCGAATCCAACATTTGTAAATATATGCGTTGACGCTTCCGTCAATGCCTTCGCGCGGACGACGACCATGTACCGCGAAATCCAGTGTTCGTTCGATTCGCGAAATTCATTCAATTCGCGCTCTTCCATTCGAAACGCTTTGACCACGCGAATGCCCGAAAACATTTGTGACATTGCCTCTGTCGACTCGCCGAGCGCCACGAGTGATTTGCGCATTCCCTTCCGTATCTTTTTTCCAAAAACTAATAATGGAACGACGATCGTAGGAACAATAATAATAACGAGAAGCGTTAACTCTGGATTGCTAACAACTGCGATAATGAATGCGCCGACTAGATTCGCAGGCTCGAGAATGAGATCGTCGAAGAATAACGATAATGCAACCAATACAACGTTAACGTCTGTCGTCAGACGCGATAACAAATCCCCTTTTCGCGACGCCGTATGGTAACGCATCCCGAGCTTGAGTACGTGCGACGCCAGCGCCTCTCGCAGGTCGGCTAAAATTCGCATTGAAAGCCAGCGCGACATTTGTACAAAGACGAGCTGGGCGAGCGCACCCATAACTGTTAGAAAAATAATCGCGCAAGCGATTGCGACTACGAGCGACAGTTGATTCTTATTGGGCCCCTCTCCGCTCAAGCCTGGAAATAATATAACTACTTGTTCGCGGAGGAACTCAACCCATCCATTAAATTTCCCGAGAAATGTTGAATCGGCGGGCAGGCTTTCGGATGTATCAGTTTTAAGCCCGACGCCTTTATCAACAAAAATTCCTAATAGTAGTAATGGTGCCTTCGCTAAAAATCCGGCCGTCAAACCTAACAAAAGGACGAGCAGAGCCCGTCCTTTGTAGCGCCACACGTACGGCGCGAACCGCTTAAACGCCTTTGATAACGGTACTCTTTGAGTCTTTTCTTGCGGCACAGCGTGCGAGTCGAGCGGCGCCGCGTTTTATTTAGCTAACGCCACTCTCGTTTTCGCCATCGCACTATTCATAAAATCCTGAAACGCATGATTAAAATAATCCTGCGTCGCAAGATCCATTTGTGCCTTTTCTTGAACGTTAGGAACCTTCGTGCCCGGGTTTCTTGATACAACTCGCGCGAGATAATAACCCTGCGTTCCGCGGACCGGCCCGATGACTTCGCCGAGCGGCGCTCGGAAGAATAATTGTTCGCTAAATGAGTAACCGTTCAAAAGATTTGTTAATTCACTTTCATGCAATTTTTCCGTGAGCGGGTTGCGGGCCAAAGATCCAAAACGGCCGCGATTGGATGGATTCTGCACGGGCGGCGCGCCGGGCGAGGGAGCCGGATCTTTAAAATCGGAATCGCGATCGAGAATGTCCGAGAATGTTAATCCGCGAGCCGCTTCGATTGCCGCAAGGTTCGCCTGTTCGTCGGTCGCAGATTTAACTTTTGCCGCATCATAAGCTTTCTTAGCTTCGGCCGCGCCTTTTTGTAAATCGGCAATGGCCTTTTCCGCTCGCGCTTTGGCAGAAGCGTAGCCTTCTTCGACGGAGCGAACGGATACATCCGAACTGTATGAATATAAGATACATTCCACTTCGGCCGTTCCGTTTGTGAAATATAACATATTGTCTTCGATGTGCTTTTTGATCACGGCCTCATTCACATGCGCCGCCGCCATGCGTTTGAAGGATTCAAACATTTGGAAGTACATTCTGTAAACTTGCATCGTTGGGAATCGGCGGAATCTAACAATTCCTTTGTGATCAAACGGCCCCGGCGGATACGCGGCTTTTTCGTTATCAAAGGTAAGTGTATATTCGGCGCTGCCGTCGTGAAGCCAATATAACGGACGCGGAGGATCAGTAATGTCCTCGCCCGCCTCGCGTTTTTTCTTAGCTTCTTCCTTTAAGCGCGCCCAATCCTGCTCTTCGCGCGCGAGAATTGCTTGCTTTGCCGCTTCGCGGATTATTGCAAATTGAATGGCCCGTAAAGAATCTAAATAAGATCCAAGCCCCATTCCCGATTCAAACAATTCGCGCGTTTTGAAGGCTTGACCTCCGACGCTCAAAGCAACGTCGCTCGGAATCCCGTCGAGCGCATCGCGAAATTCGAGCCCTTGTACAATTCTTTGAATGATCTGCTGGCGTAATAGCATCATTGCGAAAACGTCGCCCTGATTCTTAGCTCCGGTATTCGCGTTATTAACTTTTAGATCTTCAATAAAAGTGTTTAATTCTTTTTCGCCGAGGCCAGGACGCAGCGCGCGGATCGCGTTAATTGTTATTTCGGGCCACTGCCCGCTGACGGGAAGAAACATCGAGTCGAATTCGTATTGTGTACGAAGCGAAAATTCGAGGCTCTTCATCGACTGTCTTTGTTCCGCAAGCCACTGCGGAAAACTCTTTTCGGGGTAGGCCAACTCGATGCGCGTCATCAATTCTTCAATTTTCTTTTTCAACTCTTCTTCGGGAATTGTAGTTTTCGCCATCCGCCCCTGAATTTCATCCATCTGCTTTTTCATATCATCTACGGTTCTGCCTTCGGCAGTCGCGTTCTTGCCGTCTTTTGTTAGCGTTTCGATCTCTTTTCTTAGCTTTTCAACTTCTACCTCAATCTTCTTGCGCTCATGTTGCACTGCTACAAAAATGCGGCTCGCCTGGATCGCGGCGTCGCCGGAAAAGTAAATACTCGTCCGCTCAAATTCTTCCGGACGCACGGCGACATCATTAACATTGACCGTGGGCCATTCCGTCTTTGGAATCGGAATTGTAGTGATCCCGTGCAAAGCGGCCGCGGCCTGCTTCGCTAATTCATCGAGGTCGTACCCCGGCTTCTTCTGGGCTCCATCGCCCGCTTGAAAAAATGGGCTGCCCGCGAACGCTACAACTGGGGCAAGAAGGAGAAAGGCGAGAGTCGCGAAAGATCGAGGTTGGTACTTCATGAAAGCGGTGTATCGGGTTTTGGGCCGGAGAGTTTACTCGTACGTACGCTGGTTTTCTCAGGTTGGATTTCGCGATTTCGGCGGTTAGCCGGTGGCAGCTCGTGGCAAAAGTGCTCCTCAATTCAAAAATTGAGATTTTTTGATAGGTCGAGGAAGGCCGCCGCTGGCATAGCCAAGAGCTACGTCGAGGACGGCCTGACGAAGAGCTATCAATTAGAGATCATTTTTCAGTCTTAACTTTTTGGGGGATGACTTTTGGGACGGGCTGCTAGCTTCTTCACAAATGCTCTACGACACGCGAACTCTCGCCTTCATTTGCGAACTGTTTCATCCTCCCCAGCAGACGATCGACGCTACGCGAATCCAATCGATTCATAACGAATTGTTCGCAAGCCCGAGGACAGGATATCGGAATTTTAACTTTACGCAGGGCGGCGTCGTTCTCTCGAACCCGCTCGCAAATCCATCGGCGAATTCATCATTCTTAGTAAGCTCCGACCGGCTGCGTCTGACGGAAGAATTAACAGAAGTTGCGCTCGACGACTTCATCGCGCGCATGGAATTGGTTCTTAAATTATCGTTGCAGCGCCTTGAGATTCCGATTTTCACCGCGTGCCAGGTGTCGGTTCGTTCGCTCGTGAACCCGCGGCAATTTCGCGACGCGCGCGATTATTTAACAAAAGGCATGTTCAGGTTTTCGGATGACGACCTCGCCCCGTTCGGGCGCCCCTGCCAAATGTTAGGTTTGAAATTAGTATTTCCCCAACCCGCCGGCGAGAAGGGTTTTTATTCACTAAGAATCGAATCATGGAACAATGACCCTCGTTCCGTCTATATGGAAAACGTCGGCACGTTCACGGGCGTCGTCGCGGCTGCGGAGGTCGCGAGCTACGCGGAATGCGTACGCGCAACGTATGCATTCCTCACAGACCGCGCCGTCGAATTCCTCGCGCGATTTGATCGATCCGTATAAGCATTACTAATAATTCCGAATATTCATATTTTCTCCGCGCGAATCATCGTGAATGCATTGCACAATAAAGCCGGCGCTGGAGCGTTTTGCTGTCTTTTGATATTCATCATATCTGCGTGCGGCGGAACGGCGCGGACGCCCGCGCCAGAAGGCGCCGTGCTTTCGATCGACAATGAATTTGTTACTACAAAAGAGCTCGATGAAATTGTAACGTTTTTGTTAGAAACGCTCCCGCACGCTGGAGAAGAAACGGTGCGCGCATCGGCGCTCGAAGGCGGACTTCTGCCGCGCGCGCTCGCGCGCAACGATTTTCCTGAAGGCGTCGCGCGCGCTCGCGAACAAGCTAACGTTGCAATGCAAATGTTAAAAAGCCAGGTGCCGTTCGAAGACGTTCAATTGCAATTATCCAAAGATACGGCGGGAAAGCCTCCGGTGCCCATTTCGCGGCGCATCATCGATCCGATTCTCGGCGCCGCCGTATTCGGCAAACCGGCGGGATATGTTACAAAAGAGCCGGTCGAATGCACGTATGGCGTTTTGATCGCGCGCGTCGATCTCGCGATTCCCGAGGCGGGATTGTTCCAGCAGGAAGTGATCCTGAGCACGATTGAATTTCCGTACGACGTGCTTTTGTTAGATATTAATTTTCGCCGCGAACGAAATATTAAAAGAATGCTTTCGGCCAAATATACTGAAATCACGCCCGGCGCCTTTCGCTGGCTGCCCCCCGCGATTCGAAACGGGCTCCCGGCGGGCGGCATTTTGACAAAGTCTGAAAAGTAAATATAAACCATGATTTTACGCACTCTCGCACTCGCAATATTTATATCCATTCCAGCGGCGGCGCAGAGTCCGTCTGGATCGACCTCGCAGCCCGCTAAAACTACAAAAGACGGCGGCAAGGAAAAGGATAAACCCGCGGCAACGTGGCCGAAGCTCGACGGCGCGAAATCCGTCGAACTCGGAAAATTAATTGATGATTTGAAGCGCGCGCCGACGGAAGAGCATGTTACAAATGTTCTCGACAAAATATCAGAATTCGGCAACGCCGCCGTTCCGTTATTGTTAGAATCCCTCTCGCGCCAGAAGCCCGTGCCCGAAGATGAATTATCCGATGAAGCGCGCAGGTTGATACAAGCGCTCGAACTTGTGATCCGAAAAGACGACGGGCCGCTGCTCGTCGCGGATGCCGCGCATCGAAGTATACTGATCCGAAGATATGCACTGCGAAAGTGCGGGGAGTACGCCGTCACGGCGGCGCTTTCGAATGCTAATAAAGGGCTCAAGGACCATGACGAAGGTGTGCGCTTTGAAGCCGCGCTCTGCTGCGCGGCGGTCGGTTCGACCTCTGGATTTGGAATATTACATAAATTCGCGCGCGACCATTGGCCTGTCTATGGCGCGCGCTTGCGCGCGGCGACCGAGAAATCGCGTTCGGAAGAAGCTACAGAAAAGTGCAAGCCCGGGCTGTCCGCGGAGGATTGGCAGGACGTCTGCGCATCACTAAGACTTTTGTCGGGCTGGGGAACGAAAGCGGCTGTTAACGATATCGCGAAGCATCTCGACAGCTCCGACCACCGCATTAAAGAAGACGCAATTAATACACTTCGCGGAATTGTAGATAATGAACAGCCGCTCGAAAAACTCTCCGCGTTTGACCTCGCCGAACAAGCGCGGGCATGGCGGAAGCGTATATAATAAATTTAATGATGAAAACACGGTTCTTCTTACTTTTCTCGATTTTGTTATGGATGGCCGCCGCGGCGCCCGGCGCGTTTGCACAAAAAAAGGCGGCCGACGTTTGCCCGTATTGTAAAAATGATAAAAAGATTTACGGGCCGGCCGGGCAATTCGGCCACGGCGACATGCCGTTTGGAAAGACGACCGCGCAAGACTTCAAAAAATTTCTGAGCTACGCGGCTCCGATATTTATTGAAACAAAACACTTCCGCATTTGTTTAACGCTTGAAGGATTTACAATTCCAGAAAAAGATTGGAAATTGTATGAAGCGGAGCTGCTGGCTTTAAGTAAACAATTCCCGCTGATCAAACCGAAGGAACGCATTCTTGATCCATGGCTGCGTTTGCATTTATTCGCCCAGCGCTGCGAGGAGCGCTACACACGGTTTCTACAATTATTCAAACTTACAGATGCGGATTTTTATCCGCGAACTCCGGGGAAGCCCTACCGGGGCGAAGGCCTGTACCTTGGCATGAAAGATAAGTTTGAAGTCGTGCTGCTGCGCAACATTCGTGAGTTTACAGATATTTTACGCGACCAGTCGGGCAGCACCACAAAGCTAACGAAACGCGAGCATTTCATGGAACGCGGCTGTCTATCTGTATTCATTCCATGCGAAGGTGACCTGCGGCCCGACGATCAATTGTGGGCACATCTCACTCACAGTCTCGCGCACAATTTTTTGTTAGGATCAAAACACTATTCGTATGAACCGCCGAAATGGTTCGAGGAAGGATTAGCACACTTCTTCGAAAAAGAAGTTCACCCTGAATTCAATTCTTTCGACTCCGAGGAAGCCGCGCTCGCAGAAATGACGAACGCCGACGACTGGCGCGCGGAAACATTAAAGATCTTGGGCAAAGGCAAAGCGGCGCCGCTTGCCGAGCTCGTACATAAACAAACGTTTTCTCAAATATCAAAAAACGACCATGTCATCATTTGGTCGAAAGTTGATTTTATGATTAACGCGCATGCTAACAAACTTCAGGCGTTTTGGGAGCAGACGCGCGGACGGCTTAATGAAAAAGGTTATCCCGACGGCAGCGACATCACCGGCGTCCAGCGCAATTTCTTTAAAAATGAAATGAACTGGACATTCGCCGACTTCGATCGCGAATGGGAAAAATGGGTGAGTAAAGTATATTTACAAAAAGAACGCGCAAGGTGACACTCTGATATTCAATAAGAATGAGAATTCGAACGCTTGCCATTTCTTTTGTTACAAGCCTTCCGCTTTTTTTAGCGTTCGCTCCTCCGCAACAGGATAAGAAAAAAGAAGAGATATGTCCGTGGTGCAAGAATGATCCAAAGCTGCTCGAAGCGTCGGGATCGGTCACGCACAGTCCGATACAATTCGGGAAAAAGACGAATGATGAAATTGCAAAACGACTGCCCGGACCGCGCTGGTTATTTTTAGAAACGAAACATATCAAATTCGGTTCGAATCTCGGCCCGGAGTCGATACCGCTCAACGAGCGCGCGCGAATCGAAGCGGAGCTCGAAAGACTCAGAAAAGCATTTCCTAATATTCCGAAGAAAGTCGCGCAGCTCGATCCCTGGCTTCGTTTACATTTGATGGCGGCGAAGACGGAGGAATATTATGTTAGATTTCAAAAAATATTAAATGTTAAAGACGCCGACTTCCCCGCGTCGCGCCAGGCGACGGGAAAGTTTATGGGCGACGGGCTCTATCTCGGCGAGCGCGAAAAATTTGAAATATTAACACACGTCGATCGCAAGACTCATTCGCTCTTTACAGAAGACAACATGGGCGCGCGCGCGACCGACGCGCTGCGCTGGCATTTTAAGGATCCGCACCGGCTCTCCGTGTCGATCGCGGCCGTCGATGATTTAATTAGTGATAAATATCTATTTCCGCACGTCATTCACAACGCGGTGCATCTGTGGTTTTGTGCATATAAACATTTCTCGTTCGACCCGCCTGTGTGGCTCGACGAAGGCTTGGCTCACTATCTCGAACTCGAAACGAGCAAGGATCTTAATATTACTTTTTGCTCCGACGAAGGCGCCGGCCCCGAACGCGAGAGATCCAGAGACTACTTATCCGCTGCGAAGACGCTCATTGATAAAAACAAGGCGACGCCGCTCGCGGAATTGTTACGTCGCGGAACATTCGCCGATCTTAAGAAAGAAGATCATATTACCGCGTACGCAAAAGTAAGATTTCTCGCCGAGGCCCACGCCGAAAAATTCGCACAATTTCTCGGCGAAGTGAAAGGCCAGCTCGACGACCGCGGTTACCCTTCGGGAAAGGATTTGCCGGGGCTGCAACGAAAACTATTTAAAGAATTGTGGAATTGGACGTCCGAACAATTTGATACAGAATCGGAAGCGTGGATCAAGAAAGAAGCGGCGAGACTTGCCGTGGCAAAATAACGATACCGGAATGTTAATTATCTGAAGCCGCCGGCCGCGTTCGTTAAATAGTTATTTTCGGGGCTCCACGCGATCGCTTTGTAAATATCAGAAAGGGATGCCAGCGCGGCGGCCGTTGTATCACATAAATCCGGCGCCACGGCCCGCGGATCATCTTTAGGAATCGAACGCGCGCAGGTCCACCTGTGCTCGCCGACTCGAAAGTACTTAAATAATTCTTCGAAGTCTTCGCGCGACGCTTTTTCAGATGGATACAACTTTTCCCAATCGTGCATTCTCATTTGAAACCCCGGCGCCTTCTTAAAGATATCCGCGAGTTCGCGCCGCAGCGCGTCGTTGCGCGAATATTTATTAACAAAATTTTGCGAGTCGAACCACGCCTCCGCGCCGATGCGCAAGCCGAATTGTAAAGACGCTTCGTCAATCGATACAAAAAACGCAATGTTCGCATTTCCAGGGTCGGCGTCCCTTGCCAGATCGGGGCCAACATATTTAGTAAATTCCTTGCGCGCCTTCGCGTCTCGAAAAATGGAAGTCCACTGCGCCACGACGCGCATGTGATTTACAGAAAACGGATGATGTAAACTTTCGCGCCGCTCGCATCCAATGCCGCGTTTCGCGAGCGCGTTTTTTGTAGCTTCTCCGATTGCTTGTAATTTCTGCCGGACGGCGAGCCGCTTTGCGTTCAGCGTGTCGTCCGAGCGGTTGCGCGATTCGTAAAGTCGAAATTCCTCGGGTCGAAATGGTTGAAATGCGGGCGCCGCGGCCATTGTTAATAAAACGGGTTTATAAACTGTTCGAGATATTTGAATATTGAGATTGTCAGGCTTTTTAGAGGATAATCAAAACGTGCAACAATTTACAATTCCTTCCAGCCTCGACCGCGCGCGAGTCGACGAGACGCTGCACGTGCTCGACCCTGCGATTTCGCGCCGCGCCGCGCGAACGTTAGCGGATCTGGGAGGCGTCGCGGCCGGCGGAGTCCGGCGGTCCGCCAGCGCGCGCGTCCGCGCCGGAAGCTCGCTCGCGTTTTGCAAAGAATATATATCCATTTCGCTCGAACTTGGGCTCCCCGTTTTTTTTGAAAACAACGATTTATTAATTATATCAAAACCGCCGGGCCTTGCCGTCCACGGCGGCCCGCTTATTAAAGATTCCGTCGTCGCGCGCTTGCGCAAGCTCGGCGCGGGCTCGGGCCTCGTCTCGCGGCTCGACCGCGAAGCGTCGGGATTGTTAATGATCGGAAAGAACGCGCCGTCGCTTCGCGAATACGCCGCGCAGACGGAATCGGGTTTGATACAAAAAGAGTATTGGGCGATTGCGTCGGGAACTATTAAAACGGATTCATTAACGATCGACTTCCCGCTTCGCGTGCTCGACGAGCCGATGGGTAATTTACCAAAAACAATTGTTGACTACGAAAACGGCGATCCCGCGCTCACGAATGTTAAGGTTGTCGCGCGCGTCAAGGATTTTACATTTGTTTCTGTGCGCATCGCAACCGGGCGAACACATCAAATCCGCGCGCACCTCGCTGCTGCCGGATTTCCGCTCGTCGGCGACGCGCGCTACGGCAATCCCGAAGTGAACCGCATCGCCCGCGAGACGTACGGAGCGGCGCGCACCATGCTGCACTGTCGAAAGCTCGAATTCCGCGGCATGCCGCCGGAAACCTCCCAGGAACTTACCGCTGAAATAACAACAATTACCGCGTGGACCGAGCCGGATTTTGATCGGATCGCTCCGCAAAATTGAAATTCAGAATTCTTCAAAAAAAGTTCCATGAATTTCAGGCGGTGCCGGGTCTTCGAGGGTAGGTTTCAAATCCCGGCAGATTCCTGCCCTTTATCAAAATTGCACCCCTATGAACGTGAACCCGTCGGATCCATGGATTCCCGCCCTCGCGCGTCGAGCGAAACTTCATATTGTAGAAAAGTCCGCTGACCTTGTCGGCGCGCTCATTGAGGATGGAACTGGTTTATTAAGAATCATTAGAACTTCTGGAAGCGGTTTGGATCCAGTCTTTACAAACTTTCCAAACCTAGAATTGGAGAATGTAACAACTGGCGCGAAGTCGTCGTGGTCGTTTGTAAATAAAGGCGTCAAGATCCAGGAGCCCGGAAAGCAGCCCGTCGTGGGCACTCTTTTGCATCATATTTTGGCGATACGCATGAGTACTCCCGATACTGGTTTGCTACAGATCGTGACGGCGGCGGCTGACGCAGGCGGAACCCAGTTTGATTTTCTACTCTCCGATGACGATGCCGGTTGCCAATTAGTCTGGACACTTGATAACGGTGTACTTGTTCCAGGTTGCCGGCAGTTTCCACCGTGCAGCTCCCCGTTTTCATGCAATGTCCGGTACACCCTCATTGGCGTAAAATGTCAATGCGAATTGTAGTATCACAAATAATTTTCGGCTCGGCCGAACTGCCCAAAACTTCGGAACATGAAGTCTGAACAGCACAAAATTATTAATGATAGTTTTTATCAGTGGCGCTCGTCGCGCTCGGGAGCCGATTTTCGCAAGTTTTTCTTATTAATTCAGGAAGAATTGTATGAAGTTGCGCGGCGTATTTGCAAAGATTCAAACGATGCCGAAGACGCGGTTGCAGAGACGATGGCGTCGGTTCTTCGAAGTTCAGATACGTTTCGTGGAGAGAGCCACGTATATTTTTGGATTGCGTCAATTGTAGCAAACGAGTCGATTAACACTCTAATTGTTAGGAGGAAATTTAGTCCAATGAATACAACTACGAATGAAACCCTGCGATGGGGATCATCAGGATTTGAAGCTTCCGTTCCGGCAAATCAATCCGAGATCATCGATCAGTTACAATTAAAAATGGTTGTCCAGGAGGGTCTCTCCACTCTGCCGGATAAGTATCGAATTGCAGTTGTACTCTGTTACATCGAAGGAATGACGATCGCTCGGGCCGCCGAGATTCTTGGTCTTCGCGCGCCGCAACTTCAGTGGAACGCGAAGGCCGGAATCGAAAAGTTAAAATCGTTTTTTGAAAAACGCGGCTTCGCGGCGCTACAAATCGAAGCGCTTTTGTTAACTAAGATTTTTGACGCGCCCGGCCCGGGATTACAACAAAAGCTGGATGGAGTCATTCACAGGGCGTTTCCAGAGCCGTCTTATTCACGAATCGCGATTGCGGCGGCCGCGGTCTGCGTCATTGCAGCTGGAATCTATATATTTACTGATTCTGAGCGCCACGGCTCCGCGAAAGGCTCGATCGTCGCACAAACGCCGCCGGCAATGTCTACACTTCCAGTTGCTACAGATTCTTCGGCTCGTAGAACAAACGAAGATCCAATTCAGTCGCAGAAGTCTACGGATATGTCGATTACAAAAATCCACGGAATTGTAAAGTCGGCGATACTAAACCCGGCCACAGGAAATGTTGATTTGACTCCCGTTCCGAACGCCGCCGTCCGGCTGTTCGACGAGAGCGGCAACTTCCTACAGTCCGTGACCGCCGCGGAAACCGGCCAGATTGAGATTCAAGAACACATCCAAAAACTGGAGCGTTCGTTCGTCCAGGTTATCGCCAATGATAATTTAACGATTCATGAACGTCATTTAGGAATCGCTGCGACTCCGCTCTCAACTCCCGATATGTATCTTGGCACGCTGACGCTGAACGAGGCATACACGCTTGCGGGCGCAATACATCAATTCGGTTCGGATACCGGAATTCCCGGGGTCAAGGTTTCACTACATTTATCAAGTAGAGAAGTTGCAAAGGGCGAGACGAACAGCACCGGAGATTTTTCCATCCCGCACGTGCCGGCGGGAATCTACAACGCAAAGATACAGTTTGGCGCGTTTACAGAAAGCGTCGCCGGGATCGAAGTTGGCCCGAATGTAACAAATACTCTCGGCGTAAAATCGTTCTCCGAACTTGTTGAACGGAATGTTTACGTTGAATTGTTACAACCAGCCGGAGCGCCGCTGCTTCTCGCCGGAGCGGATGTGCGGCTCAGATCGGATAATTCTCTACTGTGCCAGACGAACGCGATGGGCAAGGGGTCGATCCCGGTGAGCCGCACCGACCTAACTGTAATTCCCGTCGTTGTGCAACATCCGCTGCTCGGCGCGCCCATGGCGTGTAATTTACAATTCAATGTGGATCAAACGGAAACAGCGCTTTCTGTATCAGAAGCTCCAACGGCCGAAATTGCGTTCGTAGATGCTACAACTGGAGCTCCTGTTACAATTACCGAAGCGAAAGCGTTTGGAGGGCTTGGAGCGTTATTTCCACCTCAATTGACTATGGTCGAAAATCGCGTGTTGATCGCTTTCCCGAGAAACGCAGATGGTTCGGCCGGAATTGCAAAATTACATATCTCGGCCAGCGATCTCGCTAAATATATCAATATCGCGTCTCCGTCGCCTGGATTAACAACCATTGCGCTCGAAAAAGGCATCGGGGTGTCCGGAGTCGTCCACGACGAGCACGACAATCCAGCTCCGCACGCCATCCTATTCTTAAAATCCAAAGCCGACCTGGTCGCGACCGCGTTTGCCGATGGCAGCGGCGCGTTTCATTTTACAAATATTAATTCTAACCTTCCGAATCTCGAATTTTTTGTACACTCGCAATTCGGGCCGATTGGACGGTTCCCGTGCGGCGCGCTCGCGAATGGTACGGAAATCAATGTTGGTATTCTTCGACTCGGTGCGACCGCGGAAATTGAGTTTACAGTTCTGCCTACGGTCGGCATGCCGCATTTAATTACAGTTCGCGAGGCAAGCACGCGCGAAGAAGTTTTTTTTGGTCTCGTGGAGCCGGGCGGAAAACGGCTTCTAAAGAATCTTCGAGAAGCTAATTATCGAATGGAGCGGCTGTCGACCGATGGGATTAGCGCCATCCTGCCGCAGGACGAACTTTGGTCGGGTTACGCGCATGGCATCCAGTCGTTTCCAGTCTATTTGCCTGCGAAAGGGCTCGTCGCGCTCACGGTTAATAAGTTAAGTGTTAAGGGCGATCTCATTGCTGTATTGATCGGCGACGGTGTGGCTAAACAGTTTTTTACAGATGTCGATTCGTCGGGAAGAGCATATTTTACAAATATTTCACCGAACACGTTCCGCGTCTTTATCATTCCGAAACCATTCTATTCTGACAATTCCGTCAACGCAAATACTACAGAAAGCCTGGAGTCGATACTCGCGGCCAATGCCGTCTCTGACACAACGATTTCCGTCGATGCTACAAATCCGACGTATTATACATTTCCTGAATTAGTAAAGTCGGACAACCTGAATTTTGAAATTCCCGCAGACTTTACTTCCGGCACGCTGCGCATTTCTATAAAGAACATCAATGGCGATTTTGTTCATTATATGGAAACCGCTCTCATGGGAAGTTCAGCGCCGGCCCTTCGCGTCCCCGCCGGCAAATATCAGTTAGAATTCGTGCAAGACGGACAAGTTGTTAAGACCTCCCTCGTCGACGTTACTAACAAATAGCCGCGCCGATTGCCCGTTGACATCACAAGGCGCAAAGCTACCCTCGCAAGCTCAACAGCCCGGCGGTGAAAGTGCTTTCGCGCGGAAATCGAAGGATTTTGTTATAGATCGAGGCGCAAGCCCGCAGGCGAATCAATAGATTCGCCGAGGACTTGCAACTAAGAGATATAACAAAAGACTCGATTTGCGGCGAAATGACTTTCACCCCGGGCTGTTAATCGCCGCGCGGGCGTAACTCAGTTGGTAGAGTGTTAGCTTCCCAAGCTAAATGTCGCCGGTTCGAACCCGGTCGCCCGCTCCAGCAATAACAAAGACTTAGTACGATTTTGGAAATGGAGAGCTACCGATCGTAGGACATTCTTTGAACACCATAAATGTCCATACGCTTCTAAACGGCCGCTTCGTTACTAAGTATTGCAAACTCGGCAAAAGTTGAACTCTCAGCGTCTCCCGCCAAGCTCTTCACGGCTTTGGCTTAGTGCCGCCGGCTAACGAACGGATCGTTAGCATCCGCCGATCCGATCCAATTCGAGAATGTTACGCTTACCGTGCAAGTACACCCTGAAAGAAGCAGAGAGACCACATATCGTTGATCTGCTTCACTTCGGCTTCAAGTCACTATCTCTCTGCACACACTTCACCAAATACCCTCCTCAGCATCAACAATCTTGCGATCAGCCTTAGCTTTGGCCAGTATGGCGTCGTCGACCTTGATCCCGGCACTGGTCAGTGCGGCATCAATGAACACCCAGCCCTTGAGATAGCCGATGACACCATCCACTACTATGCCCTCACGGTTGACCACTAGCTGTGTCGGTATTTCAGTAAGATTATAGATTCGCTTGGAACCGCGGTTGTCTGACTTGCCCTCAGGACAGTTCACGAAGATGACATCCGGGTAGAGTGTCTGGTTTGTCTTCACCCATTTCTCGAATTTCTCGCGTGTGTCCTCAGTACAGATGGCCAGCACAACCAGACCCTGGTCTCGGTATTTCACAGCCATTTCCTGGTTGTGCGGCATGGCGGCGACGCAGGGAGTGCACCATGTGGCCCACCAGTCGAGAATGACGACCTTCCCTCGGTAGTCCGAGATGTTTACAGCGCGTCCGGAGAGGTCAAACATGGGATAGTCCTCTGCCTTCTGTTTCCCGCTGCGCGCCCGTTCAATCAAGGCCGCCCGAGCATCGAAGAACTTCTTCTTCGACGCTTCCCTTTCGGCGAGGGCTGTCTTCACGTCGGTCGGAAGATCTGCCGCGGTTTTCATCTCGGCCTTCAGTGCTTTTACCTTTGCCTTCCAAGCTGCAGCGGCCGTCTCGTCTACTACCATGTTAGGGAAACGGCCCTTCTCGTCGGGCTCTCCCCATTCCTTGACGAACCGCGGCATGAATTCCATGGTCTGCTGCACAAGGATCCAGCGCCGGGGATCAGACGGGTATTTGTTAAGAAACTTTAGGAGTAGTTCCCGGCGCTTCACATATAAAGTTTCAAATGCCTGGGACTGTTCGAGCTTCGAGCCCTTGTCTTCTTTCTGAGAGTATTCGGAGTCCGCTGCGTTGAACTCCGCCAGTAGCTTGCCGGGGCCGTCAACAGCGGCAGTAGTGGCAGTGTCAGCATGTGCCGGAAGCGATTTCGCGCCCGGTACAGTCAGATTGAATTCCCGGAGGATCGCCTCAACCTTGACGTGGATATCGTCACTCGGACTCAGCACCGCGTGGCGCAGAGTACCGTCGGGCGCGATGATCGAGATCGAGGGAATCGCAGTGACGCCGTAGGCCGGATTCATGGCGGGCTCTTCAGTGAACATCACGTCCCAGGTCATGTCGTGCTTCTTCATGAAGTCGCGCATCAGCTCCATCTCACGGGCGGGATCATCTTTCACGTTGATCGTTGATTTCTCAAGATTGTGGACCTTGCCCTGAATACTGGTCACGCTGATGATACTGACAGGAGACTCGCGGAAATGCTCTGTCTCTTTGCGCAGACCGGGGAACGCTGCGATGCACGGGGCACACCATGTTGCGAAGAAATCTAGGACGACAACTCTGCCTTTGAGGTCTGCCAGGGAGCTGACCCTGCCCGACGCGGACCACTTCACATTCAACGCGGGAGCAGCTTTGCCAATCCCGGATTTTCCGGCGGCTTTTGTCTGTACGCGACGTTCCAAATCGACGAATTGTTTCGGTAGTGCTTTTGCAAGATCGGTGTCTGGGCACTCCTTGATGATGTCCTTCCCAACCTGGAGTGCGGCGGCAGCATCGTTCATGAACGGGAAGTAGAGGCTCATCTTTGTTTTCATCACCTCAGCGCGCTGCCAGCTCCCCTCTGGATGTTTGCGTATAGCTGTGTCAATCGCTGCGAATACCTCGGTGTAATCTGCGGCAGACTTCGCGCCGGCATCTCGCACGGCGATAAATTGATCGAAGAGCGCCTGTGTCTCGCGAGCGATAGCAGCCTCAGCGGCGCGCTGCTCAGGTGACTTCGCGAGTTCTTTGTTCACCCTGGCGATGTCTTCCTTCGCTTTTGCTAGTGCCTTTGACCCAGGGAATTCCCGAGCGAGCATGTCGTATGTAGTCTTGGCCGAAGCAAAATCTGCGACGTAACCGTACGTCTTCGCCTTGGCTGCCACGAGGGAGGCGCGTTCCTCGCTGCCAACGGGATACTTGGCGATGAGCCTGTCGGCTTCGGCGAAGACGGGCGCATAGTCTGGTTTCTCCACTTTCGGCAGGCCTTTTCCAGCCCCCATCAGCATCTTGATGATGCTCTCTGAATCATCCTCTGCCTGTTCAGCGAGACTCGGTTGCGCGGGTGCGGGCTTGTCTTGAGCACTGACCATCACGCCGGGGAGAGCGCAAAGGAGAGCAGTAACCAGACACAGCGAATGAAATTGGCGGGCGAGAGAGTTAGGGTTGAAATGGCGGGGCATCCACATACGTCACCTCGGCCACAGCCACGCAAAGATTCCAGCCGTCACTGATGCGTAGACCAATCCATCAAATAGCGACCTCAACGTCACCGCCCACGGCTTGCACTTCCAGATGGAGTCTGACGGCGACGCCCACGCGTATGCGAGCCACGCGCTCATGGAGACTACGCGAAAGACGGAAAGGTAAGAATCGCCCTTGTCTAGTGTGCTCTGCGCCATGTACGCGGCAAGTACTGTGACAATGGCAGAGTACAGTATCCACGCGCCGAGAAACGGGCCAAGCTTGGGCATTCCACTTTCGCGAAGATACAGAAAACCCACGGGGCCCTCGGTGAACCTCTTGACATCTTCGGGCGTCGGGCCGCCCTTCGAATGATAACAATGCGGAATCATGTACTGCCCCGGCGCCGCAGCGCCGCGCCGAATCGCGTCGCGCACCTCGTCTTCGTTCGGCAGTCTCTTATGGTCGCCCTTGTGCATTTGCAGCACCATGTGAATGATCGAACTCACGATAAACACAGCAATCGTCGAGAGCAGAATCGGAAGTAACAGTTGGGTCCACTCGACCTGCATCGACGGCACTTGAATGGGTGGCATGTGCAACTCCGTTGGAAGGTCGTCGAAGGCCGGTCTTCAACGGCGGCATTCAACGACAGGGTTGTTTCTAACTCACAGTCTCGCGCGCCGACAATCAAGAAAAAAACTTGACATCACTCGAAGCACGCAATCTAAACTCTCGACATGTTTACTACAGTTGCACTCCTGGCATTCACGGCCGCCCTTCAAGACGCGAGTTCCAAAGCCGGCTGGACGGGCCTCGAAAAAACTCAGCACTTTGAAATTCACTTTCGCCCGGGATCGCGCGCCGAGGCGTCGGTAGATCGTGTCGTCGTCGTCGCGGAAGAAGACTTGAACAGGATCGTGCGCGCCCTGGAACTCAAGGAATTTACAAAAACCATTCGTTTATATTTGTACGACGACGTCGCGGAGCTACAGAAGATCACAGGTGTGCCGTCGGGCGGTCATTCGACGACACTGGAGTCGCATGTACCCTACGACAACGACCAGACGCGTCTGCATGAGCTGGTACATGTCGTGGCGGAGCAGTTTCCCGAGAAGGGCAATGAACCGCGCAATCTCTTTCACGCGGAGGGGCTTGCCAATGCAGTACTCAAGTTCGTCACGGGTGTGCCCGTGGATGCCGTCGCCGCATTTTACAAAAAACGCAAAAGACTGCCGGCGCTTGCCGAGATGACCGGCGCGCCCGATTTTTATACTTGGCTCGGAGCACATCCCGGTTTTAACGGATACGACGTCGCGGGAAGTTTTTATCTCTATCTACTGGAGAGCTTCGGCGCCGCGAAAGTGCGCGCGTACTACAAAGGCACACCCGCCAAGGTCTGCTTTGGAAAGGACACTCCCGATCTCGAACGCGGCTGGCATGCGCGTCTCGATAAAGTAACCATTCGCGCGGGACTTGAAAAACTCCTGGAAGAGCGGCTCGGCGGCAGTACCGCGGAAGACAGAAAGATTACACTCACCGACGCGATTCTGGGGCCGGCGAAGGAATGGAAAGATCTGTCAGGAGCGGCAATTGAGAAAGGCGATCCGGGAGAGTGGGATTCTGCCAAGAAAACATTAATAACATCGGGAGAGAAGAGCCAGGGCGACTGGTCGATCGCTCGCCTTGGTAAAGATGTGTACACCGACGCCATCGCGCGCTTTCGAGCCGAACCACTCGAGAGCTGTTTTGGCGTTCAACTACAGATCGGAGAGAAGTGCCAGGCACTCGTACTGCGAGGACAGGGCACGTTTATCTACACCGACAAAGGCGGCGTCGCACATAGTGCAGCCATTCAACTCACCGACAAACCGGTTGAGATTGTGTTACGCAGACAAGACGGCCGCGCAACAGTATGGATCGATGGTGTACTCCTCGGTGAAGCGGATGTTGACGCAGCGCCCGGGCGCATCGGAGTCGGTTCCGTCGGTGGCAAAGCGAAAATCACACGGATCGCAGTGCGGAAGTTGTAGGCACATCCACTTACCAATCCATGCCGCCCCAATTTTTCCTGTCCAAATATCCACGCGGACGTCAACAATAGATTCACGAACTCTCATTCCAAAACTAAGACTCAATGAAGTACTCGCTCCATTACTATCTTTTGATTGCAGTCGTAGCGCTCATCCCCGCAACCTATCTACTGGGTGTTGACCCCGACCTCTCCGAGCAGGCCTACCTCAAGGCTTCGAATTCGGGTGTTGAAGATCTGTTCGGCCGTGTTGTCGCCATATCAGGCGATACGATAGTTGTCGGCGCCTGGTCCGAAGATGGAAATGCAGTGGGTGTCAACGGCAAGCAGACCAATAGTGCTCTGGATTCCGGTGCAGCGTATGTGTTTGTACGTGTTGGAACGACGTGGACTCAGCAGGCGTACTTGAAGGCCTCGAATACACAGTTAGATGACGAATTTGGCAAGTCCGTTGCAATCTCGGGCGACACGATTGTTATCGGAGCACCCGAGGAAGACAGCAATGCCACGGGTATCAACGGCAACCAAAGTAACAATTCAAGCGATGGAGCTGGAGCAGCCTATGTGTTTGTCCGCCAGGGCACGACATGGACGCAACAAGCCTACTTGAAAGCATCCAACACGGGTGTTGGCGACGCATTCGGAGACCGGGTCGCGATCTCGGGCGACACGATTGTAGTAGCTGCATTTGAGGAAGACAGCGGCTCTACTGGAGTCAACGGCAACGAGGGCAACGACTCAGCCGGCAACTCTGGAGCAGCCTACGTTTTTGTGCGCAGTGGCAGTACATGGACACAACAGGCGTACTTGAAGGCTTCCAACACGGGAGCCGGTGATCTTTTTGGCGACTCCGTTGCTATTTCCAATGACACCATTGTATTGGGAGCGCCCCAAGAAGCGAGCAGCTCTGTGGGCGTCGACGGCGATGGCAGCGATAACGGAGCAGCCTCGTCCGGTGCGGCCTATGTGTTTCTCCGGACGGGCACTACGTGGACTCAACAGGCCTACTTGAAGGCGTCCAATACTGGTGATGGCGATCAGTTTGGCAACAGTGTCACTGTCGAAGGCGACACGATCGCAGTCGGGGCTCCGGATGAAGACAGCAACGCTACTGGGGTCAATGGAAATCAGGGCAGCAACACCGCCGGCGATGCCGGCGCAACATACATCTATGTGCGCAACGCGGGCACATGGAGCCAGCAAGCGTACATCAAGGCATCCAACACGGATGCCGGCGACCAATTCGGCTGGGCTGTCTCTGTGTTGGGCGACACTCTAGGCATCTGTGCGCGGCTTGAAGACGGCAATGCTACAATTGTGAACGGCGACGATACCAACAACACTCTTATGGACTCAGGCGCCGCATACGTTTTTGTAAGAAACGGCACAACATGGTCGCAACAGTCCTACGTCAAGGCTTCCAATAGCGACCCCAATGACCGCTTCGGCTACAGCATTGGAATCTCAGAGGATGGCACCGTCGTCGTCGGAGCACTCTTCGAAGCGAGCAATGCAAAGGGTGTCAACGGTGATTCCGCGAATAATAGTAGTTTTGAATCCGGCGCCGTGTACGTCTACACCGCATCGGGCACGGTGAACTTCATACTACAAAAAGGAAGTCTCACCGACTCTGATTCACCCGGAAAAGACCAGTTCAAGGCGACAGCGAAATTCGCGTTCAACGCCAGTTCTCCCGACTCCGTGTTCAACCCTCAAACCGATCAACTTCAACTATCCGTTGGCCCAGACACTGGTCTGCTCAACATAACAATTCCCGCCGCCGACGCGGGCTGGAAGCAGAGTCCTGCCACATTGCCGACGAAGTTCACGTGGAAGAGCGCAAACGGAATCACCCCGAAGGTACAAGTCGTCATTGATACAAAAAAGAGCACCATCGACGTGAAAGTATCGAATATGGACTGGCCCGTGCCTCCCGCTAACCCGATCGGTTTCGCATTCGAGATGGGCAATGATAGCGGTCCGGCGTTCAGTGGATGGAGCAGTAAGACTGCTGGAAAATTCAAGACGCCTTGAGGTTTTGCGTTCCGTTTTCTACGCCTGACGTGTAGAGTCTTGCCGCTCGTTTTGACCCCCGCCATTAACCCCACAAATCCCATGATCTCGTTTATTGCTAAATTCGCAGTCGTCTGCGTCGCTCTAAGTTCTCTTGCCACAGCCTTTGCGTGTGCGTCCCTGGACAAGGCCAAACCACAGGAACCAGCTAAGCCGGCCGCACCCGCAATGCCCGAGTTTCCTGCGCCGGAAAAGGAGCACACATGGCTCCAACAGTTCGTGGGCGAATGGACCTTCGACGGCGATACCGTTATGGGACCAGATCAACCAACGATAAAGAACACAGGCGGCGAAAGCGTCCGTTCACTCGGCGGCTTTTGGATTGTCGGTGAAGGCAAGTACGAGATGATGGGCCAGAAAATGAGCAGTATCATCACGCTCGGTTACGACCCGGAGCTCAAGAAGTACATCGGCACATGGGTAGACTCGATGACGAGCTACATGTGGCACTACATCGGGACTGTTGACGCGACCGGAAAGATACTCACGCTGGAAGCCGAGGGGCCAAACATGAATGTACCTGGCAAGATGGCCAAGTTCCGCGATGTAATTGAGTTCAAAAGTAAAAACCACAGAGTACTTACTTCATCGATGCTCGGCGATGACGGCAAGTGGTTCACATTCGTGACCGCACAGTACCGCCGCAAGGAATAAGAGCGGC
>JBJXHE010000105.1:0-12206 GCA_046160785.1 Planctomycetota bacterium
CGCCGAGCGCGGCAGTGGTCCAGGCGCGTTTGTAACAATTATTACTCTTGCGCCACGGTTATGCGCGCGAGCACGCGCGACCCGGCGCGATCAAGGCCGCTGAAGCGAAGCCTCAAGGCCCTTCCTGCTCCCCCAAGACTACTCATCACTACGAAAATTTTTCTTAGTGACTTCAAACTCCCCTTCCCCGCCTCGTCAACACAACAGTTACCCCCCCGCCAATCGCCGACAAGTGTCCACCCTCTCCTTTTATTGTGAATATTCCATTTCTTACGCCGGCGCGCGCGCCCGACGTCTCCGCGGTTTTTGCCGGCGGCCAGGTGCATCTCGCTTTTCGAACGCGCGACGGCGCCGTTCGTTCGACTACAATTCCGGCGATTGCAACAGATATCGAAGCGGCAATTATAAAGTTTCAGCCCGCGTCGAAACGCGTGTTATTAGCATTCTTGCACGCGGATACTACAACTGAAACATTGCCTGCTCCTCCGGGAATCGAACGCGGCGCGGACGCGTGGCTCGAATCTATAACAAAAGGGACCGCGGAGGCGGGCGCGTTCTCAAGCGGCGTTTGGTTCATCGGCGCGCGAGACCGATTATTAGCTTATACATTTTCGGTGAGCCGTCCGCTCATCGATTTGCAAATATCCATTCTTCATGCGGCGAAATTAAAACCCGTGGCCGCGGTTCCGGCGATATTAGCGGCGCCGTATCTTGCTATTGCGCGCGGAGCTGAAAACGCGCTTGTTGTCGATTTGTTAGATTCAGCATCATTAACATTTACAGCGCTCGCGGGCCGGCGCGCGCTCGTCGTCCGCACACTGTCGCGCAGCGCGCTGCCGACAACACAACAAATCGTCGAAGAGGCGCGGCGCACGATGAGTTATGTTCGCGAACGACATCGCGGACTCACGCTCGATGAAATATACGATTTCGGCGCCGATCCAGAATTAAGAAACGCGCTGCTTGCCGAGGGATTGAAACAAATCGAATCCGCGGGCGTCGTCGACATCGCGAGCGCGTGCCTTCATATCCATTCGGATATGATAGAACGCGGCTCGCTGAGCCGCGTCGATTTGTTACCTACGGAACACCGCTACCGATCGTCGCGCCGCCTCGCCTTCATTAGTCTGGGAGGCGCCGCCGCGGCGGCCGCCGTTTCGTTAGGTTATATTACACAACAAACACAAATATTAGAAAAATCGCTTCGCGAGACGACCGAACAATTGGCGCAAGCGGATGGCTCCAATCCCGAATTGGACCGGCGCACGAAAGAATTATATACATTGCGAGAAACCGCCGCGAGGCTCGGCGTCATTCGCAATGAGGCGAAAACGGGAGGTTCGAGTTTATGTATCGATCGTTTATTAGATATATTACAATCGCCGCCTGAATTTATTCAATTTGACGAGTTTCTCTGCGACGGGTCGAATCTCATCATGAAAGGCTACACCGTCTCCGAACGCAGCGGCCTGCGCACACGCATTGAACAATACGCGCTCGACGTCGCCAAGCAGACGAATGCTAATTTTCCGATTCTTGATGTTACGCCTGCGATCGAGTCGCCCGGTGATCTCGGCGGAGAATACAAAACGAAGGAATGGGTCGCGGAGCGCTTCAGTTTACAACTAAAGTGGAATTAGCCGCCGTGCCCGAAAAATTAACATTCTCGTTCCCGCGCGGCCTCCGGCTTGGCCTCGCGTTCGCGGCGATCGCCGGCCTCGCGGGCGTCCCGATTTGGTCGTCGTCACAATTAATAAAAGCACGCGAATTGAATGCTCGGCAGTCTGCGGCGCTGTCGGAAAGAACAGCGGCGTGTGTCGAATTATCACGATCCGAACGCTCCGGCGAAATACAACAACTCAAAGATATCATTCATCAATTCGAACGGCTGATTCCGCTCGGCCAGGGGCAAAACCACCTGCGTTATGTTATTACAAACTGCGCCGAAGAGTCGGGCGCCAACATATTAACCATAAAATTAGGACAAGAAGAATTAGCGACGCTAGGCGGAGATGATACCTTTCGAAAACTGCCTGTGACGTTTGAAGCGGCAGGCTCGCCCGAGGCTATTGGTAAAATATTAGATAAGCTGCCTTCCCTCGACCGCCTCATCGCCGTCGACCAAGTACACATGACGGCCGCGCCCGGCGGCGAATCGAATGCAACAAAAATCGCGCTTCACTGCCGCGTCGAAGCGCACGCCTATTTTAGAACTGTAGCATTAGGAGTAGTCGTGAAATGAAACAAAGGCAAAAGATAACGATCGCAATGCTCGCACTCGCGGGCGCGCTCGGATTCGCCGGAATTCAGTTAAAATCCACGCTTGCCTCGCCCGGCTCCGAAACGATTATAAACGAAAATGGCGAGGCTCGCGATATAACAATTCCAAGCGGTGGTGAGGCTGGAGGGGCTGGGAACGCCAGGCACGAGGACTCCGCCGCGTCGCGACCCGCAAAGAGCGCAACTGTTATTTTAACAAATACGCCGTTTGCGGGCGGCAATCCTTTTGAACAATTAGTAAAAGCGCGCCGCGAGGCGGCCGAAGCTCTCGCCGCCGCGAAGGCCGCGCTCCACGAAACGCGTCAGAAACAACAAATCGAGGAGGCCGGTTCTGAGTCAAGACCCGCGCGCGCAAAGGAATTGTTAGATCTAAACGTTCGCGCCGTTATTGAAGCAGGCGAGAAATCAACCGTGCTCGTCGGCGCGGATGTGATTTTATTAAATCACATTGTTCCTGGAACAGCGCTTATTCTCGAGAAAGTTGCAAATGGAAAAGCTTACTTTAGGTCGGGCGCCGAATTGATAGAAATTGCCCCGTCGGCAAAGAAGTAACGAACTAACAGGAAAATAACAAATCTCATGATGACGTTCACGCACCGATTTTTGTATATTATTCTATTCGCGTCCGTGCTCGGTGCATGCAAAGTGAAGCGCGGCCCCGAACGGCCCGCCGGGCTTGAGGCGGGAGTTCGCGCGGAGCAGAGCGGTGCGATCATCGTCACGCCCGTGGACGGCCCCGCGCTGAAACCGAATGTAACTGTTCCGAATATTCCTGATCAAAAGGATATAACGATTCCGGAAGCCGTAGCGCCCGCGCAGGACGACAGCGAATCCGATCCAACAAAACTCTCCGCGGATGTGTTGCAACTCATTCCTGCCGATCGCAGAATTTCATTAACGATACCGGACGCTAATATTAGCGAAATCGCGCGAATGCTGGGGAAATCATCGGATGTTAACGTTTTGGTCGACGACGGCATTGAAAAGCGTGGTACGTTTGAATTGAACAATGTGACCGCGCGCGATGCGTTTTCGGCGCTCGCGAAACGTTATGAATTGCGCGTCGAACGCCAGGGCGAAGTGATCATCATTAGTGATGCGAAACATATCAAACGCGTTTCGAAAATGTTAAAAGCGAATCTTAGCGATTTTTCGACGCTCGATGAGAAGTTAAAACCGATCGTCGGCGAGGACGGCACCTACTCCGTTTCCGCGGCCGCGAAAACTGTTTTTGTAGATGCGCCGGCGGATCGCGTCGCACAGGTTGAAAAATTGTTATTTTCTCTCGCGCTCGAAGAACGGCAGGTGGCGATCGAGGCGCAGATTTTTGAAGTAAGTTTTGACGACCGCCTTGAATTCGGCGTGGAGCTTGAACATCTTTTTGATGTTGGCGATTCAACATTACAAGTATTACAAAATTTGCTTCCGCAAAGCAACAATTTCGGCGTGACCGCGGCGAACGGCCCCGGAACATTAACAAGCACTCTGCAGGCGCTTCGCTCGCTCGGAACTGTAGAATTACTGTCCGCGCCGCGCGTTGCTACAGTTAACGGAAAAGAAGCATCGATCGACGTCATCCAGGAAGTGCCGTACATTCAAACTACAAATACGGTTTCGCAGACCGTCTCGGGCGGGTCGTCGTCGACGTTTCAACAGGTCGAATTTAAGGAAGTTGGAATCCGCCTCAAAGTGACGCCGACGGTTCTCGGCGACGGTTCCGTGCGGCTCGATGTAATAACTACTGTTTCGCAAGTCGCGTCATTTTTACAAAACGTTCCAGCAATTGATAAGAGAACCCTGCAATCAATTGTATTCTTGGCAGACGGCGGAACCATGTTTCTTGGCGGCCTGATGCAACGATTCGTTTCGGATATTGAGAAAAAGGTGCCGATCCTCGGCGATATTCCGCTCCTTGGACTTATATTTACAAATATTGACCAGCAGGTGCGGCGCAAGGAATTATTAGTATTATTGACCGCGCGCGTGATTGACGGTTACCACGGCGAACAATTAGTAAACGAATTCAAATTGCGATATCGCGACGAGAAAGCGGCAGTCGAATTGAAACGAAACGGCACGCGCATCTCCGGCGGAGACGTTCCCGCAGCGAAATAGGCGGCGACTCGGCTGCGCGCGGCGGCTGCGGCAAATTGTGGCGTTGACCGCGAATCTTGGATTCGTAGAATTATTTCATGAACGCGGCGTTAACAATTCCGTTTTTGTTTTCGATTATAACTTTCCAAGGTCTGCAGGATTTCGACGCGGAGCTTTCGAAGGCGCGTGAGGAAATTACAAAAGCGGAAACGGTCGTCGCAGCCGCGGAATGGCGCCTCGTTTCTGTATATAAAGAATTCGAGAATTTTATTGTAAATATCAAGAATGCACCGCCGCCGGCGGCTGGCGCGTCTCTTACAGATACGATGGCCGACGCCGCGCAGAAAGTGATTATTCATGTTCGCGGCGAAATCGCGGCGGGCCGGCTCTCCTCCGCGCCGGGCCAGCGCCAGCAGGTCGCGCAGGAATTGAAGCAACAAATATCAAAATCGCTCGAGTCCACGCTTCCGGCGGGCGTGCGCGCCGCGGCCGCTGCGAGGCTTGGCAACAATTTATATAATATAACCATTTCACAATCGGAGCCGCGCGATGCGATTGTGAAACTCGCCGGCGAAATTGCTACAAAATGGCTCGACGCGTCGGTTCCCGTTCATGAATTATGGAATCGCGATTTGTTTAAGGAAGTTCCCGAAGCTAAAGAATACGCCGACGCGCGCACCGCGCTCGCGAGTGCAAATGATAAATTAGCAAGACTCGAACACCCCGAGCGATTTCATCCCGCGTACGCGAATACGCCCGAAGGGATGGTTTTTGTTATGGGAGGTGTTTATACACTTGGCCCGAACGAAGGATATGATATTGATACAAAAAAGAGAAAGACTGCGTTTCAAATCACGCTCAAGCCTTTTTATATGGATAAAACGGAAGTAACAAATAAGCAATACGCCGATTTCTTAAAAACGCTGCCGCGCGCCGAGGCGATCACACGCACTCCCGAGACATTCGTCAAACCCAAGGATGGATTGTTTAAGATTCCAGACGGTCGAGAAAACCATCCCGTGACTGGCGTGAATTATGAAGACGCCGCTGCGTACGCGTCGTGGGCGCGCAAGCGAATTCCTACAGAAGACGAGTGGGAAGCCGCCGCGCGCGGATACAAAGGTCATTATTACCCTTACGGCGGAAGCTACGAATCGAAGCGTGCGAATGATGCAAATAGCGAAGCGGGCGGCACGGCGCCGGTTGCTACATTTACAGGAGACGTGTCGCCGTACGGCGCATTGGATATGTCCGGTAATGTTATGGAATGGACGTCAACGCTCGAAGGCGGAAAGCAGGCTGCTAATAAACTCGAGAGCAACGTTGGCGTCGTGATTCGCGGCGGCGCATTCGACCGCGAACCTAAACAATGTTCGGGCGTCTATCGCTGGATTTGGACGGGCACGACAAAAGTAGGAAACCTCGGGTTTCGCTGCGTACGCGACGCGTTTTAGGTTTATTTAACATTCCGCGGCCCGTGCCAGGATTTTTTGTTCTATCGCAAACAGCGATTGAGGTGTTTGGTGTATTGTTATCACCGTTTCGGTTTGTAATATATATTCTATTCTTTAAGAAAGCCGAACGCCGGCGCGTGCGCGAAGCACTTCATCCTACTTCAGTTGAATTACGGCCGCCCCCGCTGCGCCCTTCGGCTCCCGCCGCCGGAGCGCCGATTACAATATTTATTTCGGCGGGCGAAGCGTCGGGAGAATTGCATGCCGCGAATTTAATAGAAGAAATTCGGGCGCGGCGCGCGAACGTCCGTTTTGTAGCATTCGGCGGCGAGCGGCTCGCCGAGGCCGGCGCGGAAACGGTGCTTTCTCTTTCTCGCGAAGCGGGCATGGGGCTCCTTCACGGGCTCTCTACAGTTCCGCACCACGTGAATATTGCACAAGAATTTGTAAATATTCTCGAACGCGAAAAACCCGCCGTTTGCGTGTTTATCGATAATCCCGGCTTTCACTTAATTTTAGCATCTCTCGCGCGCAAACGCGCCGTCCCCGCGATTCAATATATTTGTCCGCAGACGTGGGCGTGGGCGCCGTGGCGCTGGCGGCGCTTAAAGCGCGACGTCGCGGCGCTTCTTGCAATTGTACCTTTCGAAGTTCCGTACTTTGAAAGTTATGGAATCCGAGTCCGCTACGTCGGCCATCCGATCGGCGACGATTTTAAGAAAAGAACTGTAAATATTACTGAAACCGAAAAACTGCGCGCGGGCGGAACGGTCGTCGCGCTGTTTCCGGGAAGCCGCCGCGCCGAGGTGAAACGCAACCTTCCGGCGATGCTGCGCGTCGCGGCGCGAATCCAACAAAAAATTCCGCCGGCCCGTTTTATATTAACAACGCGCGACCCCCATCTCGCCAAACTCTCGTCGGATTTGATACAACAGTTAAGCCCGCTGAATATTCAGCTAAATATTGAAGTTCGCTCCGGCGACCCCGACGCCGTGCTCGCCGCCGCGGCGTTTGCCATCGCAAAGTCTGGAACCGGAACGCTTGAGATTGCACTCCACCGCGTGCCGCAGGTCATTATTTATAAACTCGCACGCCGCTTCGATTTGTTGTTATCTAAGTTCCTTTTGACCGTTCCTAACATTTCGATGCTCAATTTGTTATCGAACCGCGAAGTCGTGCCGGAAGTGATGTTTGTGGATGATCGCGACGAAGACCGCATTGTTGAAATCGCGCTTCGATACTTACAAAACGAAAACGAGCGAACACAACAAATACGCAATCTTGAACGCGCGTACTCCAGAATTGAACCTCCAGGAGCGGCGGCGCGTGCGGCGGAGGAAGTGTTGAAATTTACAGATAAGTTGTAGAGCCTACATCACTCCGAACCTCTCCATCAACGCCGCCGTCCGCGGTACCGTCGCCGCCGTTTTCAGACTCTTCAATTCCGACGCGAGCGACGAAAGATCCTCAATCGTATCAATACAGGAGAGGACGGGACCACGATACAGTTCGATGCCAGAAGCCTTCGCGCGCTCCATCGTTGCGAGCGCAACTTTACCATTCGCATCTGTTAAATTTAAGAATAACTCGGGGCGCGGTTTTGTGAGCGCGATCCCCCAATAGCCGCCGCGGCGGTCGGGGCCGATGGCGCCGTCGTATATTTTAGTAATCTTGCTATTGTTGATTTCAACGCCAACGGCTGACAGCAGCGCACCCACGTGCGCAGGCGCAAGAGTGGGATTGTCGGTTCCAACAACTCCAACCTGCGCGAACCCTTCAAACGCGGCGTCTTCAAATATATTTAATATTTTTTCTGAATGCGTTTTTCCCTTTTGTTCAAAAATCTTAGCATCGCGCGGCGCGGTTCGTTCAAACCACTCTCGAGACTGCGGCGCGTCGATCGCGAGCCCGAGCGCGTACCTTGCTCCCGTTGGAATATTAACAGGGCGCGCAAAGCGGTCGAAGATATCTAATAAAAACGCTTCATACAGATCCGCTGCCTCCTTCGGGGAAAGCGCAGGGCACAAGCCCGTTTTTACTAATCCGGGCGCCGGCTGCGTTACAAAGAATATGAGGATCGGTTGCATGATGGGTGATCTCGCGGATTCTGGCCGCGAACGGCGCCGAAGCTCTCAATTCTTTTTGAACTCTGGGTATCGGAAATTCGTTGAATCGTTGGAATTCACAAAGCGGTTGCTACGCTCGTAAAGACATCATCACTAAAAATCCCATGAATATCGCTCGCACATTCTTCGCCGCTTCGATCGCGGGAACCCTATTTGTTATTTCGCCCGCGCTCGCGCAGAACCCGGCTACACCCGAATCGAAACCCGCGCCGCCGCGCCTGCCAGATTTCCGCACGCTCGCCAATACCGCGGTTCACTCGCTTCGCGCCGCGCAAAACGCCGACGGTTCGTATGGCGACGGAGTTTACACAACGGGGATCGTGCTTTACGGATTCGCGAAGTGTGTGCGCCAGTACCGCGAAAGCGACGGGCCGTTTATAACAAAAGCTGTCGAATATATATTTAAAAACAAACGCGCGGACGGCGGGTTTTATACAGAAAACGACCCGGACAAACAGCGTTCGTCGCTCGCTGTGGCGCTCGCGCTCGAAGCGCTCGACAAAAATGCTTATAAAGATTCGGCGCGCGCGGCCGTCGCATTTGTAGCAAAAGCTTCGAGCGCCGCGGCGCCCGTGATGGACGCCAACTTTAGCATCGAGGCGTACGCCGCGAACGTTACCAATGATTTTTTTCCGAGATTTCCCGCGGATATTTACGATCCGAGCGCGTTTACAACTAAAGACCTTGATACAAAAGGAAAGCCCGCCGACGCACGCACCGCTGCCGAACGGCTCGTATTAATCAATATGACCGTTGCGCGAACGCCCGCACCGAAACCGCAGGAACTGCCCGCGAATCCACTGCCCGCGTACGATCCGAATGCTAAAGTTGACACCGCCGAAATTATTAAGAAAGGCGCGCTATTCTTAACAAAACGCCAGTCGGCAGACGGCACGTTCGGCTCGCCGATGATGCGCGACCAGATGGTGGGCGTGACAGCGCTTGCGGCGAAGGCTCTCTGGGCGCATCCGAAACCCGCGCCCGCTGAATTGTTAAATTCGGCAAAATTAGCAACCGAGCGCGTCGCGGGCGCGGCGCGGCCCGACGGTTCCATTCACGGCGGCGGATTAGAAAACTACTCAACCGCGGCCGCGGTCGGCGCGCTCGCCGCGTCGGGCGATGCTAAATATGCGGATTTGATAGCTAAAGCTAAAAAATATATTAGCGGGCTGCAGGCCGACGAACCGGAAGGCTACAGTAGCGAACACTGGGCGTACGGCGGCTGGGGCTACGGAAATGAAGAGCGGCCCGACATGTCGAATACTAATTTTGCGCTCGACGCGATGATCGCGGCCGGCGCGAAATCCGACGATCCCGCTCTGCAAAAAGCACTACAATTCCTGCAGCGCTGCCAGAATCGCAGCGAATCAAATACATTACAAATCACGCGCGACGGCGTCACGGCCGCGTCGGGCAACGACGGCGGCGGCGTTTATTATCCCGGAAAATCACAGGCCGGATCGGATAAGTCGGCCGACGGAAAATTAGATATTCCGCGAAGCTACGGATCGATGACCTATGCCATATTAAAAGGATTAGTATTCGCGGGATTGCCGAAGGATGATCCGCGCCTCGCCTCCGCGATGGAATGGTGCAAAAAGAATTATACTTTAGATCGCGTGCCGGGCTACGAGGAGATGGCTAAGATTTCGCCGCGCGCGCCGTTCCAGGGTTTGTTTTATTATTATTTAACAATGGCGACGGCGCTCGACGCGCTCGGCGTCGACGTGATCGAAACGCCCGACGGAAAAAAACATGATTGGCGCACGGAACTCGCGGCGCGTCTCGCCTCGATGCAAAAAGCCGACGGCTCGTGGACAAATGACAATTCGCCGCGCTGGTGGGAAGGCGATGAAGTGATTGCGACTTCGTACGCGGTTTTGACTCTCGAAGCGCTCGCGAAAAAGTAACAATAACAACTGGACATTGGGGCGTTAGCAGCCCGTTGCAAAAGTGCTCTTCAATTCAAAAATAGAGATTTTTTGATAGATCGAGGAAGGCCGCCCGAGGCGTAGCCAAGAGCTACGTCGAGGACGGTCTGACGAAGAAATATCAATAAAGTTCATTTTTGAAATAGATGACTTTTGTCACGGGCTGCTATTATTGGCCCCAATGAAAATCTTTGCATTTCGCCAGGGCGACCGCCGGCGCCTCGGCGTGTTGGACGGCGCAACGCCGCGCGATCTCTCGGCCGCGCTCGAAGCTGCTGGAATTGTAGATTCCGAGCACGAATTGTTACGTAACGATTTTTTCAGGCCGCAGCGGCTCACGGCGTTTTTGAAGCGTTTCCGCCGCTTTGCTACAAAACTCGAAGGAGAACTACAATTCGCGCCGCCGGTGATTCCCGGAAAAGTATTAGCCATCGGGCGCAACTTCGCCGAGCACGTGAAGGAACTCGGCAACGTCGTCGAAGAAGACATGCTCTTCTTTTCGAAGTTACCCAATACTGTGGTCGCGCATGGCGATCCAATCATGATTCCGCGCCACAGCACGCGCGTCGACCACGAAGCAGAATTAGCGATTATCATCGCGCGCGACGGAAAACACATTCCGGCCGCAAAGGCCTTTAGTTATGTCGCAGGCTACAGTTGTTTAAATGATATAACGGCCCGCGACGAGCAGGGCCACGACAAAGCTAAGAAAAGGCCGTGGACGCGATCGAAGAATTATGATTCATTTTGCCCGCTCGGCCCGTACTTCGTGCCGATGGATCGAGTTATCAATCCAAATAATATCAGTATCGTTTGCCGCGTGAACGGCACCATTCGCCAGTCGGGAAACACCGCGCATTGGTTACATCGCATTCCGCAGATGATTGAATATATTTCGCGGCACATCACGCTTCGCGCGGGCGACGTGATCGCCACCGGCACACCCGCGGGAGTCTCCGCCCTCATGCCGGGCGACGTCGTGGAAGTCGAAATTGATGGAATCGGATTGTTACGAAATCCCGTTATATTAGAAAGCGCCGAGCCTGCATTTGATAAGATTGAATCGTTAAGGAAAGTAAAACTACAAATCGCGCACGCGATTCAAACCGCGCGCGACGGCGGCGAAGCGTTCGACCGAACTGTAGCCTTGCTCGACACGCTCCCCCATTTTCATTGGACCGGCATCTACCGCGTCGAACCCGACGGAACACTCGGCCTCGGCCCGTTCCGCGGCAAAGCGACGGAACATACTAAAATTCCTGTGGGCCGCGGCGTCTGCGGACGCGCGATCGCGTCGGATGCTACTGTTGTCGTCGATGACGTGACTACAGATCCCGATTACTTAGCTTGTTCTATTGAAACGCGCAGCGAAATTGTAGTTCCCATCCGCGTGAACGGAAAACCCGTCGCGGAACTCGATCTCGATAGCGATACGCCGTCGGCATTTGATACTAACGATCGCGCGTTTTTAGAAAGCGTCGCTCAATTGTTAGGTTCGTTTTTGGAGCAAGCGAAGCTGCCGTATATGTGGGATGAGAGGTAGGAGATAGGAAAGCGAATAATGGTTCACGCGGAGACGCGGAGAGCGCGGAGCTTGAAAAGAATAATTATTCTCCGCCCTCTCCGCGTTTTCATTTTACAATTAATTTTCCTAGATAATATTTTCTTAATGCCATGGATTAGGGTTCGCTCATGTTTATTGCAACAACTCCATCCCTCATCCCACTGATTCTATTTTTTCACGTTCTACCATTAGCGATCGGTTGCACTATAATATATCTCTCACTTCGTTTGCGACCGACTTTTACAGAATGGTGCGCCTTCTTTTGTCTCTCGGTTTTACTCTTTATTGGTAATCAAATACCTAGCTGGAACAATCGAACAATTGCAAAGCCCATACTCGAGTCGATCTATTTGGCCGTACTCTGCTTGAGTTCGAGTTCGTTGTTCGTTGCTACTTCTCTTGGCCAAGCGTGAAGTAATGCGCCGACCAATAGCATCAATTATATCAATACTGTGTAGTATGATTTGGTTTGCGTTATTGAAGTACTTTGTCCAGCCTACGCATGACTAGTGGTAACCACTGTTTAAAGTATAAAATTTAAAATACAAAGTTCGCACGAAACACGCGCAGCCTGGAAAATCACAGCAAAGAAGCGGGACAGTCCCACTTTCTCAATGACATCAAATCAACAGATCGCGCCGGGGTCGCGCGCGCAGCTCGCCGCGGTGCGCGCTCTTGGGCGTTACGTAACGCCGGGCGCGGCAGTGGTCCAGGCGCGTATCGTTTAACTTATACTCAGGCGCCACGGTTTAGAGAT
>JBJXHE010000106.1:0-2820 GCA_046160785.1 Planctomycetota bacterium
GCCGAATGCCTAAAGTATTGTTACATGAGCACCTCGACGGGGGACTGCGCCCCGAGACGGTTTTCGAACTCGCCAGCAAGTGCGGCTACGGGCAATTGCCCAGCCGCGATCCTAATGAACTTGCCGAATGGTTTCGGCGCGGCGCCGATCGCAAATCGTTACCATTATATTTGGAAGGTTTCGCGCACACGATCGCCGTGATGCAAACGCCCGAAGCGCTCGAACGCGTCGCGTTTGAAGCGATCGAAGATTGTTATCATGACGGAATTGTATATACCGAGCTGCGGTTCGCGCCGGTCTTTCATTTACAAAACGGATTATCATTAGAAAAGGTGATGGAAGCCGTACTCACAGGAATGGCGCGCGGCCGAAGGAAATATAATGTTGAATGCGGATTGATAGTATGCGGCATGCGGCATCGCGAGGATTCCGAGGAAATGGCAGAATTAGCATTGGATTTTCGCGATCGCGGATGTGTTGGATTCGACCTCGCGGGCGAAGAGGCCGGGCATCCCCCGAAGCGCCACCTCGCCGGATTTGATGCCATTCGGCGCGGGAATTTTTATATTACAATTCACGCCGGGGAAGCGTTCGGCCGCGAATCGATTTGGCAGGCACTACAAATCTGCGGCGCGCATCGCGTCGGACACGCGACGCGGCTCATCGAGGACATTGTTCTACATGAAGGAAAAGTACTAAAACTCGGTGCATTATCACAATTCGTGCTCGACCGGCGCATCCCGCTCGAAATTTGCCTTTCAAGTAATGTACAAACCGGCGCGGTCCCGTCGCTCGAGGAACATCCGTTCGGCGTTTATTATCGTGAACATTTTCGCGTAACATTAAATACGGATAATCGCCTCATGAGCGCGACGACACTAACAAAAGAGTGCCAGCTCGCCATCGAACATTATGGTCTTGATTTTGATGATCTTGAAAAAATAATGATCAATTCCATGAAGAGCGCATTCATACCTTATGATCGCCGGTGCGCGATTATTTTTGGCGTCATCAAGCCGCAATTTAAGAAACTGCGCGAAGAATTAGGATTGCCACCCGCGAAGTCGCGGTTCGGATAGCCGTCGAGTGCGTCGCGCGCGAGTTTTCCCTTGCACGCGCGGCGCTCGTCCGTAAATGATCTTTCGAAATGAAGATGCTACGAATCACGAATTTTCTTAAACCTTAACCCCTCAAAAACGCCGTGCAAAATATACTACACAAATCAATGTTAGCAATGCGGAAATTATTAGTAACAGGCGCCGCGATGGCCGCCGTTGGAATGTTAGCGTCGAAGTCGTTCGCCCACGATTATTATATGCTGGTGAACGGCAAGACGCTCATACTGCACCCAGTACACGTGCTCGACGGCGAGATTGACCGCATTTATGTTCCCGTCGGCGGAAAGGTCGACATTTTTGTTAAAGATGCGGCGGTATGCGCCGCGGCGCTCACAGCAACAAAAGTGGCCGGTGGGACCGTCTTCAATGTTAGCGCCGATCCCGCGACATCGCAGATCGTATGGAAGTATACATTAACGCACGCGTCGGTGGGCCCGGGTGCCGGAACGTTAAAGATACACGTCGACGGCGACGGCCCCGGGTGTCCGGAAGTATCTGATAACTTCTTTCTTGTTACTGTTGTCGATCAGAAGACCGCCGAGAAGGAATGGAAGGATCAACTCAAGCAACAAAACATCGACATTAAGAATAAAATTAAGCTCGCGAATTCACAATTTAATGCGGATCAAAGCGGCATCCTCGCGCAAGTGCCCGGAAGCTCGTCGACGCAGCTCGTTACTCTCGCCAGCAATCTTTTTGATAGTTTTGACAATGCCCTTTTTGATATTGAAGAGGGCGTGAGGCTTGAAGTTAACAATACGCGCGTTGCCGGCAATCAGATCTTGAGTAACAACGGTTTCACCGGCGACGGCATTTCTTTGCCATTCGCGTTTACCGTTGACAATTGTAGTTTATTGTCGCTGGAAATGAACAAGATCAACGCGGAAGTTGTGAAAGGCCAAGCCTCGCTCAACAAAACAATATGCAAGGGAATTGCAACAATAACGAAAGCGAATCCGAATGTTGAAATGTCGGTGCATACTAATAATATAGCCGTGAATATCGCGAGCGGACCCGGTGACGACCCGGAAAATCAAAAGGCGCCGGCCTGCGATTTCGTGATTCGTTCCGTCAAGTGCGTTCACGACAAGACTTTTAATGTTCGTATCATTACAGTTAAGGGACGCGCCGACGTAGCCCAGGGCGCAACTGTAACTGTTACAATCAACGGCCCCAAGACGAACGGCGTGCCGGCGTATACATCGGGAGCGCAACAGGTGACCGTCGGTTCCGATTGCAAATGGGAGCTCGTTTACCAGGATGCTAGTATTACCCCCGGAACCGGAACCGTCGATGCTACACATCCGCAGGGCGCGGCGACTTCAACCTATACGTGTAATTGATAGGTTGCAGTGTTCCTATTAAAAAGAGAAAACTATCTAATCGCCGCCGCGCTCATTTTCAGCGCGGCGGCGTGCGCGCGTTCGCAACCCGCGGGCGCGCCCGTCGCGGACAAGCAAGACGTTCGTACTGAAACCGCGATCATTGAACAACTGATCGCATCCGTAACAAAACTCGAAGGCGCCAAATTTGTTAGAAACGGAAGCGAGTATTCGGTAGCGAACGCCATCGCGCTCATGCGCGGCAAATGGAATAATCAAAAAGACGAAATTGTAAACGCCGAGCAATTTATACAAAAATGCGCGACGCGCTCCGAAACGAGCGGTAAAGATTATGAAATTATATTAAAATCCGGCGAGCG
>JBJXHE010000107.1:0-20495 GCA_046160785.1 Planctomycetota bacterium
TTCCCGGTGGTGTGTCGCGCGCGCAGCGCGCATCGGTGCGCGGCCGTGCGGGTTAGTAACTATTATCGCGGCAGTGGTCCAGGCGCGTTTTGTTTAACTAATATTCTGGCGCCACGGTTATGCGCGCGAGCACGCGATACACACCGGGCCCTCGCGGGAGCGAGCTACACACCGGGCCCTCGCGGGAGCGAGCTACACACCGGGCCCTCGCAGGAGCGCCCTACGGAGTCACCGCCACAATCGCGTTCGACGCTGCCACTAATCCGCCGATCGAACCTGCATCGATGAACCAGGCCTGTACATAGACTGTAGTGCCCGGCGGGAACGTCGGCGGCCATGTGAACAGGAAGTTTGAGTCGCCGTTGGAGTCGGTTGAGAAGATCACATTTTCGTCGGGCGACGGCACAAGGATGCCGCCCTCGAGCGGCATGTTCGCGGCGGATGTGCCCGCGATCCAGATGCCCACAGTGTTCGGCAATGCGCCGGTCAACACCAGGCCCATCTGTGTATTGTGTGCGAGTGTGCCTGCGCCGGTGAGTACTGCAATACCGTTTGTGCCCGCAAGACCCTGTCCAAGATCGGTCCACGGCGACGCGGACGAGAGTACGTGTGTACTGATCTCCGACGTGTTGCCCGCCGGATCGATCGCAATCGCGGTGATGGCAAGACCTGTGGTATCTAGTGGTAGTACTGCTGCGAACGAACCGTCGGCCGCAGTGTCGACTGCACCCAAGTAGGTGGCGGCTTCGACAATCTCATTCGGCGCGGGCGCAGGATTCGAGAAGAACTCAACGCGCACGACCGTTGCGACGTTCATGTCCACATGCCCGGTTACGACTGTGCCAGCCACGCCTGTGACTGCCGACAGTATCGCGGGCTGATTCATCAATAAATTCGGACCTGTATCACCGTCGCCGAGATCGTTGGGTGTGGGGCCGTCGCCGCCGAGATCGATCCCGAGCCCGCCCTGAGTGTGGTTGTCGCGGATCTGGTTGCCGCTGATTCGGTTGCCGATCGAATCCAGTAATATAACAATTCCGCCGGTCTCGTTGTGTGCGATCACATTGCCTTCGCCAAGCCCTGCACCCCCGATGACATTCTCCCCCGGCATCGGAAAGCTGGAATCGAAGGCGGAGATGCGAATGCCCACTGTGTTCGGAATCGCGATCACGCCTGACATGTCAACGCCGATCCAGTTGCCCTGTATCACATTCTGCTGCGCATCCTCACGCAGACTAATTCCGGCCTGTACTGATAGTGGTCCGACAAGACCTGTAATTCCGCCGATGACATTGCCGCGCACGATGTTGTTATCGCCGTAGATTTCAACACCGACATCCGCCGGATTGTTCATGGCGATAGTGCCGGTAGAGTCCGTGCCGAGGAAATTGCCGTAGACAAAATTCGCGTCGCTCTCGATGCGAATGAGTGCGCCGTCGGGTGTGCCGTCTTCCTGGAAGTAGCCGGCTCCCGAGATGAAATTCCGCTCGCCGGGCGCGAAGCCGCCGATGCGATTTCCTGTAGCATCGCCCACGATCTGTACACCATTGAACTCACCGGAAATCGTGTTACCGATCACAACATTATCTTTAGCAACACTACCCGCGAGACCGTGAATGCGCAGTCCATCCGAGAGCGACCAGAGTGTGTTTCCCTCACCTGGTAGTACTCCGCCAATCGTGTTGCGGTCGCCCTGGATTCGAATCGCTGCAAATTTCCCTTTGATGACACAGCCTGTCACAACGTTGAATTCCGCAGTCGAGCGGAAATCGAGTCCGTAGCTGCGGTTGGTCATGTCTCCGAGACCCTTAAAAAGACACAGATCAGCAGTAATTTCGAAGATGCCGGTCACAATCAGTTGCACATCCGTGGTAGTACTGCGAAACGACACCTCTGCCCCCGTGGGATTCAGATCTCCCGTGAACGCGGTCTGTGTCGTGCCATCCACAGTTGTATTATTACCATGGATCGGAAACGGATCTCCAGCGTTGATGATCTCAGGTCCGAATGTGCCGCTGCCCCACTGGCCGGCTGGTACTTGAAAGCCGATGGTCTGCGCACCCGCGGTATTATTAGAAGCAATCGCGGCTTCGCGCATGGACACTTTTCCGTCGGGACCGGGCAGATTATTGACCCTCTGCAAGCCACCGAAATCAACAACATCGCTGACGGTCGTCACGTAGACGGTCTGCGCCGAAAGCGTGGCCACAGGCGCCAGCGTGAGAGCGAGAATCAAAAAAACGTGGAAGCGCGGAAATCGAATCACGGCAGAACCTCACGGGCGGAGTCGGGTAGCTGGGTCGGCTCAACGATACGGAAGGCCCGCCAGAGCGCAAGGCTCTAATTCAGAAAACGCGCAGGCGCCTCGCTGCCAAATCGCACGACCTTCGCAAACACAATCGAAATCCTCGTGCGATTTGTTCGTTTGACATTGAAAAAACCGACCCCTACTGCCATCCGAAAGACTAGAGGTACTTCGAGGTATATAACATAGTGAAGTGTGTAGGTGAGCATAGAGATCGCGATGACCAGATCACCCTCCGTGGAAACTTCGCCGCTCGCCGCTTTCTCGATAGTTCAGGCGCGCACGTGAACGAGTCTGGCTAACGGTGCAATCAAGAAATATTCAATAGATTTGAGCGCGGTGCGCGGCCCTACGGGAACTGCAACGGGCAATTCACCCGAAACCGAAGTGAACAGTTCCGCGACCTGCGACCTGAGCCAGTTGGTCAGTTCGATCGCTACAAATACAAGGATGCCGTCGCAAGAAATGGTCTTGATGTCGAAGCCGATGAACGGATCGAACATAGCAGTTTACTGCGCCCATATCTCGTCGGGAGTCATAGCACCGACCAATTAGGTATAGACACGCAAACGCATCACGGTCTAAGATGTAAATGACACTACATCCTATCCGTCTTACTCCCTACTCCTTCACGACTGCTGAGACCTTGATCACCCCCGCACCAATGAGGACAGTATGAGGCAGCGCGTTTTTTTGAGCCATTCCGCCAAGGATGCCGAGCAGGCAAGAAAGGTCTGTTCAGCACTAGAGGGCGCCGACATTCCATGCTGGATTGCGCCTAGAGATATAGGGGTTGGCGACTATGGCGAATCAATTATTAGTGCAATCGAGAATGCCGCGATCGTACTTGTGTTGTTGTCGAGCCATGCCAACGATTCTGTTCATGTAAAAAATGAAGCGGAGAGAGCTTCTAGCAAGCGGAAACCTATTATTACATTTCGCCTTGAAAATGTAGCTCCGGCTCGCAGTCTCGAACTATTTCTATCGAGTCAACATTGGGTTAATGGGTGGACCTCTCCGTGGAGAATGCAAATGCAGAAGCTCATCGAGATGATTCGCGAGTATGAGCTACGCTCTGCCCAGTCTCCGGGAGCTGAACTGCAGTCCAAGACAGAGAGGACGTTCGCCGAGATCACGAGACTCCTGCACAGCCGCCATTGGCTAGGGTATGACCCGACGCAGTATAACCCAAACCCGGACTCTGCGCACTGGCCTACGGAAGAGTCCATCTACAATGATCTTGGCCACATACATGCGGCTAAGTTCACTGGTGTCATCACCTTCGGGTGCAAGAATTCTCTTTCACTCATTCCATCGCTCGCAAAGGAACGCGGACTCGCTGTCATCGCCGGCGTGTGGAATCCGGCGGATGAAAAGGAATGCCAGTCTGCGTTGGCGCAGAGCGAGCATGTTGATGCATACTGTGTTGGCCACAACAATCTTGGAAAAACCTATCAACGAGACACACTCGATCACACAGTCAGTTGGTTGAGAAATCAATCACAACGCCCGGTGACAACTTCGGAAGAGATCCGCATCTACAGAGGCGACGATGACTTGTGCACTATGGGAGATTGGTTATTTCCGGATTGCCATGTGTCACTTCGGCCGCATCCCGGCGCCGCCGCAATCGCCGATGTCGAACGCGCTATCAAAGGTTACTCAGCTCTAGCACACGAGATTACAACAATTGCAAAACAATACAGGCGTCCACTCATGTTGAAAATGGTAACATTTCCGTGGGCAGGCATTGTCGGAGCGTCGCTCGAAAGACAGGCAGAGTTCTTCGCCGTTTTTCTTGAAGCTCTGCGCGACCCGGAGTTTGGTCTGTCAGGCCGGGTCGCGCTTATGTACAATTCCGCATTCGATGTACCGTGGAAGAACGGACATCCGTTCTATCCGTGGGATGTTCACACTGGTTTGCTCGAGCTCGATGGCTCGCCGCGGCCGGCGGTTTCTCAAATAATATCAAGGGTAGATTTGACCATATAGTATGAAGACCCAGGCTTATCCGCACAGGCAATATTCCAACGGTATCTCGAATTCGATCGTGTCGGCGAGCACTATAGACATGAGTGTCGTCATTCCCTTTCACGCTCGAGACGGCGCGGCGAATCCATCCGCGAATCAACCCTCCGTTTTGCAAGCTGTGACAGCACTTCAATCTTGTACACAGCGCCCAAAGGAGATTATTTGTGTAGATGACAATTCCACATTAACCCTTCGAAAACAGCTCGAATCTCTCGGAGCCAAATATCTACCTACACCCGGCACGGCGACGAAACCACATACTGCCCGCCGCGCTCTCGCCCGACAAACGGGTGCTGACATGGCGGCGTTCGAACGGATTCTATTCGTCGACTCCGACATACTGATGAATTCACACGCGCTTTTGGCAGTCTGGAATGCGCTCGTGCGAGGCGGTTTGCAAACGGTCGCGTTTGTGCCTCGCCGAGAGTCGGCAGGTCTGAGTCGGAATCTAACTGATGATTCGCCGATGATGTCACTCAAGGAATATGGCACGCAGGACAAGCGGCGCTGCGTTGTCGCGTACACAGAATCGCAAGAGTGCGATCAAGTTTGGGCTGCACAGTCGAGTCATTGTTTTGGTGTACACAGGCAGTTCCTGGCGAGAGTGGGCGGGTGGGATACTTCGTTCGTCGGATGGGGAGAGGAAGACTCGGAACTCTTTTACCGATTTTATAAATTCGGCGGAGCATTCCAAGTTCTCGACGGCGCCAAGTACCGTGTGACACACCTCACTCATGATGTGGATCACAAGGCGAACTACCAATCCTTTAAGAGAAACGCGCAGTATTTTATAAAGAAGTTTCCGGAAGTCGCCGTCGCTCGGCGCGATTTTTATGTGCGACATGGCATACTCCCGGCAACTGAAGCCCTGTGCCCCAATGGGTGAAGCGGCGCAGACCATCGTACTCACAGGAGCGGCAGGCAATATAGGCCGCAAATTGCGGGCACATTGGGGCGATCGACACCGAATTCGCGCCGTCGACTGCAACCCACGTGGAGATGAGTCGATTCTGCGTGCAGACCTCGCTACTCAAGTCGGACTGTGGTCTTCCTCCTTTGCGGGTGCAGACACTGTCGTCCACTTGGCCGCCAATGCACATCCGCTCCAACCTTGGGAGGAGGCGCGTCGAAGTATTGCCACAAACTTTAATATTTACAATGTTGCACACAGAGCGAACGTGCGCCGAATCGTGTATGCGAGCTCAAGTCATGTGCTCGGCGGTTATCGAGATAAGGAAGGTCCCAACAGGTTGACGCCCGACCTCGCTCCCGATCCTGGAATGATGTACAAAATCCATGGAGAATCGGGGTCAACCCGCCACTATGCCATCAGCAAGCTGTGGTGCGAGGAACTTGGCCGTTGCTACGCTGAATTTCACGAGATGATCGTGATCGCAGTACGGATTGGCTGGGTTCAACTCGGCGAGAATCTACCAGAGAGTTTTCCAACAGATACTGACGAGTGGACGCGTCTGATGTGGCTGTCCAATCGAGACCTCTGCCACCTCTTTGACTGTTGTCTGGTTGCATCTCCCCATCCGCGTTTTCTTATCGTGAACGGGATGTCTGCGAATCGCGGAATGCGTTGGGATATCGGCTCGGCGTTGCAGAGCATCGGGTACCGTCCTCAAGACGGAATTCAATAATTCGACGTCCCATACATCTCCCTGATTGGACAAATAACGGGGACTGTCCCACTTATTTTTTGGGCGCGACCCCTACAACTCTCTGATCCTCATTCCGCGAAACTCCACATGCGCGCCGTGGCCGAGAAACCCGATGTGGCCTTGTTTACGAAAGAGCCCTGGATGTTTTTGTAACGTTTCGGGATCCTTAACATTCGCGAGATCGGCGTCGACGATGGTTTTTCCGTTCAGCACGACTTTGATCTTCGTTCCATTTGCTACAACTTCCTGTTCGTTCCATTCGCCCGCCGGGCGCAGCGCGCCGCGGATTGCGGGGAAAACGTGATAAATCGAACCGTGATACTGCCACGGTTGTAGATTTCTATACTTCGAACCCCAGTCATCTAATATTTGTATTTCCATACCGTCGTACGCGGCGTCGCCCTCGAGCGGCGCGCGGATGCCGAGGCCGTTGTTCGCGTTTTCCGAAAGCTTAAATTCGAAGCGAAAGATGAAATTGCTATATTCTTTTTCTGTAAAAAGATTGCCGCCGTCGTTCGCCGTACAATACAAAACGCCGTCGCGCACGCGGTAGCCTTCTCCGGATTTGTTAAATCCCGCGCCCGCCTTTCCGTAGATCCATCCGGAAAGATCGCGGCCGTTCCATAACGATTGAAATCCGTCTTCGTTCATGCTGGCAACGTCGTTTTTAACTGTAGATTTGCAAGCGCCCGCAACGAAAATGAGTAGTAACGCAAGAAATTTGAATCGCATGATTTGTAAAAGATATAAAAGTTTAGAACGAAAGAGCCGGCCCGAGTTCTCCGCGCGGCGCGATGAGCACGTCGACGTCGTTTCGATGAATAGTAGCAAGCGCGCCGCGCGCGGCCGCGAGCGCCCACGCGGCGTCATTGTTATGTTCGGAGAGATGTCCTAACAATACCGTTTTTGTAGTTGGCCCCACGCTTTTTTGTAACATTTCCGCGGCTTGCTCATTCGACAAGTGCCCTTCCTCGGAAAGCACGCGGCGTTTCAACCGCCACGGATACGCGCCGTCGCGCAGCGCCGTCTCGCTATGATTAAATTCTAACAAAAAACCGTTCGAACGATAAAATTCGGCGGCAACACGGTCTGACGCGCGCCCGAGATCTGTAGCAATGCCGAAACGCGCGCCCTCGTATTCGACGACGCATGCTACAGTTCCCGGCGCGTCGTGCGAAATCGGAATTGTAAATACGCGTAATTGATTGAATTCGAGAACGTCGCCCGGGTGAAATCTTGATAATTTTTTCAAGCGGCCGACGACAGCATTCGACTTCACGCCGTCGTCCGACGCAAAAACAGTTACTTTCTGACGGCGCGAAATCTTGCCGGCGCATCCGAGGTGGTCGCCGTGCAGGTGCGTTAATACAATTCCGGCGAGAGACTCCGCGGCGATGCCATGCGATTGTAAGTGTTCTTCAAGCCGGTCGCCGGTGAGCCCCGCATCGATCAAAATAGATATATCTCCCGCGCGCACAAATAAACAATTGCCGCTCGAGCCGGAACAAAACGGCTGTATCAATAATGTCAAAGAATCCACCTGCCGCGCCATAGGCGGTACGCGCCGAACGGGATGAGTAATATACAAATAATGGATATGAACGATCCCAAAACAAAGGACCGCGGCAAATAGGTAAAACGAATTTCGTGATCGCCGGGCGGCACATAGACGCTGCGTCCATAACGATTCGCTCGATACAATTTCGCCGGGAAGCCGTTGAGCGTGGCCGTCCATCCGGCACACGCGTGCGCAGATTCTGTAAAATAGCCCCCGCCGGTTCCGCGAATCTTAAATAACACTTCGCGATTGCTAATATCTTCAATTGTTATTTTTCCGCCGCCCGATCCCGCCGGGCCAAGTTCAACGTTTTTTCCCTCAAGGATCGCTAATTTTGCAGGATGGAATTCGGGGCTCATCCCGATTTTTAACAATTCGGCGTCCGACGACACGTGTTTCGCCGCGGGCGCGATCCACGCGCGGCCGAGCGCAATCTTTCGTTTATATGCAAAAAAACCGAATCGTTGCACCACGGCTTCGAGGTCGGCGCGTTCGATTCGCTCTCTCGACACGACGACCGATACTCCAAATAAATCCATAATGATCGAATCGAGTGCAATCTTAGGAAACGCGCCAAGGTACGTTCCTTCAAATACGGAGAGCGGAAACATCGCCGCGGCGACGTCGACCTGCGTTTGGTTTGGAAATACTACATAAGCCGCCGTGTCGTGAATCCCAAAATAGGAGGGAATTGTAGTTTGAAAGAGCTGCCAATCTTCATCCGCCGGGAAGTCCGTCGGCGCAACGCGCGCGATACGCCCGCCCGCCGCAGCCCTGCGAATCTCCCTCACGGCCGGGGTTTCAGATAAATAATGATGCGTGGGCTGCGACGGAAGAATTTTATGTGAAAATAACAATAAGTCGCCGGCGAGAATTACAAATATAACAACTTTAGCTTTCGGCGCGCCGAGCGCGAGGCCGATTCCAAATACGGATGCAAATGCAAGGAACGCGAGATACTCAAATTCCGGTTGCACCTCCGTCTGCCACCGTTTTGTAATTTTACTTAACACCTCAGGTTTCGGGACACTTTCTTTCGTTTCGCCTTTGCCGGACGATCGAGCGTTGTACGCGCGGTCGGCGATCGTTTCAGGCTGTGCCGCGGGCGTGTGCCGAATGTATATTGCTCCAAATCCGATCAGTAATAATACAACGGTTCCGATGACGCCCGCGATTCGAACGCGCCGAATTGTAAATAAAGCGTCAACGCCTTCCGCCGCGAGCCATGCTACAAAAAAACTCGCGCCCGCGAGCGCGCGCGACGGCGCGCCGACGCTGACGCCGGGCAGCAGCGCGGCCGGCGTGCCGGCGGCGACGGCTAACAAAAACGCAAGGCTAATGATCGCCGGGGCCACTGTTTTGCCGCGAAACAACCCCGCGAAAAAGAAAGGTAAACTAATAATCCCCGCGTACATCGTCGTCTCGGTGAAATTGTAGCGTCCTTCCGGATCGCAAATCCAAGGCAACAAATCCGGCACCGCGTTGCCTCCCTCCATCGCTAATGAACTCGCCGGGTTGCCCAAAACAAGCGGCGCGATCATCGAGAGCCAATTCGCGGGCGTCGATCGAAAGCCGAGCCCGCCGAGCGACTCGGGCCGCCCGGATTGTTGCATCCATTCGGCGACCGGAAGCAAATGAACCGCGGCGGCGCCGAGTCCGATCGCAAGTGCGAATAGTAATGTTAATGAAGATCGGATCGCGTCGCCGGCGCCCTTTTCCCTTGCATATTCAAACATCCGAAACGCGCCGACGAACAGCAAACCATAAATCGCGGCCGCCGTGCTCTGCGGAAAACTCGCGAGCGCCGAGTCGGCGGCGCAAAACGTTAATAATAGAAAACTAAGAATCTTGCGGTTGCGAAACCACAATTCGAGCGCCGCGAGGCCGCCGGGCAGCAAGACCATCGCGTCGACTTTGCAAATATAATAAAGATTCGAGGTCGCCGTTCCGCCCAGCGCAAAGGCTACAGATCCAAACGCGGACGCGATCGGCGACAGCCCGCGCAGCCGAAGCCACAAATACGTGAGCGCGGCTAAGGTAAAGATCGTGAGCGCCGCTTGAATTCCTAACGATTCAACGTTGCCGAAAAGATAACTTAATATCAGCGCTCGCGGTTCTAACAATTCGGCGCCGGGCGCGCCTATTAATGAAATTCCACCGCCCGCCTCGGGCCACCAGAGCGGCAATTCGCCGCGCGAAAGCGCATCGTTGAATGCGCGCCGCTCGGGCAATACTTGAAATAACTGATCGCCTGTTTCGTAATTATTACTATTCGCAATCGCCTTCAAATCGTTTGCTGGAATCCCCGCGTCGAACGGTTTTCGAAGAGCGCTATGAATCGCCGCGAACGTGTGTCCGGGGCGAAGCGCACCCGCGACCGCCGCCATTGCTATCAATGCGAGCAAAAGCAGCGTGAGGCGGTCGATCGCGCGGGGTGACATGAACGTCCCATTCTTAAGAATCAGGTGCGGCGCTCGCAACGTTGTCCGTTATTCTGTGTCAATGCAAATGAACAAATCGCATTGGACTTCGATCGTTTTTGTTATCTCCACCATTGCGCTCGGCACTCTCGGTTTCGCCGCGGGAATGCAAGCGCCGCAAACCGGGCGCGAGGCGCCGCCGACGGTCGCGCGTTTTCGTTATGACGTCGGCTACCTCGCGTCGCACGTTCTCGAAGGGCGCAAGGCGGGAACGCAGGCGGCAGACGAAGCCGCAGATTTTATTTCGCGCCGGTTCGAGCGGCTCGGCCTCTCACCCGCGGGCACCGCGGGTAATTACTTACAATCCTTCGCGCTGCTGCACGCGCGAAAAGTTAAGAAGGATTATCAAACTTCGATTCTTCCGGCTTTTATAACATCGCGCGAAGAACTCGCGAAATATTGCATTCCAACATTAGCTTCTTCCACGGACGCCGCGGAAGGCGCGATTGTCGACACCGGAAACGGCGACGATTATAAGGATCCTCTTTGGGAAACTACAAAAGACGGAAAGGCGCTGATCGCGCTCGTTCATTACAAACCCAACGCGCCGAAAGAAAATGTTGCTAACAATCCGCACGCGGGCGAAACGACGGTGCGAACGTTAGCCTTTTCCGCCCGTCAAAAAGGGGCCAAGGGACTTATTTGTATTGTCGAAAAACCGGAAGACGTTCCGTTCGATTCGGGCGAAGACCGCGACGTCGGCATTCCCGTTTTATTTATATTAGAAAAAGGCCGGCCGCTCATTCTCGAAAATCGCGAGCGGTTCGGTTTCGATTCGGGAGTCGAAAAGCTCGAACGTAAAACGAACAATGTTCTTGCTCTCGTGCCGTCGCCGAAACCCAACACTGAAACAATTGTAGTTGGCGCGCATTATGATCATTTGGGCTGGGGCGGGAGCGCCTCGCTATCGCCCGCGGACCGCGCGATCCACCACGGCGCGGATGATAACGCATCGGGAACCGCATTAATGTTAGAATTAGCAAGGCGCTTCGCGCTGCGCGCGGCGGAGCTGGAGCGTTCTGTATTATTCGCGGCGTGGGGCGCCGAAGAAATGGGATTATTAGGATCGAAACATTGGGTCGAAAATCCAACCGTTCCGCTCGACCGCGTCGCGGCGAAAATTAATTTTGACATGGTCGGCCGCTCGAATGGCCGAAGGCTAACGATCATGGGATCCTCGTCGTCGCCCGCGTTTGAAGGATTTGTGCAAAAAGTCAACGATGCTTCAAAAAACCCGCTCAATCTTAGCGTTCTTAAAACATTAACGATGATGGGCGGCAGCTCGGACCACCAATCGTTTTTATTAAAAAAGAAGCCCGCGCTGTTTTTCTTTACGGGCACGCACACCGATTATCATAAACCGACCGACACGTCGGAGAAGGTTGATTATTATACAATGGCGGAAATCGCGGATCTCGCGGAGCAGACGATTCTTAACCTTTCGAAACTGCCGAAGATCGAATGGTCGAATATACAAATTGAAGAACCCACGGCGTCCGCGCCCGAAGGCTCATCGCGCCGAAAGGGAACGTGGCTCGGAACGATTCCAGACTATAGCGCCGAGGAAGGCGGCCTTGTTTTGTCGGGCACCAGCGCGGGCTCCCCGGCGCAAAAGGCGGGAATGTTAGCAAAAGACATTCTTACAAAAGTCGGCGAATATCCTATTCGCGACGCGCAGGATCTGACGCTGGCGCTTCGCAATTTAAAACCCGGCCAGGAGGTCGTCGTCGAATATAAACGAAACGGCGAGGCCAAGAAATTAACGTTAACATTAGCCGAGCGAAAGTAACTGTTCGCGGAGTTTCGCATGTATCTAAAACCAGCGTTAGCGGCCGCCGTTTTTGTAATACTTACAAATGCAGCGGCCGTACCGCGGCCGCGCGATGAAACCTCGTCGAACCGCGCGGCGGCAGGATCGGGGCTTACGACACAGCCCGCGGCGGGCGGAATTGTAGCGATTGGCGGCGGAACACTGCCCGATCGAATTTACAAAAAAATTCTTGCGTTGTCGGGGCGCAAGGAACCGCGCGTTTTGATACTTCCGCTTGCAACATCGGAACCCGAGGCGTCGGGTGTAAAAGCTGCGAATCGGTTTCGCGAATGCGGCGCCACCCATGTCGATTGGAAGCATTTCAAACGCGAGCAGGCGGAAGATAACAATATTCTCGACCCGATTCGCAACGCAAATATTATCTATTTTCCAGGCGGCGACCAAAAACGGATCTTAGAAATTGTTAAGAATACGTCCGCCGAAAGCGCGATCCGAGATGTATTATCAAAAGGCGGCGTCGTCGGCGGAACGAGCGCGGGATGTGAAGTGCTTGGCGATCTATCATTAACAGGAAAGTCGCGCCTCGATTTGGCCGTTCTCGGCGCCAGCGAAGTCGAACCCGGACTCGGTCTCATGAACGGCGTATTGTTTGATCAACATTTTCTGCGCCGCGGGCGATTTGTTAGATTAGTATCCGGGACGCTTGATAACGAAAAGAAAATTGGCATCGGCGTCGACGAGTCCACGGCCGTATTATTAGCAAACGGTTCGCGCAATATTGAAATCGTGGGAGACCGGCAAGTCATCATTATTCGAACGGCTGCCGACTCCACCAAAGCCGCTGGAAAAACCGGCGACCTCGCGCGCGCGTCAAACCTCAAGCTCCATATTCTGGCCGAGGGCGATCGCTATCATTTGGATCGCGACGAAGTTTTTTTCGCAGACGACGTGCGTCTCGCGCCGCCCGAAGTGCGTGAAATTGCTGAGAAAGTAGAGTCAACATCTCGCCCCGCGCGCTCGGACGCGGACCGAAAGTAAGACAACCTTATTTTCCGAAAGTTGTCGTTCGCAAACCTGCGGGATAGTCTGCCCGACTTCATTTAATCAAACGGAACGGTTTCCCCGCATAAACCGACCGCCCTGCCCGATTTAGTTTTCTACAATTCCAATCGCGAATGCACGTTTCCGCCCCCCCACCGCCGCCGGCATCGCCGCTTGGCCACATGATGCGTTTCCTCGAACGCTTCGGCCACATGATGTCGCGCATCATCCTATCTGTATTATATATTATTCTTGTCGCGCCGCCGGGAATTGTATACGCGCTCTTTTTAGACCCGCTGCGGATTAAGAAACGGCCCGTGTCGAACTGGGTTCCGTATCATACTAATAACACAACCATTGAAGCGGCCCGGAGGCAGGCGTGACGAATATTCTCGGCCTGTCTTTTTTTTATCATGATTCGGCGGCCGCGCTGGTCCAAGACGGCGTGCTCATCGCCGCCGGAGAAGAGGAACGCTTCTCGCGCAAGAAACACGACCATGGCTATCCAGAATTAGCGATCGACTTTTGTTTGAAACGCGCGGGCATATCAAAAAACGACCTCGACTACGTCGTTTTTTATGAAAAGCCGTTTATTAAACTTGAGCGAATTTTATTATCATCGATGGCGACGTTTCCGCGCTCGATGAATGTGTTTCGCGAGTCGATGCTCACGTGGCTCACGGATAAACTTTGGATCAAATCGTTAATGAAGGAAAAGTTAGGAATCGATCCGAAGAAAATTATCTTTGCCGACCACCACATGTCGCACGCGGCGGCGAGCTATTTTTGTTCGCCGTTTGACGAATCGGCAATATTAACGGTCGACGGCGCCGGCGAATGGACGACCGCGACGCTCGGCGTCGGCAAGCAAAATCATATTAAGATTACTCACGAGATGCGCTTTCCGCACTCGATCGGATTATTATATTCCGCGTTCACGGCGTTCTGCGGATTTGAAGTGAACGAAGGCGAATATAAATTAATGGGAATGGCGCCGTACGGAACGCCGAAGTACGTTGATAAAATTAAGAAAGTTATCAATATCGGCGAAGACGGCTCGCTCTGGCACGACATGAGTTATTTTGCATATCACTGGTCGCCCGACTCAACGTTAGCAAAGCGATTTGAAGAGGTTTTCGGAAAGCCGCGCGATCCCGCGCGCGCCGACAAGCACATGGACGAATACTACGCCGACGTCGCGGCGAGCATTCAGGTTGTAACGGAAGAAATATTAATAACGATGGCCCGCCATTTAAAGAAAACGACGGGCATGAAGAATCTTTGCATTTCGGGCGGCGTCGGACTCAACTGCGTCGCGAACTGGAAAATATTAGTCGAATCCGGATTTGATAAGATTTACGTTCAACCCGCCGCGGGCGACGACGGCGCGGCCGTTGGCGCCGCGTTTTGGTGCTGGAATGATTTGTTAGGAAACAGCAAGCGATTTGTGATGGAACACGCTTACTGGGGTTCCGAATATAGCAATTCCGAAGTTCACGATTTTGTTAAGACTCTCGGCCCGAATTCCGGCGCGAAGTGGGAGGAAGTCGACGAAGAGAAAGCTATTGATCGCACCGTCGATTATTTAACAAAAGGCAGCGTGTGCGGCTGGTTCGACGGCCGCTTCGAGTGGGGCCCGCGCTCGCTCGGCGCGCGCTCGATTATTGCCGATCCGACGCGAACGGATATGAAGGATATTGTTAATGCTAAAATTAAGTTCCGTGAAGCGTTCCGGCCGTTTGCGCCGTCGGCGCTCATGGAGCGTGTTAACGATTTCTTCGATCTGCCGGATGCCGAGAGCCATTACCCCGCGCGATTTATGTTATATGTCGTGCCCGTGAAGGGCGACAGGCTGCCGGCGATTAAACACGTCGACGGAACAGGCCGCGTACAGGGCGTGATGAAGGAGTACTCGCCGCGATATCACAGTTTAATTCATAAGTTCGGCCAGGCGAGCGGCGTGCCCGTTATTCTAAATACATCATTTAACTTAAAGGGCGAACCGATCGTCGAAACGCCCGCGAACGCGTTTAGTACATTTATGAAATCGGGCATGGACGCGCTCGTCATCGGCCGTCACATCATCACAAAAACGGACACGAGCTCGGTCGCACGATCAGCGTCGGCGTAGATTATTTAAAATATCAACCTTCTTAATATAAACACAGTATTTCTATTTATAATAATTATTAATATTACCCTATGAGCCGCTTGCTCGCCTGGATCACGTCGTTTCTACTATTATTTTTTGTTCTTGAGGTGATTGTCCGCCTCACGACGTCGTCTCCCGCGACCGAACCCGATCCGCGCATGGGCTGGGTTTATAAAGAAAGCGTCCACCAGACGCGTTCAATCGCCGGCGGCGGCACGTGGGATTTTAGAACGAATTCAGATCGCCTCCGCGCGCCAGAAGGGCACGGCACGGGCGCCAAAAATACGAATGAAACGCGCGTTTTGATACTTGGCGATTCATTTACAATGGGCTGGGCGCTCGAAGCCGACGAAACGTTTGCATCGCAATTTGAACAAATGTGCGCTGGCCGGAATGTAACTGTTATTCCCGCCGGAACCGAAGGCTACTATACGGATCAGGCGTGCCTCTGGCTCGAATCGCATATTCAAAAATACCAGCCGGATATTGTTATTATTTGCCCGTACGCGAACGACGTCGTCGGCAACTCGCTTCCGAAATACCTCGCTACAAATAAACCGTTATTTGAGATCGGCGCCAACGGCGAAATTACAAATCCTCCGAAGCCCGTCGAAGACGGCCGCGCATTCTATCTAAAATTTTCACGCTTCATTTCCCAGATCAACACGATGCGCCTCGGCTTCGGATCGTTAGTTAAAGTTCCCGAAAACGCGGGCGGCGGAATGTTACAACTCGACGATTTCGCGTTTCTTAGCAAAGAGACGCCGGAAACCATTGCCGGCTGGCGCGCGACCGCGGCAATCGCGAAACGAATGGTTACAAAAGCGAAAGAAGGCGGGGCAAAACACATCTTCGCCGCGCCGATTCCTAACAAATTCGAAATTCACCGCGGAGACGGAACTCCGTTCGAAATCCGTTCGCGCGCGGCGGCGGGATCGTTTGATTTTTCGAAAGTTACAGAACAACTCGGAAGAGTATTTTCCGAAGCGGGCGCGACGCTGATCGACGCGCGCCCCGCGCTCTTTACCGCTGCGGCATCCGAACGCGTTTATTATGAAAATCCGGGCGAATGGCATTTTAACAAAGCAGGCGCGAAAGTATTTGCTACATCGCTATTTCAAAATATAACAAAAGCAAACGCGCTGCCGGCGGCGGCTGCGCAACCCGCCGCGGGCCCGTTTGGCCTCGCGCTCGCCGCCAAACATCACAATACCGGCGGGATTCCGACATGGGCATTTGTAGTAGCAGGATTGTGGGTCGTTCTATCATTAGGCTTCAAATACGCGTACCCCGACGAGAACCCCGCGCTTGCATTTGTTAAAGTTGGAATATTGTTAACGTTTGTCGTCGGCGTGTTCGCGGGCATCGGATTCATCACGAGCAACCTTCCTGGCATCGGCAAATTTGCATTGTTTGCAATTATATTTATTGCGATCGGAACCTACGCTTTATACAAAACCGCCCCGCGCTTCGGCACGATTCGCGAACTCTTCGGCGCGCTCGTCGATCGCGGCCATTGGTATCTCGTTCCGATGCTCGTCGTGATGCTAACGATCAGCGTGCTGCTCGTCGTCGCCCAGAACCCGATCGTCGCGCCGTTTATTTACACACTGTTTTAGCAAGCGCTGCGCTCGCGCCGAAAAACGGCTGTTTCCACGGGCTCCGTGGCAACTAATTCTGAGCGCAACATGAAAACAACAAAACGCGAAGCATTCTGGTGGCTATTCGTAGCCGCTATTCCCGTCCTAACCGTCCTCTTCGCCTGGAATATTTGGATGATGGCGCGCGCCGACGAGCCATCTCTAGGAATGTTCCTCGCGAAACGATAAAGATCGCACCGCGATAATTTTTTCGGCGGTAAATTTTTACAGAAGGCCCTTCACGACGGCGCCTGGCAGTTTAAGATCATCTAAGGTTCAAGACCGAAACAACACCTATGTTCAAATTCCTCAAAGAAAACCTTTGGTGGTGGCTCACGCCGATCATCCTCGTCGTCGTTTTGTTAGGAGTCGTGATTTGGCTCACAGGCGACCAGGGCGGCCTCGCGCCGTTTATCTATTCAATCTTTTAAGTGATAGATATAATTATTAATTATATCAGATTTTTATCTTAGTCATCCGGCGGAACCAGTCGAGCGTTCCGCTCGCTTCCGCAACGAGATCGGGAATCGAAACCGACGAGTCGACGGCATAACGGCGCAATTGTAATAAATCGGCACCGGGCACGTTGGTGCCGGGGTCCATCGAAAGGCCTGCTACAAATCCGTCGGCTTTTAATACAGATACGGCGCGCTCGTCGTAATCCCACGTGCGCCCCCACGGGTACGCGAATGATTCAATTGGCTTGCCCGCCCATTTTTCAACGCGCTCGCGGCCGTCGCGGATTTCGCGGCCGACGTCCGCATCGGCGCACCGCTTCAAAATCGGATGCGAAATAGTATGTCCGCCGATCTCGACTCCCGCCGCCGCAAGATTCTTAATTTCGTCCGGCGATAAGTAAAGATTCTTAACAATAGCAACGGGGTCGCCGCCCGCTTCGCGCAGGATCGTTTCACACACAAAATCGCGGTCGTCAATCTTAGCGTCGTATTTTAATATTCTTTTGAGATGATACCGCAGGTCGCCGCCCGCGCGCGCCTCGGCGTCGAGCTTTGCGACGGCATTTGTATCTTTCGACAGTTTTTTGTAGCGTTCCAAAAAAAAGTCGAAGTCTTTATGATGCAAAACCCAAAAGTAACAATGCGTCCAGCTCAACTTCTGATCGCCGACGGCACCCGCCTCGACGTAGACCGTCCCCTTCGCGTTATATTTATTTAAAACGGGCAGCGCCGCGCGCAGATTGTCGCGGTAGCCATCGTCGAGCGAAATAACAATTCCAGGGCGCGCGAGTTTCCCATCGCGCAGCGCGCGGACGCCTTCGGTCACCGTATACGTCGGAAAGGATTTGGATATTACAGATACCAATCTATCAAATGTCGCCACCGGCGTTTTCATATCCGGCGGCAGAAAATCCGTCGTCGGCGGATCTTCAACATTGTGCATGGCAAGAATCGTGAGCCGCGGATGTGCGCTGCGCTTCGCCATCCATCTCGAAAAACCTGTGTAAAAACTAATATTCGAAACGGCCGCGCGCAGCGCGATTTTCAGCCGGTGCTTCAGCGGCTTTCGCCGGTCGGGGACGCGATCGTTCATCATGTTCGAATTGAAGTCTAGTCTATCATTAAGGAGTTATTCGAATCCGCCGCTCGCGCGACAAAAATTACAGATAGGAAAAAACGACCATGAAGCTGCACACCCTAATTCTGTCGTTCGCCCTGGCGGCATTCGCGGCGCAGCCTCCGCAAACGCAGACGGGCACAACCACGAGCGCGCCGGCTGCGTCGATCCATTACCTCGACGAGTTCGCGCGCTTTCTATTCTTTGCCGTCATCGAGGGCTGTTACGAGCACGGTGTTTCGACCGAGGTCGTCACGTCGCTTTTAACGCCCGCACCCGGCACTGATCAGCCGGCTATGTTTATTTATGCATGTCACATTTGTAGTCCCGTCGTCGACGCGCTGCGTTTATATCAAATCCGGCCCAAGTTCTTTAAAATGAAGGGCGAGCCGGACACGTTCGGCATGGGCCTTCCGGCGGACGTTACTAAAAATCTAACGTCGGTCAATATGCAACAAAAACAAGATGCCTGGGAATTGTTACTTCGAGGGTGGATCGAACTGCGATTCCAACGGATGCGCCTGACACCCGGCGAAAGAAAAGTATGGAACGACGGGCTGGCTGCCCGGCGCGAGGCTGGAATGAATCTATTAAAACTTTATAAAGAATCGGAACCCAACATCAATACGAATCATTACAAATCGATGACGCGCTGCGCGTCGTGCGACGCGGGCGCCAGGGAGAATCGATAGTTAATCGTTCGGCGCCATTCCTTCGGCGTCGCGGTCGCCATCGAAAATATACCAATTCTTCGCGTCCATCGCGGCGCGCGACGCAGCATTATCTGTAAATATACGAATAATGAACGGCAGCGGCTCCGCGTCGCGCGGCGGCTCAAATCCTAATTTTGCAATGTGAGTATCTAAAAACGACCGTTCGACGACGGTCGTCTGAATCGCCGCCGCGCCGAGCATGCGCAACCGTTCCACCGCCGCCGCGAGCGCCGCGAATTCGCACGCCGCGCCGTCACCCCGCGCATCTAACAAATAGCCGCGGCCGTTTTTTGTACATTCGACGTCGTAGAATCCAACCACTCTTCCGTTCTGTAATAAGTGATAGGGCCTGTGCGTGCGACGCGGCGTCGAATGAAAACGCCATTGTAAATAATTCGCGTCGCGAACGCCGTAGATCGACTGGTTCGCCGCGGGCCAGTCGAAGTTTTCTGTAAACTGATCAATCGGGCGGTCGGAAAAGCCCTCCAGCGATTTCTTAATCATCGCATCGGCGGATTTAGCTCGTAACAGTTCCAACGGTAATAATGCTCTGCGCAGCCGCCCGTCGGAACGGCGTGCTTCGAATGCGGCAGTTGTTAATTTTAAGATTCGCGTCCACGTCCGGTACGGCGCAATCCCCTTCCATCCGTTTGCTAAGAATCCTTTTTGTGATCTCCGGCCGCAGAATGCGAATCCGAACGCGACACCTTCGTGCGCGGCGCGTTCCGCGAGCAAGTCGTCGAGTTTTGTAAAGATTCCTTTTCGCTGCCAATTCGGAAACACCATTGCATCGGATGCCTGGAAAACTTTTGTAGCAATCCCGTTGATCATGAACATTCGCGGAACGTACGAATACGCGCCCGCCAGCTCATGGTTATCTTCGGCGGCGGCGACGACGGTCCACGCCTTTCCGTGCGGATTCCTATCATAACGCCAATCTAACAGTTCGGGTGGATCGTTACGTTTGAAGGCGGCGTTGAATACCGATGTTAACGATGGGCGATCAGCAGGCGTCGCGTCGCGCGGCAGCCAGGTGCGATTGTTAGGAATCGACATGAGGCACAAGCTACACGATTTCGCGTTGGGGTCACGCGTGCTCGCGCGCATAACCGTGGCGCAAAAGTAATAATTGATACAAACCCGCCTGGACCACTGCCGCGCTCGGCGATACACGACGCCTTCCGCCGCGCACCGACGCGCGCTGCGCGCGCGCGACCCCAACGCGTTTGTTAATGTTTGTTTACGGGTTGCAGAGAATTAGCCGGCGCCGGGTCTCTAGGGGACCACGGCGAGAAGCTAATAAACGACGCTGCGCGTCGTTTATTAGCTTCTCGTCAGGGAGTCGGTCGGGGTCAGTTTTAGCCTTGGATCCTTTTTGACTAAGATTGTCGCGATGAAAGGTGACAGTTTCGTCGCCGTTAGGGGGTCAGGCACTCCTATTTTTGAAATTAGGGGTGCCTTCCATGAGAAGGCCATCTGTGTCAAGGCCACCTTGGTGAATCTTTAAATCTACAAAACCGATCCGCTCCGCCTCGCTTCCATCCGCACTCGGTTTGAGCTCG
>JBJXHE010000108.1:0-62781 GCA_046160785.1 Planctomycetota bacterium
CTTCGACGCGCGCAGCAGACTCGAGTGCCATCGCTTCGTCGCGCGCTTTCTCTTCCTCGTGTCGTTTTACCTGTACTGAATGCACAGCCGCACTCGCGGTCTGCACGGCCTCAACGGTGGTGCGCACATCTCGTTCAACGGTCTCGCGCCGCAACATCACTGCGTTGCGTCGAGTGGATATATCAACAGATTCGGCGTCAAGAATACTTCGCTCAGAATCAAGCCGCTCAAAGCGATGTGACAATTCCGAGAATGCAACTTTAGCATCGCCAGCTTCACGATTGGCCGCTTCGAGCATAGCACTCCACTCTTTCTGCCGCGTCCGCGCCGACTGTACATGCTGCTCTGCCGACTCGCGTTCCCTCTGTACATTTTCGCGAACCAGATTTGCGGACCTCTCGTCGATCTCAAGTGCGGTAATAGTACTCTTGCGCGCGATCGGTGTGGCCGTCGTCTCTCGCGATCCGCCCGTCACACCCGTTGAATCGACACGCTCGCCGTGCAGTGTAACGAACGTGTACAACGGGTAATTGCGAATCAGCAATTCGGCGTCTGGCAGAGATTCCACTAATACAACATTTTTCAAGATCCGATCAAGAACCGGCTGAATGGTGATGTTGCACGAAACGTACTGTCGCAAGAATCCTAAGACACCGGAACCCTCGGGAATTGCATTCGCCGAGTCTTGATCTGCTGTACGTTTGCCGCCATCGGGTTCGTTGATTGATGTGTCGGGTACTACAATAACAGATAACCGGCCGAGCTTCTTTTCTCGAATAAAGTGCAGACAATTGGCGGCGGCGCTCCGCGAGGTTGCAACGACACCGTCGCCGTATCTACCGAGTGCTGCTTCGAGTGCAAGTGCGTAGGAGAGTTCGGTCGTCACGAGGTCAGCAACGTGCGACACAACACCATCGACGTTTGCCTGTATGACTGCTTTTGCCGCCGCACCGATGCCGGCAAGACTCGATTCGAGTTCACGCAGTACGTGCAGCCGAGACTCTAGTGCGGAAAGTTTCTTCTCGACGTCGTTGAGTGACACATCTGCCGCCGCGAATCTGGCCTGGGCATCCACAAGCTCGTTCTGTATATTCGCTTCTTCCTCGCGCAGCTTCGTCAAGGTCTGTACGGTTCCCGAATGACGAACCTCTGCTTCAGATAACAGTGGAACCATTCGATCGATATCCGCGCGAATATCTACTAAACGTTTTTGCAGACGCTCATACTCATTGCGCGTCGCGCGATCTTCGGCTTCCAAGTCTGCAAACGCGTTTTGAGCGGCGGTTCGCGCTTCAATACCGTTTAGCAGTATGCGCTGAGCCTCTTCAAGCTCGCGGCCCATGAGTCTGTACGCATCATTTCTAGCTTTCGAAATTTCAGATTTCTGTTCGAAGTCAGCTTCGCCTGTTACTAATTCTTGCTCGCAACTCTGCAGTTGTATGGTTACAGATTCCAGATCCGCGCGCAGTTGTTCGCAGAGCTGTAACAATTCGGCGCTTCGTGATGACTTCGCCTCTGAAGAATTCGAGAGAGCCTGTGAATGTTCTCGCGCGGCGCGCGCGCGTTCCGTGCGGCGGCCTTCTTCACTTTGGAGCTCAGAGAGTGAAGAGACGACATTGGATTGTTCCGCCGCAAGAGACTTCGCCTCTTCACGCGCTCGTGCAGACTCTTCCTCCGCCTGTGCTCGTGTTTGCCGTGAACTTGACTCTAGATCTTGCAACCTGAGTACTTCTTGATTCGCAAATTGTTTTTCAGAGAGCCGCTCTTTGTATCGTGAAAGCGCCGCCGACGCCCGCCATCCGCGCAACTGATCCGCGAGGTCAGCGTGCCGGCGTGCTCTGCTTGCTTGCACACGTAAAGAGTTTCGTTGACGTTCAAGTTCATGCAGGACAGCTCGAACGGATTCGAGATCTTTCTCTGTACTCTCAAGTCTGCGAATCGCTTCCTTGCGATCGCTTCTAAAACGCGTAATGCCCGCCGCCTCTTCAAAAATAGCTCTGCGATCCATCGGGTTCGCAGACAGTATGGCGTCAATTTTTCCCTGCTCCAAAATGGAATACGCGTTGACGCCTAGACCTGTGCCGTACAACAGATGCTTCAGATCCTTGCGGCGCACATCCTGTTTGTTGAGTTCATACTCTCCTTCTCCAGTTCTATAAAGCCGGCGCGTCAGTGAGACTTCAGAGGGTCCGACCAGTACTTGTTCATTATTATCGAGAACGAGTGTGACTTCCGCATACCCGAGCGGCGGCCGCGACGCAGTACCTTTGAAGATAACGTCCTGCATTTCGCCTCCGCGCAAACTCGTGGGACGAGTCTCGCCGAGTACCCACTTAATTGCGTCGACCACATTGCTCTTGCCACAGCCATTCGGGCCAACGATACCTGTTAAGCCGGGTTCAAATCCAAAGTCTTGACGAATCGCAAAGGATTTAAATCCGTGTACTTCAAGTCGCTTAAGCCTCATGGGTGCGACCTCTGTTTTCTCGTTTCATCAAATCGGTATTGTTAGCAGTATTGCTCGGAAAGGGTAATGACGCAGGGAGTTTCTCTAGTTCGCCGAGTGAATTCTTAGAGGTGTAGATGCATTCGACCACGTCCCATAATTCTTCCAGGTTCGAGAATTGTGGAAGCTGATATCCACTGAGCGCGGAAAGCAGATGCGCTTCTGGCAGATACTTGGCAATTCCGGCGACTGGAGTGAGTGTAGATCCTTCGGAATAGCAGACGCGATCCGCACTCTTAAATACACTGGACTTCGGATAGTGCTCAGCGTCCTTCTGTTCAAATCGCGAGCGCGCGACACCCCGATTCCACGGCTCTACGGAAACATGCAAGCCTTTCGCCTGTCCCGCCGCGCGAGCACGTTCACGAATCGTATGAACGACTTGACTACAGAACCGTGAATCAACAGTGCCGTCGTGAACGAAGCGAACACACTCTCGAAGGCCAACCCATGAAATGACATAACTACGATCGATGCGCCTCAGTCGATTCGGACGCGAGTGACTCGAGTCTTTCAGGAATTGTTCGAGACAAGAAAACCCGATGATGGCGTCGTCTACGAGTCCAACGATAACTTCCAATAATTTGCCTTCATTCCAGGTTGGAACGCGATACGCACACCGCGGTAAATTCAGAACGGCGCTTGAACCCATTCCAATGGGCTGTAGTGCACCGTCGTTATCTGTAGCGTAGATACCGTATCCCAGCGCTCGTACTCCGGCGGCAGCGACTCCAAGGGTTGGCAACGCTTCGCGCACGACGTGGCTTGGTGCGTCAACACTAATGGCCTCTAGTGCCTGGAGTACATGTACAAGTTCCGATGGAGAAGCGCTTACACACACTCCAATTCGACACCTTGACAAACTCCCGAGCACACCTCGATTCTTAGCAATCTCGATGCTTACAATTGGAAACAGGTACGAGTCGGGAGCCAAACTAAAAAGGACTTCACCGGCCTCTCGCGAAAGGCTGAGCGAGAAGACGACACGTTCGACCAATTCACGGACTCGAGTTCGTCGTGCACCCTTAAATCGCAACTGAATCCACGGTTCAAAATCCAAAATAGTTAGCGTTCCAGTTGTGTGCTGCCGCGCCGCGAGTATGAGGCCGCGTACATAGTCGGCAGCCAGCTCCAGACTGTCTGTGTTCGACAGTAAGTGCGAGTACTCGGGAACAAGCGCCGAGTCATGGATGAGTGACAGTGCTAGAGTGTGTTCCTTGTGCGGAGCGCCCAGTTCATTAAAATGCAGATCTCCGGCCAAGTGTCGATCTGCGATAGTGTGAGGCAGTATTTCTTCGAGTGAGTATCGCTCCAGTATCAAATTCGAAATGACGGTTTCAGGAGCTTCTGTCCACGCGACAACGTCTCCATCCGGCGGCCCCGATTTGTTATAATTGCGAACGAAGCCGTGGCGCAATCCGTCTCGCAAGTCATGCTTTGGAATTCCGATCACCGTCTGCTGACGCAGATGACTCTCGAGTCCTCGTGAGAAGAGTTCGTTATCAACGAGTTCACGCAGCAGACTTGTATGTATTCGGCGAAGGCCAGACGCGAAAACGCGCGCTTCCACGGCAGATGCAATTTCCTCTGCGAGAGCGCGCGAGAGTTCCGCCTCCATCATGAGAGCTGTAACAATTCTTCCCTTGCTCCACGGTTCCGATTTCGAACCTGAACTCGCTCGAATTTCGCGGGATGTGCTTTCATCCTGTGCCGGCGACGCGGCGCGAATCTCAATCTGGGCTCTGTGCTTTGCGCGATTCTCGCGTCGCTCGATGTATGCGCGCGCGGCCTCACTGCGCCCCGTCTGCGTGAGTGCACGCTCGACAAGTTCATCGATCTGGCTAACTGTAGGAATCCAGTCCATCGCCCGCGCAACGCCAGCGTCGCCGGAATTGTTACGAACTAATGTTAACGCTACCGCGCGCGCAATCTCGTCGGCGAGCGCTCGGTTGGAGCCCCCCATCGCAGTTTGAAACGAGCGATCAATCGCATCGCCAATCTTGCGCAATTCAAACGGCACTTCGCGTCCATCTCGTTTTTGTATCCTTCGCGGAAGGTTCATTACAATTCACCGTTCGACGTTTTTGTTATTTCGCCGTCGTGCTTTTCAAGAAAAGGCTTCAATTCCTCGAGGAACTGGCTCACATCTTTAAACTCATGATAAACGCTAGCAAAACGGACGTATGCAACTTTGTCGAGCTTTCTTAATTCTTCCACAACAAATGCGCCGACCGCCCGCGAATCCACTTCTCTATCAAATTTCTCGTGGCAGCGGCGCTCAACGCGGTCGACTAATTCTTCTAATTGTTGTGTTGAAACGGGGCGTTTTTCACACGCCTTCATCACGCCGGATAATATTCTTTTGCGGTCGAACGGCTGGCGCGATCCGTCTTTCTTAACAACGCGCAGCATCGCTTCTTCAACATTCTCGTACGTCGTATACCGCCGCCCGCATTCTAAACATTCGCGACGGCGCCGAATCGAAAAGCCGTCGTCGGAAGCGCGCGAATCGATCACTCGATTATTATCGAGTTTACAATAAGGACATTTCACGGGGCGTTCGGCGTCGAGTGGAAAGGTGGAAGCGAAGAGCGGTTCGCAAATCTTAGTAATCTGCAAACCACGATATCATGTGGTCGACCTCGTTCTACACCACGACTCTTGGTGCCGCAACGAGTCTTTCGCTTCGCTAGGTTTTCTTCGCGACCTCGCTCAACGCCGACATCGCCGCGCTTCCCGGAAGCACCGGTTTTGCGGGCGGCCAAAGTTTTCGAATGATCGTTTGCTCGAGCAAAGTGACCGTCGACGAAGTGCAAGAATAAATGGCAAGCCCGGACGCGTAATTGTAAAGAAAGCTTCCCATCACAATAGTTAGAACCATCGTAAACTTCTGAACTGTAGCTTGCTGTGGATCGCTCGGGCGCGGCATGACCTTCATCGATACGACTTGGTTTGCAATCCACATTCCTATCATGAGGATTGCAAGAATATTGAGCCCGCGGATTTCTCCAATCATCGAGCCAAACAGCGGAATATTAAACGGCTGCGAAAATGTAATAAATTCGTCAGGGCGCGAAAGATCGGTGATCCACAGCCCGAACGGCTGATGGCGCATTTCATACATCGTTCGAAGCGCCGAAAAGAAGCCGACGAAGATTGGTATATTTAAGAATATCGGGAGACAGCCTAGGACGGGCGGCGCGATCGGAACGTTGTTTTGTTTAAATAATTTGAGCCGCTCTTCGTTCAGTTTCTTCGGGTTATCCTTATATTTTTTAGTTAACTCGTCCATCTTCGGCTTGATCATCGCCTGCTTCGACGCGAATTCCGCCATCGTCACCTGGCTGCGGCGCGTCAGCGGGAAAATAACAATTCGCAGCAGGATCGTTAATACAATAATCGTGAGGCCCCAGTTTCCAATAAACTTCTGAATCAGTCTTAACAATCCTCCGATTCCGTCGCTGAGCCAGCCGGGCGTCAAAAAGCTGCTGCGATCGGTCCGTTCAATTTCACGAAACTCGGGTGCAATGGCGAGCGCCGCGTGCTCCTTCGGTCCAAAATAAGTAATAAATTCATAAACAATCGGTTTTGATACTTTGGGAAGTCCCGACTGCAGTACGGCGACGGCAGCGGCGCGCGGCTCCATGCGGCCGATGTGGTTTGAAGCTGCGATTCCTAATGATCGAGTTGTAATCAGCGCTTCCGCGGTCTCCGCGGATTTTGGTATCATTCCCGCGACAAAGTATCTGTTTGAATCCGCGACAAACGTAAATCGATCCTTAGCTTCATTCATCTGATCGGGCGCGCGCTGCTTCAAATCGCTCCACACCGGATTCGCCGGATTTGTAATACCCGGAATGGTCTGGCCGAGCATGGTCGCCGTTTCAACCGACCTCCCGGCGCGCGCGCTTCCCGCGATCGCGTAGGGCGTTTGATAAAATTGATCCAAATCCGAAAAGAGCCATCCCGCCGGAAGCAGATTTAATTGTAATGTTGCAGATGCGTTTTGTGAATTCTCAAGCGCCGAGTCGGCAGCCGCGATTTGTAATGAAAACGCGCCGAGATACCCTGTTTTTCCGAGGCGAAAAGTTTTTGTAAATTTAAAACCGGCGAGCTCGAGATTCCATTCGATGCCTTCCCCGCCGTTCGCGTCCGCGGGAATTTTTGTTATATTCCAATCGGAAGTCTCCAATTTGCCGGCGAGCGCGTGAAGCGGATGCGTCGCGTCGCGGTAGGGTTGCTCCCCTCCCAGAATCAATGAAAACGCGCTGACCGGAGCCTCGGAATGGTAAACAAGCTCCAGACATTTCTCGGGGTCGTTTTTGTAGCTATCCGGATCGTTAACTTCGAGCTTGAATCCTAACAATCGGACCGAAAGCAGCCGGGCGCCGCGGCCGCTCGCTTTGATAACTAAAACATCATTCTTAATTTCGGCGTGGTTTGCTTTTCCGGCCGGCGCTTGGAAAACGGTCGCGGGCCGCGCCGCGAGCGAAGAGGGCGGCGTGTTCACGGCCGTTCTCGAATCCGCCGCGCCCGCTTCGCCCTTGGCCGGCGGCGGAGGAGCGAAAAATTTGATATATAACAATACTCCGGCGAAACCGATTGCAATAAAAAGGACGTACCGCCAAAGCGTCGATCCGCGCTGATTCATTAGCTTGTCATCTTTCAAAGAGAAACTTGGAATGTTAGTAAAAATCTTAGCAGCCTGTGGCAAAAGTGCTCTGTTATTCAAATATAGAAATTTTTTGTTAAATCGAGGAAAGGCGTTTGAGGCGTAGTAGGAACTTACGCCGAGAACGGCTTGACGAAGAGTTAACAAAAAAGAACATATTTGAATAGGATGACTTTTGCCACGGGCTGTTAAGCGCTGTCATGGAGCGCCGGGGGATTCGTTTTTTATTAGCGTCCGACGAGCAGCCGATTCGCGAGATATTCGGGAAGCGCGGGAACGTTACGAATCCGCGCCGACGCTTTCTCCACGTCGTAGGCCACACGTACAAAATCAACTTTGTCGCGGCCGTCATACATAACAAATGAAAGGCGCGGATCGCCGTCGCGCGGCTGCCCGACCGAGCCCACGTTAATTAATACTTTTTCGCCGTACTCGCGGGCGCGAATTGAATGATCAACTTCGGCGGGTTTATAAAATTTGCCGTCTTGCGTATAAACGCCCGGCACGTGGCTGTGGCCGACGAAACATAATGGGCGATCTTGTTTATCAAAGATGCGCTCCATTTTTTGTGCATTTCGCGCGTCGCGCGGCATCACATATTCGCGAACGGGATCAAACGGCGAACCATGCACAAATAATGCATTCTCCTCGCGCCGTTCCGTCTGCGTTTGAAGATTATCTAAATAATCCCAAATAGCATAATTCTCTTCGCGCGGGTAGTCGCGCGAGCTGAGTTCGGCGCGCGTCCATTCAATCGCGGCGCGCGCCTTTTCATTAAAATCCTCGCCGCCGTTTAATAATGCTTCCTCGTGATTTCCAAAAATGCACCATTCGCACGTTTTTCTAACAATATTGAGCGCCTCGCGCGGACACGCGCCGTAGCCGACGACGTCGCCTAAACAAACAATTCGCTTCGCGCCGCGACGCTTCGCTTCGGCGATCGCGGCCGTGATCGCTTCAATATTTGCATGCAGATCTGATATAATAGCAATCAAAACATTAACTATTCTAGCGCGATGGATTCATCAAATAACAATACGGGAATATTGTCGCGAACGGGATAGACGCGCTTTCCCTTCTCCGCGACGAGCGCCTCCGTCAATTTATCTTTAACCGGCTGGCCGCCCTGATTCTTAACACCCTTGTCAATTGTAGCGTTCACGCGCGCGATTTCCGCGTCCGTCGCCCGCCGCAGCGGCTCCTTCGATTTGGGATCAACGAGAAGTTTTAGTAATTCGTCGTGGAGCATGGCGGGTTCATGGAGCAGTGCGGGAGAATTCGAGGCGAAGAATGATGGGGCGTTTTCGTAGCGTTTCAACCCGATTCATACGGGCGCGACCGACGGCACGGAGGAGAACCACGCAGCAGAATGGAGAGTTGCAACGGAATGAATGTCACGAGCATTACCCAAGAATACGAATCGAGCCCTGAGCCATTTCTGTGGACTGCCAGTGTCATCGCAATCAGGAAACAAAATGCGGCGATAGCGAACAGCGCAATGTTAGCAGAAAAACCGGCGCGCAAGAGTCGATGCATTACGTGATCGGGCGTCGAATTCCACGGCGCGGCGCCGCGAAGGATCCGAATCGATGTAACAATAATCAAATCGAGCAGCACGAACGAAATTGCTAACAATGGAAAATAATATAAAGATGCATCGGTTCGGTGTGTTTGCATTAACTGTGAAATAACAAAAAAACTGATCGCGTGCGTGCCCGCGTCTCCCGCGAAAACGCGGCCGGTTCGATTGAATATGAAGAATGCCGCGAGCGCTCCCGCGAGGATCACCGCCTCTGGCGAACCTGAAATCAACGCCACCGGCAGAATTGAAATTGCAAAGATACCGTTTGCGTGATCGATAAAATTAAATGCATTCATTCCGACGACCAGGAGAATCGTCGAGTAAATGATAGAATCGGGAAACTCGACAGCCGAAAACCAAGCTGAAATTCCGATCTGTAAACTAAATTTAATCCACCACGGGAAACGTTCGCGCAACGCGTCGTCGAAAACGCCGGTGCAAAGAATCAGAAAGCTAAAGATCCAGACGCGGCCAGTCCTATCGATTCCGAGCATCAGCATCGATGCGATCACCGCCGCCGCGATCGCGAGGCCGCCGGTCCGCGGCACCGGTTTCGAGTGCGTGTGGCGGCCCGACGGAATATCTAACAAATGCGCGGCCGGCGCAATTTTACAAAAAAGATAATTAAAAACTATAAAAAGCCCTGCGCCGGCGACAAAATCGGCCGAGTGGGACTGTTCAATTCTCGCGAGTATCAACAATTCGGAGTTTATTTATTAAATTTTCGATTCTTGATAGAGTCCGCGCTCGTGGATGTACGTTTCGACGTCCGGCGCAACGAGATCGCGCAGCGATTCTCCTAACAATAACTTTTTTCGAATCTCCGTCGACGAAATGGTAACTTTCGGAACGTCGAGCCAGCCGGCTTCGAGCGGCGCCGCGACGTCGGCCCCAAGCGCCTTCGAAATGCTATTCAATACTTCCTTTCCGCAGCCCTCGCGCGGCACGATCACCGGAATGGCATCCTTAACAATTTGCCCCGCCGCGCGCCAGCGCGTGAAGGTTTGTAAAGAATCCGAACCAAAGATACAATAAATCTGCGCTCCCGGCCGGACTTTCTTGAGCGCTTCAATCGTATCAATAGTGTATGAGACGCCGCCGCGCCGAATTTCGAGATCGCTTGCTACAAATCCCGCTTCGCCGCGAATCGCGCGCTTCACCATTTCGAGCCGGTCGAGCGCGGGTGCATTCGCGCCGCCCTTCAGCGGAGACGCGCGCGCGACCATCCATACAATTTCGTCGAGCCGCATCGCGTCGCGCGCTGCACGCGCCATCGCGAGATGTCCCAAATGGACCGGATCAAACGATCCGCCGAAGAGGCCGACGCGTTTCGTCGCGGATGCAGGTTGCCGTTCATTCATGGGGAATCGCTTTTAACACATTGGGTTCAGAAGCTGTTTCATGAGTCCTTTGCGCTCGCTCGCGAATGACTAATGAATCCGCTTCTCGCAAAACTCTGGTTGACCAGGCGCCGGTGCGTCGCTACTTTTCCGGCCCATTCATTCCCGCTTACCCAATCGAACCAAAACGATGAAAGGCTCTCGGGCGCTCCTACTTCTCGCAACCCTTGTCATAGGACTCTTCCTCGGAAGCTGCCGTTCGACGTGGGACTTCTGGAAAGATAACGTTGCCGGCGTTGCAAAATCCCAACGTTATCATATGCATAAGATTCACCGGTCTCTCGACCGCCATTTCTTAAACTACGACTGGGATAATCCCTATCTCGACGAGTAAAGTTAAACTTCAGGGAATAGATATATTCGAAGGGCCGCGAAAGCGGCCCTTTGTGTTAGCAGGTAATATCCAATGCGCGAATCACGTCGCGCGCGATATCGCTAACGCTGCGATTCGCACCCGCGTCAATCCATACCATTTCGGGGAACGAGCGAAACCACGTCGCCTGCCGTCGCGCGAGTTCCTTCGTGCGGCGAATCATGACAATACGACATTCTTCGAGCGAGATCTTGCCGTCGAGCAGCTCGATCACTTCGCGAACTCCGACCGCCGCGCGCGCTTCCTTCGAGAGCCCGCCCGCGCGCACGCTTTCGATTTCTGTTAAAAGACCGTTTTGTAGCATCCAGTCGACGCGCGCCTCGATTCGTTTATTTAATTCGGGTTTCTCGATTCTTAAACTAACAATCTTCGAAGCAACAAATGGCTCGGCGTTCCATTGTTTTTGATAACTTGAGATCGTGCGGCCGGTCGAGTGAAATACTTCCAATGCGCGAATGATGCGTTTTCGGTCGCGCGGGTGAATCTTCGCCGCCGCCTGCGGATCGTTTTGTAGCAATTCGAAATGTAATGATTCGGCTCCTTCGCCCGCCGCGCGCGCCGAGAGCGATTCTCGGAGTGCCGGATCGGCGGCGGGGCCGTCGAAGAGTCCGCGCGTGAGCGATTTTAAGTAAAGACCGGTTCCGCCGACGAACACGGCGGTGTGCGCGTTTTCGAATGCGCGACGTTCCGCCTCCTCGGCGGCCGCAAGATACTTTGCTACAGAAAACGATTCGGACGGATCTGTAAGATCCACGCACGCGAGCGGCGTTTGTAACAGTTCGGCGGGCGTTGGTTTCGCGGTTACTACATTCAACCGGCGATACACGAGCATCGAGTCCATCGAGATCAGCGAAAGCGGCCGCGCCGCGCCGGCGAGCAATTGATACATTTGCGCCGCAACCGCCGACTTCCCCGACGCCGTCGGTCCGGTGAGGATGCGCCGCACTTCGCGCGTTTGATTTTCGTCTGTTAACGATTTCGACATCGGGTTCGTACAATAAACCCAAATGTACACCCTATTTCGAGCCGCCGTTTCCGCGTTCGTTATTGTTAATTTTTCGATTGCTCAAGAATCCAAGCCTGCCGCCACGCAGCCCGCTCCGGCGGAGTCGAAAACCGCATCGAGTCCATCCGAAGTAAAGGCTCGCGAATTTTTACAAAGCGTGGCGTCGAAGCGCGCGCCGCAGGGCGAGCCCGACATTCGAGATATATCAATTCAATTTGAAGCCGAGAGCCTGTTCGAGGAGCGCCACGAATTTGTAGGAACGCATTCGTTCCTCACTCCCAACCTCATTCGCACAAAAATAACAAATAACAGCATGCCGACGGAGCAAGGATTCGACGGCGTCGAACATTGGATTCGCCGCGGCGACCGCACTGAATCGTTAGCAGGGCGCGAATTCGAAAAGGACCGCAAGCAGATTGATGATTCTATTAATTTAACAAATAACCTGCTCAAGCTCGCCGCGTTGTCGCGGCTTGAAAAGCAATTTCAAACGATAACATTTCACGCGCCCACCGAAGCGGAGCCGCGATACCGGCTCGTCGGTAAAATTGATAAATTCCCGACGTGTACCTCGGGCGTCTTCGAAACCGCTGAAATTACAATTTATTTTGATAAAGACACGCGCGACTTTGTGCAAATTCGCGCGCACGAAATGAAAGCGAATACAACGCTCGCGACGGGCCTATCGGAAACGATCGAGTTCTCGGATTTTCGCGAAGTTAAGAATGTTCGATTCCCGTTTCGGATCACAAGCTGGACTAAGAATCGCAACCGGCCCGACTTTAACGTTCAGATCAGTAAACTAACATTCAACGCGGGCCTCACGAAGGCCAGTTTCGCACCCATTGAAAAATAACGGGGACAGTCCCCGTTATTTAAAATATGAAAGTGGGACAGTCCCTCTTTCATTACGCAATTTCGCGCGCGTTGAAAAATAACTAGTTAAAGAAAGAGGGACAGTCCCACTTCTTTCACGCGCGAAATAACGGCAATAACGGGGACAGTCCCCCTTTTCCAAAGTCAGGAAGAGGGACTGTCCCCCTTTTTATTTTCGTTCGAAAGCGCGTTCGAGGTCGCGAAGCGTGAGGCGGATTCGCGTGGGCCGGCCGTGCGGGCACGTCTGCTCCACCGGCAATTGCGACGCGCGTTTTAGTAAATAATCAATTTCGTCGTCGGAGAGTTTGTCGCCCGCCTTGACCGACGCGTGGCACGCGCAGCGATGCAACACTTCTTCTAACAATTCCTGCTGGCTCGGCGCGCGGTTCTCGCGCGACAATGTTATCAAATCGCGAAGAAGGTCCGACGGCCGGATTCGTTTCATTCCGAGCGGCAGCGCGCGAATGGCTACAGAATTGCGACCATACAATTCCACGTCGAAACCCGCGGCCGACCACAAATCTTTATATTCCTCGACGAGCGCCGCTTCCTCGGCCGTGAGCTGCACCGCCTCGGATACTAACAATGGCTGCTTCGGCGATCCGCCGTCGCCTTGGCGCGATTTTAAGTCTTCAAAATTCACGCGTTCGTGGAGAGCGTGCTGGTCGACGAAGTCGAGGCCGTGCTCCGATTCGAGAACAATAAATGTATCAAATGCACGCAAGTATCGCGATGCGCGCGGAACCGACGGTTGCGCGCCGGAACTGTTATAAAACGAAAATGCATTTTGGTAAGATTCGCGCGAATATCGCATTTCGCGGTCGCGCACGAACGAGGCTGCCGCGCCACTGTCGATCGTTAACATTTCCGCCGCGTTTTCTAACAATACGTCCGGGCTCGCGGCCGGCCGCGACAATTGATACGTTTTTACGATCTCACGGTGCAGCGGACCGTAGATCGCCGGCGCCTCTCGAAACCGCACCTCCAGTTTCGCCGGATGAACATTAACATCCACTGCGCTCGGATCAATACTAAGAAAAATGAACGCGACTGGCTGGCGCGATCCAAGAAATTCGCGCGAAGCGCTTCGAATCACGGACAGCGCACCGCGGTCGCGCACGTAGCGGCCATTAATATAAAAATAAATTCCGCTTGAATCATTTCGCGCGCTGTTCGGCCCGCCGAGGAGCCCGTCTAATTGTAATGAACTCGTTTTAACAAAAAACGGCGTCATGTCCTCCGCGATTTGCGCTCCGAACGCGCGTCGCACGCGATCCGCGCGCGCGGCCGCGACCTCGCGGTCGGAGACGAATGAACCGGATGCTAATGAACCCGCGGCAGGGAAATCATATATTACTTTTCCGTCGGCGACCGCGCGAATGCTTATTTCAGGATGCGCAAGCGCCTGCCGCAAAATCGCCTCAAGCGCGTGTCCGGTTTCTGTAGACCCTCTTTTTAAGAATCGGCGCCGCGCGGGAATATTATAAAAAAGATCGCAGACTTCGACGTCCGTCCCGCGTGCGCGCGCCGCGGGCCGCGGCGCTGTAACCATTCCGCCTTCGTTATCAATTTCGCCGCCGTGTTTTTCTCCGGCGGCAAACGACCGGATGCGCGCGCGCGACACGGAGCCGATGCTCGCGAGCGCCTCGCCGCGAAATCCTAACGTTGCGATTTGTTGCAAATCGTCGACGCCTCGCAATTTACTTGTAGCATGAGACGCGAATGCTAACGAAAGGTCTTTATAACGAATACCGCTTCCGTTGTCGCTGACGCGAATGAGCGTGCGCCCGCCGCCGTCGATTTGTATTTCAATACTCGTGGCGCCCGCGTCGATCGCGTTATCTAACAATTCGCGCACGACCGACGCCGGCCGTTCGACTACTTCGCCCGCCGCGATCTGGTCGACGATCACGCGATCGAGCGATTTGATTTCGGCGGCCGATTCCATTGTTAGCCTAGCGATTATTTATTTTAACAGAAACGCGCGCACGGGCCACCAGACGCTCCACGGCCGAACGCGCCTTTTCGCCGCGAAGCCTCATCGCGATTTCCGCTTCCGCGATTCTATCTAATAAAATGCGGTGTCCGGCGGGCGTCCGCGAACGAACTTGTTTTATAAACGATTCCATCACGGCGGGAATGTTAGGAATTCCGATTTGCGCCGCGGCCGTCTCGATCGTTTGGTTATTTTTTAATAATCCCGCGGCTTCAATGTTACGAATTCCGTCGCGCCGCAGCGCCGCGAACATCATAACATAAGCGCCTTCGCTCGCGATCGCGCGGCCGTCCGCGTCGCGCGCGCCCGATGCCTCGAGCGCATCGACTTCCGCTAGAGCGCGCGCAGCGTCTCCGCTAAGAATCGCCTCCGCGAGAATCCACGGGCTGCCGGGCCGCGATTTAACAATATGTTCGTGAACGCGCGCGGCGGTGATTTCTGTATTATTTAATACTGACTTTAACTTTTCGAGCGCGCTCGCGATCGCGGTGAGCTGGCTCCCCGTTTTTTGTATTAACGCGGCCATCGCGCCGGACGCAAACTTCATATTTAATTCGCGCGCGAGAATTTGTACAAATTCGCCGAGCTCCGTCGACTCGACCGGAGCCGCGCCGCGAAACGGTTTATCATAAAGCGGGCGAAACTCATAAACGGCGCCGCCGGCCTCGCGCACGGCGCGCACAAACGGCGCGCGAAATTTTTTTGATACTAAAATGAGCTGGTCGCCGCCCGGCGCATTCTTAACAAACCCGAGTGCGGCGCGCTCGATCGGATGCGCGGCGGCTTCGCGCGAGCGCGACGGCGCGCCCTTCTCTTTTGTAGCTTCGCCGTCTTTTGTAGTTTCGGGCTCATCGCCTTCCGACAATTCGCCTTCGGAATCGCTCGCGCGCGCGCCGCGAGTGAGCGCGTCAACATTTCTAACTATTCGCACCGACGCGAGCGCGAACATCGACCGCGTCGAAATTTCTGTATACATCGTCGCCGCGTTGAATCCCGAGATGCCCGCGTCGTATCTTGATACTTCCGCTCCGCGCGCCTCGGCAGCATTTGTTATTTTACGAATCGCGTATTCAAACAAAAACGGCTCGTCGCCGCGCGCGGTCGAAGCGTTAGTTAATAAGATTAATTTCGGCGCGTCCGACTTCAGCGCGCGGTCAAGATCCGCGAGCGCGTCGAGCGGCTTTTGCGCCGCGGCGCTTTTTATAGTATTTGTTTTCGGAACGGGCATCGCGGCACAATTAATATATCAAAACCAAATATCAAGAATGAGCCCGAAGAGAAAGAGCACGCTCACCCAGCCGTTCAGGGTGAAAAACGCGGCGTTGACGCGCGAGAGGTCGTTCGGCCGGACGATCGCGTGTTCCCACGCGAGCAGCGCGGCGATCAAACCTACAAATACGTAGTACGTCGCCGACAGATTCGCGGCGCGGCCCGTCATAACAAATAATCCGACGGCGCAAATATGAAATATTGTTGATAATGAAAGCGCGGCCGATACTCCAAATCGGCCCGGGATCGAATGGAGGCCTTGCTTGCGGTCGTGCTCCGCGTCCTGGCACGCATAAATTAAATCAAATCCCGCGACCCAAAAGAGAACGCTCATTCCTAACAATATCGGAATCCATATATTTCCTTTGAAGTCGCCCTGCACACCGAGCCACGCGCCGCCGGGCGCCAATCCTAACGATAGTCCGAGGACAACGTGAGCAAGTTCAGTGAATCGTTTCGTCCACGAATATCCTAACAATACCGCGAGAACGACGGGCGAAAGCCATCCGCACAGCGGAGATAACAAAAACGCAATGATAACAAAAATGGCACCCGACGCGGCGGCGAGAAACGTGACGCCGCCGATGGTTAGCATTCCAGCAGGAATGGCGCGCGCCGCCGTTCTCGGATTCTTAGCATCGATGCGCGCGTCTACAATTCGGTTGACCGCCATGGCGCACGTTCGCGCCGCGACGACGGCCGCGATAATCAATAATAATATATTCACTTCCGGCAGCCAGCGGCTCGGATTCCGGTCGCGCACCGCGAGCAGCGCGCCAGCGATTGCGAACGGCAATGCAAAGATTGAATGTGAGAATTTAATATTCTCCAAATGCACAGATGCTCGCGCGAACGCGGTTTGTGAATTTCGAAAAACCGTCACGCGTCGCACCCTTCGCCGAGATCGTCGCCCGGCACGTCTTGTTTTTGGGGCGCGCCCCACCGTTTTGATAATTGATGTTCGATGCCGGCCGCGTCGAGAATCTTAGCAACTAAATGATCGACGAGGTCGTCGATCGTTTTCGGCAAATGATAGAATGCGGGCATCGCGGGAATGATGCGCGCGCCGGCCCACGCGAGGCGATTTAAATGATCGAGATGAATTTTAGAAAGCGGCGTCTCGCGCGGGATTATTAATAACGGCCGCGCTTCCTTGAACGCAACGTCGGCGACGCGCTCAATCAAACACGACGAATAGCCGTTTGCGATTCTGCCTATCGTTCCCATCGAACACGGAACAATGATAACTTTCGATATTGGATAGGTTCCCGACGCGGGCCCGGCTTCGATTGAATGATTATCAAATAATCGAACGCGGCTTTCGTGCGCGCCGAGCGAAAGGCTACGAATATCGCGATTCTTAACATCCACGCGAATTCCGAGCTCGATCGCGAGCACGCGAAGGCCCGCGTCGGTGATTGCTACATCTACGGAATGTCCGAGTTCGGCAAGCGCGCGAACGGTTCGAACGCCATAGATCACGCCGCTTGCGCCGGTGATTCCTACAAAAATGCGCTCTTTATTCATATTAAGAATAAAAATAAACGGTTAGAACGTCGTAGGCCGCGTGCGTGTAAACGGCAACACCGAGTCCGCGAAAGATAAAGATCGTGCCGAGAACCGCTCCGGCGATCGCGCGAAACAGGAACGTTTTCCATACAAATGGATCGCCTTCGGGCCAATAGTGATAACCGCTGAATACTAACGCTGACAGAATCACGGCGGCCGCCGCCGCCGCGGCCGAATGCGACCCGACCGAGCCGCTCGATTTCTTAATAATAAAATAAATCGCCGACAATAAGATTAAACGAAATACAATTTCTTCGTAGACTCCGGCTCCGAGCGACAACGAGATGTTTTGAATCGAACGGTTCCAGTCGAGCGCCGCCGCGGGCGACAAAGCCATAAATAACGATTCGGCTTTTTTTTGTATCATCATCGACGCGGGGCCGAGCAGCGCGCCGTACAGGCAGCCCTCGACCGCGATCAGTAGTATCGTTTTGATAACGGACACTCCGCCGCGAATCACTAAAACTCCCGCTGCAAAAAAAACGGTTGCTAAGACTACGCGCCAGATGAGCCGGCCGTTCTCTTCGCCAAATATATTAAATACGCGCTGCAAAACCGCCTCGCCGCCATTCATAACATTTGCGTTCGTGGCGCGAAGTCCGATTTCATACAAAACCCAAAGCGGCGCGATCGCAACGAGCGAAACTGCGAGTCCTTTCGATTCTGTAAAATAGGCCCGCAATCCACCGGCCCCTGCGGCAGGTTTTGAGTTGCGAACGGCGGTTTCTGACATGGCCGACAGAATATTACTTTTTCCGGCCGACGTGAATCGCCGCGATTCCGCCCGAAAGATACGAATAGCGAACGTTAATAAAACCCGCGAGTTCCATTCGCTTCGCGAGCGCGGGCGCGTCGGGAAACGCGTCGACGCTGTTCGGAAGGTACGTGTACGCGTCGGTCTTCGTGCCCGCGAGCGCGTTGCCGATCCTCGGCAGAATTCGGTGAAAGTAAAAACCAAAGGCGCCGCGCATCCATTTCGCGGGCGGCGTCGTGAATTCTAATATTACAGATCGGCCGCCGTTATTTGTAACACGCTCCATTTCGCGGAGCCCTCGATCCAGATTTTCAACGTTACGGATTCCGAAGCCGACGCAAACGATATCAAATGAATTATCGGGAAACGGAAGTGTTAAGGAATCGGCAATGATAAAGTTCGCGCGGGCGTCCTCGGGTTTACTACTATTCTTCGTGTTCGCGCGCGAAACCATCGCGCCCGCGAAATCGGATCCCACGACAATTCCGCCCGACTTGGCGTATTCAAATGAAAGGTCTCCGGTGCCGCAGCATATATCTAATACGCGCGCGCCCTCGTGCATCTCGGACGTTCGCACCGCCGCACGGCGCCACCGCCGGTCGATGCCGGCCGAAAGAAAATGATTAAGAAAGTCGTAACGCGGCGCAATCGAATCGAACATGCGCCGCACCGCTTCACCAGTCGGCATTGCCGAATTGTAACGCAGCACGGCGCCGATTGAATCGAGGGTTTAACAGCCCGCGCGCACTTCTAACAAAAAAAAACGCCGCCCGGGCGGAGATCCGGTCGGCGCTTCGGCTCGAATCGTTAATTTACAATTCTTGCCACTCCAAAGATTCTACCGTCCGCGCGAAATCATGGGACATCGGCGCACGGTATCAACTTGGAGAATTATCTTTGGCAACCCGCGTGCCGAGGTGCGCGAGCCGTGTTTCCCTGCATAACAATTCTAAAAGTACTAATAAACGTGCGAGTCTGAGCGGTTCATTGCGCTCTTGCGCACTAGCAAGCTGCTGAAACAACAGTTTTCGCCTCCATAAAAAAAACAGGGCGGCCAGCGCCGCCCCGTTCGATTTGGATTAGTTATAAATCCATGAGTCTAGCGTTACTGCCGCCAGTACGAACACATCGCGCTCACGCTGGCCGCGTCGATCGGATTAATAATCTTCTGTAACGTTGACAAGCTGATGACATCGATCTTGCCGGTGTCAAAATTAGCAAGGAACATTGCCTTTGGCGTTGAAACGTTAGTAAACCCGCCGGGGACAGGGCGAATGAGATTCTTACTACTATGCTGAACCACCGGACCCGCGGCGCCCGTCTCGGAAATTAATAATCCGATTGCCGCCGATGCGATGCTCGCATTTGTATCATCGAATGCCATATCGCGCGGGGAGAAGCCGGAAATCTGATCGAATGCAACCGATTGCACAACTTTCCAATTGCGCTGGCGGAACGACGGAACAGGGAAGAAGAAGAATGATATAAATGCCTGGGGTCCGATTGGCGATTCAGCCAATGCAAGATTCGAGGCCGCGGGCTGTCCAATCGAATTGCGATGCGTTATCCAAACGGCAGAATTCAAAATACGCACGTCGGGTTGCATCGCCGTCGGAGTCGGGAATGTATCTGTTACAACACCGACGAGATCGTCAAAGCCGATGCCCTGCGCACCCGTCGGGCCCGATTCGTAAATTGCAACCGTGCCGTTTTTATTTAATACATACGTAAAGTAAACGCCCGTCTGGAATCCGAAACCGCGCTGCCGGGGCGTCGACACGACCTGGAACGGCTGATTCAGCTGGTTCGAAACCGTTTTGCGAACTTTGCGGCTCTGGCCGTTTAATACAGAAAGAGTATTCGAAAGGCTGTTTGCTACAAAAATATCTTCGCCGTCGGGTTGATAACAAACGCCAAGAGGTCCGAGACCCACGTTGGTCGATTGGACAACCTGGTGGAAGTTCGCCGACAACGGATCGGTATTGATAAATTGAACCTGATTCGTCGAGAAATTGCTGACCGCCAGAATCTTAAGATCGGGCGATAGCGCAAGATCGACGGGGTCGGGCTGCGGAATCGATGCGATCTGTGTCATTCGGTTCGAGTTCAATACAACAACTCGGCGTACGACCGGATCGATTACATAAAGGAAATGTCCAATTTGCTGGCGCAGCAAATACTGTGTGCAAACCGCCGGAATTGTAACAGGTGGCGGATCGGGGCCGCGGCCGTAGAGGGGCGACGCGCCTCCCTGGTTATCTGTAAACAAACCCTGCGGTGCAATTCCCTGCTGTTTATTACCAATAAAATCTCCAGGGCCCATATTGCTGGAACCGTGAAGGAGATTGCCGCGGTGCGGCTCTTCGGCTGCGAGAAAAGGTTGTAAACAAAGCGGCGGGAAAATCAGACGCGGAGGGTTCGGCGCCGGATTTGTGCCAATCTGATTTCCACTCGTGAGATGAAATATATCTTTTGCGCAGAGGTTGCCGCCGCCCGCCTGACAGATGCCGTTATTGAAAACAATATCCAGCGGTGAGCCGATCGCCATATCGCGCACACCCGAAAGAACTGGCGGCTGCGCGAGTACAAAATTAACAGTTGAGCTGTCGCGCGTCAGCGTCAGCGGCCCGAGAGAACCGCCGGCGAGCGGCGTATTCTGAACAATCAGCGGCGGAATGCTGCCAAACAATAGGTCGAGATTGTTAGTAAAATTTGTAACATTCGGTTCGATCGCGAGCGTTTGTAAATTATCTTGAATCGGTGTTCCCGTGCCCTGTCCGAAACCGTCGAGGTCGAGCACGCCGATACCCGGAGACTGGCCGCCGAAACCTAAATAAATGACCGACGGCGCTACGGGCGCATTCACAATTCCGGCGCCCGGCGCTGTTCGGAAATTGGAAGCGCGCGGAATGCCGTTGCCGTTATTGGATAAATCGCGGAGAGCTCCAAGCGTGATGGCGTCAACGTTAACTGTAAAGACAACATCATTAATACTTGGGAGTCCGTTCGGGCCGTTTTCAAAGAAGGAGCCCGGGAATTGAAACGCCGGGGTGATCACCATCTTGCTGAAATTGTAAACATTCTCCGGTAGCACCGTGAACGGGATGGAAACGACGTTTTGCGCGAGAGCAAACGAAACGCCGACTCCGCCCGCGACCGCTGGCGGCAGTTCGCTCGGAATCGGTCCCACGGTGTACGGCTGCACGGCTTCGGTAAACGAAATTGTAATCTTCTTATTAACAGGCACCTGGTCGGCCGCGAACGCCGGGTCGATCACCGGAGTAAACGAACCGGGATTGACTAAGACTTCTGGAGACAATGTATCGGTTCCGACGGTCGAAACTGCGACCGCTTCGGCCGGCCAGAAGGCGCCGCCCTTTGCGCGAACACCGACGCCGATCGAAATTCTAATATTCTTTCCAGCCGGGAAAGTTTCGAACGTCTTCAAATTGTTATCAACGTCTGGAATGAAAACAACCGACGTCTTTCCATACAAATTCTTCGAGCCCGAAAAACTATTATCAATTCCGTTGGCGGTGTCCACGATTCCGGGGAAGCCGACGCGCACTTCATCCTGAATCGAAAGCGGGATTTGTGGTGTCGTCGTATTTTTAATATTATCTGTATTTACTTTAAAACCCTTCTTGATCCATTTCTCAATATTACCATTCCGCGTGGTCAGACCGTTTACAAACATTCGTCCCGGAATATTTGTTTGAACGCCCGTGATCGGATCCTGCGCGGTTATAGATAACGCACCCGTCAGGCCGTTCGGCGACGTCGTGCTTAATATTGATTTTTCATCCGGCGTAAATTTCGAACCAAAGCGAATTAATACAAATTGATTACCGGGCTTTAGGCTCGGAAGAATGGCAGTCGTCGGCCACGTCGCGACCGGAAGAATCGGGTTGGTCGCCGAAGGCTTATTATCCACGAGCGCCTTCATGTTGCGGATTTCGACGACCTGCGGCGTGGCGAGTCCGTTGGAATCCGGCTTCGCGATTCGGTGCGGCAGAAGCGGCGGTCCAAAACCATTTATTACAGAAAAGTTTTGGGTGAGCGCTGAAGTGCCCGGCAGCGGGCCAACCGCAAAGCTAAAACTACTGGAAGCGGTAGCGAGCGCGGCGACGGTTGGAATTGCTAATAAAGAAATTCCAAATAGTAGACTCGACGGCGAATTTAATTTTAGCATCGTCGAGACACCCGGCGTTGGATCGATGTGAGTTACGGTTTTTTTGAACATCGTTAGTTAGTGACCCGCATTGGTAAAAACCAGTGGACGAGCGTGGGCGGCAAACGAACGGGACAGTTCGTTAACTTTAGTAAGGCAACGCTCGTGCCAGAGATTGGGCGGAGAGGTTACAGCGCATTCATCGGAAGCTGAAACACAATCTTTGAGCCGGCGAACTCGACTCGCCGCCGAGTCGAAACTCCGAGTGTGCGGCCACGCGCCGGGCATTGCGCGCAATCGAACGGCATTCCATCCAATCGCCTTCGACAACTCCGAAACTCGAACCGTTGAAATCGATGCGCCGCCGTGATTTCAAACGAAGATTCGGCGCAACTCAATCATTATTATATTTGTGAATTTAGATGGTAACCGCCAAGCGCGTTTTGTTAATGTTTCTATTCCATGCCGCCCACTCGTTCCGAACCCGTCTTTGACGATGACGCCGACGGGCTGCGGCCGCGGTCGCTCGACGAATTTGTAGGTCAGAGCGCGGCGCGCGAACAGTTACATATCGCGCTGCAGGCGTCGCTCCAGCGCGGCGATTCCCCAGATCATATCTTATTTTCGGGGCTGCCCGGTCTCGGCAAAACTAGCCTCGCGCAAATTGTAGCAAAAGAACTCGGCGCAACATTGCATTCTACAACTGGGCCGGCGCTCGAACGCGCGCGCGACCTCGCCGGGATTCTTAGCCAGCTCAAGGACGGCGATTGTTTATTTATCGATGAAGTGCATCGCATCCAGGCGTCCGTCGAAGAATATTTATATCCGGCGATGGAGGATTTCAGCGTCGACCTCGTGATCGACCAAGGGCAAAACTCGCGAACTGTAAAATTACGGCTCGCTAAATTTACACTTCTCGGCGCGACGACGCGCGAAGGATTATTATCCGCGCCGTTTCGCAGCCGTTTCGGATTATTGATACGTCTCGAACCGTACCCGCCCGAAGATCTCGCGGAAATTGTTCGAAGGTCGGCGCGATTATTAAAGATAGAAATCGAGCCTGATGCCGTCATGGAAATCGCGCGCCGGTCGCGCGGAACGCCGCGCGTCGCGAATCGTTATCTTCGCCGCCTCCGAGACTACGCTCAAGTACATCATTTCGCTAAAATTGATATGAACGTTTCGCACAAAGCATTTGATGCATTGCGCGTCGATTCGCTCGGGCTCGAGGAACTCGATCGCAATATATTACAAACGCTCGCGCGGAATTCCGGCGCGGTGGGGTTGAAAACGCTTTCGGCCGCGATCGGCGAGGCGGAAGATACAGTTGAGAATTTGTATGAACCGTTTTTGTTACGCCAGGGTTTGCTCGAGCGCACGCCGCGGGGGCGCGTGCTGACCGACCGCGGTTACGCCGCTCTGGGCCGAAGCCACAAATCCGCGACTCCCGAATCGTAACCATTCATGGCGCGATCGCGACGGCGACGTTTCGGAAGCTACAGAAAACGCGTACGGCGGTTTCGCGCGCGCGCCGTTGCCATTCTGATCCTGTTCGGCGCAGTCTTAGCGTGTGTCGCTCTGGATCCGTTTGAACAGACTACAAAAAACACCGCCCGCCGGCCGGCCAAATCGAAACCATCCAATACTACAGATTCGGCGCCGCGCAATATCGCGCTTGATACTAAAAATCCAGCAATTGATGTATTGCTGACCGCGCTCGACGGCGAGCCTGAATTTACATTTTCGGCGCCGTCGGGCTGGATTATTACCAACGAAAAGAATGATGAAATCGCGCGCACTTCGAGCTCGGCATCCGCGACGCTCGGCGTCTCGCCGGCCGGCGGTTATTTGTTACGAGGCGGAATCGTCGACGCGGAGTCGCTCACCATTTCCAGTATTGCTAACGATCCGATCAAGGTCGCGAATCAATCGTACCGCGGGAAAATAACGATTCGAAAAAAGGAACGCGGCCTTTCTGTTATAAATACAGTTCCACTCGAAGAATATTTAGGTTCGGTCGTCGGCAGCGAAATGTATGCATCGACGACGCCCCTCTCGGCGCTCGAAGCGCAGGCTGTGATTGCGCGCACATACGCGCGCTGGGCGATCGAGGATTGCGGGCGCCGGCCCATCCCCGATTCGGTGGAAGCGCAGGCGTATCTCGGAGTCGGCCGCGAAACCGCGCTCACGCGCAAGGCGGTCGAAAATACACAAAACCTAGTCTTAACATGGAACGGCCGGCTGCTTCCCGCTTTTTACCATTCCACGTGCGGCGGCTCGACGATCGACGGCACGGTATTGTTAGGTTCGCCCGCACCTCCCCCATTAAGAGGCGGCCCGTGCGGTTATTGTGAAGGCGGAAAATTGTATCGTTGGAATATATCGATTAAAACGAAGTCGCTCGCGGAGATTTGCGGATCGTTAGGAATCCCGGGAACCTGCCGCGCCGTCGATCCCGCGGGGCCGGCCGGAGACAAATGGTCGAAATTGAAGCTTCGAACGCAAGCCGGAGAAATTGTTACATCCGCGCGGACGTTTCGAAATGCAATATTAAAAAACGTGAAAGGGCTCATGATCCCGAGTCCGTTTATTCATGATGTCGCGGCGTCGCCCGACGGCATTCGCGTCACGGGACGCGGCTTCGGCCACGGCGTCGGTTTATGTCAAATCGGCGCGGCGGAGATGTCGCGCAGAAGTTATAATACAAATACGATCCTTCAACATTACTATCCGTCCGCGGAGTTGGGACAAGCACCGGAAAAAAGATTGGTAGCCAGTTTCGATAATAAGATAGGGCGATAATGTTAAAATTCACGGTCGATCATAAAGAAACGAAGACGCGCGCGCGCACCGGCACGATTGTTACCGATCGCGGAAATATTAGTACGCCGCAGTTCATGCCCGTCGGTACAAAGGCTTCTGTGAAAGGAGTTTTCCCAGCTGAACTGAAAGACATGGGCGCAACGGTATTATTAACAAACGCGTTTCACCTCGCACTGCGTCCAGGCGTCGAAACGGTAGAAAACCTCGGCGGCGTTCACAAAATGATGGCGTGGGACAGGCCGATTCTTACAGATTCGGGCGGCTTCCAGGTTTTTTCATTAGCTAAGTTTCGAACCATCGACGAAGACGGTGTTACATTTCGCTCTCCGCTCGACGGCAGTTTACTAAGATTAACCCCGGAGAGCTGCGTCGATTTGCAACGAAGGCTCGGCTCCGATTTTATGATGCAACTCGACGTGTGCCCGGGCGGCAACGCGGGGCGCGAAGAAGTTGAAGCCGCGGTTTCTCAATCTTTACGTTGGGCGCAACGTTGCATTGACGCGCACCGCAAATCCCAAAATAGTAACAATTCTCGATACCAACAATATCTGCTCGGAATTGTACAGGGCGCCGGATTTGAAGATTTGCGCGAGAGCAGCGTCAAGGAATTATTAAATATGGAATTCGACGCCTACGCGATCGGCGGCCTTTCGGTCGGCGAAAGTAAAGATGGAATGCGGCGCGCATTAGAAGTAACGGATCAGTTGCTTCCCGAAAATCTGCCGCGTTATTTGATGGGAGTCGGCCATCCGCTCGATCTCGTCGACGCGATCGAACGCGGCGTGGATTTGTTTGATTGCACGCTGCCGACGCGCGAGGGCCGCAATTCGCGCGCGTACACGTCAGCCGGAATTGTACAAATCCGAAATGCAATATTCGCCGACGACGCGACGGCGCTCGACCCCGAGTGCCGCGGGATTTGTTGTAAAGAATATTCGCGCGGGATGATTAAACATCTATTTCAGGCCAATGAAATGTTAGGTCCGATCTTGATGTCGATGCACAACCTGCGGTTCTTTCTTAACTTTATGGACGAGGCGCGCAGCGCGATCCGCGCGAACGCATTTACACAATTCGCCGATACGATACGCATGAAATTCAAACGCAAGAAAACGAGCAAGATTATACAATAAACGATGGAATTGACGCTGCTCTTCGTCGGCGTATGCGCGGCGCTCGCCGCCGGTTATCATTTTTACGGAAGTTTTATAGCAAAAAAGTTTTTGTTAAATTCGCGGAATCAAACGCCCGCCGCGCGCGTCAACGACGGCGTTGATTTTGTGCCGACGCCGCGGTTTTATTTGTTAGGACAGCATTTTTCCGCGATCGCCGCCGCCGGCCCGATCGCGGGGCCGATTCTCGCATGTCAACAATTCGGCTGGGTTCCGTGTTTGTTATGGATCGGATTTGGAGTGATCGCGATCGGCGCGGTCCATGATCTATCCACTCTTGTCGCGTCGATCCGGCACGACGCGCGCTCCATCGCCGAAATTGTAAAAACCAACATGGGCCCGCGCGCATGGCTCGCGATGATCGGTTTTATTTACATCGCGCTCATCTACGTTATTGTTGCATTCGCCGACGTCACGTCGTCCACCTTCGTAGCGGGCGACGCGGAACTCAAGGGCCTCGAATTTACATTTCACCCGGGCGGCGCCGTCGCAGCCGCGTCAACGTATTATTTGATATTAGCTTTTTCGATGGGCTTCGTCGAAAAATTGTTAAAACCGCCGTTGTGGTTGCAAACACTGATATTCGTTCCCGCGACTCTCGGCGCCGTCTGGTGTGGCACTCAAACGTCCACATATTTTGTTAGCGATGCAAAAACGTGGACGCTACTCATCCTCGCCTATTGTTTTCTTTCATCACTGCTCCCCGTCTGGTCCCTCTTGCAGCCACGGGGCTACCTCGGCGGATTTGTATTATATTTCGCGATCGCGGCGGGACTCCTCGGAATTTTATTTGGTGGATTCGCCATTCAACAGCCGGCTTTTACTCAATTCTCAACCGGCGGCGACTTCGGATTATTATTTCCATTTCTATTTGTTACAATCGCATGCGGTGCGTGCTCGGGCTTCCACGGATTAGTATGTTCGGGAACGACATCCAAACAAATCGCAAAAGAGGAACATTGCAAATCCGTCGGCTACGGCGCGATGCTCCTCGAAGCGCTCGTCGCTGTGATCGCACTCACAACATTTATGATCGCGACGCCCTCGCAAATACAAGGAAAAGGCCCGGGAGCCATCTACGGCGAAGGGCTCGGCCGATTCTTAACAATCCTACTCGGCGAAAAAAATCTTACCTTTGCAACCACGTTCGGCGCGATGGCGTTTTCAACATTTGTATTTGATACGCTCGACGTCTCGACGCGCCTCGGACGCATTTTGTTACAAGAAATTACCGGCTGGAAAAGCAAACTCGGCGGCGTCACACTCGCCGCCATTACCTGTATCATTCCCGGAATCTTTGTATGGTCGTCCGGCGCCGGAAGCTACCGCCAATTCTGGACACTCTTCGGCACGAGCAACCAGCTCCTCGCCGCGCTCTCATTATTAGGCATTACCGTCTGGCTCAAACGCTCCGGCAAAGACTACCGATTCACGCTGTTCCCGATGGTCTTTATATTTATCATTACAATAACGGCCCTGGTCATTCAGATGATCGCGCCGTGGACCTCCGCATCCGCGTCCAGCGTCGTTTGGGTGAACAGCGCCGTCTCGTTTTTGTTATTATTACTTTCCATCGCGATGCTCACGATCGGCGGGAAGTATTTATTTACTAAGTCCGCGAAAATATAACAACGACGCGTGGCGTGCCGGGCGGATCGCGCGCGCAGCGCGCCGTGGTGTGCGGAAGAAGGCGGCACGTAACGCCGAGGGCGGCAGTGGTCCAGACGCTTCTGTAATGACTAATACTTTGGCGCCACGGTTCAGGCGCGCGAGCACGAGGCCGCCGGCGCGCCATTCTCCTGCTTACTAATATTTTACCTCTAACCAACAATTCATTCTTCTTACAAAAAAACGCCCGGACTTGCCGGGCGTTTCGTTAGTTATTCAATCTTTTACTTTCCCGCGATCTCATCCGCGATCCAGCCGCCGTCGTACACGTCGCGCAGCGACGCTACAATTGCCGCCGAGTGAACCGCCACCGCGCGCTGGTCCACGTCGTCATACAAAAAACGGTTTGGAAGGCTTTGTATATTTCCGTCGAAAATCAACCCGACTAATTCTTTCTTTTTGTTAATAACGGGGCTGCCGGAGTTGCCTCCGATGATGTCGCACGTATTTACAAAATTAAACGGAGTCTTTAGGTCGAGTTTCTTTTCCGCGTCCGCCCAGCGCTTCGGCATCGTAAACGGTTCTCTTTGATCAAACGAAGTCGAGCGTTCGAACAATCCATACAATGTCGTTTTGTAGGGAACAAGAGTAGTATCCTCTTCATAACCTTTCACGACGCCCGGGCTCAGGCGCAGTTTAAAATTAGCGTCCGGCGGAAGCGAGCGTCCGTACACCGCGAAGCGCGCCTTTGCAATGCGGTCGAGCGGCGAAAGTTCATTTGCAGTAATTTCATTTTCGCGCCATTTTTGTAGTTCCTGGAGAATCGGCGCCACCGAGCGCGCGAGTTTAATCATCGAATCATTCGATGCATCAATTGCGGCTTTGCCGCCCTCGGCGAGCTTTTTGCGAAATTCCATATCTGTTAATTTAGTATTCCGAATCGCGTTTTGCGCCGCCTGCTCGGGCGACTGGTTTCCGATCGCGGCTGCAATAAATGGATCGTTCTTCGGCAGCTTTTCAGATGCTAATTTAAACATCGCAACCATCAGCGCCTCGTCCATTTCGGCATTAATCGGAGTATCCGCCGACATCGCCTTCTTGAGCGATTCCGAGTTTTTTGTTATTTCCGCTTCGTCCTTGCCGGGATCGTTAGCAAAACGCGCAAACCGCATCGCGATTCCCGCGAGCCCGCCCGGAATATTTGTATATATCAATTGGGGCAAACGCGTCGCGAACTTGGCGCGCGTTTTCTCAATTTCGCCCCACGCGTCGCCGACTTCAATCGCTAATTCTGGACGCGGCGTCCGCGCCTGAATGGTTACATCCTGCAGACGCGCGCTGCCGTAAACCGCAGACTTCAAATACGCCTCTTCGGCGAGTTTTCGCGACATGAGTTTTGGATCGAGCAGGCCGCCGTAATAACCGGAAATCGCTTTAATACTATTCTCAACGCTAAAGATTTCAGTCTTCGCCTTTCGCTCGTGCTCCGCGCTCCTTTTACTATATTCGACGAGCGCGTCGCGCTGGCGTTTTAACAATTCGAGCTGGCGCGGATAGCCGTGGTCGCGCGAATATTCCATTTGTGCAATCGTCTGGAGGCGCGCCGTGCTGCCGGGGTTTCCCGAAACGAAGACTAATTCTCCGTCGGCCGCACCGTTTGTGTTAAATTTAAAATAATGCGGAGTCGCTGCCGGTTTGCCCTCTTCGTAAACGCGGAACAGTGCAAAGTCGAGGCAGTAGCGCGGATAAGTAAAATTGTCAGGATCGCCGCCGTAGAACGCGATCAAGTCTTCGGGCGCGAATACGAGGCGCACGTCGGAATACGCCTTGAATCGATATATCCAATATTCGCCGCCTTGATATAAATTCGACATCTCCGTGTGGAGTTTTGTCGATTTGTTACTTTCCTCGACGATTTTCTTAATTTCGTCATCAACCGCTTTATTGGCATCCTGCGCGGTCATGCCGGGCTTCTTGGCGCCCTTTACGCGATGGGTTACATCTTCGGTCGAAACGAGCACGTGAAGGACGAGCCCGCTACACTTCAATTCTCCCTCGCGGTTCGCGGCGGCGAATCCGTTTTTGATATAATCATTTTCCTTTGATGATAACTGTTGAATCGCGTCGCGTCCGACGTGGTGATTTGTTAATACTAGCCCCTCCGGTGATACAAAGGATGCGGAGCCCTGTGGAAACCGCACCGACGCCTGCCGCACGGAATCTAACCAATCCTTCGACGGTGTGAATTGATGTAACTTTTCTAACATCTCGATCGGCGGGTTGTGGTAGGTCCACATTCCGCCGCCGACGGCGTACGGATTCTTAGCAAACGCAATGAGTTCGTCCGGAGTGCCAACGAGCGGCCGGGGGGCGGAGGAACTGTGGCGGAATTGTGCGCACGCAGCGAACGCCAGCGGTGCGAGGAGAAGCCAAGAGATTCTTTTCATAGTTTCAGGGGTTTCGTGAACGGTCAAAAAGTGGGGCGGCAAATTTAACCGGCGAAGGGGTACGCAAGAACAGGCGAACCGCGCGCGGTATATTTGAGCGTCCTCTTTCAACAACAACCCGACTGTGAACCTCAATACAAAAAGCCAAAGCGCCTACTCGATCCAAGACTACAAATCGCGCCCGCGAATCGACGGCGTTGAAATCGTGGAATTGAAGCGTTTCAACGACGACGGCGGCGCGATCACCGAGCTCGGCCGCCTCAGCGAAGGAATCCACGCGCAGCTCCAGGGATTCGTCGTGCGGCAAGTTAATTATAGTGAAGTCGAGCCGGGCGCTACGAAGGCGTTTCATTTACATAAACGCCAGACTGACGTCTGGTACGTGCCGCCCTCCGACAAACTTTTGTTAGTATTACACGACTGTCGCGCGGGCTCGCCAACCGAAGGAGCAACGATGCGTTTCATTCTTGGCGACGGTAATAATCGTATTGTTCGCATTCCGCCGGGCGTCGCGCACGGCACGCGAAACTTAGCATTGCAAACCGGCCGAATTATCTATTTCGTCGACGTGCAGTTTTCGGTCGGCGCCGACTGCGACGAGGGCCGCCTGCCGTTTGATTATCTCGGCACCGAAATCTGGGAGGTCGTGCGAGGGTAGTTTTTGACCGCTCGCGCCTTTCGCACCGCAGACTCAAATCCTATACTTGCGACTCAGAATTTTGGCGACGGCATTGCGCGTCGCCGTTTTTATTCCACCCCATTTTATCCTTAACATAACAATTCGGCCCGGCTGTGTCAGAAACGTACGTCTCCCGATCCCAATACGACCGCATGATGGAAGAACTCCGCCAGGCGGAAGAATCATTAACAAACGCGCGCCTTTCGATCGGCGCCGCCGCGGAAAAAGGAGATCTATCAGAAAACTCCGAGTACGACGCGGCGCGCGAGGCCGAACAGTTTTTCCTCGCGCGAGTCGTTCAAATGCGCGAGCGGCTCGCGCTCGTGCGGATACTTGATAAGAAACTCGATTTCAACGGCGAGGTCGCGATCGGCACGCGCATGATCGTCCAGGATACTAAATCTGGCGAAAAGGAAACGTATACATTAGTCGGCGGCGGATCGTTTGATTTCGACGCGGGCGAGCTTCCTTACAATTCGCCGTTCGCCGCCGGATTCTGCGGCCGCCGGGCGGGCGAAGTTGTTATTGTTAAAGTTCCCGCGGGAAATTTGAATTATAAGATTCTTTCCGTCGAAGCGGTCGAGTAGTCCCGCGTCGCGGGCCGGCACCGCAAACAATGCGGCTAAAGATCCTATTCCGAAATGGAACTATCGCGGCGGTGCTCGCGATTTTTCTGTATGGAACGGCCAGTCTTTATCTTCAGGCTTGCGACGCGATTCCAAAGAATTTTTTGTGGCGGCCAACGACGGCATCGGGAAGGGAATCGAATTTTTTTCAAGGCAGATCTGATTATTTACAATTATCGCGCGCGACGCTTTGGGAACCGCGGCCCGGGGCGCGCGCGAAGAATTTTACAATTAATTTGCACGGACTCCGCGTGTCGGCGCCGATAACAAATAAAGACAAGCGACCTCGAATTGTAGTTTTGGGCGACAGCACCACGTTTGCGCAGGATACCGAGGAGCCGGTAACGTGGCCGCTGCTGCTCGAACGGCTCGCAAAGGTGTCAAGAGTCGACCTCGAAGTCCTTAATTGTAGTGTTCCAGCGTTTACATCGGTTCAGTGCCTCGCGTGGTATCAATCGCGAATTGCATACTTCGATCCCGACATTATTATTGTTGCGACGACCGGATATTTTGAAAGTTCCACTCCGATCGAACGCACTTCGGATGAAGAGTTAATATCGCTCTCGCATTCTCGCGTTTTTGGTTTGAAACTTTTTTTGAACCGTTTTGGAACACTACGATATTTTCTCGGGCCGCCAACAGTCCCCCATCGCGAGGTCGCTGCAACGGAGCGCGTGTCGCTCGACGCGCACCGGCGCGCGCTTTCAGCATTCGCTGAATTACAAACAAAAGGCTCATCACCAACAAAAAACCAGCGGTTCGTATTTGTATCGTTGCCCATTTCGCCCGACGCGACGCGATCGAATCCGCGAATACTGGAATATATAGAAGCCACCCAGCAAACTGGGAATTTATTCAATATTCCGGCGATCAACCTGAATCAATTCGAACCGACGGATCACGTGAAGGAATTCTCGGAATTATTTAGATCCGAAATGCAATACTCGAACAACGGGCAGTATTGGATCGCATCCCGGCTCGTTGCCGAGCTCAGCCGGCGCTTCGTCCAAAACGGCACGTTTTCTCTATCGCCAATGGCCGAGTCGCGTCCCGGTATCAAGTAAATTGAGATTTGCAGCCTGATGTTAAAAAAGTTCTTTATTACAATTGTCGCGACCGTACTGTTCATTACTCTTTGCGAAATTGTTATCGAATCGTCCGGCGCGATTCCGGCGCCGCCGCCGCCCATCGCATTCTGGGGTCCCGAGAGCGATCAGGACAATCTTGAGGGGCTCGCGTCAACATTTCGCCCAAATTATAAGTGGCTTTGGGAGCCGAATCCCGGCATGCTTTTCTGCGGCGAGAAAATTAATAAAGACGGATATCGCGGCCGAATCTTTACACAACAAAAGACGGCGGCGCTTCGAATTATAACTTTTGGCGATTCGTCGACAATGGGTTTCGGCGTCCGCGAATCGGAATCGTGGCCGCGAATGTTAGAATCGCTATTGCGCGCCGAAGTATCAAAAACGGGCGGACGCGATGTTGAAGTTCTTAACTTTGGTTGCGTCGGTTACTCCGCGTATCAAGGTGAAAAAGTATATTTTGGACGCGCGCTCGATTATCACCCCGATATTGTAATTTTAGCATTTGGCGCAATTAACGAATCCTTCGAATCGCAAGACGGCATTGGCCAGGTCCAGCGGCTTCAAATAATAGGTTCTTCGTCATCGCGGGTTCGCGCCTTTTTGCAACGATTTACGCTTTTGCGATATTTATTTTTACAATTCCAATCCGGGCGCGACGCCGTGCCCGCGCCCAAAACCCCCGCACGCAATCTTTCCGTCGAAGAATATAAACAAAGTTATCATCATATTCTGAACCAACAAAAAAAGGACGGCCGCCGCGGCGTATTGGTTGCCGCGCCGCGCCGGCGCTCGGTCGAATTTGATTCTCCGCACGTGATGGAATATACAAATGCGACGCGCGAAGCCGCCGCCGCCAATGGCGCACCGCTCGCCGACGTTTATCAATTCTTTCGCGCGCGCGAACCAGAACAGGAACGCTTCATGCAACAACCACTGCCCGATCCTTGGTATCTCGATTCAGTGCATCCGTCCGTCGAGGGACACCAGCAGTACGCCGCGGTGGTTGCAAAGGTTTTGATAGATAACAATTTGATTCGTTAACAATTTAGTTTGTAAATATGGCAAAACGCCCGTCGAGCCGCCACGTTTCGCTGGCGCGCGCGTTATCAAAATTAGGATTCGCGTCGAGAACAGAGGCGGCCGAATTGATAACAAACGGCGGCGTCACTGTGAATGCGCGGGTTATAACAGATCCAAACGCGTGGGTGGATCTCGCGCGCGCGAAAATTGAAGTCAAGAACCGCCGCGTCGAAGCCGCCGAGTTGATATATTTTATGATGAACAAGCCGGCGGGCTTGATCACCACGCGCAGCGACGAACTCGGCCGCCCGACGGTTTATGATCTTCTGCCGCCCGATTCGCGCGCCGTTTCGCCCGTCGGCCGTCTCGATAAAGATACTTCCGGCTTATTAATATTTACAAATGACCACGCGTTCGCGAATGGCCTGACGGCGCCGGGTAGCATCGAGAAATTGTATCATGTCGCCGTCGACCGGCCGCTCGATGACGCCGCCGTCCGTGCGTTTCAAAAACCGATGACGCTCGGCGACGGAACGCAGCTCAAACCCGCCGCGATTTCGAATCTTAGCGTTTCGAAGTGTGAATTTGATATTACCATTCGCGAAGGCAAGAATCGACAGATCCGCCGCGCGTGCGAGTTTTTAGGATATATCGTAAAAACCCTCGCGCGGCGGTCGATCGGCCCGCTCCGGCTCGGCGCGCTCGCGGAAGGCGAGACGCGCCCATTAACAATTCGCGAAGTAACAGAACTCCGCGCTGCCGCCGGCAGGCCCCATCTAAAAAAATTGTTACCGCGCCGGCAGCTTTGAAAGTTCTTCGTACAGATAAATCGCGCCTTTCATACCCTTAAGCCAGTCGCCCAAATGTAGCGATTCGTTTTCGCTGTGCGCGTTGCAGATCGGATCTTCGAGACCTAACAAAAGCGCCGGCGCGCCTTTTAATATATCGACAAACGGCTTTACAAATCCGATCGTACCGCCCGCGCCGATCATCGTGCATTCGGCGCCGTAGCCTTTTGTTAATGCTTTTCGCGCGGCTTCGAAGGCCGGACCCTCGGGATCGGTGATCCACCACGTCGTGCCTTCTTTAGCTTTGACTTCGACGGTGCAGCCGTACGGTTTTTCCTTAAGAATCCGGTTGACTAATGCTTTCGTCGCAAATTCCGGCGTCACGTCCGGAACGATTCTTAACGATAATCGCGCGCGCGCGGAGTCTACAATTTGGTTTGACGAGCCTTCGAACGCGTGCGATTCCGTTGCAATCACAGTGAGCGCGGGGCGATACCACAATTGTTCGAAGACCGAATAACCCTTCTCTCCGCCGAGCGGCACGCCGTTTAACAATCCTGAATCTTGCATAAACCGCTTTTTGTTAAATGGAATTTTCTTGAGGCGGTCGAGCTCGCGCTTCGACGGCTTGCGGACCTTTTTGTAAAGTTCGGGAATATCTAATTTCCCGTCGGGCCGCACGAGATTTGATAATAATCGTGCGAGCGCCTGGTTCGGATCGGGGATCGGCCCGCCCCACATTCCCGAGTGAATCGGATGGTCGAGCGCTTTCACTTCGACGTCGACGCTCGCGATGCCGCGCAACGAATAGGTTATCGATGGAATTCCAGTCTCAATATTTGCAGTGTCCGACAACACTACAATATCGGCGCCTAACTTTGATTTATACTTATGTAAGAATCGCTCCAAATTCGGCGAGCCGATCTCCTCTTCGCCTTCGATAAAAAACTTAACATTCACGGGGCATTTGCCCGTCGATTTTAGATAGGAAGCAACCGCCGCAATATGAACCATGCAGCCAGCTTTATCATCGACGACACCGCGCCCGTAGAGGCGCCCGTCGCGCTCGGTCGGTTCAAACGGCGGGCTCTTCCACTTCTCCGTGCGCCCCGGCGGCTGAATATCATGATGTCCGTACAATACTACAGTTGGCGCGCCGGGCGCTCCCTTCCATTCACCGAATACGCTCGGCAGCGCGCCCTCCAAATGTAATACTTCAACGTTAATACAACCAATCTCTCGCAGCACGCGCGCGAACGCCTCCGCGGACTTTGTAACAAATGCGGGATTGGCCGGCGGATGCGAACAGCTCGGAATTCGCGAGAGATCTTCGAGCGTGCGCCGAAAATCAGATAGATTTTTTGTTAAATAATCAATTGCGGCGGCGACGTGCGGCGCGTCCGGCTCGCTCGTAATATTAGTTTTCTTTTTGGGCGGTTTTGCAAGGGTCATGATGGCAATTTGTTGTCAAATGGAAAAATTGTGGGGCGGAATCATAGCGCGCGGCCTCAAGTTCATACATCCGCCGGCTCGATTTTGCTCACAACAACGGGGAGTGTCATGAAGATTGCACGCGGCTTAGCTGCGGTCGTACTGATGGGCGCAGCGGCGCCGGCGTTTGGACAGGAGTTCATTGCGAACCACGTATTTGTAGTATCCGCCGCGGAAGACCGAATTCGTGAATTTGATTTGAACGGAATCCTCGTTCGAGAATTCGGCGCTTCGTTAAATATGCAAAACCCGATCGCGCTCGCGTTTGCTCCAAACGGAAACTTATATTTACTAAACGGCGGCACGTCGACGATTTTTGAAATTGACAAGTCGGGAAACAAGGTTGCGGAACTCGGCGGGGCGGCGGGGCTTTCCAATCCTCAAGGGCTCGCGATCGGACCGCACGGCAATGTTTTTGTAACATCCCAAAATCCGGATCGGATTGTTGAACTCGACCGAAATGGTACAAAAATTCGCGACCTCGCGGCGGACGCAAATTTATCGGCGCCGAGTCATTTGTTATTTTGCCCTGACGGACACGTGTGGGTTTCGTCGACGGGCAACCATTTACTGATCGAGCTCAACTCCGCCGGTACTAAGATTCGCGAAGTCGCGCACATCGATCTCGCCGCGCCTAAAAATTTATTCTTTACAGCCGAAGGTTATATTAATGTTCTTTCAAGCGGCACCGGACGAATTATAGCATTTGCTCCCGATGGTTCCGTCGCGCGATCATTCGCCGGAAATGATTGGAACGCGCCGTCGGCGGCGATCTCGGCGCCCGATGGAAATATACTCATTTTCGATTCCACGACGACACAATTCCACGCGGTCGACGCCACGGGAAAGTCGATTCGTAACATGGACGGAATCTTTATAAATCCGGGAATCGTCGCCGCCGCCGCGTCGCCCGTCCGTTTTTCCGTGCGCGTTTCGGGCGGCAGCCTTCAGACGGGAAAGAAACAATTATGGATAAAAGAAGACGCGGTGATCAGTTACTTTCCCGCCGGGCGCTCGGCGATGTTACAACTAACCGACAAACCTAACAAATCGAACGATCTCGCTTCGACGGCCGGGCGCGACGTATTTGTGTACTTTGGCTTCGAGCGCTTCGCGTCGCTTGCGCCGCCGAGCCGCGCGTTTCAAGGATCCGAGGTGCCCGCGAATTCATTAACAAATCCGTCGGGCTCATTTTCGTTTATATCCATTGGCTCGATCGACGCAAACGCGGCGTACTCTCCCGTGCGGCTCAAAGGAACACTACAACTTCTCGGCCCGGCGATGTCATTCGCGGCGCTCGTGGCGTCGACGTCACGATTAAATTAACGGGCCGCAATGATCACGATAACGCGTCCATTCATTTATTTAATATTTTTCTATGCGTTCTTTGCGGCGGCAATTTTCTCCCCAGCCGCGCGCGCGCAGGAGTTCGCTGGCGGACGCGTTTTTGTGGGTTCCTCCGACGGGAAGATTCGCGAATTAGATATAAACGGCGCGGTTCAAAATACGTTCGGCCCCTTTGATCATTGCCAAACGCCAAGCGCGCTCGCGTTCGGCCCGAACGGCCATCTTTATATTGCATTTTCGGACGCTGCTCGAATTATTGAAATCAACGGCGCGGGAACTGTAGTAAAAACGTACACGGGCGGCGGGCAGCTCGCGGCGCCTTCGAATCTTATCTTTGGCGCAAACGGCCGCATTTTTGTTTATTGTTATTCTCCTTCGAAACTCGTCGAAATTACAAAAGACGACGCAGTGGTTGCGTCGACGGCGATGGGCGATGCTAACGAAACATTCCGCGGTGGTTGCTTCGCGCCGAACGGCCGGCTGTATGGAATCTGGAATACAAGCAAACTTATTAAAGATATCGATCCGTCTGGAAAAGTTATTTCGCCGGTGGCGGCGCCCGCGCAGTTCGCAGGATTTGAAGCGACCCAAATTCTGCGAGCGCACGACGGCGCGCTTTGGGTGATGTACAAAAACGTCGCTAATCCTACAATTGCACAATTTAACGAAACGGGAACGCTGCTTTCATCGATCGAAGCGCCAAGCGGAACATCACAATTCGCCTTCGGTCCCGACGGACATATCTATTGCAGCGCCGCAGATCAAATCCATGTTTATAACCGTTCGGGCTCGTTGCTGCGCACGCTCGGCCCTGTCGCCGGCGCAGCCAATATTCTTAGTTTAACATTCTCGCCTTACCGGTTCAGCGCGAAGTGCAGCGGCGTTGTCTATCGCCCGAGTGAACCCGCGCGCGCCGTCAATGAAATGATCACGATTTCGCTCACGCCGAATTCGGGCACTGCTTTTGTTACATTCGCGGACCAGCCCGCGCTCGACTCCGATCTCGCGTCGATGTTTCAGACCACCGAGGCCCCGTTTCACGGATTTGATGTATCTAAAAATCAAACCGAGAAGGCGCGAACCTTTCAGGGAACGCACGTCATGACGGATGCTTCGTCGAATGGCGCCGCATCGTTATCATTATTTGTAAACGGAAAAATCGGCGCAGCCGTTCAGGACTTCCAGCCGAAGATCGCGCGCGGAGTTTTGCATTTCACGCGCGGCACAACGACGTTCGACGCGCTCATAACAACTCTAAAATTACTGAAGCAACCCTAACATTAGCATTGCTACTATTTCGGAATTTTAGAATTCGGATTCGTATCGCGGACGCCGAGGACGTCGCGCACTAATAGTAATTTCTGGATGCCGTCGGCGTTTAATAATCCGATGAGTTTCTCCTCTTCGACCACGGGCATCGACACGGGCGGGAGCCCCGAGAATTGATCAAATAATTCCGCGAGCTTTTCGCCGGGTGATAATAATCGGACGCCGCGCCGCGACGCGTCGATCACGCGCCCTGACGGCCCGCGCTGCGACAATTCACGTAACAAATCCTGGCGCGAAAGCATTCCTAAGAATCGGCCGTCGTCGCCGACGACGGGAAAATCCTGCTGCGTCGAATGCAACAAAAGCGACGTCGCGTATTCAAGCGATTCGAACGTCGCTAATGTTAAATATTGCGTTGTCATCGCGGCGCGCACTTCGAGCCCTTCGAGCATCAGGCGCGCCGTCGCGACCGCCGACTCCTGGCGTCCGCTCAGGAAAATAAAGAATCCGAGCGCGGCGATCAGATAATTATTCGTTAACAAACCGATGATAACAATCGCCCACGCGATGAACGACGCTGTTCGCGCCGCGACGCGCGTCGCGCGCTGCGCGGGCATCACAGCGCTCAAAAACGCGCGCAGCGCAGGGCCGCCGTCGAGCGGATAGGCGGGAAGCAAATTGATAAGTCCGAATAGTAAACTCAATTCCATCAATTCGACGCCAGCCCCGCCGGGCGTGGGTTTTCCGTCTCCGATGGGATATGCGAGCCACACGAGCCAATCTACAATAACCTGCCCCGCGAGCCGCACGGGTTCGCCGCCCTGAAAAGATAATATTATAAAAAGAACACTTCCAATAAGTAAATTAATGATCGGACCCGCGAGCGCGATGCAGAATGCTTGAAATGGGGTCGCGGGCCGCCGTTCGAGGCGCGACGCCCCCGCGAACGGCAATAAAATCATGTCGAGCGTTTTGATGCCAAATCGCGACGCCACGAACGCGTGCGCGCCTTCATGAAGAATCGCTAATAAAAAGACGCCGCCCGAAATGGTTAAGACCTGGCCGAGCTGCGCGGGCTGGCCCGTTAACATTCCCCAGAGGATGAGCGCGCCGAAAAATACAATAAACGTCACGTGCAAATGCACTTGAATTCCGAACCACTTTCCTAACCGCCAATTCCATTTCATGTGTATTGATACGAATATATATATTAAGAAACCTTGATGTTCTTCGATGCGCGCGGAGCCGGCGAGCTCCCATCGCGGCCGCGATGTAACAATTCGAGCGCGGCCTGTTCGATCGACTCGGCCGTCGGAAGACAAAGATTCGCGGCCGGCCCGAGCGGAATGTAAGTATCCGCCGCGGTGTGGCGCGCGAGCCGAATCCCGCGCGTTTCGTCGTGTTCCGCGAGATCTGTTATAATGGCTTCGGCGACGCCGCCGCCCGTTTTGCGGCATTCGTCGACGACAAGTACACCCTTTAATACATCACCGCAATTCTTAGCTTCTTCGCGAATATTCGTATAATTGAGCGGCGCAAGCCAGCGCAGGTCGAGAACGCGCACGCCGAAGCCGCGCTTCCGCAGACGATCCGCGGCAATCAGCGAAAGCCGCAGCCCGTTTGCATAACTAACCATTAATAAATCGCGGTCGCGCTCGTCGTTTTCAAAATATACTTTTGTTTCGCCGGCGGCAATCGCTTCGCCTGGAGCGGGATACTTAAATAACCAGTGGCTATCCCCCGCTTGATACAAATCTTTTTCATGATACAGCGCGATCGGTTCGACAAACGCTACAACTGCGCCGTCGACCTTCGCAGCCGCGACGGCCGTTCGCATCATGCACACCGCGTCGTCGCCGCGCGACGGTGCCGCGATCATTAAACTTGGAATATCGCGCAGCACGCCGATCGAATTATCATTATGAAAGTGGCCGCCGAATCCTTTTTGATAGGCGAAGCCCGCGATGCGGATCACCATGGGATTCTTGAATTGTCCATTCGAAAAGAATTGTTGTGAACACGCCTCGCCGCGGATTTCGTCTTCGGCATTATGAAAATACGCCAAATATTGAATTTCGGGGATGGGTAATAATCCGGCCAGCCCCATTCCGAGCGAGAGACCCAGAATCGACGTCTCGTCGAGCAATGTATTAAAAACGCGCGCGGCGCCGAAACGATCATACAAATCCGCAGTGACGTGATACACGCCGCCTTTCTTCGCAACGTCTTCTCCGAAGATAAACATTTCCGGATGCTGAGCCATGAGATCGTGAAGACCCCAATTGATAAGCATCGCCATCGAACGCGGTTTTTGTTGCAATTCGGGAAGCCGTCCGGCACCTCCGAATATTTTCTCGCGAACTTCGGCCGCGGCGCTTTTCTTAGCTTCCGCGGCGACGCGCTCCGGCTGCGACGGCGCGAGCGCGGACGTCACTTCGGCGAGCGATGTTAATTTTCGCTTGGGTACGCATTCCTCGGCCGCGGCGCGAACGGCCGTCCGAATCTTAGTTATCAATTCCTCAACTTCGACGGCGGCCATCGCCCCGCTTTCTAACAATAGATCGAGCGTTTTTATGAGCGGATCCTCGCTTTCGATCGCTTCAATTTCAGAAACGTTGCGATACTCGGTTTCGACGTCGCTGCCCGCGTGGCCCAGCATTCTTACAGTTCGCAAATGTAAGAATGCCGGCATGCGCTCGCTGCGAACATATTCAATCGCCTGCGACGCGGCTCGCCACGCGTCGGCGATATCGAGCCCGTCGCCTTTGAAATATCGAATTCCGGGCCAGCTTGTTAATCTTGTTTCGGGCCAGCCCGCCGGCGTTTTCACGGAGATGCCGATTCCGTTATCTTCGCAAAGATACAATATCGGGATGGGAAGTTTTTGATAGACAGCCCAGCACGCGGTATTAAATCCCGACATCGCAACGTTATGATTGATCGACGCGTCGCCGAACGAGCAGCACACAATTGCATCGTTAGCAACGGGTATTTGTAATTTCAACTTTCTCGCTCTCTCCATCGCGAACGCCATCCCCGTCGCCTTCGGAATTTGTGTAGCAATCGTGCTCGTCTGCGGCGGAACGAAAAGGCGCTTGCTTCCCCAGACTTTATGACGCCCGCCCGCGACCGGATCCTCGGCCGCCGCGACGAAACTTAACATCGTGTCGCGAATCGGATTCTCGCCGGGCGTTTTGAGAGCGCGCGCCATCATGAGGCCGCCGCTTCTGTAGTGAAGGAAACACGGATCTGTAATATTAAGAATATCGCCAACAACCGCGTTTCCCTCGTGGCCCGAGCTGCCGATCGTGTAATAACCCGCGTCACGATGCTTCAAATGTCGCGCCTCGAGATCGAGCGTGCGGCTCGTGAGCATCGCCTCGAACAGGCGCCGCGCGACAGCCGAAGTTAATAAAGAATCGCCGCGTACGCGCTCATCGGGCTTGAGGCGCGGACGCGGCGGGGCGGCGAGCCACGCGCGCACGCGTGCGTCAAAATTACGTTCTACAATTTCTGCTCGGGAGACGGCCATTTGTATAGCAACACTGTAACACTTTCGTCGGTGCGTTCCGCGCGGAGTTGTTGCAATGGCCGTCCGCTGAAACTGTAATTCTAAGAATCATGAACCTTCATTCACCGCGAGTCGCATTCATCTCCGGAGCTTCGAGCGGAATCGGCCGCGCATGCGCGCTTTTATTAGCATCAAACGGAGACAAGGTCGCGTGCGCCGCACGCGATGCGGGGCGGCTTGACGATGTTGTCGCGGAGATTCGGCGCAAAGGCGGGACCGCGACTGCGATTGTTTGTGATGTAACAAAAGAAGCGGAGGTCGAAGCCGCGATTTCGCGGTGCGTCGAGGAATTCGGCGGCATGGATGTTCTCATTCCGGCGGCGGGCATCATTGGTTCGGGCGCGCTGGAGAATATGAAATTATCCGATTATGACCACATGATGAATGTTAACGTTCGGTCGGTCATTCATACGATGAAGTGCGCGATTCCCTATTTAACAAAACGGCCGGGCTGTATTGTTACCATTACGAGCACGGCAGGCTACCGCGCGTTTCCTAACGTTTTTGCGTATTGTTTAAGTAAAGCGGCCGTCGAGCAGGCGACGCGATGTTTAGCATTGGAACTCGCGCCAAAGGGAGTGCGCGTCAACGGGATCGCGCCGGGCGTTATTGTAACAGAACTCCACATGCGCGGCGGAATGGATGATATTACCTATAAAGAATTCCTCGAACGCGGAAAGCAAACGCATCCGCTTGGGCACGTCGGCGAAGTCGCCGACGCCGCGGAGGCGATCGCATTCTTAGCAAGCGACCGCGCGAAGTGGCTGACGGGAATTATCGTGCCCGTCGACGGCGGCCGCGGAATTACATGCTTGCGATAAACTTAATAATAAATAATTAATATAACGGAGACTATGCAGCACTTTTTAATAAAAACCGAACCGGGTACATACTCGTTCGACGATCTCGCGAAGGAGCGCCACACGACGTGGAGCGGAGTTACCAATGCGCTCGCGCTGAAACATATCCGCAGCATGAAGGAGGGCGACGAATGCGTTTTGTATCATACCGGCGACGAACGGCAGGGCGTCGGAATCGCGCGCGTGATTCGCGCTCCGTACGTGGATCCGAAAGCTAACAATCCAAAGTTAATTGTTGTCGATTTGTTATGTGGCGAGCGGTTTCCAAAACCCGTGACGCTCGCGTCGATGCGCGAAATGCCCGTATTTCAAGATTTCGATTTATTAAGATTACCGCGCCTGTCGATCGTGCCGATGACGAATGCTCATTATCTTGAAATGATCAAATTGGCCGGATTGTCGGGACGAAGGCGATAACCATCTTCGGATATAAACAAAAACGCCGGGCGAACCCGGCGTTTTTTATTGTTGCTATTCCTAAATATTAGCGAATCTTCTTAGTTTCAATCGGAAGATTCGCTGTTAAAGCTCTTCAGTGTTCGCCAAATTCTTTATTAGCGAATCTTTTTGGAATCAATCGTCGCCCACTCCGACGATTCGTTTACAACCTTCGACGAGCACACTTGATACTCGTTGCCGATGCGCCAGAACGTGCCGCGATAGACTACAGTTTGCTGGTTGAAGTCTTTGCCGGCACGATGCAGCGGCGACGCGAAACCCTGGAAATGAAATGTATAATGATTCGCGAGAGGATCGACGCCTTCAAAGACTGCTAAACACTTCTTCGTCGCGCCGTCTTCGATTCCGCCCGCGAGTTCATACAAATCCGCGAGATCGCTCTTGCCGTGCAATTTTAACAATTCGTGCGCGGCGGGATTGTAGCCGGCCGCGACGGTTTGTTTCGTGTCGGTCGTCAATTGAATGAACGGCGTGATCGTTCGGCCCGCGCCGGTTTCATTCTTAACATCAAATAAAACGCACATCACGGTTTTCGGCGTCGTTCCCTTCGTATGAATCACGAGGGATCTCGGCGCGTGCGCTTCGATCGTTAACTTCCAGTTATTATGATCCGCCGCGCTTTGGCTCGGCGCCGTGAAAGCTACAAAAATCGAGGAGAGAATCGCAATTGATTTCATGGGCGTTGTGGTCGCTGGAGTCGGAAGGTTTAAATCGTTCGAATGGTAATGTTAGTTCTTTTTCTTAGTCTTGCTCACGGGAGCATCGTTTCGAAGTTTTTTTAGTTCGTCAACGGGACATTCGGGGCCTGCAATGGGATATTGATTCTTGTTGAGCACGCCCTTTTCCCACAGTTCGGTCACTTCGATCGGCCGCACTGAACCGTCGGCATATAATACTACAGTTGAGTAAAGATGATTTGGAATCGGATCCTTTTCGTCCATCGCTAATTCATTATCATCCGCGACAATCGCTTCGTTGCCGGACCGAGTATCAAGATTCGGAAACTTAGCAAGATCACGGCCGGCGTAGGCGGTGCAATTACTATCCAGGGCATCCCAATCATTGAACCACTCTGCCGGTTTGTCGCTCGTCAAACCTGTTAACAAACGCGGCTTGACGCCGGGGCATGTGAAGCGTTTCGCAAATGTATCATCGTGAGAACTGGGATCGGACTTCCATAGAGCCATAAAGAATCGAATCCCCGACTCGTTCGGCCAGTCTTTATGCGACATGCGCGCTTTATAAAGTGTAAAATTTCGATACAAATCCTGCATGTTCGAGCTGCAAGCTGTAACATTGGCCTGATCTATCCATTTCGGAATCTGCGGCACGAGCGCGGCGGCGAGAATTGCAATAATCGCCATGACGGCGAGCAGTTCGATGAGCGTGAAGCCTTTACTAAGAATGGAGCCCGCTCTTTTTGTTAAACGGAACGGCATGTTCATATTGGTTTTTGGGCGCCGGGGGTAGGAATGTGAATTGCCAAAAGTAAACTGGGGCACGGCTCGATGCGAGAGGAGATATTAGTCTCCGGATTCCTCGTTGTTTCGTTAGAAATTTAGAGTTGCAACAAGAACCTTGGTCTCGCGTCACTCGATCATTGACGTTCGATTCGGCTTTCGCAATCGAAGTATCATATAAATCTGGCCGCGATGATGTGCCTCGTGCTGGAAGACAAACCAAAGGACCCACGCCACGGTCACAATATTCCCACGATGGTCAATCTTGGTGTCGGTCTGCCGCGCCGTGGAGAGGCCGTCCATGAATTGTAGTGTTTTCTGACGCAGGATTTTCCAGCGCTCGAGCAGCGCCTCATGGTCGCTCCAGACTTCTTTAGTATGCCGGATCCATTCTTTTCCCTGGATGACGCGCTCGATCCAGTAGGCCTCGGAATCACACAGATGGCGGACGAGGTCGCCGATCGAGCGAACGTTTGGGTGCTCGACCGGCTTCCACTCGAACGTCGCTGGGTCGACGTTTGCGAGAACTGTATCAAGCTCGATGCGCACGGCCTCCCACGATTTGTATGAATCGCGGACGTTTTCAGAGCCGGGCGCCATCGAGCCTCGATTAAATAAACAATACGGGAATTGTAAAGTTATGTTCCTTCCTGCCAGGCCGCCAAGTAGGCTTCCTGCTCTTTTGTTAATTTATCCATTTTGATGCCCATGCATTCCAGTTTTAGCTTCGCGACCCATTCGTCGATCGAGGCGGGCACTTCGTGAACTTTAACATCGAGCGGGCCGTCTTGCGTCGCGACCCATTCTGTAGCAAGCGCCTGCGTCGCGAACGACATATCCATCACGCTCGCCGGGTGGCCTTCCGCGCACGCCAAATTAACTAATCGGCCTTCGCCGAGCAGATTCACGCGGCGGCCGTTTGTTAATGTATATTCATCCACGTTTTTGCGGACGCCAATGCGCTCTTTCTTAGCAATCTTCTTGAGGCCGGCGACGTCAATTTCCACGTCGAAGTGGCCCGAATTGCAAACAAGCGCGCCGTCTTTCATTAACATCATGTGTTCTGTAGTAATGACCTGCTTGTTGCCGGTGACCGTACAGAAAATATCACCAATCTTCGCCGCCTCTTTCATCGGCATCACGCGGTGGCCGTCCATCGCGGCTTCGATCGCGCGAACGGGATTGATTTCTGTAACAACGACCTGAGCGCCCATTCCACGCGCGCGCGACGCGATGCCGCGGCCGCACCAGCCGTAGCCAGCGACTACAAATACGCGGCTTGCTAATAAAACGTCGGTCGCGCGAACGATGCCGTCGACCGTGCTTTGGCCCGTTCCGTAGCGATTATCAAATAAATGTTTTGTTAATGCGTCATTCACTGCGACGACTGGAATCTTGAGCGCGCCGTCTTTTTCCATCGCGCGCAGGCGGATGACGCCCGTCGTCGTCTCTTCCATCGAGCCGACAAGATTCTTAATTAAATGCGTCGCTTCCTTGTGAATTAATGTTACTAAATCGCAACCGTCGTCCATTGTAACATTTGGATTGTGCGCGAGCGCGGCATTCAAATGTCTATAATAACCGTTGTTATCAATTCCCTTGATTGCGAACGTTGGAATTCCGTAATGTAAAGATAACGCGGCCGACACGTCGTCCTGCGTGGAGAGCGGATTCGATGCGCATAAGACTACATTTGCGCCGCCCGCTTTGATGGTTCGCATGAGATTCGCCGTCTCCGCGGTGACGTGCAGGCAGCACGCCATTTTCATTCCCGCGAGCGGCTTCTCCTTTTCGAAGCGTTCGCGAATCCTAGCAAGTACGGGCATGTCCTCGTTCGCCCATTCGATGCGGCGGACGCCTTCGGATGCAAGATTCGGATCTTTACAATCGTAGTTTTTCGCACCGGCTTTCTTAGCGGGCGACATTGTGGATGCTTTAGCCATGAATCAATCAGTTCAGATTTGTAGTAATGGGGAGGTTGTATGAAACTTGTTAACGTTCGAAAACAAACGCGGCCCGTTCTGCAACGGGCCAACGTTACCATTCGAACGTAATGTTATTGTTCGTTTATTTAAACTTTCGCGCCGACGGGAGAGCCGATCTTCGATTTGATCGCATCGACGACGTCGAGCTTTTCCCAACTGAAATCGGGACGCCCGAAGTGGCCGTAGCGCGCAGTTTTCTTATAAATCGGTTTTAACAAATCGAGGCGCTCAATGATTCCGCGCGGGCGGAGATCAAACAATTCGCGCACGATTTGTACAATTCGCGTCTCGGGAAGTTTGCCCGTGCCGAATGTATCCACTCGGATCGAGAGCGGCTGCGCGACGCCGATCGCGTACGCAAGCTGCACTTCGCAACGATCCGCGACTCCGGCCGCGACAAGATTCTTAGCAACCCAGCGCGCCGCGTAGGCCGCGGAGCGATCGACCTTCGACGGGTCCTTGCCGGAGAACGCGCCGCCGCCGTGGCGTCCCATGCCGCCGTACGTGTCTACAATAATTTTGCGGCCGGTGAGGCCCGAGTCGCCGTGCGGACCGCCGATCACAAAACGGCCGGTCGGGTTTACAAAATAGCGCGTGTTCTTATCTAAAAACTTCGCGGGGATGACCTCGGGAACGACTTCATTAACAATCTTCTTTTCGATCGCCGGCTGGTCGATGCTCGCCGCGTGCTGCGTGGAAATAACAACGGTATGAACGCGCACCGGCTGATCGTTATCATCGTACTCGACGGTTAATTGTGACTTCGCGTCGGGTTTTAACCAATCCCAGCCCTTCGCGCCCGACTTTCTTAGCGTCGCGAGCTTTTCTACTAATCGGTGCGAATAGTAAATTGGGAAAGGCATCAATTCGGGCGTTTCTTTACAGGCGTAGCCGAACATGAGGCCCTGGTCGCCGGCGCCCTGTTCTTTATCATCCGTCGCCGTGACGCCCATCGAAATGTCGGGCGATTGTTGATGTACATAAATCGCGACGCCGCAGGAATCATAACTAAAACCGAGCGTGGCGTCGGTGTATCCAATTTCTTTAATAGTTTCGCGAACGAGTTCCTGATAATCAAAATGTGCTTTTGTAGTAATCTCGCCAGCGACGACTACAGTTCCAGTCGTTGCTAACGTTTCGCACGCGACGCGCGACTTCGGATCCTGAGCCAAACACGCGTCGACAACGGCGTCTGAGATTTGATCGCAGACTTTGTCGGGGTGGCCTTCCGAAACGGATTCACTTGTAAAAAGCTTCAATTCTTTGGACATGGGATTTTAGAAATGTATTTGTAGCGATTCGTGTCGCGTCGAGGTTGGAGAGCGGTCCGAACTCCAGCACGATCGCGTCCCGGCCAATGGTTAGCAGGGTGAGGGGTGATCGGCAGTTAGCCCGGTCTATCGAAAGCGCGAAAGGATAGCCCATTTTCTTTGGAAGTGGAATTCTGGAGTTTGACGCGGCCGGGCCCGCCGCTGGCGTTAGCGATCTCTATACTAAGACTCCTGCGTTTCGCAGAGCGAGAACAGTGCGCTTTGACGCTCCGCGATGAGGTTCGAGCGACTTCTTTGCATTCTCGATCATTAACTTCGCGAACGCAGCATCGCCGAGCACGCGCGCTATCGCGGTTTCGAGCTCTGCGGCGTCGCGAACCGCGATGGCCCCCCCGGCGATTCTTAAGATTTCGGCGGCCTCCGCAAAATTGGGAACCGACGTGCCGTGAACGACGGGCGCGCCGAGCGCCGCGGGCTCGAGCATGTTTTGGCCGCCGCGATCGTTTTGTAGTGAACCGCCGACAAAAGCTACATTTGCGAATCGATATATCTTTTCAAGGTCGCCGATGGTGTCGATGACAACCGGCACCGCCGGATTTGTTATAACGCGCGATTCGGCGCGCAACGCCGTGAGCCGTTCGCAGCCGCCCGCGATCGACGCAACCTTGGATACAATTTCAGCGACGCGGTCCAAATGGCGCGGAACGATCATCAAACGCAATTGTTGCATTCCTTCGCGTTTTCTTAGATTTACAATTGCGCGCGCCAAAATTTCCTCCTCGGGCGCGTGCGTGCTGCCGCCGGCGACAACGGGCGCGCGCCCGTCGAGTTGTAGTAATCGCGCCAGCTCGCAGTCGCGCGGCGCGGCTGGGTCGATCGCCGCGTCGAATTTCATATTTCCCGTAATTGTTATTTTATCTTTGGGCACACCGAGGCGCTCGAGGCGCTGCGCGTATTCTTCATTTTGCATCGCAAATAATGAAATTGCGCCGAGCCGGCGGCGTGCAAATTCCAAAACATAACGATAGCGGTTCTCGGTTTTTTGTGATATTCGCCCGTTCACGATCGCGACGGGAATTTGTAGCGACGCCGCGCTGCGCAAAAAGAGCGGCCACGCCTCCCACTCCATCAATACAATTCCAGACGGTCGCGCTTTTGTTAGAAATCGTTTCGGACAGGTCGGATAGTCCACCGGAAACGCCGCGAACTGTGAATTCATAAAAAGGCGCTGCGCCTCGGCGAGCCCGGCGGGTGTCGTGGATGTAATGACCGGCTCAATCTTAATATTCTCACGGCCAATCTCTCGCAGCAGCGGCGCAATGAGCTTTACTTCCCCCACCGACACGCCGTGAAATTGGATACGCGGCTCGGCGCTCCCCTCGATTATATCAATTTTACGTGTTATATCAATTTTCCCGAGGCGGCCGCTGAAGCGGGCCCGCGCGACGGCGTCATTGCGGGTTTTAATATATCCATACGGAATTGTGATCGCGGCGGCGGCTGCTCCAGCAGCCGCGTACAATGTATCAAAAACCGTGAATGCGGCGGGATTGCCGTGGCGCGTGGATCCGCCTCTGCCGGTTTTAGTCATCGGCGGGAATGTATCACTCGGGGAGCTTTCTATTGCCTCACACAAGCCGGGCTTCATGGCCGCGCCCGTTTTCTTTGGCATCCCTTTTTTATGGACGCCGAAGTCCGGTCCGTACGCGCAATCCGCCGCTTGTTTAAACGACGACCTGGACTAACCTCCGCCCGCACTCAAAGGCCGTTACTGTGACCCACCCAACCTCCACCGGACGGCTCATACTTGTAACCGGCTGCACTGGCTACATCGGAGGAAGACTCGTTCCACGACTCTTGGCGAAGGGTTATCGAGTCCGGTGCTTAGTGCGAGACCCCACACGGCTTAAGGGTCGTCCGTGGTACGACTCGGTAGAGGTAGTAACAGGAGATGTGCTTCAAATTGAGAGTCTAAGAGCAGCGATGAAGGGAATCGATTCGGCCTACTACCTCGTACACAGTCTAGGAGAAGGCGAAGACTATCAACGGCGCGACATCGCCGCTGCAACGAACTTTTCCAGTGCTGCGCGCGACGCTGGAGTTGAACGAATCATCTACTTGGGTGGACTCGCGAAAGCGTCTCCCGAACTATCGCAACACCTGCATTCACGTCAGCAGACGGGTAATGCTCTGCGCGCATCGGGCACTTCTGTAACCGAGTTTCGTGCGGGAGTCATCGTCGGCTCCGGAAGCGCATCGTTTGAGATGATTCGATACTTGACCGAGAGGTTGCCCGTGATGATCTGCCCGCGATGGGTGTACACACGTTCCCAGCCGATCGGCATCCGGGAAGTATTAGAGTACTTGACGGCTACTCTTGAAGTCGAAGAGAGCAAGAATCGCATCATCGAGATTGGTGGATCTGAAGTCATTACCTATGGCGAGATGATGACCATTTTTGCACGCGTTCGAGGACTGAAGCGGTGGCTCATTCCCGTTCCTGTACTCACTCCGCGGCTTTCGTCCTACTGGGTAAATCTCGTAACCCCGATTCCGGCAGTGATTGCGCGCCCGCTCGTCGAGGGACTTCGAAATGAGAGCATTGTGAATGACCCGAGCGCAAGGCAACTCTTTCCTCAGATAGTGCCCGTAAGTTATCAAGTCTCAGTAGAACGAGCCCTTTCCAAGCTCAACGCACACAATGTGGAAACTACCTGGAACGACGCCCTCATGACCAGCCTTGGCGATGTTCCGCCCGTGATCTTGACCACTCAGGAGGGAATGATCATCGAACGCCGCCAAAGATTTGTGTCTGCATCAGCTGAAGATGTGTTCAACACGTTCGCCGGGATCGGCGGGCATCGCGGTTGGTTCTGCATGCACTGGGCGTGGAGACTGCGCGGCGTCGTAGACCGGCTTGTCGGTGGAGTTGGAATGAGGCGCGGCCGGCGAGATCCCAACGAGGTGCGGGTCGGTGATGCGATCGACTTCTGGAGGGTTGAAGCCGTCGAACCCTCGCAATTGTTAAGATTGCGGGCGGAAATGAAGGTGCCGGGACGGGCCTGGCTTCAGTTTCAAGCGGTACCACAGCCAGAGTCGGGAGTACTGCTGATCCAGACCGCTTACTTTGCTTCCTTTGGATTATCGGGGTGGCTCTATTGGTATGTACTCTATCCGTTTCACGCACTCATTTTCAGCGGACTTATTCGCGAGATTTCAAAACGCGCGGTTGCGTTGAATCGACAACGCAACCGCGAGTAGAGTTAAGGTTGCGAATTGAAGCGATCGAGATTCATGACCTTGGTCCACGCTGCCACAAATTCGTTCACAAATTTCTGCTGTGAATCATCCGTTGCGTAGACCTCTGCAATCGCACGTAGTTGAGAGTTCGAACCAAACACAAGATCAACCGAAGTACCCGTCCACTTGACATCACCCGTCTTGCGGTCGCGGGCTTCGTAGACCTGATCGCCCTTGGGCGCCTTGGTCCACTCTGTACCCATGTTCAGCAGGTTGACGAAGAAATCGTTGGTCAGTGTGCCAGGCCGTTTGGTGAAAACCCCGTGCTGTGACTTCCCATGGTTCGTGTCTAAGACACGCATGCCGCCGATCAGTACTGTCATTTCAGGTGCGGATAGCATCAACCTTCGTGCACGATCCAGGAGCTGCTCCGGCGTTGGCTGAACTTGTCCCTTTCCCAAGTAGTTGCGAAAACCGTCTGCCGCCGGTTCAAGAACACCAATGGATACCACATCGGTCATCTCCTGAGTCGCATCCGCGCGACCCGGAGTAAAGGGAACTCGCACACTGTGTCCAGCCTTTTTCGCAGCGTCTTCCACTGCAGCACAGCCACCCAACACGATCACGTCGGCGAGAGAGATCTTCTTGCCGCCAGACTGTGCTTTGTTGAAGTTCTGTTGAACGCTCTCGAGCTTTTTCAAAACCTGTGCTAGTTCTGCTGGTTCATTGACCGCCCAGTCCTTTTGCGGAGCTAAACGGATGCGCGCGCCGTTCGCACCTCCGCGCTTGTCGGAACCGCGGAATGAGGATGCAGACGCCCACGCAGTCGAGACCAGTTGCGACGTTGAAATTCCTGAAGCGAGGATCTGGCGCTTGAGTTCAGCGACGTCTTGATCGCTCACGAGTTCATGGTCTACTGCGGGCACAGGATCCTGCCACAATTGTGCCGGAGGAACGAGTGGTCCGAGCAACCGCGAATGAGGCCCCATGTCGCGGTGTGTCAGCTTGTACCAAGCCTTTGCAAAAGCGGCTTCAAACTCATCGCGGTTTTCAAGAAAGCGCTTCGAGATGGGTGCATAGATCGGATCCATCTTGAGTGAGAGGTCCGTTGTTAGCATGACAACCGGATGTCCCTTGGAGGGAATATGTGCATCGGGAGTGGTTCGAGTGGTCTGTCCCTCTTTGGGGATCCACTGGTGCGCACCCGCCGGACTCTTCACGAGTTGCCATTCATATTTGAATAGATTGGTGAAGTAGTCGTGGGACCATTTCGCTGGTGTGTAGGTCCAGGCACCTTCGAGTCCGCTTGTGATCGAGTCTGGCCCCTTTCCGCTCCCGTTCGCGTTCTTCCAGCCTAGACCCTGCTCTTCAAGACTGGCTCCCTCTGGCTCTCTGCCGACATACTTGTTCGGGTCCGCCGCACCGTGGGTCTTCCCGAGGGTGTGGCCGCCCGCGATCAAGGCAACCGTCTCTTCATCGTTCATGCCCATTCGACCGAACGTCGTGCGGATGTCCTTTGCTGCTGCGAGCGGATCTGGGTTTCCATTCGGTCCCTGCGGGTTGACATAGATGAGACCCATCTGAGAGGCGGCGAGAGGGTGTTCGAGTTGTCTATCTGACGAATGGCGCTTGTCACCCAACCACTCACTTTCGGAGCCCCAGTTGATATCGTCCTCCGGCTCCCAGATATCTTCGCGCCCTCCGGCAAATCCAAACGTCTTGAATCCCATAGACTCAAGCGAAACGTTTCCGGTGAGTATCATCAAGTCTGCCCAAGAAATGCTCTTGCCGTACTTCTGCTTGATAGGCCAGAGCAACCGCCGGGCCTTGTCGAGGTTCCCGTTGTCGGGCCAGCTGTTGAGTGGAGCAAATCGGATGGAGCCAGACGCCGAGCCGCCGCGGCCGTCGCCAGTACGGTAAGTTCCTGCACTATGCCACGCGAGACGGATCATCAAACCGCCGTAGTGACCATAGTCTGCCGGCCACCAGTCTTGGGAAGTCGTCAACACCTTTTCGATGTCCTTCTTCAGAGCATCCAAGTCGAGCTTCGCAAACTCCTTCGCGTAGTTGAATTCCACTCCCATGGGGTTGCTCATGGGATGGTTTTGATGAAGTAACTTCAGGTTGAGCTGGTTCGGCCACCAGTCTTCATTTGAATACACTCCAGCCTTTGCAGGACTCTGAGGCGTACCCATGACGGGACATTCAGCGACGCTCATTTCAGCGGAACTGTTCGTGGCTACATCATGGCTGTGTGTTGCAACCGAGCAGCCATAGTTCACAGCTGACCACCCGAGTACCAGGGAGATGAGCCCTACAAATTTCATTTCTCGGATGTGCCGCATCGAATTGAATCGCGCATCGACACCTGCCTCGGTGCCTCGGTATGTGCTCGTGTGTTTAAACATGTGTTTTTTTATTGTATGCAAGGAATTCTGCAGTTCGGTTTTAGGATTCCGGGATCTTTGGATTTCGGTTCTCGATGGTGCGGCCGCACTATAGGTCGGCGGCAAGTGGCATGGAAGCTTCTCTCGATGGCACCAATTCTTCTCTTCGAGCCGGCGTCGCTCAATCGGGCGGGGTCCAAGGGTGAAATGGGATGCCAACGAAAGTTTTGAGGCGTCGAGAATCGGCTCCAAAGCCCAAAGGATCAAATCGACAAACTACCGCTCCGTTGAATTCGGCAGGGCGGCGGCGCAGAGCGCCGTCAATTCTTGACAAAGTACATCAGGTTATTGAGGTAGTGCAGCATGACAGCAGGCCACACAGACCTGGTTCGCAACGTGATATAGCCAAACAGCGGTCCAAGTACGAGACCAGAGTACCCCATCATTTGAAAAAGCTGCGGTGTCTCGATCCAGTAAATGTTCCGAATATGGACGAGACCAAATAGCAACGAAGACACCGCGATGGCAGTTGCCGATGACCGCCGGCACGCGAGGGCCCCGAGGATCCACCCCCGAAAAATCAATTCCTCGTAGATGGGGTTGATCAGCACATTGAACGCCGGGCCGGGAAATCCGAAGCACGTCCCCTTCGCCACATACTCGGCGTGTGTCAGCAACACTGTTGCGACGAACAGTCCCGTGACGACGACAATTTGGACTGACCCGGGGATCCGCCAGACTCGACGAAACAGAAACAGGTCATTGAGCGGACCCGCGAACGGCTCTAGTCGCACTAGAGCAACCAGCCGGCGGAGTCCAGAATTTTTTGGATCCATTGACATCTGAGTTCTAGGAACTGTTCACTGTCTGTATTTTCAGAGGTTAGTACAAGAAGCCGAATGTGCGGCCGATGGCGGCCAGCGCGTGTGACACTGTCTTTCCCAAGGGCGTCGGCGTCAGCAGCAATGCGCCAGCTTCGAACACGACACATGTGGAAAGGCCAATCCACCATGCCGGATGCACGCGCTTTTCGCAAAGGCTGTCGCGCACTGCGCCAGCCACAATAAACAGGTTGCTTCCGAGCAGACCGAGCCACATGGCCGAGTCCAGCCCAAACAACACCATGCAGAGGCGAAACGTAGCAGCACCCATGCCACCTACACTGGCTATGATCATGAGACGCTTGTGCCAATCCGTGCGGCGACGCATTCGAAGAGCCGCCGCGTAGAATGTTATAAATAACACAAGCGTCGCAAATACCCCCGGGCCTGACGCTAACCAGAACGGATCGCCCGTATCCACCGCATCTGCCATCCGTGCGCCAACAACCAATAGACCTGTCCCAGCCATGAACGCAGCCAGAGCTACGCTCATCCAGCCTAGTGAACGATGAAGTGAGACTCGGCGCACTTGCACGAGTGAAGACTGCACCACCAGCAACATATACCAAACGAAGAACGACCACCCGTGCAAGTGCACGACTACTGCGTCCGGTACACCCTCGCCCGCGAGTATCAGACCGAAATAGGTGAACCAGAAACCCGCGAACACCGTGGCGCTTATGGCCAACGCCATCCAGAGAAAGAAGGAGTCGCGGTTAGGGGTCGTGGGCATGACCGCAGCGTAACATCTGCAACCACGCCTGAGCGAACCTCTTTGCGTCATGAACCATGTACAGCGCCTTGTTACGCGCGCATGTGATGCGGCGCCATCAGTGCCAATGGAGTCCCGTTCCCTCCAACGGGTTCATCGCTGCCGCGCGATTCTTGTCAAAACCAGTCACCTTCGTCCACCACTCCCGGTAGGCGGCAAGCACGCGATCATGGTTTCGTTCCGATGTGGTTGTCCAAGGTTCCTCTTCGGCTGCGTTCCCCAAGCAGAGTGGATTCAATGACGCGAACTGGCCTTCCTTTCGAATTCCTTCCACGAGCCACAGCGCGACCATCCCTTCACTGCAGCGAGACTGGGATTGGGAAGACAGTGGATTGTGCGGAAAGTTGGAGAGCGTCCGTTTGCTATCCGCGCGCGCGAGTAGCGCCGGGATGTCGTCCCACGTCAGCCCCGGGAACACCATCGTAGTGTATGTGCCGTTCAACATCGAGTCGATCAGAGGACCGACCCGATCCGCTCGGACGGCTTTTTGACCCGATCCATTGTGCTGCGGCAGATGGCCCCGAGCGCAGCCTGCCACGAAAAGGAGCATGCTCAACGCAAGGAAGAGCCGAGTCCCCGACATGTACCAGACCCCTTTCGCATGCCATGTCGAGCGCGCACATCGCATTGAACAGAATGAACTCTCACCGCTTTCCGCGGTCCGCTTTGAATCAATTGTTCGAATCGACATAGGTAGGAGGGGTTAACAAATTGTAGTGATTGTAGAACGCGCTGGAAGGCACATGCCGGTACCGCGAAGTCGATTCCGCCCGCGCTTCAGTCGCAGACTCAACGTTCTGCATCCACGGCGGCGCGCATCGCTGTCGGCTGCTGCAACTTGTTGAGCAGGACCCAATCCTACACTCGCGGCTCGAGCAGATCCCACAGGTTTCCGTAGAGATCGCGGAAGACAGCGACAGTCCCGTAGTCGGCCACCTTCGGCTCGCGCACAAAGATAACTCCGTTCTCTTGGTACTTGCGATAGTCGCGCCAGAAATCGTCGGCGTAGAGGAAGAACCCGACGCGGCCACCCGTCTGGTCACCCACGCGCGACTTCTGATGGTCGTTCACAGCACGAGCGAGGAGCAGCTTTGCGCCAAGGCCACCGGGAGGAGCCACGACGACCCAACGCTTATTCTCTTCGGGGAGGAAGGTGTCCTCGATGAGATCAAAGCCGAGTACTTTCGTGTAGAACACGATCGCCTCGTCGTAGTCGCGTACAACGACTGTGACTAGTGCGAGGTGATGTCTCATCTGCTAGGCCTTTGGCACTAGCACACTGTTGTTAGCGGGCATTCCCATCAGGCCCTTCCCATGGCCGCACTCTCTCGATCATGACTTCTCGGCACAGGAAGTGTGCCCCAATACCGAAGGAACTGGCGAAGTTGATCTCATACTTGAGATCCTCAATTTGGCGGTCTCGGATGTCGGTGATTGCAAGGTCCCATAGTACATTCTGATTGTTGAAATTCTCTAGCACAACCTGATCGACACCGGCAAACCGGAACGATACCAGACTGTCATGCTTCCGTATGTACGTCCCGTCGGCCGCGACCTGATCCGTCATCTCGAAAACATGGATGTCAGCAACAATGCCGGGGCCAGCACCAAAGGGCTTGACACGCTCGATTAGGAAACGGACGACCTCTGCGTCGTGGAACGAGGGCCAACGGCCGAAGACCTTGATGAGGTTATCTGCGCCTGGAATATCCATGTTCCTCACAGTTCTCACTCAAACGGCTAACGTTTAAAATTAGCTGCTGATTCACGACTCTTCAGCTCCATTAAGGATGTATAGATCGAAATCACAGGACAAGCCTAGACCTGCGATCCGGCGGATTGCATCCTCGGATAGATGAAACCCGGGGTTCACTGTTTCCCGGTACATGGCTGTGCAGTAGATACCTGCCTTGAACTGATTGACCACTTGCAGTACCCGGTCCCGCCTTCCCTCGAGGATGCTCAGCAACTCATCCAACTGTTCCTCGAAGGACGCGACTTCACACTTGGGGCCGCGGAACTCCCAACGGTCGTGTGTTCGTCGGGAACGCTGCGGTCCAGGATCGTCCTTGCGCCAGGTCTGGTGGGGACTCAGTCCCAGGATTTCTGTTATCGACCGGGGGTCGACATTGAAATTGATCACACCGAAGTAGACGCGCGCTTCTTCCGTCATTGCCGGCTCCTGGTCTTGTTTCCCCGACGTCCTGGTTCAGCGGTTCCGTAAACGCGGTGGAACTTCCACTGATGCCACGGACAGACGACGAAATCCCTGTCGAGGCTTCCTTCGCCGAGTGGTCCACCGACATGATTGCACGCGTTTGAGATCGCGCCGAATTCACCGCCGATGCAAGAGAGCGCGATTGTCATATTACCGGCCCTGACCACTTGCAGCTCACTTCTCCGCAGCTCGCCGGCCGCGCCATCGTCTATCCAATTATCAGGCTGTCGCATGTGTGGGTCTACTTGACGTTGTGCGGGACGATTGTCTCAACTCTTTCATGTCCGCTGTTCTTTGGTTCGTGGTTCATGGCGGCCTAACGTGAATTCGACAGACCTGCATAAATACTCGCCGAGGCGGCATTGCGGTCTACCTCATGTGATCCTGACGCGCGAGCTGCAGTAGCGCAAGTGCGGGCTCGGGTTCGGGGTACGGCGCGCCCGGCTGCAGGTCGACTAAAAGCGGGAGCCTGTCGGCGCCGTCGAGTGTGTGACGAGAGCATTTGTCCAGAGTGTGGATCGACTCACAGCGGACCTGCGGACAGTCGGTCCGCAGGCGAGCGCTCGCACGATGGGCCACGGTTGAGAAAATGCGAGTAGCTCATAGTGGTGACGACGTCCTTGCGGCCAAGCAATGAGGACACCTCGTCCCGCGTCAGACCCGATACTACCGTGACGCGGTACTCCCGATGGCCTACACTGGGCGTCAAAATGAATCGATTCACACTTGCCAACCACTCTACCCGTTTGATGGCCTCGCTGGCCCTGGCCGCCATTCTCTTGATTGGCTGCGTCAGTACCACTGATGCGCGGGAGGCCCCCGCCCGTGAAGAAATCAGGGCAGAAAAGAGCGTCAAACCAGGCATCAACGAGTCGTTTTTGAAACCAGACCTCAATGTTGGCGAATTCGTGGAGCGCTTCGAGGGGGAGAGTCGCGAAATCTTCGCCAATCGCAAGGCGATCACGCAGGCAATTGGTTTGCAACCCGGCGATCGGATTGTCGACGTAGGCGCGGGAACAGGGCCCTTCATCGGTCTCTTTGCCGCCGCCGTCGGAGAGCAGGGCAAGGTCTATGCGATCGACATAGCGCCCAACTTTGTAGACCATCTTGCCCAGAGAGCAAAACGGGAGGGCTTTCCGCAGATTGAGGCTCGCTTGTGTTCCGAAAAGTCAGTCGATCTGCCTAAGGAAAGCGTGACGCGAGCGTTCATCTGCGATGTCTACCACCACTTCGAATATCCGCGCAGTACGATGGGGTCTGTGCATTCCGCGCTCCGCCAGGGTGGCGAAGTGATCATCGTCGACTTTGAGCGCATACCGGGGGTGAGTAGTGAATGGATCTTGGGTCACGTGCGCGCCGGCAAGAGCGAGGTCTTCGCAGAAATGCAGCAGTTCGGCTTTGAATTTGTTGAAGAGATCACGATCGCAGGTTTGAAAGAAAACTGGGTCGCGCGCTTTCGAAAGCGGTGAGCCCATTCGAACGACGGCAGTAAGGGGCCCTCTCACTTGGGTTCTTGGTGGCCGCCAACATGATCGGAACGGGTGTCTTTACCACCTGCGCATGTGGGTTCGAGCTGGATGAGGTAGTACCTCCACTGCCTTCGCTGCTTCGAGCTCACTGCGCCACGCAGCTGCCTCGGGTTCGTGACCCTTGGCCCCATGCACGCGCACGATACCTTCCATCGCTTCGATAGTGCGTTGGATGCTCTTCTCCGGAGTCGCCCCCTTGCGCTCCATCCAACGCACACAGCGTTTCAGGTTCAACGGCTCGATCGCCTCCAGATAGCCGTGGGCGCGACAAGCTGTAGAAGCGATAGGTCACCATCGGGTGGTCTTCCGGGTAGATGCGTTGACAGATCTCCAGCGCTCCATGGAGGAGCTTCACTCCTCCAGCCGCATCGCCAAAGCCGAGGAGCAAGGATGCGAGGTCATGTGGCGATTAGTCGATCAAGAGGGCGCGCCTCAGAGTACAGAGTGGTTCATCGAGGCGCGAGGCAATACCCGGCAGACTACCACAGGCCCGCGTGAGCCGGCGACCCTTACCGTAGTCACGATTCACAAGGACCGATCCTACCGCTTGCGTTCACTTCGCAAGTAGGCGACCCAGTACACTCCGGCCACGAGCAGTGTACCGCCAACCACATTACCGGCGGTCACCGCGATGATGTTCTTGCAGGCCCCGACGAGCGACACCGCGTCGTGAGTGTCCACGCCCATCCCGAAAGGGAAAAAGAACCAGTTCGCGATCGAGTGCTCGAAGCCGATGGTCACGAAGGCAGTAATGGGGAAGAGGATTGCCAGAAGCTTGTCTGTGACACTGCGCGCGCCGATCGCGAGCCACACAGCCAGGCAGACAAGCGCGTTGCACAGGATCCCGCGAATGAAAGCCTCGGCCATGGGAAGGTCTGCCTTCGTGCGAGCGATGCGCACCGCCATCTCACCTACTGCGCCATCTCCTAGACTGGCAATGTTGGCCCACATAACGAGCAGAGATGTTCCCAGGCAGCCAAGCACATTGCCAACATAAACAAGAAGCCAATTCCGCATGACCTCTCGGGTACTAATCAGGCGGCTGGCCCAGGCCATCGCGATGAGGTTGTTTCCAGTGAACAACTCAGCGCCAGCCACCACAACAAGTATCAACCCGAGGCAAAAACTCACTCCGCCAAGCAAGCGTGTGGGGCCGAAGCCAAGACTGGATTCCGTTACCACGACTGTGAACAACAGTGCGCCGAGCGAAATGAAGGCCCCGGCGAGCACTGCCAGTACGAGCAGTGTGAGCGCATCGGCATGTGCCTTCGCAACGCCGAGGCGCTCGACCTTCCGGGCGATCTCTTGCGGCGGGTACGCGTCGCTTAGTTGCGGTTCAGTATCCATAGAGCTTGAGTCCGCTTACACCTGAGTTAGGCCGCGCCGCGAAGCGGCGTCAGCTCCGACGAATTGTTAGGCGCCAGGTGGTACATGCTAGATCTCCTGGCCGAACATGAGCCGGTGCCCATCTATAGTGCGGACCCCAAACTCGCGCATGCGCCACGGCTTATCCGCGAGGTGCTGTGTGTACTCAACATTTTCATCCTTGAGTGGCGAGAGACTATGGATTGAAACCAGAGCACGATGTCCGGATCCCCTGCAGCACATGATTAGGCGATTTCATGTTATGCTCACTTTGCTGAGGGAAAAAGCCGGTGATGTGCAGGATTTGGCGTCTGCATGGATGCCATGTTGGGTTGAACCTGCGGCAGCCAAGCAATCCAGAACTCAACCACAAGTAGTGGAATCACCCAAGACGCCCACTCCCTCGTCGCGTCTTTCATGTCTGGATCCTGCACGAAGAAAAACAAATAGTCCTGGAAGTCTTCCATCACCCGAAGCCAGACCAGCACCAAGGCTATCGTGTAACTCCGAATCATGAATGCGCGATGAGATGCGAAGTTTCCGGTGACAGCAGATCGCCAAGCAGCAAGCGTAAAGAACAGCCAAAGCACTCCGGTCAGGACAATAGATAGGCGCGACCCTTCGTACTCGATTGTGACACCCAAATAAATTGCAAGAATCGCCGCTCCGGATGCGCCAACGACATAGGCACGCCCTATCCACCTATGAAGACGAGGCGCCGATTGGCGGAGCTTGGGAAGGAATTGTAAGGGAGCTCCGAATACCACTGGCAGTGCAAATAGGACGTGGCCGAAGTACCACAGCTGTTTGTTGAACAAGCTCGGTCCCAGCCGATTCGCATGCAGGAAGCGATAATCGACTGCCCTGAAAAGATAATACGCGCTCAATGAGGCGAGGGCTATCAACCAGATGTAAAGAAGCATACTTCTACGGCTGTTCATGGTGTGCTCATGAAAAGTTCCACTTGAGACCTGACTTTCCGATTGAGCGGCGGGCAGTGCAGCACACTCTGACGCTGGCGAGAGACCCGCACAACAGCGTGCAGTAGTGCAGGAGTGAGACGTTTGAGCGTCACTGTGTACTCAAACCCCCTGTGCGTTGTTGCATCACGTACCATTACGTCTCGTCGTCAACCAGCCGCGCTGCCCATATTCGAGATAGGAACAATGCAACCAGTCGGAGAGCTCGCGATCGAATTCGCGTCCATCGCGGAGTCGCAGATGATGCACATACAGCTTGTCTAGGTGTTCGACTCTGCGTAGTCGCGGGCTCTTGAGTGACCGCGGGAGAACGAAGTGCACGTCGATGTAGTCGTGGCCCACTCGGTTGACACTAGCGAAACGCACCTTCCCCATAAACGCCACGCGGGTCTTGGCCGGCGCGACCTCGTAAGGTCCACACCGCGAAATCATGGCAACGAACCGCTCGAAGAGGTCGCGGCCGATAGCAGTCTTACCCTCAAGGAACTTCTCCACGGAGAAGGCGCCACAGGAGTGGGACAGATTCTTTGAGATCAATTTTGCGCCACAGCGGGGGCACTTCCAAAGTGTCGCCGTGTCGGGTTTCTGCATCGGTCGTTTACTGTGAGTGGCTGCCATGTTCAGTCCGTCTAACGTTGTTCGTAACCTGCGAGTTGGCCTAGCGCGGACTGTGCGTCAACACGTGTCGTGATAGGTCGGATCATCAGGTTCATGCGCATGTTAGCTGGTCTGGTCGACTTCAAGTCGCACGCGCTCCACGCAATCGGCGCAAATACCATGGGATATTTGGGACAGATATGTGTGGTCGAAGAGTTGCAATCGTTTCACCGCAAGCTCGACCTCCAACCAGCAACCCGAGACCTCAACACGCCTGCACCAGCTACACACGACAAGGAACTCATCTGTACGGCTGACTGAAGGGTCTAACAGGGGCACTGCTTCGCGCACCTCTTCGCGGATAATTCGACCTGTGAATTGCACATGACCGTTTGGACATGGCGAGATGACCAGTTCCATGAACCTTCGAACGGAAGGGCTGTCACATCGAAATGGGATCACTACAGTGCGTTGCGTCTGCCGCACTCGGTCGATCGTCATCTGATACAACAGCTGAGTTTCTTTGCCGGTCACGAATTGGAACAACGGCTGGCCAATCACGGCGTCGGCACTGAGGTGCGACGCTTGGTTCTCGCGCGCGAATGACAGCCAATCGGAGCTCACCGACACCAGTCGATTATTCGCATCGACACGATAGGCGAAGACTCGTTCCG
>JBJXHE010000109.1:0-16887 GCA_046160785.1 Planctomycetota bacterium
CAATCTGAAGACTCCGAACTGCAGAAGTTGCACACACGTCTGTATGAAGCAGCGCGCGAGCAGAGAGTACTCTTGTTAGAGGAAGTGTTGTTGCGCCGCGCAGCGCGTCTGCGTCCGAAAGCAAAGCAGATCGTGAACGCGGTCGATGCGCTCGTGAACCGATGTGCTTCGATCGACACGGTTGCAACGCAGTGTTCGATCGGAATACGGCAGCTTGAACGCCGGTTTCAGCGCGAGGTTGGAATCACACCGCAAGCATTACTACAAATCGTGCGATTCCAACGCGCGGTTCGATTATTAGAAAGCGACGCGCCGCTCTCTCGCGTCGCCTATGAAGCCGGCTACTCCGACCAGGCACATTTCGGACGCAAATTTGTTGCATTTACGGGAACTACACCAGCGGCGTACCGGCGCGAAGCACATGCTCTCGCGACCGCGTTCGCGAATACAGACTAGCAGTATGCGAATCGGCGGAATGTCGCATTCGTTCTATAAGGACGCGCGGATAGGGAGTTCAATGTCGCCAGTTACTCACGGTCTCAACAACTCTCACCAATACTGGCCACATCATGAAATCACTCGCCGCTCTTACTTTGTTAGCCTTCCTTCTTGCCAACACTGCAATTGATAAACCACAGGAGAAGTCCGCTTCTCTTAAACTCGATTCGCTCGCGTGGATCGCAGGTCACTGGCGTCAAGAGTCGGGTAGTAATATTACCGAAGAACTCTGGATGCCCGCGCGCGGCGGTATGATGCTCGGCCTTAATCGTTCGGTGATGGGTGAGAAACTCGACGGGTTTGAGTACCTGCGCATTCAGGAAGATAGCAACGGTGTAACCTACCTCGCGAGTCCGCGCGGCACTAAACCGACTCCGTTTCAACTAACAAAATCAGAAACCGGTCACGCGGTCTTCGAGAATCCGAAGCACGACTTTCCGACCAAGATCGAGTACCGCATGAAAGATAAAAAATTAGTAGCATCGATCGCCGGCGAGAACAAACCCGGCCCGTCGTGGACGTTCGTGCGCGTTGGAGATATTAAATAAAAATAATATTTACATTACGCAATCGTCTCGCGGATCTTCGCGCTCAGAACGTCCATCGCCCAAACCACCACGGCGACGACGATCACTATCGTTCCGACTTCGTTCCAGCGCGCGAGGCCCTGGTATTGGAAAAGTAGCGTTCCGACGCCGCCGCCTCCAATGATACCAATAATCGTCGCCATGCGAATGTTAATATCCCAACGATAAATTGTATACGAAAGGTATGGAAGCACGATCTGCGGCACGATTGCGTACCAGACGACCTGCAACCGGTTCGCGCCGGTTGCTTCGATCGCCTCGACGGGGCCTTGATCAATAATTTCTATTTGTTCTGAATATAACTTTGCGAGCGACGCCACGGAATGAATAGCTAATGATAACATTCCCGCGAACGGTCCGATGCCGACCCAGCATGCAAATATAATCGCCCAAATGACGGGTTCGATCGAACGCGAAAAGTTAAAGATCAGGCGCAGAATGGTATAAACCGCCATCGACGCGCCGCTGCCTTTCATAAGATTCCGCGCGCAAAAGAAACTCGCGAGAAACGCAACCGGCACGGCGATGAGCGTGGCCATGAATGCAATAAAAATCGTTTCGATCATTTTCGCAACGACTTCGCCGAGAATACTAAAATTCGGCGTGAAGAGCGCTCCGAACAGGCGGCGCGCGCTGTCGAGGCCGTTGGCGCTGAAAAGTTCGCGCAGGTTGATTTGTGTAAATTTCCATCCGGCGACGAGAGTTAATATTAAGATTCCAAACGTGATCCACGCGGAAGCCGTTTTATTCCACGGCACGGATTCGGCACGCCGGTTTTGTTTCAAAAGCGGGTGCGTGGATTCGATAAGAATCCGGCCGGCCGAATGAGGATAACGGCTCCAGACCGCGCCCAGCACGAATCCAATTGTTAACATGACACCCGCGGCGCCGAGACTGAGAGCCGGCAACGCCGCGCCCGTCCACGATTGTAACAAATCGTAAACGATAAAGATGGAAATGGCCGTAAGAGTAAAATTAATTAAAAATCCCTTCACCAGCGCCTTGCGGCGTTCGCGCGCGATCCAATCCTCGATTTGATTTATTGCCATTTTATAATACTACAATTACAGAATCAATTAATTCCGAGCTCGACGGCGTCGTCTCCGTAGATTTGTTTGAAGCGCGCGTCGTCGATCTCCGCCGCGCGGCCGTCGTATACAATTTCTCCGCCCTTCAAAGCGATCGCGCGCGACGCGTATTGGCGCACAAGACTCAGAAAATGCAAATTACATAAAATTGTTTTTCCCATATCTTTATTTGCAGATTCTAAATACTTCATGACGGAATGCGACGTCGACGGATCGAGGCTCGCGACGGGCTCATCCGCGAGCAGTAATAACGGATCCTGCAAAAGCGAACGCGCGATCGCGACGCGCTGCTGCTGCCCGCCCGAGAGTTCGCTCGCGCGAATGTTAGCTTTGTCGGCGAGTCCAACAATATTTAAATAACGACTGGCTGCGTCGCGATCCTCCTTCGAAAACATTCCGAGACAACTCTTGAACGCGGACGTCGACGCTAATTTTCCTGAAAGAACGTTCGCGAGCACCGACTTGCGGTTTATTAGATTGAAATGCTGAAAGATCATTCCAATTTTCTTTCGCTCGGCACGCAGCTCTTTTATTGTTAGTTTCGTGATTTCGACGCCGTTAAATATAATTTCGCCTTCGGTCGGATCGACAAGCCGGTTGATGCTACGAAGCAGCGTCGACTTCCCCGATCCGCTGAGGCCGATGATGGCTACAAATTCGCCGCGGCCGACTTCAAAAGATATATTTTTTAACGCGCGCGTTCCGTTGTCATAGATTTTACTTAAATTTCGAATTTCGAGGAGAACGGACATTGCTAATAAATTTAATTTATTTAACGGCGGCCGCGACGTCGACGCCGGCCTCGACAACCATTTTGCGCATCGGCTCATATTCGGCGTCGCTCGTTTTGACGAGCCCCGATATGTTATATAACGAATCAAGCGTTTTCTTGCCGTCATCCGTCGCTGCAAACGCGAGCAAAGCCTCGACGAGCGCGCTTCTTAGTTTTTCGTTTTCGTTAGCATCCTCAAAAATCCCTGTGCGCAAAATCCACGGCTCATTGGGAGTTTCGTCGGTGAATCCTATAATTTTAACTTTATCTTCGATGTCGGGATACTGCGCCTTGACGCGCGCGCGGGCGTCGCGAACTTCATTACCTTTCGGCGGGCTGTAGTAAGTGGCGCCGGCGTCGACCTGTTTTTGATAGATCATCGTCACGACGTTGTCGTGTTTCTGCCCGAAAACCGTTTGCCCCAATTTGATATTTTTATCATTAAAGAGTTTTTTCGGTAAAACAAATCCAGCCATCGACGACGCGTCGACAAACGCGAACTTCTTACCATTGAGATCTTCAATACTTTTAATTCCGCTGTCCGCGTGCGCGAGAATCTGTGCTTTATACAATTTCTCCCCGTCGCCGCGTACGACCGCCACCACCGCTTCGACGTCGTACTTTTTGATATCTTTCGCAAGAACATAACTAAACGCGTTCACCGCCGCGAAGTCGGCGCGTTTTGCGCCGAACGCTTCCACTACCGCAACGTAGCTCGCGGGCACGGCGCTTTTGATAACAAATCCGGAGTTTTTGCCGTGGAGTTTTTGTGATATCTGTTTTTCAAGATACTTTGTAAGCGTTTCCGCGCCCGTCGTAATTTTCTCTGCGTCCATCGACGGCACAAAATACATCGTGAACGGGCGGTCGGCCGTTCCCACGCGCGCGTCCTTGCACGAAAAAAGCGCAACGCTAAGAATGAACGCGATCATGAACTTTCGAATCATACTATTTCCGATTTGTAACGATAACTTAAGTAGTTGTTAACTTTTGAACGAGCGCGACAAGTTCGAAGACGTCGTCGACGACGGCGTCGATCGCCCCCTCAGCTTTTGTATCCATAATCCAGCGCGGCGTGTGCGGATGTTTTCGTAAGACTAACGTTTTCGGCGCGGCCGGATTTCGCTCGCGGCGCAGAATCGACGGAAGCGCCAGGTCGAGCGAGAAGACGTCGCCAATAATTAAATCCGGTTTCTCTTCTTCAATAATGGTTTTGTAGCGAGGGCGGTCAATAAAAATAGACCGGCCGCCGACGGAAATATTTGTATTTTTTTCACCGATGAATTGTTTGCCCGCCGTTCCGCGCACTCGAAACGGCACGCCATGCGGCGCGTCGTTTGAGAGTGCTTTTGATATATCAACTCCCACAGCGCCAAACCAGCCCAGGATTTTTTCGGCGCTTGAATTGGATACAACAATAACCTCGGCGCCGATTTGATGTAATTGCCGCAGCGTCTCCGTTGCATTCGCCACGAGCGCGGGCGGGTGCTCGGCGCGAAAGTGCGCGGTCGCCGTCAAAAAGCAATGATCCGAAAAAGATGCAATACTCGAAAAACCCGCGCCGAGGATTGCGTCTCGATACAATTTCGCCTCGGCGTCGCCCGTTGCTTTTGTAATATATCCCGCGATCGCGTTCGATTCGCAAAACGGGTCTTCGTCGACGTACGCCGTGATTCTTCCGTCGGGCGCCCATCCAAATTCGTGCGGCCGCGACTTTACAATTGTTTCAAAGCGCGCGAAATGTTGTATTCCGAAATCCGCCGAAACGTTAGCAATCCGCGACGCCTCGGCCGCCAAATATAATTTTACCTGCGATGCTTCAAATGCTTGGTTGGTCCAAACTCCGTCGAAATCGGAGAGGATTCGGAAAGGGCGGGAAGGGGTGGGCATTCGGGGGTTTCGAGGGGACGCGGCAAAATGTTAGCGATGGGCGATGCGCCCTAGCAGCCCGTCTTAACAACTCGGTATGAAATCTCAATGAAGCGCTCACTGAACATCGGAGAGTTTGGTTGTTAACGTTCCGATCATCGCGACGCCCCCACCCAAAACACGTCCGCAACGTCCTTGCGTACAAACTCGTAGCTCACTTCGCCGAATCCTCCAATGGCGGAATCCTTAGTTATAAAAATTCCGCCGCCGGGTTGAGCAGAGTCGTCGCGGTAACCCACGAGTAGTCTGCTGTGGCCCGAACCTGCCGCAACAGGATAGCCGCTCGCTAGTACTTCCTTGATCTGCCTGAACTGTGCTTCATCAACTCCAAAGCGGTTCGGCTGCCACGGCACAATCCAGCGTACTACTAGTGCTCCGCGACACTCTTCGCGCATCGTGGCCGCGTGATTGAATGCCTGTCGAGACGGCACTAGAGACGCCTCGTACTGTGCTCGATACGGCATCAGTGATTCACTACAAATACCGAATCGCTCATAGCCGCCGAGTGCATTGTGAAAAAACGCGCCGTCGGAGTCTGCTCCCGCAAAACACGCGGCGGCCCAATTCAAAAATTCAACACTCAGAGACTCCGCGCGCCCGCGATGTTTCGCTAGCGCAAACTCAATCGCGTCTGAAGTCGCAAACACCGAGCATGTGCCGCGCGGACCCTGGCCGCGTGGAAGCACACCATGTGCATCAAAGTCTGGTCGCAGATCGACACTCGCGGGAAGAGACTGTGGTGCGGCCACACCCGCGGCGCGGCATGCGGACATGCATGGAGTCGCGGCGATGAGAAGGGCGATTTGTAGCGTTCGCGTATTTGATTTCACGGAGCCACTCTTCATTTGATGGCGGCGTTTTTCGCTAGGCAGGAAATGAATAACACCCGTTTGTACCTGCCTCGGGTTAGAATCCCGGCCAAAATTTATCCACGGCCGAGTGAGACGGCCGCTCCCCGCGAAAGGCCCCCGCCTTTCAGTTGCCAATGTCCTTCGATCAACGCGAAACAACGGTGTTTCGAAATGCCGATCCGTCGCTCTTATTTCCAGAATTCATAGCGCATCCACTCCTGCGCAGCGCACATGCGCAAACCATTGCGGGAACGATTCCACTCGGTAACGGGTCGCCGGCCGCACGAGCCCAGAAAATTCACCGCGTTGCGGTTTCGAATGACGATTTTGTTTGCCTTCATGAAGATATTCCGCCGCGCTGGCGAGAAGGCGGGCCGGCGGCGCTCCTCGTACACGGCCTTTGCGGCGACCACGAAAGCTCCTACATGGTTCGCATTTCGAAGCGCCTGCGCGTCCGCGGTTTTCGGACGTTTCGCATGGACCTGCGCGGCGCCGGCGCGAGTTTTTTATTATCAAAGAAATTGTATCATAGCGGACAGTCGGACGACATCGCGGCGTCGGTGCGCGCAATACAACAAATGTGTCCGAAGTCGGAAGTTAGCGTGATTGGCTTTTCGCTCGGCGGAAACTTAGTATTAAAATTTCTCGCGGAAAATGCCGTCGCGGGAATTCATAAGATTCGGAATATTGAAAAAGCGGTCGCAGTCAGCCCGCCCGCGGATCTGGCGGCCAGTTTGGCGCGGCTCGAAGGCGCGTGGGGAAATTTATATAACCGTTATTTTGTGCGTCTTTTGATAAAATTAACAAACAGCCATCAAAAGTACGTGAAGGGCGCCGCGACGGGCCTTTTTGAGCGCGCGCCGAAAACATTGATAGAATTCGACGATAAGTATACGGCGCCAATCAACGGGTTCTTGAGCGCGCATGACTACTATTCCAGGTCGAGCGCCGCTCCGATGCTGCCGCAAATCGAAACTCCAACGTTAGTATTACTTTCACGCGACGACCCTGTGGTCTGTTCAGCAGTATTCGAGAAACCCGTGTCGCCGTTCGTGAAAACAATATTAACAAAAGCGGGCGGCCACCTCGGATTCTTTGCAAAATCAAACACCGATCCCGACCGCCGGTGGATGGATTGGCGAATTGTAGATTGGATCGCGCCGATCCATCATACATTAACGACCCATAGAGCGTCTCATCCTCATAACCATTCCGGCGCACAAGACGCCGCGGAGGGAATTTAATGTCGTCCCAGTCTTCAAAAAACCCATTGAACCTTTTAGTTAATATATTAACTCCGATCGCGCCCATTCTCACGCGACTCATCGTCGGCAGCGCATTTATCGCGGCCGGCTACGGAAAGCTACAAAACCTCGAACGCACCACGCAGTTCTTTACAAATCTTGGAATTCCCGCCCCCGGCATTCAAGCGCCCTTTATCGCCGGGCTCGAATTCGCGGGCGGCATCGCTCTAATTGTAGGATTCGGAACGCGCATATTTTCTGCATTATTAGCTGCAACGATGACCGTGGCGATAGCAACCGCCCATCGCGAAGAGTTTATAAATGCCGTAAAATTCTCGGGCGATAAGACTCCGATCGACGTGACGCCGGTCTATTATTTATTACCTCTCGGCTGGCTCATTGTAGCGGGAGCCGGAGCTATGAGTATTGATCGACTCCTCAGCAGCCGTTCAGCGAATTCAAACACAAAGGCATAAATTCATGCAGGTACGAATTGTTAGTTTGCACCGGCACTTCTTTGAAGAGCGCATGAAGCAGCGCGCTCTCGTCGGACAGCTCGGCGCGGTGATTACACAAATAGGATTTGCAGCAAAAAAATTATCGTTAGAAGTTTCGCGCGCGGCGATCGCGGGGCGCACGGGTTCCGCGGGCGGCGCGAACGCGACGGGCGATATACAAAAAAAGCTCGATGTTTATAGTAATGATATTATGATCGAAGCGATGGCAGGCCTCGGAATTGTATCCGCCGTCGCTTCGGAAGAATTAGATGATATTCATGTTCTCGACAGCACGGTCGGCGCCCCGTACGTGCTTGTAACAGATCCGCTCGACGGTTCGTCAAATACTGATAATGCCGGGCCCGTCGGCACGATTTGGGGCCTCTATGAAGCCAACACGGACAACGCGAATACTGACAAAGCCGGCGCCGCAGACAAGACGGCAGGCGTACAGAAAATTATTAATGCTGAAGCCGCCATCGAGGGAATTCAGATGCGAACGCCGGTCGCGGCCGGATATGTATTATACGGTTCGGGGACTGTATTTGTATACACGATCGGCGACGGCGTGCGCGGCTTCACGCTTGACCGCGAACTCGGAGAATTTATATTAACACATCCGGACATTCGCTGCCCCGAGAAAGGAAAAGTATATTCCGCGAATCTCGCGCGGCAGCACGAGTGGGATCCGAAATTACAACAATTTCTTCGCGCGCTGACCGATCCGAAAACAAATAATATTCGCCCGAACGCAAAACCGTACTCCCTTCGTTATTCCGGCGCGCTTGTTAATGATCTGCACCGGACTCTCCTCGAAGGCGGCATCTTTTTGTATCCAGGCGATCCCGAAAACAAGAATGGTAAACTTCGCCAAGTGTATGAATGCGCGCCGCTCGCATTTGTAGTTGAACACGCCGGTGGTCGCGCGAGCTCCGGCTCCGGCCGCGTGCTCGAAACGCCGGTGACGGCGCTTCACCAGCGTTCGCCGCTGTTTATTGGTAGTGTTCGCGAAGTGGAGTTGTGTGAGAAGTTCCTGCGCGGAGAAGTATCGTTTTAATATGAATCTATTCGGGCTTATCCAATAGTGCCGACAGCCTCGCGAGCGCGCGGCTTAATAACGTTCGCACCGCGCCTTCATTACGATTCATTTTCTTAGCAATCTCCGCGTGCGAGAGTCCGACGACTCTCGCTAATAATATAACTTCGCGGTAATCCTCGGGCAAAACCTCAAACGCGGATTCGATTTTACTCATCTCCTCCTTGGCCATCAGATGCTGGCTCGGAGTGAATACCGACCGGTACGCATGTAACAATTCAGTCGATCCCTCTTTGGCGGAAGTATCGGATTCCATCGCGACTTCTTTGGATACATTTCTTTTCTCTGCGCGATAATATTCATATCGATTTGATATTTTCCGAAGCGCGGCGACGTAAAGCCAATGTTTAAAATGGGCGTCGTTTTCATAATGAAAATCGCCCATGTCCTTCAGGATTTCTCTGCAAACCGATTGTACAAGATCCGAACTCGACTCTTTTGTTAATAATAACTTTCCCGACCGCAATCGTATGAATGCCTGGAGGCCCGGAAGATAACGTTCCAACAATTCGTCGACGGCTTTGCCGTCGCCGTGAACGGCGCTCTGAAAAAGCTCGCGAGTCGGTTCGTTCATTGGCATTGTTTATTAATGGTGGATTATCTGTAGAATGCTTCGGTGACCCAGGCAAGCTCAGAAAACAAACCATCCGACGCGCCTTCGGAAGCGTCGAATGTTGTCGAACGCATTATTGCTGAATTCCTAGATTCGCACGAGTTCCCGAGTTCCACCGAAATCGAGAAACTCTGCGAGCGGAATCAGGCTTTTAGTACGGAACTGCGGCGCCGCCTCGCGACGCTTCAGCGCCTCGGGCTTTGGGGCGAGCGGCCCACGGAGATCGACGCGATGCCCGAACGCCTCGGAGAATTTCGTTTAATTCGGCGCCTCGGCGGCGGGGGCATGGGCGTTGTGTATGAAGCTGAGCAGACAAGCCTCGCACGAATTGTAGCGTTGAAATTGATACGTCCGGAACATTTATATTTTCCGGGCGCGCGCGAGCGATTCCGCCGCGAAGTGGAAACGGTAGCAAAATTACAACATTCCGGAATTGTGCCGATTTATACCGTCGGCGAAGAAAAAGGAATTCCGTATTTTGCAATGGAGCGAATTGTAGGATGTACGCTCGCGGACGTTTTAGAACATCTCGGAAATACAACCATACACAAATCGACCGGCCGCGACTTCGCGTCAATTGTAGCGAAACGAAGTATACAAAACGAGGGCGATGCGGCTACCATTCCGACTGCGCCGCTATTTGAAGGATCCTGGGCGAACGTTTGTTTACGAATCTTCCGCGACGTGGCGCTCGCGCTCGAACACGCGCACGCGCGCGGAGTGATTCACCGCGATTTGAAGCCTTCTAATATTTTTGTAACACCCGACGGCCGCGTTTTATTGTTTGATTTTGGGCTCGCGGCTTCCACGGGCGCGAACACGCTGACGCGCTCCGGATCGCAGGTGGGCTCCGTTCCTTACATGTCGCCCGAAGTCATTTCGGGCGATAGTAAAAATGTAACAGCTAGCACAGATATCTATTCGCTCGGCGTCACGTTTTATGAGTTATTAACTCTCCACGCACCGTATCTTTCCGAAACTGTAGATTCAACGCAGCGGCGCATTCTCGAAGGAGATCCGATTCCGCCGCGCCGTTTGAATATTGCTATATCTAATGACACGGCGACGGTTTGTTTAAAAGCGATGGATCGCGACCCCGCGCGGCGCTACGCATCGGCGGCGGCTCTCGCGCGCGATTTAACAAATATTCTCGAACAGCGCCCGATCGAAGCGAAACCTCCAACCGTTTTTCGTAAATTTCAACGATGGATCGAGCGGCACCCCGCGCAGAGCGTCGCGCTCATTCTGGGTTTTTTGTTACTTGTCGGCGGACCATCGGGTTTTGCAATATTAACGCAAGTGCATAATGTTGAAATTACCAATTCGCTCGATCGCGAAACGAAGGAGAAAACGCGCGCCGAAAAGAATTTTAAATTAGCAGTACGCTCCGTCGATCGCATGCTGTCGCGCGTCGGCGCGCTCGATCTTAAGAATATTCCGCAGGTCGAACCCGTGCGCCGGAAGCTGCTCGAAGACGCGTTACAATTTTCAGAACAATTTTTAATTGATAAGAGCGACGATGCTAACGTTTTGCGCGAGCGCGCGCGAACGCTGAATCGCGTCGGAGAAATTCGCTACCGGCTCGATTCGAGAAAGGAGGCCGAGGAGGCGTTTCAAGAGGCGATCGCGATTCTTGAGAAACTACGATTAAGAACAACGATTCCCGAAAGTTCATTAGATTTCGATTCCGACCTTGCGAGCGTTTATCGAATGTACGGGCGGTTTTTATTATCATTAGAAAAAGCGACGGCCGGCGCGGAATTGATGCAAAAGGCACTCGAACTGAATCGTAATCTTCTCGCGCGAACCGAACTCGGTGCAGACGCGACGGAGATTCAAACAAATATTCTCGAAGACATGATTCACTTGGGATTCACCTACCGCGTTACAAATAAAGCCGCGGAGGCGCGCGCGATCCTTAATGAAGCGTTGCAAATCGCGAATACCATCGGGGCCAATTGGAATACACACACCGAAATATATGCATTTCTCGCGATGGTGGCGACCGACGAAAAGCAGTACGAAGAATCGGAGCGTTTAGCAAGGAGCTCAATCGAGATTCTCGAAAATGAATTAGCGAAAGGCGCGTCCACGGAAAACATTAGCCTTCGCGAGGCACTCGCAACGACGTATACAAACCTTGCCACGACGCTCGGGCGAACGGGACGCACCGCCGACTCGATAATATATCAAAAGAAGACTGTCGAGTTGCGCGAATCTTTATGTAATGATTTCCCGTTTACGCCGGTCCATCGCCACCTGCTGGGGCAAGCCTATAACAATTTGGCTCTGAATTATTTTAGGCAAAACCAAATTGATCTATCGCTGGAATATTATCAAAAAGCCGCGACGGAGCTGCAGAAACTCGTCGACGGCGCTCCGCATATTCTTGAATATTTAATAACGCTCATCAGTTCGTCAACGAACCGGTGCGGGGTGCTCGACAGCGCGGGCCGCGACGAGGAAGCCATCGCAATATTAGTAGATAGCGTCCGGCGCCTCACGGAAATTGTTCAAAAGCACGACGACAACGCCGCCGTTCATAAGTTTCTTTCGCATGCTTCAAATAATCTCGGGTCGTTTTATGTTAAAAATCACCGGCCCAGCGAAGCGGCTGCGCAATTTAGAACCGCGCTCGCGTCCGCGCGCAAATTGAGCGCACTCTCGCCGAATTCGATCGAACTCAAAAATAACATGGCGCTTTTTGCAAATAATCTCGGATGCCTGCTGCGCGACGGCGGCGACAAAAAAGAGGCCGAAGAATTATTGTTAGAGTCTGTAGGACTCTTTGAACAATTTCGCGGGAAGATAACGGAAACGGCCGAGTTCTTATTACAATTAGCGCAAGCGCACGCGGACGTCGGTTTATTGTATCATGATGAAAAGCGATTGGCTGAATCGTCGAAATTTGCGCTCCGCGCGCTGGAGCTTCAAAAGGAAGCGATTCGTAACAAAAAAGTCACCGCGCAAGTCGCCGGCCTCGTGGCGGAACACACGCTTGCGATGGCGCGCCTGCTTGCGTTAGCTGAGGAATTCGACGCCGTCGTGCAGTTTGCCGCCGAGATGCCATCGTTAATATCAGATCCTGCGACGGCGCACCAAAGCGCGGCGGAAGTGTTAGCGTACGCAGGCGTATACTGCAACGTCGAAGAGCGCGTTCGCGAATTGAATCAATCCTCGATGAAATCATTAAGAACCGCCATTGAAGCGGGCTTCACCGATAAACAATGGATCGATTCGTCGCAGGCATTTCAAAAGTTAAAATTACAAAAAGAATTTGTCGATCTCATCAATTCCATCCCGGAAAAGAAGGAATAGGAATTCGGCGATGGGCATTCAGGATTCGGGCGAATTCATAGACAAGACGCAAAGCGCAAGCGCTCCGCCCCAGGAGCTGAATGCCATTATCGCGGAATTTTTAGAAAACGCGGAAAGTAACAATAGCTCGGAGTTGCTTGAAGAGTTTTGCGCGCGCTATCCGCAGTATGCTAATAAAATTCGAAAACGCGTTGAATCGTTGCGCAGGCTCGGATTAGTAGGAACGAACAACGCGTCGTCGCCGTTTCCTGAACAACTGGGCGAATATAAACTTATCCGTTCGCTCGGCGGCGGCGGAATGGGAGTCGTCTATGAAGCGGAGCAGGTTTCATTAGCAAGAACCGTCGCTCTCAAATTGATACGTCCTGAAAATCTTTATTTTGAAGTTTCGAGAGAACGCTTCAAAAGAGAAGTCGAGGCGGTCGCGCGATTGCAACATCCGTGCATTGTGCCGATTTATACAGTTGGTGACGAACAGGGCGTTCCGTATTTTGTGATGGAACGCGTCTACGGAAAAACGCTCGGCGAAGTTCTCGAAAAGCTTGGCAGCAAGCAGCCGTACCGGCTCGCAGGAATGGATATATTAAAAACAATTGAGGACGGGAGTTCCGCCAAGCCGGCTCAAAATAAATTATATTTTCAAAAAAGCTGGACCGACGTATGTGTAGCCATCGCGCGCGATGTCGCGTCGGCGCTCGCGCACGCCCACGAACGCGGCGTTCTGCATCGCGACGTCAAGCCTTCGAATATTATGATCACTCCCGGCGGCCGGGTTTTATTGATGGATTTCGGACTCGCCGTCGCCGAGGGAACGAGCAGACTAACAAAAACGGGCGCGCGAATCGGCTCGCTCCCGTACTCCCCGCCCGAACGTTTGCTCGGCGGCGGCCGAGCGCCGGATGCCCGATCCGACGTGTATTCTCTTGGCGCCACGCTTTACGAATTATTAACATTACAATTGCCGTATTATGATGAATCGAGCGATGCTACTGTTCGAAAAATCATGGAAGGAGACGCGGAGCCGATCCGTAGATATAACAGAACCGTGAGCGCGGAAGTTGCGACGGTTTGCATGAAAGCGATGGAGAAGGATCCCGCGCGGCGCTATGCGTCGATGGAAGCCTTCGAACGCGATTTAACAAATATTATTGAGAAACGTCCGATCGAGGCGCGGCCGCCGGGCGCCTTGCGTAAACTACAAAAATGGACGGAGCGCAATCCCGCAACGAGCGTCGCGGCCGTGCTCGGAACGTTAATTTTAGTCGGCGGCCCGCTCGGTTATGCCTATCAACAAAACGCGGCGCGCATTGAACTCGAAGGCAAGAATACTGAACTGAAGGCGCAAACAACGCTTGCTAATAATGCAAAGGAAGCCGCGGAAACCGAAAAGAAACGCGCGCAGGCGGATTTCGAAGTTGCTTCAAATGCGATTAACCGAATGTTAACACGCATCGCGGAAGACCGTTTTAAATATAATCCGGAATTTGAAGAGATTCGCGGTGAAGTGCTCGCAGAGGCTCTTAAACTCTGGGAGGATTTTCTTAAGAATCACGAATCGGATGCTAACGTTCGTTTTGAAACCGCCGAAGCCGTTCAGCGCGTTGCCGAGATACAATTCGAGCGCGGAAATGCCAGCGCCGCGATCGCGGCAACGCAAAAACAAATCGAGCTATTACGACTATTAGTAAAGGATTCTCCAAATAATACGAACTATCGAAACAAGCTCGTTGGCGCTCTCACCGACCATGGCGTGTATCTTAATTATAATTTGAATGTTAATGAGGCGCGCAAATTGTTCGACGAAGCCGTCGCTCTCGGCCGCGAAAGCATAGAAAAAAGCCCGGAGGATGAGGGACTCAAGGCATTGCTGGCTGCCGCGCTTGACTTCTCCGGTGTTAATTATCGCGACATCAGTAAATTTAATGAATGTCTGCTGGATTTTGAAGAGTCAGAACGTTTATTTCGTGAAGTGCTTCCGATAGCTAGTAATTCGGAGGATGTAAAACATAACCTAGCCTTAGTCTTGTCACATCACGGGCAGGCGCTGAATTATCTGCGAAAACCGGCTGAGGCCTGCGAAGTGTTAAAAGAAGCGGTTGCGCTTCTTAAGGATATTTCGAAGGACGCCGGCACTTCGCCGGCCATCTTGCAGGTATTGTCTAATTCATTACAAATATACGCGATCTGTTGCATCACTCTCGGCCGTCCGCTGGAGGGAGAAGAATTGTATCGTGAGGCCCTCCCGATTAGTGAAAAGCTGGCTGCGACCTATCCTTACAATACGCCGATGCGCCAAATGTATGCCGACCAATTGACCGGCATGGGCGTGTGCCTCGGCCAACAGAAAAAAAATCGAGACGCCGAGAGCTCTTTCATTCGAGCGACTGCGGAATATGCGAAACTAATAGAAGAGGGAGTTGCGATGCCACAAATGCACCACAGCGTCGCGGCAGTTAACAATAATCTTGGCCGGATGTATTTATTAGAAAATGAATTCGAGAAGGCCCGGCCTCGCTTTGAAAAGGCAATTCTGGAGGAACGCAAAGCACTCGCGATGAATCCAAGCTCATTTATTTATAAAGATTTTGTTTCACAGCTCACGGTAAATCTTGGCTTCGCGTGGCTCGGGTTGAAAAACTATACAAAAGCGCTCGAATGCGCGGATGAAGTGTCTGAACTTGCGAAGGCAGATTTCTTTAAACTCGAAATGGCCGCTCAACTCTGGATGGGTTGTTACAATTATTCTAAAGATTCGCATCCCGGGACGGATGCCGAGAAGGCCGCCGAGGCCGCGCGATGTAAAGAAACCGTTCTGCGGCTCCTGCGCGAATCGACAGATGCCGGATTGCCGGATGAAAAGAGACTATTAAGAGATGACTACAAATCGATTGCTAACGAACCCGAATTTCAATCGATCCTTGAAAAGCTCAAACAACGCGGCGCGGACGCATCTGGCAAAAAGCAGTAGTTTAATAATAATATAACTTAAATAGTCATTACTGGCAAACGCCTTCGATCACCGCGATCGGCGTTCCGGTTGTAACAATATTCCTGAGCTGGAATCCGCTCTTGTGGAAGAGTTCCTCAAACTCGCGCTCCGTGCGCTCGCGGCCGCCCTGCGTCATAATTAACATTTGCATATCGAGCCATTTCGCGGGCGATGGGTTGTTTCCTGACGGAACTACCATTTCCGCTAACAATACGCGGCCGCCAGACGGAAGTGCGCGGCGGCAGTTTTTTAATATTACGATCGCACGTTCGTCGTCCCAGTCGTGAATAATATGTTTCATTATAATCGCGCTTGCGCCCTGCGGAATTTGATCAAAAAAACTTCCCGCTTCCGTTTTGCAACGATCGGCCACTCTCATTTTCATTAACATCGGCGGCGCGCCGGCGACGACGTGATCCAAATCAAACAGAATCCCGCGCAGCTTGGGATTGGCGGCAAGGATGCTCGCTAATAAAAACCCGTGGCCGCCGGCGACATCCATCAACGTATCTAATTTTGAAAAATCGTAATAATGAACAATGCCGTGCGTTTCCAGCTCCGAATGCGACGTCATCGCATCGTTAAACATCGCGTTCACGTCCGCGCGCTCGGAAATGTACGAAACCCAATCTTGCCCGAACGCCTTATCAAATGCGGGCTTTCCCGTTTTGATAGAATATACAACTTCCTCCCACGGCCGGTATTCAAACGGATCGCCCGACATCATGGCGATCGCGCGGAGCGAACCCGGCGCGTTCGATCTTAACAATTCCGACATCGGCGTCGATGTAAACGTTCGTGGATTTGCCTCTGCGAAAACGCCGACGCTCGCGAGCGCACGCAACAAACGATACAGCGAATCCTCGTTGGCACCGGATTGCTTTGCGAGTTCCGCGGCCGTCATCGAGCCCGTAGATAACAAATCCGCGATCTTTAACTTTGCGGCGGCATGGATCGCCTGCGAGATCCACTTGCCGTTCATGAGTTGTAATAATAAATCGGCGGGCTGGGGTTGTGATGCGGAAGTCACGGCGCGTTGCACGTACTCGCGGTCCGCCTGACCAGGTGGACACTCGTCGAGCACCATGGCGACGTCGGGTCCAAGATCTTCCTGAACCTCGACAAGCTTCTCCGGGCTGAGGTCGATGGGACTACCGTCGATGTGCGACTTGAAACGCACGCTCCGGTCGTCGATGTCGCGCAGCTCGGCGAGGCTGAACACCTGGAAGCCGCCGCTGTCAGTGAGGATGGCGCCCGTGTATCCGCTAAAGCGGTGCAAGCCGCCCATCTCGCGCACGAGCTTGGCGCCGGGGCGCAGCATGAGGTGGTAGGCGTTGTTCAAGATCATGCGCGCGCCGAGATCGCCGAGATCGCGGAAGTCGAGGGCCTTCACCGTCGCCAAGGT
>JBJXHE010000110.1:0-31373 GCA_046160785.1 Planctomycetota bacterium
AGATCGGGTTCAATGGATGCTAATATTTCAACGTCAGATTTAGCATCGACCGGAAGTTTCGCGACGGCGAATGTTACTTTTCCGGGAAACGCCGCGAAGCGCGCGGTGGCGTCGTCGAAAGTTTTCAATTCCGTTCGCGGAGCGCCGAACCACAACGAATGTATCGAATGCGGCGGGTCCGGCTCGACTCCGATCGTGAGCGGAATCTCCATCCCGGTTTCAAATTTAATTGTAAATTTTCCGGAATAGTTATTTTCAATACTCACGGGAGTAAGCGTGGGCGAAGGACTCAGAGCCAGCGAATGCAAAATTTCCATAATTTTTGCTGGCGGCACTTGCTGAAAAAACGCTTTTGTAAACAACGCGTCAGGAATTTTCGAGTCCTTCTTACATAAATCCATGATCTCCTTCGCGCGCGCCGCCACAGGCGTCGCGGCTTCCGAAGGTTTCGACGCGGGGTTTTGTAATACGAACGCAAATAACAATAACGCGGTTATCATGCTCAACTCCAAGGAGCCAAAATTAGTGTGCTGGTTCTCGCGCGTGGTTGCGATTCCAGTCGGGAACCTGAATTGTTACTTTACATTTGCCGCTCGGCACCGCCTGGCACGCAAGCCGGCTCGTCGCAGTGAGCCCCGGAGCCATATCTAAATAATCCTGCTCGCGATCGGTGGGCTCGGGAATCGAATTGTAACCGTCCTTAACAATAACATGGCACGTCGAACACGCCGCGACGCCGCCGCACGCATGATCAATATCAATTCCGTGCGCGAGCGCAATCTCAAGAACGGAGCCCGGCTGGCCGTGCCGATCGTATGGAATCTTCGCCGGATCGACGTCAATTGTTATATCCGCCGGCAGATACGTTATTTGATACGTTTGCGACGGCTTCGGCGGAGGCGGTGGTGGAAGAGTAGCCAAGGAAATATTTATAACCGATGCTCTTATAACCCAAGTAACGGCCGTCCGCTGCCCGGGCTCGAGGCCGACTGCAGATCACTACGAATTCGACGGCGCGCGGCGCGCACGGCCGCAATGAGACCGTCGCCCGAGCCGAGCCGCGCCGCGAGAATTGCCGAGAGCGCGCAGCCGGTTCCGTGTGCGCCGCTCCCGATTCGAGAACCGCGAAGTTCAATCATCCTCTTCCCGTCGAACAACGAATCTGTAACAACGCGGCCTTGGCTGTGTCCGCCCTTGATGAGCACTGCGCGCGGACCCATTTGATATAACAGTTCGGCGGCGCGGCGTACTCCCCCGGATTCATGCGCACAAACGCCTGTTAACAAATCCGCCTCCTCAAGATTGGGAGTGATGATCGCCGCGCGCGGAAATAATAATTTACAAATTGCACGCAGGCCGCGTTCGTTAATAAATAAAAACCCGCCGCTCGAAGCGATCACGGGATCGACCACGAAAGGAATGTTATCCGGCGTTTCGTTAGCAATTATTTTAACATGCTGTTCCGTCGGGATCAGCCCGGTCTTAATCATCTTTGGCTTCATATCGCGAAGGATTTCGCGCAAAGCCGCCCGAAATTCGCGCGGCGGAACGGGCGCAACGCGCGAGACTCCGCGCGTCGACTGCGCCGTTAGTGCAGTTATAACAGTTATCGGATGCGCGGCTTCGCGCGCGATTCGAAGCGCGTCGGCTACAATTCCGGCGCCCGACGTCGGGTCGTGGCCCGCGATGGATGCTATAATAACGTTGCTGCTTTTTTTATTCATTTATCAATTAAATATTAATCAAACCCGAGCGCGGTGAGCACGCGGACGGATTCATGAACGGCGTGCGCGCCCGCTCCCACGTCTAAATCAACCACGCGCAGCGCGAAACGCGGCGTGTGTTCTTTTATTAATTTCCAATCCACCGTGCCCTCGCCCGGAATGAAATGCTGGCGCATTCCGCGCGAATCATGCAATTGAATACCAATAATTCGCCGCGCGCATTTTTCCAAAATTGTTACGGTCGGTTCGCAGCCCGTGAGCTCGCCCGCGCGCGACGCGCCCGCGTCGAACCATACAAATAAATTTGTAGATTTTACATCGGAGAACACGTCGTCGACCGCGCTCGAATCTAATAATTCGCCCGGCCTCGACGCCGGAAGTATTGCAAACTTCATGTCTGGATTGCCGCGCGTCGCCGCATGCAACGATCGGCAGAGACTTTCTAAATGTTTTTCACGGTTTCGCGATACTAACAATTTAACTTCTTCTATCAATTCGCCTGTCGGCGCGCCGCGGTCCGCGAGCCCTTCAATGTGCCGCACGCGTTCGTCGACGCCAACGCCTTCCGCCGCTCCGCCGGAAATAACAATAACCTGGCATTGCAATGCTTTCGCAAACGCCGCGTGGTCCTGGATCGACCGCACCGCCCGCGTGCGGCGGCCTTCGTCGAGCGATGCTAATTCTTCGCTCGCCCGGCGCACGCCGGTTCTGCCTTCGAGACAGCCCGCGAACGCCGCGTCGATCTTCACGCCAAGTTTAAGAATCGCTTCGCTAACATTCCCCGGACGCGGCGCGACGTCATGATTTGATATCATAATACTTCGAAATCCGAGGTCTGACGCGGTTGTACACAATTCCGCGATCGAACCGCGCGACGAAAAGCAGCGCGAGCTAAGAGTAAACATTGGTCAATCTATTTATTCTATGAATTAAATATATTAAATCTCAATTCGCGGAACGCCGCCGAGCAAATCGCGATTCTTCGCGAGCAGCGGCTCCACGTGTTCGCTCAGAAACTCGCGCACCTGTTCGACCGACCGCCCCACGAACGCGCTCGGATTCGCAAGCGAAGGAAGCTCCGACGCTACTTTTTCGAACGCAGGATCCTTCGCAATCCGATCTAACAAATCATTCTGCGCGCCATCTTCTTTAACCCTCCGAATTGCCTCCATCGAATGAATACGAATCTGCTCATGTAACAATTGACGGTCGCCGCCGCGCTTGACCGCGGCCATTAGTATATTTTCGGTAGCCATGAACGGCAGCTCTTCGCGCACGCCTCGTTCGACCACGCGGTGGTTCACGACCATTCCGCCCGCGATGTCGCAAACTAACAAAAGGCACGCTTCGGTTGCTAAGAATGCTTCCGGGAGCGTCAGGCGCCGGTTCGCGGAATCGTCGAGCGTGCGTTCGAGCCATTGATTCGCGGCGGTGTGCGCGGCCGAGTCGGAAACTGATATAACAAATCGCGCGAGGCTGTTCACGCGCTCGCTGCGCATCGGATTTCGTTTATAAGCCATCGCCGACGATCCGATTTGTTGTTTTTCAAACGGCTCCTCGACTTCGCGGCGGTGTTGTAGTAATCGCAGGTCCGAAGCGAATTTTGAACTTGAGATCGCGGCGCTCACGAGCGCGGATACAATATTCCAATCTATTTTTCGCGTGTACGTTTGTCCGCTAACCGCAACAGATGTATCAAATCCGAGCGCGCGCGTCACGCGGCGTTCAAGATCTTTAACTTTGTCGTGGCTGCCGTCGAACAGTTCAAGAAAACTTGCCTGGGTTCCCGTCGTGCCTTTGACGCCGAGAAGTTTAAGATTCAAGGCAAGATTCTTAACTTCGGCGAAATCATAAACAAAATCCTGGAGCCACAAACACGCGCGTTTGCCGACGGTCGTACACTGCGCCGGTTGAAAATGGGTAAACGCTAACGTTGGCGTCGACGCTTCTTTTTTTGCAAATTTAGCAAAACGGTCGATGGCAGAGGCGAGCCGTTTCTCGATGAGGCGCAGCGCCTCGCGCATAATAATAATATCCGCGTTATCTGTTACATAACACGACGTCGCGCCGAGATGAATATAAGGCTTCGCCGAAGGGCACTGTTCGCCAAAAGCGTACACGTGAGCCATCACGTCGTGCCTCACTTCTCGCTCGCGCGCCTCGGCGATTTCAAAATTAATATCTAATTTTTTCGCTTCCATTTCCGCGATCGCCGATTCGGGGATGGCAAACCCGAGCGCGCGCTCCGCCTTCGCTAATTCTATCCAAAGCCGCCGCCACGTTTGAAAACGGCGCCGCGGCGAAAACAATTCTAACAATTCTTTGCTGGCGTAACGCCCGGCGAGCGGGCTTTCATAACGATCGCGTTCTGTAGTCATTTTCGTAATTGATAATTTATGCGGCCATGCCGTCGAACCACGTCGCAACGGCACCCGACCCGAGCATGAATACAATTCCGAGAAAAGTTCGAATCAAAAGACCGAAGGCCGTCGATCGCGGAGACGCGACGTAACGTAAACAATAGAGCGCGATGACCGCTCCGATCGCGTCGGTTGCGACGTCGGTCCACGACGACGTCCGCCCCGGGACAAAGTATTGATGTATTTCATCGACGGCGCCGAACACTAACGTTGCGACAACTGCCTTCAATGCAAAGGATATATCAGGAAGCGGGCGCGGAGTTTTGCAAGCTAAATAAAACGCGGCCCCCGCGGCCCAGATTCCAAAAAGCGGCGCGTGGCCCGCGTTCATTAATAATAAATGAACTGCCGATCCGCCCGATTCGTCGCTTCGCGACGGCTGGGCGGAAAGCCAAAAAATGAGCGCCGACCATAATACTACAAAAGACCCGAGAGTGGACGCGCCGAGCATTCGTATATCATGCGCCCGGAAACGCAAAGCTAAAGTTACGCCACTCACGGTCGAACGCGTTTTTGCAGCCGTATCCGGAGCTTGTTGCGTTCATTTGTATCAATTTGCAATTCGTCGACATACACGCGAATCAGAAACAACCCGCGGCCGCGCTCGTTGTCGACCGCCGGCACCGAAAACGAATCGAGCAGCGCTTTTCCAAGCGGATCGAGCGCCTCGCCCGATTTTTCAATAATCTCCATCTCTAATAATCCGTTTGTTACTTTTCCGGAAATTTGCATCGGTTCCGCTTCCGTCGCCGAACCGTGTTCGACCGCGTTATTACAAATTTCCGTGATAACAAGCGCGAGTTCGCTTCGCGCCTGCGACGTCGCTTTCGCTTTTGTTAACCACAAATCGAGTTTTTTTCGGGCTGACACCACGGCCTCGTACGAGCCCGTAACTGTTAAATGAAACAAATCCGCTGACGATTCATTCATATGGATATTGATGTAACGGCCTCGACGTCGAGTGCGAAATCAATGGCAGGCGCAGAATGCGTCAACGCTCCGACGGAAATTCGGTCGACGCCCGCGCCCGCGAATAGATGTATATTTTCTTTTCTGATGCCGCCGGAGGCTTCGAGCAAAACCCGCCGCCCGGTTTTTTTTATCATTTCGCGAAGCGCCGGAATTTCGTTCGTTAATAATTCCGGAGTATAATTATCGAGCAGCACGTAATCCGCCCCCGCTGAAATCGCCTGCTCCGCCTCAGCCCGATTCCGAGCCTCGGCGCCAATCGTTATTTTTTCCCCGGCCGCGGCGCGCGCCTTTTTTACAGTTTCGGAAATAGAGAATCCCGAAAGCGCGAAGTGATTTTCTTTAATTAAGATTTCGTCGGACAGCCCGAATCGATGCATCTTTCCGCCCGCGACTGCGACCGCGTGCCTCTCAAGCGCGCGCAGTCCCGGCGTCGTTTTGCGCGTATGTAATATATCAACTTTCCCGCCCGACGATTTGATAAATTGTTTTGTTAACGTCGCGACGCCCGACAGCCTTTGTATAAAATTGAGCGCCACGCGTTCGCCCGTCAGCAGCGCGCGCGCGCGTCCGGTCGCGGTCATCACCGTTTCACCTGAAGCCGCGGCGTCGCCGTCATTTTTACTATTCCCAAACTTAACATTGCCGTCGAGCCGCTCGAACACGCGCTGCGCGACGGGAATGCCCGCGATGATACAATTCTCACGCGAAACCATGGCCGCACGGGCCAGCGCGTTCTCAGGAATTGTTGTATTCGTCGCCAGATCGCCCAAGCCGAAATCCTCGGCAAACGCAATATCAAGAGCTGCGTCGATCGTTTTTGTGGTGAGTTCGGGCGGCATTGCTTTGGCCGCGGCGACTCTAACAAAAACACTTGCGGCGTACCGCAAGTACAACGCAGCGTCACGGCGGAAGATCCTGCACCGGGAATCGTAACATCGGCCGAATTCGTTCGAGCGTGGCAGGTCCGAAACCACGTATCGCGCAAAGGTCGCGAAGGTAACGAACCTCAAATCCACGATCGCGAGCCCGAACGAGTTCGCGCGCGCGTGATGGTCCGACTCCCGGCAACAACGCGATCTCATCTTCCGCCGCGGTTCGCAAGTCGAGGTGATAGGCCACGCTCGCCGCTCGCGCCGCCGCGCCGTCGAACGCGGAGCGCCGCGCCGAAGAAAAGTATGATTTCAACGAATAGAAATTAAATAATACTCCCAGAATAAGGAATACTAATACTCGCTCGCGTCCGCGCAGGAACGGATTCGGGATTTGAAGATTCGGAACAATTCTCACAAATGTAACGCGGCGGCGGACGGCGTTTTGGCCGCACAAAATTTAATTCACAACATTTCGAATTTGTGAGCCGCGCACTTATAACAACACCGTTGGCTCGCATTCCCGATCCCCCATCCCACCCGATTCGCTGCGGGCCGTTTCGCGTGACGCGCCGCGGCCTCGCTCGCGCTGCCGTGCTGATCGCCGTCCACGCGATTATTATATTTCACATTATTCAGTGGAAGTCGTCGGGCTCGACGCTGACGCCCGTCGAACCGTCGGAAGCCGCGACGACGATTGAAACGGGATTTGTAAACACCGGCTTCTTATTTTTCGCCGCGGTAATATTATTAACATTAGTTTTCGGACGCTTTTTTTGCGGCTGGGCGTGCCACGTCGTCGCGTACCAGGATTTTTGCGCGTGGATTCTTAAGAAACTAAAAATCCCGCCGATGATGGTTCGTTCGCGATTATTAATGATCGTGCCGTTCTACGCCGCTTTTGATATGTTTGCATGGCCGTCGCTCTCGCGGCTTTGGGCGGGCGCGGCGCCGGCTGGAATATCGGATGGAGCCGGATTTCAAGGATGGGCGCTCACGACGCCGGATTTGTGGGAACGTTTTCCAACGTTAGGAATCGCGATTCTTACCATTGCCGTCGACGGATTTTTAATTGTATGGTGGCTCGGCTCAAAGGGTTTTTGTAATTACGGCTGCCCGTACGGCGCGTTCTTTAGTATTGCCGACCGGTTCGCGCCCGGCAAAATCCGCGTGACCGACGCGTGCAACGGCTGCGGACACTGCACGGCGGTTTGCACCAGTAACGTTCGCGTTCATGAGGAAGTGCGTCTTTACAAAACCGTCACCGACTCCAGTTGTATGAAATGTTTTGATTGCATTTCGACGTGTCCGAACGACGCGTTATTTTACGGATTCGGAAAGCCCGCAGTCGCAACGCCGAAGCCCGCCGCCGCTCCGAAGAAACACTACGATTACACGTGGGGCGGAGAAATCGCGCTCGTGATTTTATTTAGTATTGGAATGTTTGCATTTCGCGGTTTGTACAGCGAAGTGCCGTTTCTCCTCGCGCTCGGATTGTCGTCGATGTTCGCGTTCGGAACTGTAGCGTTCTACCAATTGATACGAAACGCCGATTTTCGCTTCCAGCACCATTCGCTAAAATTAGCGGGGAAGTTGTCTGGCGCCGGCTGGCTTGCGATTATGATGATGCTCGCGGGCGCTCTGCTCACCGCGCACAGCGCCGCGGTTCAATACTACTCAAAATCGGGCGAGCGTTTATTGTTAACTGCACAGCGTTTGCAAGGCGGAGAACGCATTGCTGCGCGCGACGAAAGCTATCAACATTTGCAGACTGCCGAGCAAATCGGGCTGTTTCCGAATGGTAAACTACAATTTCAGCTTGCTTCGATCGCGTTCAACCGCGGCGAAGCCGGCGACGCCGAACGCCGCGTCCGGCTGGCTACAGAATACTCTCCGCGCATGATCGACCCATGGCTACAATTATCTGGAATTCAATTATCGCGAGGCGATCGCGAGGGCGCGCGCGCGACGCTTGAACGCGGCGCCGCGGAAAATCCGGGCAGCGAATTGTTAAAATCAAGATTGCAGGCTCTCGCAAAATAAACACTACTGAATAAACAGACCGGGCCGCAATCGCGGCCCGGCCAATTATTACAATTCTCTGTGGAATTACTCCGTCAATTGCCCCTTCGCCCAATCGGACGCTTTGCAGTTATCGAAGGATTCATTGAGTTTTGTAACGAGATCATTCAGTTGGGAAATATTAGTGAATCCAAACGGTAACGCGCCGCCGCCGAGTGCGATGTTCGCCGCCGCAAGAACTTCCGCGATCGTATTTCCATCGAGTGCAGCGTTGCCCGTATTTGTTAATATGAGCCCGCCGAAACCGGATTCGGTAATACCAGCATTGCTAAAGTCGACGTTGAGCTGAAGCGCGAGGACCTGACCCGCGAACACACCGGCAGCCGTAGTCTTTGGATTTGTAGCATCGAGTTTTAATTTTCCAGCTTTTCCGCCTGCGGGGAGAAATGCTTCAATTGCCGCTGCATTTGTAAATTTAACAGATTTTCCAGAACTGCCGTGAATACCGATTTCGACGCCGGCCGGTCCGTAAACGTTAAAGAAGTTTTGGGCCAGCAGTTTCCCCGGATTGTTGCCTTCACCGGTGCCCTTGGAACCCCACCCGCCCTGCGTAAATGAACAATACTCAGGGTCGCCGCCGCCGATCTTCGAGAGAACATTAACATAAAAACCGTTCGGCAAACGCGCGCCCGCGAGGTTGGCGCCATCATAATAAAAGATGAATTGCTGCCCGGCGCTTCCGGTTGGCGCGGTCCACGTGAAGTGAGTTGATATCATAATTGGATTCACGCCGTCGCCGACAACGACCTGCGGCGCCGGCGGCGTGACGATCGTTCCAGGCGGCACTTCAAATATATCAAATGCAGCCGTGCTGTTCGGATCGACATCGATCAGCACGACGTCGAAATCAATCGTGTCGCCTTCGTAAATTGTATAAACGGACTCGCGCTCAGGAGTCGGCGGCGTCACGTAGCTTAAAGAAAACGGGTCCTGAGCGAACGACGGGAATGCAAGTGCGCCGGCCAGGGCCGCGGACGCAAAAATTTTCTGTAGCATTGGTTGTAGTTTCAGAGGGAAAAGTGGGAGCCGCATCAACGAACGTGCGGTTACGAAAACTACAACCAGTCCAAGAATGTGCTTGCAGGGCGGAAAGGAATTCGGAGTACGGAAATTCCTTCCACCCCGCTTGTGGTTTCAAGACTACAATTAACGTTACGGAGCCAGCCGGATCCGAAGGGCTATCCCGCGACTCTCGGACCGGGCAGTAAAGGACGAATTGTTAGATTCGCCAGGAGGATTTGAGCCTAGCCACGGCGTAAAAATACCGATCCGCGCGGTGGCTTCGACGTCATAATCCATGTAATGAATCGTTACGTTTCCGCCTTTAACAGCCCGTGCATGACGCTTACGGCAGCGCGGTGCGCTTTGAAGGATAACAAGGAATCCCATGACTAACTTAAATCCCATTCCTGGCACCAAGGCACCCGCGAACGCGGAAAATACTACAGATATTTCGTCCAACCGCCGCGGGTTTTTGAAAACAATTGTTGCATCCGCGGCGTCGATTTCGGTCGCGGGCGCAGCTGTTCATTTTACAGCTCCGCAAGCCGAGGCGTCGGAAGCTACAGATAAAAAGGGAGCCTTGAAAGGTAAGAAACGCCGCGCGCGCGCGCTGGCGCTGCGAAACAAGAATTGTAGGGAAAGTATTCTAAAACAGCCGGTGCTCGGAGATAACTTAACGAACGGCGACGAGCAAAACCTGCCGAATTTTATTAATCAATTTACAAAAGGGCTGCCGCACGAAGCGAACGGCGAAGTGACGGCATCCGCCTATGTGGCCATGCGCGCCGCGATCGAGAGCGGAGACTTTGCACAAATCGAATCGCTAACACTCGGACATTCGAATCCGGCCGAGCAGCGAAAGTTAAGAAACCCGCTTGCGGGCCTCGCGTTTGATACAGAAGGCGTCGACGCCGCACAGGCGCCCACGCCGGCGCCGCCGCAGTTTTCGAGCCCGTGGCAGGCCGGCGAAATGGTTGAGTTGTATTGGATGGCGCTGTTGCGCGATGTTCATTTTCAAGACTACGCTACAAATCAAGCCGCAATCGACGCCGCGACTGAAATATCACAAATGTCGGATTTCCGCGGTCCGAAGATGAATACCATTGTCACGGCTCAAACACTGTTTCGCGATACGTTCCAAGGCTGCAAAACTGGGCCGTACGTGTCGCAATTTTTGTTACATTCGGTTCCGTACGGCCAGCACACGATCGATGCACGAATGCATACATTCGTTCCGGGTGTTCATTATGGAACAACTTTCAATTCGTGGAAAGATATACAAAACGGCCGCGTCCCGCAGGCGGCGGTGACGATCGATCCGCAGGATCGTTATATTCGCAACGGGCGCGACATTGCGGCATGGGTGCGCAACGACGCGGCGTATCAGGCGTTTCTGAACGCAGCGTTAATATTAATGTTACCGCCGAACGCGAATGTATTTAATGAAGGCGGCGGCATGGGTGCGCCGTTAAAAGCTACAAATCCGTACAATGCCGCGCTCAAGCAAGACACATTTGTAACGTTGGGGCCGGTGAACATTCTCTCGATGCTGGCCGAAGTGGTCTACCGTTGTATGAAGCCGGCGTGGCATCAGAAGTGGTATGTCCATTTCCGCGCGCGGCCGGAAGAATTTGGCGGGCGCGTCCGCCAGCATGTGCATGGGAATGTTACATATCCCATTCACCCCGATGTGCTCAACTCACAAGCCTTGCAGGATGTGTTTGCGGCGACCGGAGACTACTTCTTGCCTCTAGTCTTCCCTGAAGGCAGTCCGCTCCATCCGAGCTACCCTTCGGGCCACGCTACATTTTCGGGCGCATGTATCACAATCCTGAAAGCACTCTTCGATGAAACATTTGTAATACCGGCTCCAAAAGTAGCGAGTGCGGATGGACTATCGCTAGTGGACTACTTGGGATCCGACGCAGGCGAAATGACTGTAGGCGGCGAACTCAACAAACTCGCGAGCAACATTGCCACGGCGCGCAACATCGCAGGTCTGCACTGGCGCAGCGACGGCAATGAGGGAATTCGACTCGGCGAGCAGGTCGCGATCTCTGTATTGCGCGAACACCGTGATACGTATGCCGAAGATTTTCCCGGCTTCACGTTCACAGGTGTAGACGGAAATACGATCGTTATTTAAGACTTTATTGAATAGGTTTGCGCCGTGCGAATACGGCGAGCAAGAGACACCACAATAGAGCTACACCAGCTGGCACCGGCAGCTGGTGTAGTGCTCTAAAATACGACTCCCTGTCCCATTGCAAAAATCCGGGTGACCGAAATCGGACATCTCTCAGCGTCCACGAAGGATTCGTGTTGGCCTCGGTTCCTGCGTATTGCAGCCGAATCTTAGTACTGGGGCCTGGATCGAAGTCGTAGACTAGCCAGCCGCCAAAGATCGTTGAGTTATGAACACGCATCGGCTCACTACTAGTTCGCGGCCCCGCGGCACCGATGATAACAGATAGCCAGTCCACCCTGAACATTCGGGTGCGAAATTGGTTTCCAGTATCGATCCAGAGCCCCCGCATATTTACGGCACTAGGAAAAATCACTTCCCAGTATTCGCCAGGCTTGCGATCACCACGCCAGGAAGTCTCGTGAGCAGAGTCGATCGCAAGTCTGCTCGATCGCCGATTCTGCGAATCCTTTGTCTCGAATCGCCGGACGGGCACAAATCCGTTATAGCCCACGACATGTTCATTACAGAAAGCGGCGCCAACGACAAACACGATCAACACTAGCATTGTCGAAGCACCAACGATCCACAGGATTGATTTCATCACCGCACTCCCGCGAATGTAGAGTTGGTAACGACCCATGGGAACGTGTGTAAAACGGAGACGACGACCCAGAGTGTACCTAGACGTGCGGCGGTCTGATCGGTAGTTCGCGCCAGTGTCCATGTCATCAAGAAAACCAGCGGGGCAAACATACCTGCTGTGGTCTGCATCCAGTCGAGAATAGGTCCGAGGTCAGGGTGTACTAGGATGCCGAAACTGAGTGCACTCAAAGCCGCCAAGCCCAGCACCGGAAGACTACGCTGCGCTACAGTATCGAGTGGCTTCCTCTTCCAGCAGACCATCGCGGCGATGCACACAGGAATCCAGGCAGGCATGGCTAAACATGCGGCATTGAATCTCGCCGAAGCATGCTCCCACGAGAACAGAGTGAAGTGGCTAGTGTCTTGATCTGAGCGCGTGAGCGGCACCCAGGCTGAATCATCGTTACCTCCAAACGTCTTGAACATGATCGGCCAGCCATAGCCCCATTTTGTGACCGCGAAGAGGTGTAGTACTCCAATCACCGCAGCGATGGGAAGAATCGCCGCCAAAACGGGAATGCCCACGCGACGCAGCGGCGGAACCACACCGCGAGCACGTTCACGCAGTATGGCAAAGAGCACAGCGGGCCAAAGAAAAACGGTTGCTACAAATGTCGCTGTACAGAGACTTGTTGTAACGAGAATGGGAGTTGGCGAATCGCAGCCGCCTTCTGCTGCTGGACGCGCAAGCCGGGCCATCCATACCAAGACCCAGATCTGTGCGGTGTTTGAGAGTGGATAGACCTCAAGCACGCCAAAGTACTCTTGCATCAGCCCCGCTGTCGTGAGCACCCATGCTATGACACGCGCCTTGACGATTGAGCTCGTGAAGAGTGCACTACCGAGACTGAAGGCTCCCCAAATGTACAGCAGCCCTGCCAGCACAGACGTCGCAGCTACGGCGTTCGGGCCAGGGTCTTGTATGCCTACTGTCTTGAACAGCCAGCCGACTGTTGCCGTGACCATCGTCGCAAGAGTGTGCTTCATCGTAAATCGTCCGCGGACGGCATCCTCTACCGCGATGTCTGGATTTCCCCACATCACACCGCTGCGAAACACCCAGAACAGGGCTCCTACTACAACTAACACAAACACACCTGCTGCGCGGCGCATGCGCGGACGGCTCCAGACATCGTCGAACAAACGTGCTGAGGAAGGTGCAAGTAGGGAGAGGCCGACAACGGCGAGGCATGCACGCCATCCAAATGGCAGACCGTCCCATGTACGCAATCCCCAGAGTTGGGGCGCGACTGTGACCGGCGCCGCCAAGTGCACAAGGATCAAGAGTCCCGTCACGGCTGACACAGCCGCGACGACTCCACGGTTTTCGAGCATGAGGCCAGCGTATCACAATCATTCGGGCAACCGGCTCAACGATTCCTTTGCGCCCGGCGGCACTGCACGGGTTTTGTTAGTGATGTGTTGATTTTGCCGGAGTTGTAGCGTGTCGCTTGGAGGCGCCCAGCGTTATAGTCGGCGTCATGAAATTCGTTCGCGCAGCCGCCGTTGTTTTTGTTAGCTGTTAACTATAACATTACCAAAACTATGAAACTCATCCTCTCAAGCGCCGTTCTCGTTATTTGTATTATTAGTTGTAAATCACCGATGGGGCCCGGCCGCGCGGTGATGGCGAACGCGCCGTCGCCGAAGACGGCCGAAGCGATGAATGCGATCAAAGCGCTCGCGGGTTCGTGGGAGGGCAGCATCGCCGAACATAACAATTCGCCGACGACGGCTGCATTCGCGGTAACGTCCGGCGGCAGCATGGTGCGCGAAATCATGGGCGCCGGCACCGAGCACGAAATGACCAATGTTTATCATCTCGACGGCGACCAAATTGTAACAACACACTATTGCGGCGCCGGCAACCAGCCGCGGATGGTTGCTACTTTTGTTTCACCTCGCAGAATTGTATTCGAACTTGAGAGTATCGCTAATTATACCGGCGGCGAACACGGGTTCATGGGCGGCGTCGAATTGGAATTTATTGATAAAAACCACGTCATTCAACGCTGGACGAACTTTAAAGACGGGAAAGAACAGGGCAAAGCTACATTTGAGCTGAAACGTAAGAAGTAATTGAAACGTTTTTCGCGCGCGCCGAACTACGGGATCTGGATTCTTAACAAATTCGTCGAACTTAATTTAAATAATGACGGATTGCATCCAACCGGCGCGCCGGGCCCGTTCCAGCTTGTGATCGCTTGTGCATAAAAAGTCTGCCCCGAGAGCACGGGATTCGGAGGAACAGCAACGTTAAGTGTAAAATTTCCGGCGTTGTCGAGGTTGACATCCATTGCGATCAACTCTGGCGAATTGAAGTCAAGCGATAGTCGGAGCCCGATGGCGAACGGATCTAAAATAGTATCATATTTTGCCGTGCTAATAATTAACGCGCCGAGCGAGTTCGCGAGTCCGAGATATCCTTGAATCCTAAAATTAATGTTTCCGAGCGACGCCGCCTCATTTGATAATAAATATTCGTAGCCAAAACATCCGGGCGTTCCGAAGCCAAAATTAGAAATTCGGTTTGTATTAAATCGCACGCGAAACCAATCGGCGATAATAACTCCGGGATAATAACTGCCGAGCGGGTCCTCGATCGACGCGCCGACCCAGAGTGATGCATCTGGATTTCCAATGGATTGAAGTGTTTCTGTAAAAATCATCCCCTGAACCAGATCATGAACATTCGTGACGGGGAGAGGCAGTTCGGAGGCAGCAACGACGTTGGGATCTCCTTCGTGAACACAAAGAACTGATACATTCTTGTTCTGTAGTATTTCCGCGCCCGACGCGAGCCAGCGCGCGGACGCCGCCTGTTTTGTAGATTGTGGAATTGCGTCCCACTGTTGCTGATTCGAAACGCCAAAATACGCCCACACCGGACTGCCGTGAGCGGAAACGGCCGGGTTATGTTTATAAAAGCCAGTTGTAAAATCGCTTGGCCCGCTCACGGAAACGACCGCGCGCAAACGACTGGACTCGTGGAGCACAGGATCAGCGCTCGACGGATTTGCAGCATCCGGCGCCATCGAGACCCACATCGCTAATTGTGCTCCCGCGGACGCACCGATGCCTCCAATGTTATTTTTATCAATATTCCATAGACTTGCATTCGCACGCACAAATTGTACCGCGCGCAGACAACTCAAATTCTGCGCAGGATACAATTCCGCCGGCGCGAGCGGATAATCAATAGATATAATTGTGATCCCTTTATTATATATTTTTTCGATCGCGCGGCCGTAGACCGAAAATTGACTTTTGCCGCCGCTCGACCACCCTCCCGGGTGAAATTCGATGACGGCCGGCGTCGGTACGGCCGACGGCGAAATATATACATCCAATTTTTCCGCGGGTTTTGCTCCGTACGCAATATCCGTGTATGTGGGAACGAGATTTTGAATCAGAAGGAGTGAAAGCAGAGGTGTAAGGAGCATATTTAGTAACCATACGTCCAGAATTAAACTCTAGTCAACTCATACTGGAGGTAACGAATTTAATAAAACCAGCGCTCCCCCGTTCGTAGCCTATTCAACGCGGTGATAGCGTCCTCGCTAGGCGCTTAAACGTTGATTTTCAGCCACTGCGTGGTTGATTTTCAGCCATCTCGTGGTTGATTTTCAGCCACCAACGGCCGATACTTCGTGCGGCCATGCTCCATCGAAACCTTACAGAACGAGTATTATTAGCATTATCCGACAGCCCTTCCGTCTTCGTCCAAGGCGCGCGGCAATGTGGTAAGAGCACTCTCGTTACAAATCTTGCGCAAAGCAAACATGAGGCTCGCTATATTACATTTGACGACGCGGGCACACTGTCGGCGGCGAACGCCGACGCGCAAGGCTTCTTAAGCGGACTCGACGGTAATGTTATAATCGACGAAGTGCAATTATGTCCTTCGATCTTTCCTGCGATCAAAGCGGCAATTGATAAGAATCGCCGCGCGGGACGGTTTCTACTCACAGGATCAGCAAACGCATTAGTAATACCTGAACTCTCGCAGGCACTCGTCGGCAGAGTGGAACTCATTTCGCTTCGCACGCTCTCGCAGGGCGAGCTCGCCGGGTATCGCGAAGGATTTGTAGATTGGCTTTTTACAAATGATCCAATCCCAAAATTAACATCTGGCGTAAAACCCATCGAAGAACCCTTGACCACCGGCGGATATCCCGAGTCGGTCGCACGCAAGACCACCGACCGGCGCGCGCAATGGTTTGATTCTTATATTTCTACAATTCTCCAGCGGGATATTCGCGATCTCGCCAGCATTGACGGCCTGCATTCTCTGCCGAATCTGCTCCGGTTATGCGCGGCGCGCACAGCCGGATTATTAAATTTTACAGAACTTGCGAGATCTCTGGCCGTTCCGCAGACAACACTTAAACGATACTTCGCGCTGCTCGAAGCCGTATTCTTAGTACAACGCGTTCCGGCGTGGAGCTCGAATCTCGGAAAACGAATTGTTAGAAGTCCCAAAATCTTTTTCTTCGACAGCGGGCTCGCGGCTCACCTGCAAGGAATTAATATAAAAGCCTGGAACGAGCCCGCGACGCGGCGCGGCCAGCTTCTCGAAAATTTTGTCTTTGGCGAACTCGAAAAGCAGCTCGGCTGGAGCGAGACCCGCGCGAATCTTTATCATTACAGATCTCACGCCGGCGACGAGGTTGATTTTATACTCGAAGACCGGAAGGGCCGAATTGTAGGAATTGAAGTAAAGGCGAGCGCAACGCCCGGCGCAGCCGACGCTCCTCTCAAAAAACTTGCTACAGAAATCGGAAAGCGGTTTGTCCGTGGAATTATTTTATACACCGGCCGCGAAATGATACCTTTCGATCGCAACATTCACGCGCTCCCCGTCGAAGCGTTATGGGCGAAGAATTTTTAGTTATTACAAAATATATTATGATAGCATTCTAGCCCCGCGCCGTTCCCCAGCGGATATGTAAGAATCGCTCGACGGGCGCGAAGATCGCGCGATCGGCGAGAAGGCCAACAAGAACAATCACAAACATAACGCCGAGCACTTGGTCCATCGCTTGGAGTTCGCGGCCGTAATGTAACAAATGCCCGAGGCCGAAGCCCGTTAAAATTGTTACATACACTTCCGCCGCCATGAGCGATCGCCACGCGAACGCCCAGCCCTGTTTCATTCCGGTTATAACAAATGGAAGCGACGCCGGGAATCGTACAAATAACAAGGTATGAAATCCGCGCGATCCCATCGTGCGCGCAGCGCGAACGTAAATCGGCGGCAGTGAACGAACGCCGTGATCTGTAGTTAACAAAATCGAACCAAACGTGCCCATAATCACTACAAAAAGCATCGCGTTCTCCGTCTGCCCGAACCACAGCATCGCGAGCGGAATCCAGCACACGCTCGGTAATGTTTGTATTCCGAGCGCGGTGACGCCGACCGTATCCGAAAGCCAGCGAAAACGTGCTGTTAAGAATCCGAGCGGCAGCCCGATCAACACGCCGATCGCGTAACCGATCAGTAGTCTTCGCGCCGTTACTAACGTTGACGTGAGCAGTGTGCCGTCCGCGGCCGCGTCGATCAGATAGGTTGCGACGCGCGACGGCGACGGCAATAAAACGGGCGACCAGATTTCGAGGCTTACTAATAATTGCCAAATTCCGAGCAGCGCTCCGAAAAACGCAATTTGTATCAAAAGGCGCTTCATTACAAAGACGCTCCCGCGACCGGCGCATCGCGTTTCATACATTCTACAATTTCGTGCGCGCGCGCCGCGAGACCAGGGCTATTCATGTCGCGCGGGCGCGGCAAATGAATGCGAAACTCACCTTTAATTCTGCCGGGGTGTGCTTCGAGCACAACTACGCGGTCGCCGAGGCACACGGCTTCGCGGACGTTATGTGTTACAAAAACAGTTGTATGATTGCGTTCTTTACAAATACGCTGGAGGTCGCTGTAAAGATGCTCGCGCGTCATCGCGTCGAGCGCGGCGAACGGCTCGTCCATTAGTAGTATCTTCGGGCTCGGCGCGAGCGACCGCGCGAGAGCAACGCGCTGCTTCATTCCTCCCGACAATTCATGAACGTTAGACTTCTTGAATTTCGATAATCCTACTAATTCCAAATGTTCCTCCGCGATGCGGCGCCGTTCGGCGGGCGTAAGAGAAGGAACTAAACTTAAACCGAACATAACATTTCCGACGACGTCGAGCCACGGAAAGAGCGCCGACTCTTGAAACATAACCATTCGGTCGCGCCCCGGCTGGTTCACTACATTTCCATCGACGAGCACGCGTCCCGAATCGGGCAATTCGAGGCCGGCGAGTATATTTAATAATGTCGACTTTCCGCATCCGCTCGGCCCGAGCAAACATACAAATTCGCCGGCGTTCACTTCAAGACTAACATTGTCGAGCGCGGCGACACGCTGCTGTGTCGTCGCAAAGGTTTTTGTAACCGACTCGACCGCGAGCGCCACACGCCGCGACGGCGTTCGATCACCCCCGTTCATTGCGGCAACGGCACGAGGCCTTTCAAACTTTGTTTTGAATTGATAAATCCGGCCGCGCGCGCGGATTCAAAGAAATCTTGAAAATCCCCTGGCGTGATCGTCGCCCGAAACGACATGCGCTGCCAGCAGCGATCTAACAATTCCCGCGAGATCGGCCGCGACGTTTCGGCGTGAATTTCTTTATTTAATAATTCCTTCGCGCGCGCTTCGTTAGCAATCATCCAATCGGTTAATTCGGCGTGCGCTTTTGTAAATTGCCGAACGAGATCCGGCTGTTTTTTAATAATACGATCGCTTGCGACAAGCACGGTTGTGACGGCGTCTTTTTCGCTAAGATAAATTTTACCCTTCGCTTCAAGCTCAATTCGCGACACCCACGGCTCGACGGTCCACACGCCGTCAAGATCTTTAGTTTGAAACAACGCGAGCTGGTCGGGGTTCTGCGTTGGAATAACTGTTACATCGCCACCGGTCTGCGTGATTTTGTAGCCTTGCTTTGTTAGCCATGCGCGCAGCGCGACGTCCTGTGTGTTTCCGAGCTGCGGCGACGCGATGATCTTTCCCCGGAAGTCTTCAGGTTTACTAATTTTACTGTCTCCCTGCACGACGAGCGCCGAGCCGCCGTATGTCGCGCCCGCGATCACGCGCAGGTCGCGTCCTTCCGATTTGATAAATGCATTGATCGCCGGATTTGGCCCGACATAGGTAATATCAATTGAACCCGAGAGAAGAGCTTCCATTGCGCTCGGTCCCGCATTATAAGTATACCATTCCACGCGGGTGCCTTCCGGAAGCCGCTCCTCGAACCAGCCTTTTCCCTCGCGCGTGAGCGCGTGCGCCACGAGCCCGTGTGCATGTGTAACATTCGGAAAATGTCCGACGCGCAGCGTTTTTGTACCATTCTCGCCGGCCGCGCGCCCGGAACACGCCGCAGCGATGGACGCCGCAACGAGGATTACGATCATCCGTATAAATACATTCCTTTTATTGTTATTCATGATTGATTTAATATTTAATAATAAATTATGTACTAAACGGCAGCGTGACACGCGCTTTCTTGTGGCTCTTGATTGCGCGCTCGGCGACGTCGGCAACAGTGTGCCGGTCGAGAATTTCAGAGATGGCGTTGCGCACGTCTTGCATCACCATGTGCAGACCACAGTGCTCTTCGCTCGGGCACGAGCACGGCTCATAGGCCGTTTTACTAACACAACGAATCGGGGCGAGCGGGCCGTCGATCACTCGCACCACATCGCCAATTGTTATATTCGTCGGATCCTTAGCAAACGTGTAGCCACCGCTCTTGCCGCGCCGGCTTTCAATAAACCCCGCTTCGCGTAATTGTAATAATATCTGTTCGAGAAACGCCGTCGGGATCCGCTGATGCGCGCCGAGCTCGGTCGCGGACAGGACGGGCCGCCCCGCGCGCTGGGCGAGTTCGATATCAATTAAAGCGCGGAGCGCGTATTCGCAGCGTTTTGTTAGCGTCATTGAAAGTCGACTTGGTTGGTCGGAATTCTAACCCCGACCAATTCAGTCGGCAATAGGGTATTGCGGCCGCGAAAATGTTTCCTGCTCGGCCTCGCGGAATTTGTTAATCGGTCGAATGGAATCGGCAACTTTTTGATAATCTTCCGTTCGCAACAATTTTTTCACCGAAACAACCCATGAATTCACATCATTCAATTGACGCATCCGACCCCGGACGCGACTGAAATGACGCCGGGTATCGGGAAACCGTCGGGATCAAGCCCCGTGGAATTCGCCGCGCTCAAACAACCGTGGCGCGGGACGGTCCAGCGCGAAGGCAGGCGACCCGTCGCAAGCGCACGCAGCCCGCCGCTCCGCGTCACCAGAAAACTGTTAGGTCCGCAGAACGCGTAATTGTTATTTTATTAAATATCTAATTAAAGACGGACTCCGCATGCCCAGCCCCACTCCATCGAACATCTACCCATCACTCTCCTACGACGATGCACCCGCAGCGATCGAATGGCTGTGCCGCGCGTTTGGCTTCGAAAAACGATTAGTAGTACCCGGACCCAACGGAACAATTCGACACTCTGAATTGAGCCTCGGCCCGGGTGTCATCATGGTCAGTTCCATCCGACCAGAGGTGGCGCGGGTCAGCCCGCGCAGTCTGAACGGCGTCGTCAACCAGGCTCTATGTATACAGATCGATGACCCCGACGAACACTATGCGCGCGCGAAGGCTGCGGGTGCCACGATTACAGCCGAACTCTACAACGCAGAGTTCGGCTCGCGCGGCTACAGTGCCAAGGATCCAGAAGGCAATTATTGGCACTTTGGTACATACCGGCCTGGAACCTACTGGCAATCAGACAGTGGTTCCGTTGGATGAAGGTTACTGAATTGTAATCTTGAGTCCGTTCGTTGAGCTCAGGTTCAGCGGCGGCAGAGAACACGAGGTCCAGTACCAGATCGCCTGCGCGTAGAAATCGAGACCCACAAGCGACGCGGGAATGGTAATCGGCGGAGTCGCCGCGTTTCCCACGGAATCACTATTGATGTCGAGGATGTTGATCTCGGTCGAAAGGGCGAGGTCTAGATGCAAGGTCACGCCAATTCCGAGTTGATCATTGCCCACAAAATCGGGCACATCCGTAACCAAGCACAGACCCAGACTGTTCGGCGGAACGTTTGATCCTACTAATCGATAACTTGTCGTTCCTGCTTTGGGTGTGCCTGCGCCTTCGAGTCTCTGAGCGCCGTTGCAGCCCGATGTACCGGCGCCGTAGTCCATGTGCCCGTAGTTGCCGTAGTCGACGATTGTCATATACACAATCTCGGAACTGCCGCCAGTACTTGAGATCTGAGGATCTGAAGTCTTTGGTGTAAATTCAATTCCCGACGTCGAAGTCTCATCCACTTGGCCTTGGTAGAACATCCGAATGTTGTCATAGAACGTGTCGAGCATGAGCGCACACTGCCGGACGTGGGAATAGACTCCTGTGCAACTGCCGAGATTGTATGCCGAGGCGTAGTTGGTAAAGGTGAGTGTTACGGGATCGAGCAATATGTGGTGTACTTGGATACCTTGTGTCGTCACATTCATCGAGACCATGATTTTATCTCCAGGCCCTCGCATGACCCCCATAGCGGTCGACGCGGCAGTCACACAGAGTGGTGTCGCAGCTTCAACACCGACGACTTGGCTGCCATCCGGCGTAAGCGAAATCCGATTAACCCACGGCCGGCTCCCTGACCCGCCGCACGGGGCGTTGACCCCGGCGTAGAAAACCAAGATACTGTTCGTTCCCGCGTCATAGTAGTAACGCCGAAAGCTATTGGTAGCTTCTATGATGTACTTTCCAGTTCCTGCTGCGTTGAGTACATCGTGGAGTACATTATTGGAATCTAAGTAATGGAGAGTAGACTTCGATCCGTTGAAGTGGACCAGGTAGATTTTGCCATCAGGCCCCGAAAAGTTAGCATTCGGAAGAAAAGGAAGCGGTATCTCGTTCAGATTTCCCGCCGCATCACACAGATAGAATCCGTTCGTTCCCGAAGTGAGCGACATCGCCATCGAGAGGCGGTCGCGGTAGGGATCATAGTTAATACTACCGTAAATGGAGTTGACCTCTTTCACAAGCGATGTGGCGCCGGTGATTCCGTCAACACGCACTAGACCCTGAAAGGAACCCTGGACCGCACTCGCGTGGAGAGATGCACTCCAGACGTAAACGTCGCCAACTTGAAAGCCGCCCGTCGGGATTTGGGCGGGAGCGGTGGAGGAAGTGAGAAGCAGGGCCGCGAGCGGCGCGAGCCAGAGTGACTGTGTGCGAGTGGATTGTGTCATAGTGAAAATTGGGGGAAGTGTGCTTAAGACCCGGGCCCCCGTGGCGGCGTGGCAGGCAAATTCTTTTGGACGGTGAAAGGGGCATGTGATGAAATCGCGCGCAGCGACCGGCATGTACCTTAATCGCTGGGAGCTACTTGGCCTATGACCACTATCGCCATCAAGATTGAGTATTCATACAAGCGTCGAATCCTCTTAGAATTGATAGATCCAATCGAAAGTTAATAATCCCCCAATGCTCCACCTCCACCCCACATGCGAGCACTGTAACCGCGCGCTGCCGCCCCACTCTCCCGACGCGCGCATTTGTAGTTACGAGTGTACGTTCTGCGCCGCGTGCGTTGAAAACGTGCTCGGCAATGTCTGTCCGAATTGCGGGGGCGGCTTTGTTCCGCGGCCCATCCGGCCGTCAAGGAACTGGAAAGGCGGCAACTTTCTTGGTAAAGATCCGGCGAGCACGAGCGTCAAACACAGACCTGTCGACCCGGCTGCTCATCTGTTATTCTCAACCCCGATTCGATCCATACCACCTGAAAAGCGCTAATGTATAAAAAACCTGAAGACTTCCTGAAAGCCTGGATGCAGGCGGTCAACAAGGGCGACCTGCAAAGCCTGCTATCGTTCTACAATGTGCGGGCAGTACTGTTGCCGACGTTTTCGAACCGGCTACTCACCAAGCCAAACGAGATCCGCGAGTATTTCGAGAAGCTCTTCACACGCGATGACGTAAGTCTGGCTCTGCATGAGAAAACGTTTGCGGTACAGCCTGTCAAGAATGAAGTGTATGCATTGCACGGTATCTACTGCTGGCGGTTTGCGATCGAGGGCGAGTTATTCAGCTTCGAAGCTCGGTTTAGTTATGTGATTGATCTGTCGCTTCCGAGTCCGATCCTTCAACACCACTCATCGCAGGTGCCGCGGATGCTCTGATCGAGTTGCTCACTTGATCACATCCGGATATTGATAATAAATTTCCAGTGTTAGCGTATTGATTGCGGTCGCATAGACGCGCCCGCCGCCGTCGATCCCCCACTTGTCGTCGCCGTCCCAAGAACCTTCGGCGCAGAGATTGGAGCGATACACTTGGTTGTCGAGAAGAGCCTTTTTGAGCGGCAGAACCCAACTCTTCCAATAGTTGCCATGGACAACGCGTCCACTCTCGGGGCCGTCGAAATCGGTGAGCGCGAGCGTCGCCCAAAACCAATAATTGTAGTCAATCGATTTCTTGACTTTGTTCCATTCGGGAAGATCGTTCAAAATCAGTTTAGCACCCTTTTCGAAGACTGTGTCATGAACCTTCGGTTTAACGATACTACGGACACACATTCCCATGGCGGCAAGAGCGGCAGGGTGCTTTGTATAATCATCATTTTTTTGAATATTCCTATGAATTCCAAATATTTCAGGCGGACGTTTGAAATAACCTACGAGCCCAGACTCTCTATTTATAACCTCTTCACAGTAAGTCAATGCGCCATGCAAGGACGGCCGCGACGTGGCAAGGCCTGCCGAATCCGCTGCACCCAGTGCAAGCACACACCATCCCGTTACCGAAATGTCGTTATCTCCAGCTTGAGGACGGTAGCGCCAGCCCCAGAGTCCTTTTTCGGGGTGTCGATTTTGTCCGCACATGAGTGCATCTATCGCCACTTGAGCGGATGTTTTCCACTCTGCGTTGCCCGATAGTTTGAACGCGCGCGTCCGAGGCGGATCAACGGCGCCGGTTCGGCGAAAAACTTGCTACGATCCCAACCATGCTCATGCGCTCCCTCGTTATCATTAGCGTTCTCTCCGTTTTTTCACTCACGCGCCCGCCGGTTGCGCGAACTCAAAGTGCCGCGAGTCCTGAATTCGTGACACGGCGAGTGGGCGCGGTATGGTCGTGCGGGCGCAGTTCGAAAGCTACAGTTGGGGTCGGCGGCGGTTCGGAATGGTCGATCGTCACCGTTTTCGTTCAGAATCTAGGAAACCTTGCAGTAGAACCGTTGACGTTCAGTTTTGAACATACCGCGGAAGGCAAGAGTCACGAGACCACAGTAGAACGTGTGCCTGCGCCCGTCGGCAAACGCATCGGACGCCCCGTGTTGCCGGGAGCTACGATGGACTACGAACTACTTGTGCCGCTGCCACCCGCGATTGCTAATAATGCGTCCGTTGGCGTCCGCAAAGTACAGTGCTTCACCGGCAAGTACACAAGTCAACAGCAGGTGAAAATACTGTCAAAGATTAGTGTGAGTGTGAAGAGTGAAAAACTTGGACGGCAAGTCAATCGCAGCCAAATCAAGATTGAGAACAAAGGAGAGCGGCCCGTAGATGTAGTCTGCCATGTTGTTTTCCGAATTCCGAAGGAAACACAAGCTCTTTATACTATTCGCCTGAATAGGAAAGAAACGAAGAACTGGATCATCGACTACATTCCCGGCTCCACACGCGGCGCCGACTCGGATTTTGATATATCAAAAATCGAGATCCTAGATTGGTGTGAGTTGTATGGAAGCGCTGATGAACCCGAAATGGAAACGCCAAAGGCCAAGCCGATTGTTAATGTTCCAAAGGGCGCGCCCCCGGCCGGACCCGACGCCAATGCGTTGAAGGCTATCTGGAACGCTACTTATCGCTATCCTGACGAAGAGGTCAGCATCACAGGTGAATTTACAGCAGAAATTCCCGCAGATGACGTGATTTGGCGCGGCCAGCGCAAACTGTCGGGTTCATTCACACTTGAAGGATTCAAACGCGGGATGTGGACGTCGCGAAATTTTATTGTTAAATCGCCGTCTCTTGGCGGGCCGACCGAACGCGCTCTGGCGGATTTGGTCGGAGATCGCTTCCTCATGTGGTTTCCCGTCGACCTCTCCGGTCGCGCACCGTTCGATGAAGCGTTCGCGGGCGCAACGATCGCGCGCAAAAATGGAGTCTTCACGTCGACATCCGGACCGTACGAACGCTTCGAAATTGAAAACGGCCGTTTTTCAAGACTAATAAGGTCGTCCAAGACATCAGGCTGGACGATCGAGTACGAGCAGATCGCGGGACACTGGGTCGCCAAATCTTACAAAAGCGGACTAGATCTCTTCCGTGCGACATGGAAGAAAGTTGCCGACGGCTGGCTCTTCCCCGAGACCTTTGAATTTCGCGGCACGTTCGAAAAAGGCTGGGGACCAGAGCGGTTTACACTCTCGAAAGTACAGGTTGTGAAGGGGTAGTATTTGGGTCGAATTCTCCTATCGCAGCCGCTGTCTACGACACATCCTCAAGAAAAACCCTGAACCCGTACGGTCACTTCCGCTATAATTACACTGACCTGAAACGGTAAACCCCATGAACGCAAAAGAAATCCTAGACGAGCTCAAGAAGCTCGGCTCACCAGGCTACAAAGCGACGATGCTTCGGCATGGAGCTGTCGAACCCATCTATGGCGTCAAGATAGAGGACATGAAGAAGATCTTGAAGCGAACCAAGACCAACTATCAGCTTGCGCTGGATCTATATGATACGGGGATTACCGACGCTATGTATCTGGCGGGTTTGATGGCCGACGACGCGAAGATGACAAAAAAGGATATTATCAATTGGCTTGAGAAAGCAAAGTCTCCTTGGATCGCGGAGTATACAGTTCCGTGGGTAGCCGCGGGCAGTCCGTTTGGACATGAATTGGCAATAGAGTGGATTGAATCGAAGAACGCTGCCACAGCCGCGGCTGGTTGGGCCACGCTCGGAGGTCTAGTTGCGAGCAAGCCAGACAGTGAGCTCGATCTGGATGGGTTAAAGCAACTGTTACTGCGTGTGCAAAAGACAATTCACCAAGCTCCGGGCCGCGTGCGTTATGTTATGAACAGTTTCGTAATTGCAGTAGGCAGCTCTGTGAAACCTCTTTCCAGTCTTGCGCTCCAGGTTGCGGAGAAGATTGGCGAAGTGTCGGTCGACATGGGTAATACTGACTGCAAAGTTCCGTACGCTCCTGATTATATCAAAAAGATCGAGCAACGCGGTTCACTCGGGAAGAAACGAAAGCACCTGAAGTGTTAACGTTGCGCCCCCAGAATGAGGGTTTCTACGGCATTCGTTAGTCAGATTTGGTTCGAAACTGTTTAGGCTTGGCTGGTTAAAGTGGGTTTTCACTTTTTGAACTAATTGTTTTCTGACTATGCGAATCATTCTGACTCTGCTTCTGTTTATGCCGTGGATCACGGCGTTGCCAGCGCGCGCAGTGGACACAAGCTCGGCCGACAGTCTGCTCGCCGCCCAATTTCAATGGTTCGTGAATGGCTCTCCGATCGACGCGCCGCCGTTTGTGCCAACGCCCGGTCCATCACCGAGCCGCGCGCGCAACCATGTGTCGAAGTTTCAGCTCACACCGCAACTCACGCTCGTCATCTATCGCCGCATGTGGCAACCATACGGTGTTGCACTACTTGAAGTCGGTGTCTTTAACTCTCCGCTGATTGTTTACAATCAACCTCAGCCGGGTCTGCCGATCCCTTCCCAGATACTGCCCAACATAGAGATCGCAGTGAGCGGCGCTAACATCAAACCACTCTTTCCGGCGATCTCGACGTTTAAGCCGGTTACTACAAATCAGCGCTACTGGATGCAGCTCCCCAATCCAACCTGGCGCCCGATTGCGGATGGCGCAGGGTTCGTTTGGCCGTTCCTTCTGACGACAGATACGATGTCGGACGCAACGTTCGCAGACCTCGCCCCTCTCTTCCCTGACAACCCGGGCTCGATGTGGCTGTCGCAGATTTCACCCGACTTTCCAAAGAAAACGCCAACAGACATGGCGCTACTTGAGACAGGCTCGTTTCCGTTCAATGCGAGCGGCGACCCATGGGCTGTACAGGGCAAGGACGAGAAATTCGGCAGTCAGACTGGCTTTCATGCAGACTGGTACTGGGTGCATCGCGGCGCCTTCGACTCTACAGGAGATATTAACGATCTGATCTACATGGCTCCAACGGTGTACAGGCAAGCTGCGCGCCCGGTGCACTATGATGGTTTCGACGGAAGTTCAAACGCGTTTTGGTTCAACTCAGGCCGGCCCGCAGTCTGGGGCAGCAACCATCTTGGACGCGTTCCGACGCTTGCTAACGAAGGGCTCCACGCGCCCATCGCAGACACTCACGACTGGTTCGGCCCCAGTGTGCAGCACGCATCGCTCCGGCGTGTAGCAGAGTATGCGGAAGCAACAGGGTCGCCGTGGGCGTGGGCTGAAACTCTTCACTATGGTGAACTTGCAAAAGCTACGATTCGCACACTCGACCCCCCGCCTCTTGGAACAGGGTTCGTGAGTACACCGCGCGCCTACTTAGCGTGGCTTGAGATTGCGTATCGCGCGTACAGGCTCAACCCAAACTACGACATGTCTGTCGCCATCCAAGCCGTTGAAAACTATCTCGAACTTGCACACACGAAGCCGTGGGCGAAACCGTGGGGCACTCCTCAAGTACGGTGGGCGACCTTCAATGTGTGGATTGCTGGACACTGGGGCGCCGTCTCGTACGAAGACCTTCGGTTCGTACCGATACTCCTCAAAGTGGGCGTCGAATTAGACCGCCCCAAGATGGTCCTTGCCGCGCTTGAGACGTGCGAGTGGTACTGCACAAAGGGATGGACCAATGGAGAGGAAGGCAAAGGTGTGGGCATCAAGCGGGTTGTCGATCCGACCGACCCCACGGTGTTTGTCGAGGCCGATCTGGGCGCAGGATTCAATCGTGTATCAGGTCTGGGTCTGTACCTGGCTTCAAAGTACCTAGAAGCCAACCCGATACCCGGATTTCACGGAGCACTGATGCGCAGCAAAGCAGACCTGATACTGGCAGACGCGAAGGCGTCGCCAGAATGGGCGACACAGTTAGCAGGGTATTTGCCGTGGTAGAGACTGTTGACTGTTGACTCTTGTACGCCGTTTTAACAATAGTCTGATTCACGCAATATTCTCTGACACTGCAAGCAGCACACGTGCTCGTGCAATTGCGGCTTCGAGCGAACCCACAATGTTTTCGCTGCCGATCAGTCGGTGGAAGTGTGCTTGAGACATGAGTTGAGCAGGCTGATCGCGCATGCCGCATGTCACCAAGTGTCTGCCAGATTTTCGAAGCCTTTCCGCAAGATTCTCAAGCGCGACCAGACCCGTGGCGTCGATGGCGGTCATGTTGCGGAGCCGCAAGATGACAACGGGTGGAAGTGTATCGAAGACTTCGTCGACCACTGAGAGTTTGTCCGTCGAACCGAACAAGAACGGACCGTGAATCCGAATGACCACGGCTCCTTCCGGAATGCTGTTGGTCTGTAGACTATGTGCCATGCCCGCCTTCACATACTCTGGAGTTACGAAGGCAACTGTAGTTGTGAAGGTCACTTTTCGTATGTACATGAGAGCCGCAAGAATCATCCCTGCCTCGACCGCCACGGTGAGGTCCGCAAACACCGTCAGCCCAAATGAGATCGCCCACACCGCGATGTCTGCCTTGCTGAGCTTTAGAATCTCGGGGATTTCATGCCACTCCCCCATGTTGTAGGAAACCACGAGCAGTATAGCCGCCAAAATACAGAGTGGAATGTGCCCTGCCAGCGGGGCGGCGAACACGAGCACTACTAGCAGAGTCAGCGCATGCACCATGCCGGCGACGGGTGTCTTCGCGCCCGAGCGAATGTTCGTCGCTGTGCGCGCAATCGCCCCCGTTGCGGGCAGTCCGCCAAAAAAAGGCACTGTCACATTCGCCACACCCTGTGCAAACAGTTCAACGTTCGGATTGTGCTTGTCGCCCGACATCCGGTCGGAAACGACTGCCGACAACAACGACTCAATCGCACCGAGCATCGCCACAGTGAGAGCGGGCGAAGCGAGTTGTAGTACATGGCTCCAGTTGAGTGTGGGCACCGAAAAACTTGGCAACCCCTGGGGAATTCCTCCGAAGCGCGTTGAAATCGTTTCGAGTGGCAGTGTGAAGATCCACGCGATACCAGTACCCGCGAATAAAGCTACAATTGAACCCGGCACGCGCTTCACAAAACGAGTCATAAAAATAATCGTCAAGAGCGCGACGCACGCCGTCGCGGTTGAGTGCCACGACAGTGTGTGCCAGTGCATCGCGATCGACTCCATGCGGCCGAGGAATTCGCCGGGCACTTTGTCGATTTGCAAGCCAAAGAAGTCTTTGATCTGTGTACTCGCGATGAGTACCGCAATTCCATTGGTGAACCCCACCACCACGGGCCGAGGTATGTACTTCACGGCGGAACCAAGACCCGTGATTCCCAGCAGTATCAGAATGATCCCGGCGAGAATTGTACAGAGGAATAGTCCGTCGATTCCATACTTTGCTACAATTCCAGCGACGACAACGACAAACGCCCCTGTGGGTCCGCCGATCTGCGTCTTCGAACCTCCCAGTGCAGAGATGATGAACCCCGCGACGATGGCACAGTAGAGCCCGGTCTGGGGAGGCACTCCCGACGAGATCGCAAACGCCATTGCGAGCGGAAGAGCGACTAGGCCCACAGTCACTCCCGCGATCAGATCGGACGCTAGCGTTGCGCGCGAGTAATCCTTCAGGCACTGAAGGCTTTTCGGAAGCAATGCCGATCGTTCAAGCATGAATCAAGTATGAGTCAAGCGTGGGTCTAGCCTACTTCCCTAACGTCTCTATCGTATGGCACATGATTTTAAACATACTCCTTGGAATAAACACAGGCCCTCAGCGCCGGCAGGAACTCGGTGGTGTACTTTGTTCCACCACCGAGAATCCGGATGTACTCGACATCCGTTGCCTACCGCTTCTGATTCTGAAACGCGGCCTTCATCGCTTCGATTTCCTTGGCGACACCTGCAAAGGGCAATGTCTTCGCGAGATCGTGTGCTTCATCAAATGACTTCATTGCAACATCTTTCTTGCCGAGCTTCCATTCAACCTGTGCGCGCCGCCAGATCACGATCGCGCGAAATTGAAATTTCTTGTCTTCGGCAGCTTTCTGGAGCAGAGCGTGTGCCTTCTCAAGATTGCGTTCCGACTGCAAGTAGTAGTCTCCAGCCTCGAACAGAAACCAACTATTGTCCGGCGATTTTGCAAGTGCTTCGTCAATTTTCTTATCAATATCCTTATCAACATCCACTGTGATCGGCACAGACACTTTCGTCTTCTCCCAGAGCAGCTCAAGAGCAATCGACGTGCGCGACTTGGGGCTCAGCCGAATTTCAAGATTCTCGACGAATTCAGTCGCTGCGGGTTTCGCTTCTGCGCGCGCGACATCTTCGCTTTCTTTGTAACCATACACACCCCAATCTTTGGTGTTTTTATTAATAATCATAGTCCATGAGTCTTTGCCCGGAATTGTAGCGAACACATACTTGCCGGCTGGCACTTCCTTGCCGCCAAAATTGACCGCCTCGCTAAATTCGATCGTCGCGGGCTGATTTGCACCAGTACGCCACACCTCTCCAAACGGCACCATGCCGCCGAAGATCGGACGCCCCTTGACGCCCGGGCTGCTGTAGTCAATGGAGATTTTACAATTACCGACAGTGCGCGTCGCAGATGCAGTAGGGCTTGCACTGGGCACGCCGATCGATTCGCGCTGCTGTGCATTCACATTCACAGCAGTAGTTACAATTAACGCAAGAGTAAGAAATGTAGCTTTCATGGGTTCCTAAGGAAAAGGGTCGCGTGGACGGGATTTCTTCGCGGCGATTATACCAGGAACGCCAGGTTGCCAGATTCGTGAATTTTGTGCCGCAGTGCGGCGGCTTACGGCTGGACGGTGATCACGACTCCGTTCGAGGAACTCATGCCGAGCGGCGACGGAACGCAATTCGACGGCGCCGCCCACAGCCAAAGCACTTGCGCAAAATAACTATTACCGATGATGGATGGGCTGGCCGGGACGGGCACGCCAGCGAAACCGGCGCCCGACGCATCGCTCGCGAAATCGGCGGTCTCAACCACAGAAGACGCGGCGATATCGACATAAAGGATTGTTTGTATCGCAAACGGATCGAAGCCGCCGATGTTGCCCACATCTGTAATCAGACCAAGTCCGATCGAGTTCGCGGGCGCGTTGGTACACGTGAGACCAAAATTAGCATTTCCCGATGCCGGCACACTATTGCTAAGAATACGGTGTTCGCCGGTGCAACCGGGTGTGCCCGATCCAAACGGCGCAAT